>NZ_JBEZYN010000001.1:0-611364 GCF_040638605.1 Streptomyces sp. NPDC026092
AGCCCCGCGACCCCGCAGTCGACGGATCCCGCGGTCAAGGATTCCCGTTCGCACACCGGGCGTCCCGGTTCCCACCCCCAGCCTCCGGGCCGGGGTGGGAACCGGGTGGACACGGCTCACTCATGCCCGGGAAGAGGGCGGACCGCCCGGTCGGGCCGCTTGACTGGCCACGTCGGGTAACCGCTCGGTCCGAGGGAGAATCCATGCAATCCACCGCTGACGACGCACCGGACCAGGTGCGGGGGCTCCGCCCTGCCGCCCGGTGCTCGGGGGCGCCCGGAGCGGAAGCCGGGTCCGGCGCCCCGGAGATCCGCAGTATCACGCTCGACGCCGCGGGCGTTCCGCTGTCCGCCCTGCTCGCCGAGCCGGCCGGCCCACCCCGCGCGGTGGTGGTGGCCATCCACGGCGGCGGCATGAGCGCCGGCTACTTCGACAGCCGGGCCACACCCGGTCTCTCCCTGCTCGAACTGGGCGCCCGGCTCGGCTACTCCGTCCTGGCGGTGGACCGGCCCGGGTACCGGGCGTCCGCCCCCTGCCTGCCCGAAGGGCAGACGGTCCGGCGGCAGGCGGCGACCCTGCACGCCGCGCTCGCCGACTTCGCCTCCACCCACGCCACCGGTGCCGGCTTCTTCCTGGTGGCGCACTCCAACGGGGGCAAGCTCGCCCTGGCCGCCGCGGCCGACTCCCCCCGCCCGCTCGTGGGCCTGGACATCTCCGGGCTCGGCACCACCCTGGCCGTGGACACCCACCGGCTGCCCGGCCTGGACGGCCACGGCGACTGGCGTCGGCACTGGGGCCCCCTGCGGTTCTATCCGCCCGACGCGTTCCGGCTCGGCCGCGCGCTGGTGTCGCCGGTGCCCGTCCTGGAGGCGAAGGAGGGCCCCCTGTGGCCCCGCCTGTACCCGGACATCGCCGCCCGGGTCACGGTCCCGGTCAGGTTCACCTTCGCCGAGCAGGAACAGTGGTGGCGCTTCGACGAGGAGGCCGTCGCGGCGCTCAGAGCACCTCTGTCCGCGGCGAAGGTGACCGTGGAGCTCCAGCCGAACGCCGGACACAACATCAGCCTCGGCTGGGCCGCCCGCACCTACCACCTGCGGGCGCTGGGATTCCTGGAGGAGTGCCTGCTGGCGCGGGACGCGGCCTGCCCCGCGGACCGCTCGCCCGCCGTGTGTGAGGCCACCAAGGGGTGAACCGGTCCAAAGCACACTCCGTGGGTGAACGGAGGGTTACGAAGGCGACGCTTCGGGTGTCAGACCGCCGTGCTTAGCTGGAGGCATGACTGCAGTGACTGGACGCATGACCGAAGAGTTCCTCGAGCACGTCCTCGCCGGTGGCACGACCGAGGTGGAAGAGGCGGTCCGCAAGGCCGCCGCCGCCGAGATCATGCCCCGCTTCCGGCAGCTCGCCGCCCACGAGATCGACGAGAAGAACGGGCCGCACGACCTCGTGACGGTCGCCGACCGGGCCGCCGAGGAGCACCTCACCGCTTCCCTCACGGCCCTGCTCCCCGGCTCCGTGGTCGTCGGCGAGGAGGCCGTCCACGCCGACCCGACGGTGTACGAAGCGATCCAGGGCGACGCCCCCGTGTGGATCGTGGACCCCGTCGACGGCACCCGCCAGTTCGTGCGCGGCGAGGCCGGATTCTGCACCCTCGTCGCCCTCGCGGTCCGCGGCGAGCTCCTCGCCTCCTGGACGTACGCCCCCGCGCTCGACGAGATGGCGGTCGCCGTCCGCGGACGCGGCGCGACGCTCAACGGCGCGCCGATACGGTCCGGTTCGCCGACCCCCGGGGCCGCACTCGAAGTCGCCTCCTCCCACCCCGACTACACCACCGACAGCGAGAAGGCCGCCCTGCTCCGCCTGAACGTCGAGGGCGTACGGCCGCGTCCCTGCGGCTCCGCCGGACTCGAATACCTGGCCGTGGCCCGGGGCCTCCTCGACGCCACCGCCTTCTCCTGGGAGTACGCCTGGGACCACGCGGCGGGACTGCTCCTGGTGGCCGAGGCGGGCGGCGCGGACACGACCGTCGCGGGCGAGCCCTTCCGTATCACCGGAGGCAACGCGCTGCCGTTCACCGCGGCGCGCGACCAGACCACCGCCGAGCGGATCCGGACACTGCTCAGGGGTCGGTGAAGCGCGCCGACGCGCCGGAATATCCTGGGAGTCTTGGCCATCGGCTGACTGACGAAGGAGTCCAAGGTGCCGTCGATGCTCGATGCTGTCGTCGTGGGGGCGGGGCCCAACGGACTGACCGCCGCGGTGGAACTCGCCCGACGGGGCTTCTCCGTCGCCGTGTTCGAAGCCAAACCCACCGTCGGGGGCGGCGCCAGAACCGAGGAGCTGACCCTCCCCGGCTTCCGCCACGACCCCTGCTCCGCCGTGCACCCGCTCGGGATCGGCTCGCCCGTCTTCAAGACGATGCCGCTCGACCGGTACGGACTTGAATGGCTGCAGCCACGGCTGCCCATGGCGCACCCGTGGGACGACGGCACCGCCGCTGTGCTCTCCCGCTCCGTCGCCGAGACCGCCGCCTCCCTCGGGCCGCGCGACGCCGGCACGTACCGCCGCCTGGTCGCCCCGTACCTCGGCAAGTGGGACACCCTGACACGGGACTTCATGTCCCTGCCGCTCACCGCGCTGCCCCGGGACCCGATCACGCTGGCCCGGTTCGGCCTCGACGGGCTGCGCCCGTCGACCTGGCTCACCCGCCGCTTCCGGGACGAGAAGGCGCGCGCCCTCTTCTCGGGCCTCGTCGGCCATGTCATCGCCCCGCTCGACGGGTTCGCCACCTCGGCGGTCGGCCTCGTCTTCGCGCTCGCCGCGCACGAGGGCGGCTGGCCGCTGCCCCGGGGCGGCTCCCAGTCGATCTCGGACGCCCTCGCCGCGTACCTGAAGGACCTGGGCGGCGCGGTCCACACCGACTACGAGGTCAAGCGGCTCGACGACCTCCCGCCGGCCCGCGCGTACGTCTTCGACACCTCACCCACCGCCCTCGCCCGGATCGCCGGCTTCGGCGGCTATTACGACCACTACCGGTACGGCGCCGCCGCCTTCAAGATCGACTACGCGCTCGACGGCCCCGTGCCCTGGACGGCCGAGGAGGCCCGCCAGGCCGGCACCGTCCAGATCGGGCCCACCAGCGGGGAGATCGGCACCGCCCTGCGCCAGGCCTCCTCCGGCACGGCCCCCCGGACACCGTTCCTCATCACCGCGCAGCCCAGCCTCGTCGACCCCGGCCGCGCCCCCGAGGGCAAGCACGTCTTCTGGGCCTACGGCCATGTGCCGAACGGCTGGGACGGCGACCTCACGGACGCCATCGAGCGCCAGATCGAGCGCTTCGCGCCCGGCTTCCGCGACCGCGTCCTGGCCCGCGCCACGGCGGGCCCGGCGGAGCTGGCCGCCCGCAACGTCAACTACGTGGGCGGCGACATCGCCTGCGGCGCGGCGCGCGGACTCCAACTGCTGCTGCGCCCCAAGCTCTCCCTCTTCCCGTACGCGACCCCGCACCCGGCCGTGTTCCTCTGCTCCTCCGCGACCCCGCCGGGCCCGGGCGTGCACGGCATGTCCGGGCACAACGCGGCGAAGGCGGTCTGGCGCAGGCTCCGGGCGACGGGGCGATGACGGGGCGAGACGGGCGAGGCCGGGCGACGACTGGTAAATGACCCCGATCGCCGGCGACGACCGGGAGATGATGGCCTTATGACCACACATCCGGGCATCGTCCTCGTGTTCGGCGACATCACGGACCAAGACGCCGACGCCGTCGTCAACGCCGCGAACTCCTCCCTCCTCGGCGGAGGCGGCGTCGACGGTGCGATCCACCGCAAGGGCGGCCCCGAGATCCTGGCGGAATGCCGCGCGCTGCGCGCCGGCCACTACGGCAAGGGCCTCCCCACCGGCCGGGCCGTCGCCACGACGGCCGGCCGGCTCGACGCGCGCTGGGTGATCCACACGGTCGGCCCGGTCTGGTCCCGAGACGAGGACCGCTCGGACCAGCTCGCCTCCTGCTACCGCGAGTCGCTCCGCGTGGCGGACGAACTGGGCGCCCGTACCGTCGCCTTCCCGGCCATCTCGACGGGCGTCTACGGCTGGCCCATGGACGACGGCGCCCGCATCGCGGTCGAGACGGTACGGAGCACGAAGACCGCCGTCGAGGAGGTCAGGTTCGTCCTCTTCGACGAGGAGGCGTACCGGACGTTCGCCCAGCGGACCCGCTCCGCGCCAGGCAGGTGAAATCGGAACCCTGACGCGGCGTGGTCCTCCACGTGGGAGCTCGGGATTGGGGAGTCTTCGTGGCACACCTGATCTTGGAGGAACCGATGGCCAGCAGTTTCGCAGTCGGGGACAGGGTGACGACACAGGATCTGGGCCAGACCGCGGGCTCGACACCGGTCTCGCGCGCCGACCTCCCGGTCGGCCGCATCACCGCGTTGTCCGGCGACACCGCCACCGTCGAGTGGTACGACGGCGAGAACCTCGACGCCACCACGGACGTACCCGTGGCGCAGCTGCACCTCGTCACGCAGCAGCCGTAGGCGACCCGGCACCCCCAGGCGTGTCTCCGCCGGTTCGGGGCACAAGGAGGGGCGGACAGAGGGTCGCTCGACGGCTCGACGAGAGGGAACCATGACCGCGGAATCGAATCCGGCCTCCGTGCCCGCGTCCTCCGGCACCGTGACCACCGCCGTCCCGGCCCGTCTGGACCGCCTCCCGTGGTCGCGCTGGCACTGGATGATCGTGATCGGTCTCGGCACCGTCTGGATCCTGGACGGGCTCGAGGTCACGATCGTCGGCAACATGGCCGGCCGGCTCGCCGAGGAGGGCAGCGGGCTCCCCATCACCTCGGCCCAGGTCACCGGTGTCGCCGCCGCGCTGTACGTGGCCGGCGCCTGTTCGGGAGCGCTGTTCTTCGGCTGGTTGACCGACCGTTACGGGCGCAAGAAGCTCTTCATGGTGACCCTCGCGGTCTACCTCGCGGCGACCGCGCTCACCGCGCTGTCGTTCGAAACCTGGTGGTTCTTCCTCTTCCGTTTCCTCACCGGTTTCGGCATCGGCGGCGAGTACGCGGCCATCAACTCCGCGATCGACGAGCTCATCCCGTCCACGTACCGCGGCCGTGTCGACCTGATCATCAACGGCAGCTACTGGCTCGGCGCCATCGGCGGCGCCCTGCTCTCCATCGTCATGCTCGACACCGACATCTTCGCGATCAACGTCGGCTGGCGGCTCAGCTTCGCCCTCGGTGTCGTCCTCGGCCTGGTCATCCTGCTGGTCCGCAGACATGTCCCGGAGAGCCCGCGCTGGCAGTTCATCCACGGCCGGGGCGAAGAGGCCGACGCGCTGGTGTCCTCCGTCGAGCAGGAGATCGAGCGGGAACACGGCCGGCCCCTGCCGCCACCCGCCGGTGAGATCACCATCCACCAGCGCAAGAGCATCGGGTTCGGGCTGATCGCCAAGACCGTCTTCCGCAGCTACCCCCGCCGCGCGGTCCTCGGTCTGTCGCTCTTCATCGGCCAGGCCTTCCTCTACAACGCCATCACCTTCGGCTTCGGCGCGATCCTCACCACCTTCTTCGACGTGCCCACCGACCGCACCGGCTACTACTTCGCCGTCATCGCGGCCGGCAACTTCATCGGCCCCCTGCTGCTGGGGAAGCTCTTCGACACCGTCGGGCGCCGGATCATGATCTCCTCGACGTACATCCTGTCGGGCGTGCTCCTCTTCGGCACGGCATGGCTCTTCGGCCAGGGCTCCCTCACCGCCTCCACGCTCACCGCCTGCTGGTGCGTGGTGCTGTTCTTCGCGTCGGCGGGCGCCTCCAGCGCGTACCTGACCGTCTCGGAGATCTTCCCCATGGAGACCCGGGCGATGGCCATCGCCTTCTTCTACGCGATCGGTACGGCCGCCGGCGGAATCAGCGGTCCCCTGATCTTCGCCAGCCTCACCGAGTCCGGTGTCGTCTCCGACACCGTCCTCGCGTTCCAGATCGGCGCCGGGCTGATGTGCGCCGCGGGCATCGTGGCGGCGTTCCTCGCCGTCAAGGCCGAACGCCGGTCGCTGGAGGACATCGCCGAGCCCCTCTCCGTGGCACGCGGAACGTCCTCGCCCGGGAGCTCCTCGGCCGGCGGCGGGTCGCCGGAGAAGCCGGTGCCGTCATAGGGCCGCATCCATGAGAGCGGCCCAGGCAGAACACTCTGGGTGGAACAACGTGTGTCGTCATCGTCCGGAGCTGAGGGAAAGAGGCGGTCGTTCATGAAGTGCCTGGTCACCGGCCCGGGTGGGTACATCGGCGGGCGGCTCGTGCCCGAGCTCCTCGACGCCGGGTACGACGTCCGCTGTCTGGCCCGTACGCCCGCCCATCTCCGCGACCACCCGTGGGCGGACCGCGTCGAGGTGGTCCGGGGCGACGTCAGGGACGCGGACAGCCTCCGGCCCGCCTTGCGCGACGTGGAGGTCGCGTACTACCTCGTGCACTCGATGAGCTCCGGGCGGGACTTCGAGGAGACGGACCGGCTCGCCGCCAGGACCTTCGCCGCGGAGGCCCGGGCCGCCGGGATCCGCCGCATCGTGTACCTCGGCGGCCTCACCCCCGTCGGGATCCCGGACGACGAACTCTCCCCGCACCTGCGCTCCCGGGCCGAGGTCGGCCGGATCCTGCTCGCGTCCGGGGTGCCGACGACCGTCCTGCGGGCCGCCGTCGTGGTGGGTTCCGGCTCCGCCTCCTTCGAGATGCTCCGCTACCTCACCGAACGCCTCCCCGTCATGGTCACCCCCAGCTGGGTCAGCACCCGGGTCCAGCCCATCGCCGTCCGCGACGTCCTGCGCTACCTCGTCGGCAGCGCCCGCATGCCCGCCGACGTCAACCGGACCTTCGACATCGGCGGGCCCGACGTCCTCACGTACCGGGAAATGATGGAGCGGTACGCCCAGGTCGCCCGGCTGCCCCGGCGGCTGATCCTGCCGGTGCCCATGCTCACCCCGGGTCTGTCCAGCCACTGGATCGGCCTGGTCACGCCCGTACCCGCCGCGCTCGCCCGGCCCCTCGCCGAGTCCCTCCGGTACGAGGTCGTGTGCGCCGAGCACGACATCGCCCGCCATGTGCCCGACCCGCCGGGCGCGCCCCTGTCCTTCGACCGGGCCCTCGCCCTCGCCCTCCAGCGCGTACGCGACGCCCAGGTCGTCACCCGCTGGTCCTCGGCCGCGCTGCCCGGCGCCCCCAGCGACCCGCTGCCCACGGACCCCGACTGGGCGGGCGGCAGCCTGTACACCGACGAACGGGAACGGGACGTCGAGGCCGATCCCGAGGCCCTGTGGCGGGTCATCGAGGGGATCGGCGGGCAGAACGGCTGGTACTCGTTCCCGCTCGCCTGGGCCGTACGCGGCTGGCTCGACCGCGTCCTCGGCGGGGCCGGCCTGCGCCGAGGACGCCGCGACGCCGCCCGGCTGCGCGTCGGCGACGCCCTGGACTTCTGGCGCGTGGAGGAGATCGAGCGGGGGAGCATGCTCAGGCTCCGGGCGGAGATGCGGCTGCCGGGCAAGGCCTGGCTGGAGATGTACGCGGAGCGCGACGGCGACGGCCGGTCCCGGTACCGGCAGCGCGCCCTCTTCCACCCGCGCGGCCTCTCCGGGCAGCTCTACTGGTGGAGCGTCGCCCCCTTCCACGCGGTCGTCTTCGGCGGCATGGCCCGCAGGATCGCCCGTACGGCCGAGGAAGCGACCGGGGAGGGTGGTCAGAAGGCTGTTGAGGAGGCCGTCGAGCGGCGGCTTTAGCCGTCCGGCGCATCCATGCGGGGCCCCGGGGCGAAGAAGAAGCGCAGTGCACGCGCGACAACAGCCAGGAACGGTGCCATGAACCCCTCGGTCGTCCTGTTCACCTCCGACCTCCGCCTCCACGACCACCCACCCCTGCGGGCCGCCCTCGAAACGGCGCCCGAGGTGGTGCCGTTGTTCGTACGGGACCCGGCCGTGGACCGGGCGGGCTTCGCCGCGCCCAACCGGCTGGCCTTCCTCGCCGACTGCCTCACCGACCTCGACGCCGGGCTGCGCGCACGCGGCGGCCGGCTCGTCGTCCGGCAGGGGGACACGGTGGCCGAGGTCCGCGCCCTGGTCCGGGAGGTCGACGCGGACGAGGTGCACATGGCGGCGGGGTACAGCGCCTTCGCCCGCGAGCGGGAGCGGCGGCTGCGTCACGCCCTGGAGTCCGACGGACGTCGGCTGTACGTCCACGACGGCGTGATCACCGTGCTGCCCGCGGGGGAGGTCACCCCGGCGGGCGGAGCGGACCACTACGCCCTGTTCACGCCGTACTACCGGCGCTGGTCGGGCGTGCCGCTGCGTTCCCCGGCTCCCGCGCCCAGGACGGTTCGGGTGCCCGCCGGAGTGCGGTCGGAGGCGGTGCCCTCGCGGGCCGACGTCCCCTCCGTGTCCGAGGGCCTTGCCGTCGGCGGCGAGCGCGCGGGGCGCGAGCGGCTGACGGCGTGGATGGCCCGGCAGGTCGACGCGTACCAGGACCGGCACGACGACCTTGCGGGGGACGCCACCTCCCGGCTCTCCCCGTACCTGCACTTCGGCGCCCTCTCCGCGGCCGAGGTGGTGCACAAGGCCAGGGCCGCGGGAGGCGCGGGCGCGGAGGCGTTCGTACGGCAGGTCTGCTGGCGGGACTTCCACCACCAGGTCCTGAACGCCCGCCCGGACATCGCCACCGAGGACTACCGGCCGCGGCACGACCGCTGGCGCCACGGCAAGGGGGCCGAGGCGGATCTCCGCGCCTGGCAGGAGGGCCGGACCGGCTACCCCCTGGTCGACGCGGCCATGCGTCAACTCGCGTACGAGGGCTGGATGCACAACCGCGGCCGGCTGCTCGCGGCCTCCTTCCTCACCAAGACGCTCTACCTCGACTGGCGGCTCGGCGCCCGCCACTTCCTCGGGCTCCTCGTCGACGGCGATGTCGCGAACAACCAGCTCAACTGGCAGTGGGTCGCGGGCACCGGCACGGACACCCGGCCCAACCGGGTCCTCAACCCCGTTCTCCAGGCGAGGAAGTACGACCCGGACGGCGCGTACGTCCGCCGCTGGGTCCCCGAACTCGCCGACCTGGAAGCCCCGTCGATCCACGAACCGTGGAAACTCGCCCCGCACGAGAGGGCGTCGGGCGACTATCCGGAGCCCGTCGTGGGGCTCGCGGACGGCCTGGCGCGGTTCCGCCGCGCCCGCGAGCTCGACTGAGGACGGCTGACGACGCCCGACTGGTCCAAGGAGCGCAAAACGACGCACAAGCGATGCGTTTTGCGTCGCCGCTTCCGTTCGCCGGAACCTGAGGGGGCCGGAAGCGGAGGAGGATCCGTCATGACCACAGCCCTCACAGCGCTCGCGGCGCAGCCGACGGACGCGGAGATCGGCGCCGGGCTCGCCCGGGGCGACGAGGAGTGCCTGGCCCTGGCGTACCGGCGCTGGGGCGGCCTCGTCCACGCGCTCGCCCAGCGGACGGTCGGCGACGCGCGCGAGGCGGAGGACATCACGCAGCAGGTCTTCCTCGCCGCCTGGCGGGGGCGCCAGGGTTACCGGCCCGAGCGCGGGCCCGTCCCGGCCTGGCTGGTCGGCATCGCCCGGCGGAAGATCGCCGACGCCCTCTCGGCCCGGACCCGCAGGACCGCTCTCGTCGCCGCGGCGGGCGCCGCGCTCGCCCCGCACCGCGCACCGGTCGACGGCGCCGACCAGCTGCTCGACCGGATCGTGGTCACCGGCGAACTCGCCCGGCTGCCGAGCGTCCAACGGGACGTCCTGACCCTCGCGTTCTTCGGCGGCCTGACGCAGACACAGATCGCGCGCCGCACCGGGATGCCCCTGGGCACGGTCAAGAGCCACGCCCGCCGCGGCCTCCAGCGGCTCCGCCTCCGCCTGGATCAGAGCTGATGCTCCGCCCGGATCAGAGCTGAGGCAGGCTCGCGTACCGCTGAGTGAGGAGGCCGAGCGCCTCGCGCAGGCCGGCGGGGCGGAGCATGCCCGGAGCGGGCGTCCTGCCGGCCCAGCCGGGACCGGCGAGGAGCACCAGGGGGTGGGTGCGGGCGCCTCGGACGCCGAACGAGGTGTCGGCGACGTGCCGGGCCAGGGCGTGGGCGGCGGTGGAGCGCGACTGGGACCAGAGGACGACGGCCGTGGGGCCGAGCCGCCGGACGGCCGAGTCGAGGGCTTCGGCGGGCACGGAGGCGCCGAACATCCGAGTGGGCAGGGACTGTTCGGCCAGACCCGCCGTCAGGGCCTCCAGAGGGAGGGTGTGTTGCTCGCCGGGAACACAGGCGAGCAGGACCGGTGGGAAGTCGCCGCGGCGGGGGTCGACGGTGTCGGACATGCGGCGCAGGGCCGTGGAGATGTGCCAGGAGAGCAGGTGCTCGACCTCGACGTACCGGTCGCCCGACGACTCCCATTTACGGCCGACGGCGTGCAGCGTGGGCCCCATGACCTCCTCCCAGGAGGTGACGAGTCCGTGCGCGGCCAGCAGGTCGCGCAGCAGCGTGTCCAGGGCCGGGCTGTCGAGCCGTACCGCGGCCCGGGCAAGCCCACGGAACACCTGATGGACGGGGGTGGGCGGCGGCTCGTCGCCGGACCCGGCGGCGGGCGTGGGCGGCTCGTTCCGGAGCCCTGCTTCGGCGTCGGGCTCTATGCCGGTCCCGGTCCCGGCGCCCGTCAGGGCCAGGCGGGCGGCCTCGGCGGGGGGCACGCCGGACGTGGTGAGCCGGCACATCGCCTCGAGCACGGCGACGTCCGCCGGCGACCAGCGCCGGTGGCGGCCGTCCTCGTGCGTGGCCGGGCCGATGCCGTACCGCTGGTCCCAGGACCGCAGCGTGGTGGGGGAGACCCCGAGGCGTCGCGCCACGGCCCCCGTCGTCATACCGGTCACCGGGTCACCCATGTGTCCACTCTACGACCGTCCGACGCACAAGCGATGCGAGCGCTGGAAGGTGCCTCGACGGAGGCTCATCCGACAGGGGGTGTCGCGCCGAATACCTTCCGGGGGACCGGCAGGAGGAAGACCATGAACACCTCACATCCCACCTATCCCACACGCCCCACCCACCTCAGGGGCCGCGCGGCAGCCGCCGTGGCCGCCTTCTCACTCCCGGTGCTGCTGGGCGTACTCGCCCCGCAGGCCGTCGCCGCGGAGACGGACGGGCCGTTCGGTCCGGGCTGTGCCGCGGTACCGGCTCAGGGTGAGGGCAGCCTCGACGGCATGGCCGACGACCCGGTCGCGACCGCCGCGTCGAACAACCCGGAGCTGTCCACGCTCGTCTCGGCCGTCAAGGCCGCCGGACTCGTCGACACCCTGAACAACGCCGAGGACATCACCGTCTTCGCGCCGACGAACGACGCCTTCGCCAAGATCCCGAAGGCCGACCTGAACAAGGTCCTCGCCGACAAGGAGCAGCTCACCAAGATCCTCACCTACCACGTCGTGGGCGAGAAGGTCGACAAGGGCGACCTCGCCGACGGCTCGTTCAAGACGCTCCAGGGCGGCACCGTGACGACCGACGGTTCCGGCGACGCCTTCGTCGTCAACGACACCGCCAAGATCGTCTGCGGCGACGTCCCGACCCGGAATGCCAACGTCCACATCGTCGACACGGTCCTGATGCCGCAGTGACCGTTCCCTCCCGTCCCTCCCGTCCCTCCCGTCCGGCCCGCGCGGGGAACTCGCGGGCGTGCGCCGGAGTTCTCAGGGGGACCGCGCGGTACTCGCGCGGAGGAGCGAACGCGTACGCGAGGTGGCACGGATGGCGATGTGGGACCGGATCAAGGACCAGGCCAAGGGGCTGCAGCAGCAGGCGCAGGGAGCACGCGGTTCCGGCGCCGGCGCCGGAGGCACGGCGCGGCCTGGTCCGGGAGCGGGCGGGGGGTCGAAGGCGCAGCTCGTGGGCGTCCTCAAGACCCAGCTCGCCTCCCTCAAGACGGAGCTCAAGAGCGGCGCCTACCGGGACGCCAGCATGGCCATGTGCGCGCTGGTCGCGGCGGCCGACGGGTCCGTCGACCCGGCCGAGCGCCAGCACGTGGAGTCGCTGATCCTGCAGAACGACGTCCTGAAGAACTTCCCGCCGGACCAGCTGCGGCAGCGGTTCAACAAGCACGTCGACCAGCTGACGTACAACTTCCAGCAGGGCAAGGCCGAGGCGCTGCAGGAGATCGCCAAGGCGGCGAAGAAGCCCGTGGAGGCCAAGGCGGTCGTGCAGACCGGCTTCGTCGTCGCCGGCGCGGACGGCTACGTCGCCCCGGCGGAGGAGCAGGTCCTGCGCGAGGCGTGCGCGGCGCTCGGCGTGTCCCCGCAGGAGTTCGGCCTCTGACAGGCCCTTGAGAACGTCCCCCGCGCCCGCCCGAGGCCTCAGGGTCTCAGGCCGGGCGCGGGTAGATCTTGGACTGCTTCACGCTGCCGTAGGCGAAGCTGGACTCGATCGAGGCGATGCCCGGGATGGCGTGGATCCGGTGGCGTACCAGGGACTCGTACGCCTCCAGGTTCTCGATCACGACCCGGAGCAGGTAGTCGCTGCTGCCCGCCATCAGATAGCAGTCCTGGATGTGCTCGATCCGGCCGACGTGGTCCTCGAAGACGTCGACGATCTCGCGCGTGTGGCGCTCGAGCCGGATCCGTACGAAGACGGTGATCGGCAGGCCGAAGGTGACCTGGTCCACCACGGCCGTGTAGCCGCGGATCAGGCCCGCCTCCTCCAGGCGCCGCACCCGGCGCAGGCAGGGTGACGGGGAGAGCCGGATCCGGTCGGCGAGGTCCTGGTTGGAGAGGCGGCCGTCCGCCTGCAACTCGCGGATGATCTGGAAATCCACGGCGTCCACGTCGTCCACTCCTTCGCACGTCCTCGACCGCTCTTCGGCGGATCCCCGACAGATCCCCGGCCGCTCCACGACCGGTCCCGGCCGATCCTTGGCAGATTCTGCCCTCACGCTAGGTCTGGAGGGCAGAACTGGCAATCGGCTGCCCCGCCCCAAGCCCTACCGTTGCTCGAAAGCAGTGGATTCGAGCGGGAGGCTCCTTCGTGGGGGGTATACGGACGGCGGGAGCACCGCCGCTGGGTCAGGCGCGCCGCGCCACCCGGACCGGCATTACGCTCTCGCCGCAGGCCGTGGGCCTCGTCGCCCTGCTCCTCACCGTCGCCATCTGGGCCGCCTTCGCGCTCAGCGCCCGCGCCCTCGGCGCCTCCACCCTCCTGCCCGCCGACGCGGCCCTCCTCCGCTTCGGCGTGCCGCTCGTCGTCCTGGCCCCGGCCCTCTGGCGGCGCCGACGGCAGCTCGTCGCGGTACGCCCCGCGACCGCCGCCAAGATCGTCTGCGGGGCGGGCGTCCCCTTCTTCCTCGCCGCCATGTACGGCGGCTCGCTGACCTCGGCCGCCTTCGTCGGCGCGATCGTCCCCGGCATGGTCCCGCTCTTCGTCTCCGCGCTCATGGTCGCGGGCGGCAAGAGCGCCCCTCGCGGTACGCAGGCGGCGGGGCTCGCCCTGATCGTCGCCGGAGTCGCCGCCCTGGTCTGGCGGTACACGGCCGCCCTGGACGCGGACGTCCTGCTCGGTGCAGGAACGTTGCTGCTCGCCAGCGGGCTCTGGGCCCTCTACACCGTCGGCCTGCGCGAGGTCGACCTCGACCCGGTCGGCTCCATCGGTCTGCTCTGCCTGCCGTCCTTCGCCGTCGTCGCCCTGCTCGCGCTCACCGGCGTCCTGCCGACCGGGATCGCCCACGCCGCCGCCGGTGACATCGCCCTCTTCCTCGTCGTCCAGGGCCTGGGCGTCGGGCTGTGCGCAGGACTGCTGTACGCGTTCGCCATCCGCCGCCTCGGCCCCGAGCGCAGCTCGGTCGTCGGCTCCCTCAGCCCGGTCGCCGTCGTCCTGCTCGCCGTACCCCTCCTCGACGAGTCGCCGACCCTGTCCGTCCTCGTCGGCGTCCCCCTCATCACCCTCGGCGTCGCGCTCGCCAACCGGCGCCCCCGAACCAAGGTCGCCGCCCATGCTTGAGCTGCTCTCCGCCCCGCCCGTGGACCCGCTGTGGGACCTGTCGGCCGAGTTCGCCGCCGACCCGCGCCCCGAGCGCCTCGACCTCGTCCTCGGGGTCTACCGCGACCACACCGGGGCCACCCCGGTCATGGCCGCCGTCAAGGAGGCCGAGATACGCCTGGCGGACCGGGCCGTCTCCAAGGAGTACCGGGGCCTGTCCGGCAACACCGCCTTCAACCGGGCCATGCTCTCCATGGTCCTCGGCACCGACGCCAGGACCGCCCGCGCGACGGCCGTCCAGACCGTGGCCGGCACCGGGGCCCTGCGCCTGCTCGCCGATCTCGTCCGCCAGACCCGCCCCGGCACCACGGTGTGGATCAGCGACCCCGCGTACGTCAACCACCGCCCCATCCTCGAAGGCGCAGGCCTCACGGTCCGTACGTACGGATACGGCGGCGGCGACGACGTCATGCTGGAGGATCTGCGCGCCGCGCGCCGGGGCGACGTGGTCCTGCTCCAGGGCTGCTGCCACAACCCCACCGGAGCCGACCCCGCCGCGGAGACCTGGGAGGCGCTGGCCGGGCTCGCCGAGGCGAACGGCTGGGTCCCCTTCGTCGACCTCGCGTACCACGGGCTCGGCGACGGCCTCGACGCCGATCTGTGGGCCACCCGGATGCTGGCCGACCGGCTGCCCGAGGTCCTGATCGCCGTCAGCTGCTCCAAGAACTTCGGCCTCTACAGCGACCGCACCGGCTGCGCCATCGTCCTCGGCCCGTCACGGCAGACGCTGCGACACGTCGAGACGGCCCTGCAGAACGCCGCCCGCGTCCTGTACTCGATGCCGCCCGACCACGGCGCGGCCGTCGTCGCCACCGTCCTGGAGGACGCCGGGCTACGGGCCACCTGGCGGGCCGAACTCGACGCCATGCGCGGCCGGATCGCCGCCAACCGGGCCGACCTCGTCGCCCACCTGGAGGCCCTCGGCTGCCCGGACGTGGCGGCCTCGCTCCGGCGCCAGAAGGGCATGTTCTCCATGCTGCCTCTGACACCGGAGCAGATGCGCCGGATGCGCGGACAGTCCGGCGTCTACGGGACGAACGCCGGACGCATCAACATCGCGGGCGTCTGCGCGCACCGGATCCCGTTCCTGGCGCAGGCCGTCGCCGCCACGCTGGACTCCCCGGCTACGCCGCCGGGCGGCACAGCAGGGCTGCCGGCGACGGCCGGGCCCCGAACCGCGTGGTGAACGCGATCCCGGCCGCGTACTCGCCCGGCGCGCACTGCCCCTTGTAGTGGCCCTGCGCGTACTCGCCGCCGGGCGCGCCGGCCGGGCGGTTGTCGCCGCGGTCGAACCACAGCGTGCGGCCCGCGGCCGCCGGGAGCGCCGTGCCCGCGGGGGCGCACAGCGCGGCGGAGACACGGGCGCCCCGCAGGCTGTACCCGATGAGGAACTGCCCTGACGGGCACTGATACTTGGTGTAGCCCGAGGCCCAGTCGCCGCCCGCCGGGACGTGCGACTCGTCGCGGACGACGGTGTGCCCGCCGGAGGCGGCCCGCAGCCCCGAGCTCACGCAGAGGCCCCGGCCCCCGGTGTGGCTGAGCCCGGCGAGCCGCGAACCGTCGGGGCAGACGGCCTTACGGGCGCCGCTGTCCCAGTCGCCTCCGGCCCGCACCCGCAGGGAGGCGTTGTGGTCGCGGTGGTCGGTCGTGAGCTGGTACCACGCCGTGGAGACGGGAACGGGCCCGGTGCGCCCCGGAGTGGAGGCCAGGCCGTTCCAGGCGGGGGTGCGCCAGTCGCCCGCGTCCAGGACGCCGGTCCGCCGGCCCTCGGAGTCGTACCGCAGCAGCGCCCAACTGTCCCCGCCGCCCGAGCCGTTGTTCCAGCCGACCAGCGGCCAGTACGCGAAGTCCACGTCGGCGTCCCGCAGCAGCTCGGTCAGGTTGCCGAACCAGGCGCGCGGCTTGTCGACACGCTCGTCGGCGCCGATGCCGAACTCGCTGACCCATACCGGGGCGGTGAAGTGCGTACCGGTCTCGGCGGAGACGTAGAGCGCCTGGTCGTGGACGACCTGGCGGAGCTGCTCGCGGGTGAGGTCCTGGTAGCGGGGGTCGGTGGTCTCGCCCATGCCGGTGGCGCCGCTGTGGTTCGGGCCGGTGTAGCCGTAGAAGTGCGCCGAATAGACGAGCTTGTTGGACACGACCAGGGTGTGCGAGAGGGTACGGACCGGGGTGAGGGTGGGGCGGCCGTGCGGGAGGCCGTCCACCGGGATGCCCTGCCAGTTGATGCCCTCGACCACGATGAGCAGGTCCGGGTTGGCCTCGGCCAGAATGCGGTCGCCCGCCTCCTGCGCGGCCGCGTGCCAGTCGTGGTTGTCGCCGAGGCCCCAGTTGGGGTCGTCCCAGATGTCCCGGCGGACCTCGTTGTACAGGTCGGCGCCGACCACGCGCGGGTTGGCGCGGTAGCGCTTGGCCATGAAGACCCAGTCGTCGGCCCACTGGGCGGTGGACTGACCGCTGCTGTTCCAGCGCTCGTTGCCGTCCACGGCGCAGCACCAACGGGTCGTCACGGTGTGGTTGTTGAGGACGACGGCGAACCCGCCGTCGGTGAGGGCGGCGACGACGGCGTCGAAGACCTGGAGCGGGTTCTTGCCGCGCAGCCCCGGGTTGGCGGCGACGGCCGAGTCCGGCACGGGCGCCGTGGCGCGCAGCATCTCGTTGGAGAACGGCAGCCGGATGCTGTTCAGGCCGAGGGCGCGGAAGTCGGCGAGGAGCGTGGACAGCGGGGTGCGGTCCAGGCCGATCGGGATGCCGTTCGCGTTCTGCCCGGCGTGGTGGTTGGCGGGGTCGGCGATGTCGCCCGAGCCGTTCCACGAGCCCTGGGCGCCGTCCCAGTTGGCGGAGCGGAGCCGGAAGCGGCCGCCGTCGGCGTCGACGATGTACCGGCCGCGCGTGGACAGCGGCGGCGTCCAGTCGACGGCGGCCGCGACGGGCGCCGCGGAGGGGGTCACGGAGGAGGGGCCGGGCTGCGCCGCGGCGGCGCCCGGCACGACGGCCGGGACCAGCAGGGCGCCCACGAGCAGGGCGCCTCGGGCTGTGCGTAACAAGCTCTGCATCTCGTACCTGCCAGGACGGTGGGGAGTGGGCGGCGCCAAGTTACCGGCGGGTCGGTGACGGCGGAACCCCCGGCGGCCCCGCTTCCCCGGCGGCCCCACTGCCCCAGCGGCCCCTGCTTCCCCGGCGGCCCCGCTTCCCGGGCGGCCCCCGCTTCCCGGGTGGCCCCCGCTTCCCGGTCGCCGCCCCGCCACCCGCTGGAGCCGTACCGCAGGGCTCCGTGACTAGGGCTCGGATAGGGTGATCGGGTAGGAGAGCACCCCCCGGGGTTAGGTCGAACCGTTGGACACTACTGAGTCGGCGAGCCAGATGCCGGAGCGACCGCCGGCGGCCATCGGTTACGCCGGTGTCCTGCGGGAAGTCCTCCCGATCGCCCTCTGGCGGGAGGACGGGGACGGGCGCGTCGTCGAGTGGTCGCTGGCCGCCCAGGACCTGCTCGGATACCGCCCCGAGGACGTGATCGGCCGCCCCGCCGCCCCCATTCTGGTGCCCGACGCCAACCGGCAACTCGCCGACCAGCTGACCCGGCGCGTCCATTCCGGCGAGACCGTCGTCGGCACCCTGCCCGTGCGGCACCGGGACGGTCACGAAGTGACCATGGAGATGTGGATCGTCCCCGAGGTCGACCCCCAGGGGCGGCCCGGGGCCATGCTCATCGCGGTCGAGACCTCCGAGGTCCTGCGCATGCGGGACTCGCTCGCCGCGCTCCAGAGCCTCTTCACCCAGTCGCCGATCGGCCTCGCCACCCTCGGCACCGACCTGAAGTTCATCCGCGTCAACGACGCCCTGGCGCGGATGAACGGCCTCCTGCCCGCCGAACACCTCGGGAAGCGGCTCACCGAGGTCGTGCCCGGCGTCAACGCCGTCGCCCTGGAAGCGACCATGCGGCAGGTCCTGGAGAGCGGCCGGGCCGTCGTCGACGTACGCCGCACCGGCCGGACCCCGGCCGACCCCGACCACGACCGCACCTGGTCCTGCTCCTACGCCCCGCTGGTCGACGGCTCGGGCCGCCGGCTCGGCCTGATCGCCTCCCTCATCGACATCACCGAGGGCCAGCGGGCGCTCGTCGAGGCCGAACGGGCCAACCGGCGCTTCGCCCTGCTCGCCGAGGCGGGCACCCGGATCGGCACCACCCTCGACCTGCGCCAGACCGCCGAGGAGATCGTCCACCTCCTCGTCCCGCAGCTCGCCGACTCCGCCGACGTCCAGCTGCTCGAATCCGTCCTCGAACCCGACGACGCGGGCGCCTCCACCCACGGACTGCTGCGCCGCCTCGCCGCCGTCTTCCCCGACCCGACCGCCCCCACCGCGGTGCTCGTCCCCGGACAGACCTTCCAGATCCCGCTGGGCACGGTGTACGAGCAGGTCATCACCGACGCCCGGCCGATGAACCTCTACCACTCCGACCTGCCCGCGCTCTTCCCCGACCCGCGCACCGAACCCCTGCGCGCCTACTTCGAGGCCAGCATCGGCTGCGCCCGCATCGTGCCGCTCGTCGCCCGCGGCAAGGTGCTCGGTACCGTCTCCGTGACCCGGCTCTACGACCGCGAGATCTTCGACGAACAGGACTTCGTCCTCATCGACGAACTCGTCGCCCGCGCCGCCCTGAACATCGACAACGCCCGCCTGTACACCACCCAGCGCGAGGCCGCCCTCACCCTCCAGCGCAGCCTCACCAGCAACGTCCTGCCCAAGGCCGAAGGCCTGGAGCTGACCGGCCGCTACCTGCCCGCGAGCGACCACGACGTCGGCGGCGACTGGTTCGACGTGATCTCCCTGCCCGAGGGCAGGACCGGGCTCGTCATCGGCGACGTCATGGGCCACGGCATCCACGCGGCGGCCGTCATGGGCCAGCTCCGTACGGCCGTACGGACCCTCGCCCGGCACGGCGTGCCCCCCGCGGAGCTGCTCCGCTCCCTCGACGCCGTCGTCGCCGACCTGGGCGAGGACGAGATGGCGACCTGCGTGTACGCGGTCCACGACGCGGCCACCGGCAGCGTCGTCCTCGCCCGCGCCGGACACCCGCCACCGGCCGTGGCCACCGCCGACGGGTTGATCACCTTCCTGGAGGGGCCGCCCGGCACCCCGCTCGGCACCGGCGGCCAGGACTTCGCCACCGAGGAGGTGCTGCTGCCCCCGGGCAGCCTCCTGGTGCTGTACACCGACGGCCTCATCGAGGCCCGGGACCGCGACCTCGACGAGGGCATGGACCGGCTCGCCGAGGCACTGGTCGACCTCGAACGGCCGCTCAGCCAGGTCTGCGACGCCATCCTCGACCAGCTCCTGCCCTGCGCGCCCCCGGACGACGTGGCGGTGCTGCTGGCCCGTACGTCTCTTTGAGGTGACGTCCGCCCGCAGGGGCCGGGCCCCGGCTCACCAGGCGAGGTCCTCCAGGGCGTCCAGGTCCGGCTCCGGCAGCGGCGGCAGCTCCGAGCCGGCGGTGGTCAGGGGCAGTTCGGCCCAGATGACCTTGCCCCGGTCGGTGTAGCGGGTGCCCCACCGCTCGGCGAACTGCGCCACGAGGAAGAGCCCGCGGCCGCCCTCGTCGGTGGTCGCCGCGTACCGCAGGTGCGGGGCCGTACTGCTGCCGTCGGAGATCTCGCAGATCAGCCGGCGGTCGCGGAGCAGCCGGACCCGGATGGGCTCGGCGCCGTACCGGATGGCATTGGTGATGAGCTCGCTGAGGATGAGCTCGGCCGTGAACGCGACCTCGTCCAGGCCCCAGGCGGCGAGCTGCGCCGCGCCCGCGCCCCGGATCCGGGAGACCTCCGCCGGGTCCGGCGGAACGTCCCACTCCGCGATCCGCTCGGGTTCGAGGCGGCGGGTGTCGGCGACGAGCAGCGCGATGTCGTCGTCCGGCGCGGGCACGAGCACCTTCGTCAGGACGTCGGCGCAGGCCTGCTCGGGGCTGCGGGCCGTGGTGCCCAGCGCGTCGCGCAGCAGCGCGAGACCGGTGTCGAAGTCCCGGTCGCGGTCCTCCAGGAGGCCGTCGGTGAACAGCACCAGACGCGAGCCCTCGGGCAGGTACAGCTCGGTCGTCTCGAACGGCATCCCGCCCACCCCGAGCGGAAGGCCCGCGGGCAGCTCGGGGTACTCGACCAGGCCGTCCTGATGGACGAGTGCGGGCCCGGGGTGCCCGGCCCGGGCCATGGTGCAGCGGCCGTCGGCGGGGTCGTAGATGATGTACAGGCAGGTGGCGCCGGTGATCCGCTCCTGCCCCTCGCCGCCCTGGGCGGCCCCCGTACCGCCGTCGGTCGTGGTGCCGCCCTCCGGGCCGCCTTCCGCCGGGCCCCGGTCGATCCGGTCGATCAGCTCGTCGAGGTGGCCCAGGAGCTCGTCCGGCGGCAGGTCCAGGGTGGAGAAGTTGAGGACCGCCGTCCGCAGCCGGCCCATGGTGGCCGCCGCGTGCAGCCCGTGCCCGACCACGTCGCCGACGACGAGCGCCACCCGGGCACCCGGCAGCGGGATCACGTCGAACCAGTCGCCGCCGACCCCCGCCTTGGCGGGCAGATACCGGAACGCCACGTCCACGGCCGACAGGTCGGGCAGGATCCGGGGGAGCAGGCTGCGCTGGAGGGTCACCGCCATCTCGTGCTCGCGGGTGAAGCGGCGAGCGTTGTCGATGGAGACCGCGGCGCGTGCCGTCAGCTCCTCGGCGAAGTTCAGGTCCTCCTCCCCGAACGGCTCCTCGGTCTCCGAACGCCAGAAGTTCGCCATGCCCAGGACCACGCCCCGGGCGACCACGGGCACCGCGACGAGCGAGTGCAGCCCGTAGTCGAGGGCCCCCTGGGCGCCCTCGGGATCCTGGGCCCGCCAGCCGTCCGCCTGGGACAGATCGGCCACCAGCACGGCGTGACCGCTGTCGAGCGCCTGCGCCATCGGGGTGGTCGGCACGACGCACCGGATCCGGTCGCCCACCGGCTGGAACGGATGCTCCTCGCGGACGCCCCGCAGCGCGGTCCGCCGCATCTCGCTCAGCGCCCGCGACGGCTCCTCGCCCCGCAGCACCGATTCCGGCAGCTCCACCGTGACGAAGTCGGCGAAGCGCGGCACCGCCACCTCCGACAGCTCCTCGGCGGTCCGCACCACGTCCAGGGTGGTGCCGATCCGCACCCCCGCCTCGTACAGCAGCGACAGCCGCCCCCTGGCGACCTCGGCGCGGCCGGAGAGGCTGGCGAGCTCGGTCGAGTCCCGCAGCGTCATCACGGTGCCGGTGGGGCGGCCCCGGTACGGCTTGGTGGGGCGTACGTTGACCGCGAGCAGCCGGTCGCCCGCCAGATGCACCTCGTCGTTGACGACCCGGTCGGCGGAGAGCAGCGCGGCGGTACGGGGATCGAGACCCAGCTCGGTGACGTGCCGCCGCTCGGCGTCGGGCCCGAGGTCGAGCAGCCGCCTGGCCTCGTCGTTGGCGAGCAGCAGCCGCCGGTCCGCGTCGATGATGAGCACGCCCTCGCGCACGGCGTGCAGGACCGCCTCGTGGTGCTCGTTGATCCGGGTCATCTCGACCGGCCCGAGCCCGTGGGTCTGCCGGCGCAGCCGCCGGCTCACCAGCGCCGCGCCGCCCACCGCGAGCAGCAGCGCGCCCGCGGCCGTACCGAGCAGCAGCGGCAGCTGGCCCTCGACGACGTTGCCGACGTTCTCGACGTCGATGCCGGTGCTGACCAGGCCCACGATGTCACCGTCGTCGGTGCGCACCGGGACGATGGCCCGGACCGCGTCCGACGGCTCACCGTGGAAGATCTCCGTGAACGACTCGCCCCCACGGGCCCGCGCGATGTCACCGGTGGTGCGTTGTCCGATCAGCTCGGGCCGGGAGTCGGTGTAGCGGATCCCGTCCGGGGTCATCACTGCGAGGAAGTCGAGCCCCGCGGCCGTCCTGGCGCTCTCGGCCCGCGGCTGGAGCTCGGCGCTCGGGTCGGGCGCCCGCAGGGCCTCGAGGAGCCCGGGGGCGTGCGCGAAGGCCTCCGCCGCGGCGAGGGAGCGGTTGCGCGCGTCGGTCTCCGTGTTGTACCTGGCCTGGAAGATCAGGGCGAGCGCGCCCACGGTGACCAGCACCACGACGATGACCGCCTGGAGCGCGAACACCTGCCCCGCGACACTGCGCAGCCCCAGCCCCTTGGGCCGATGGCCAAGCCGTCCGCTCATGGGGTGCTTCTCGGTGATTCGGCTGTCGTCAGGGTTTGTGCAGTCACCCGTCCACTTCCTCGGTTCCTCGGCCCGCCGGCGGCCTCGGGGATCCACTGCTTCCATGCTGCTCCCCTCACGGTCGGATATCGAGGCGGACCGGGCCACCGGGCGGGACCCGAGGCGAGCCGGGAGGTCCGGCGCGTGCCCGGTCAGGCGAGGTCCATGTCGTTTTCTCGCCAGCGGACGCGTCCGCGGTCCTCGACGATGGAGCCATGTACACCGACACCGAGCGCTGCGTACGGGCCGTCAGGTCGAAGGACGCCCGCTTCGACGGCGTGTTCTTCACGGCCGTCCTGACCACCCGGATCTACTGCCGTCCCAGCTGCCCGGTCGTCCCGCCGAAGGCCGAGAACATGGTGTTCCACCCGAGCGCCGCGTCCTGCCAGCGCGCCGGGTTCCGGGCGTGCAAGCGCTGCCGCCCCGACACCAGCCCCGGCTCCCCGGAGTGGAACGTCCGCGCCGACGCCGTCGCCCGGGCCATGCGGCTGATCCAGGACGGCATCGTGGACCGCGAGGGCGTGCCCGGGCTCGCCGCCCGGCTCGGCTACTCCACCCGCCAGATCGAACGCCAGCTCCTCGCCGAACTCGGCGCGGGACCGCTCGCCCTGGCCCGCGCCCAGCGCGCCCAGACCGCGCGGCTGCTCATCGAGACGACGCCGATGCCGATGGCCGAGATCGCCTTCGCGGCCGGGTTCGCCTCCATCCGGACCTTCAACGACACCGTCCGCGAGGTCTTCGCGCTCACCCCCGGGGAGCTGCGCACCCGAGCGGCCCGCTCACCGGTCCCCGCCGACACACCGAGCACCCCGGGCGTCATCGCGCTCCGGCTGCCGTTCCGCGCCCCGCTCAACCCCTCCAACCTCTTCGGCCACCTCGCCGCGACCGCCGTCCCCGGCGTGGAGGAGTGGCGGGACGGCGCGTACCGGCGGACCCTGACCCTGCCCCACGGCCACGGCATCGTCGCCCTCACCCCCAGGACCGACCACATCGCCTGCCGGCTCTCCCTCACCGACCCCCGCGACCTGACCCTCGCCATCAGCCGCTGCCGCTGGATGCTCGACCTCGACGCCGACCCGGTCGCCGTCGACGAACAACTGTGCACGGACCCGCTGCTCGCCCCGCTGGTCGAGCGGGCGCCCGGGCGGCGCGTGCCGAGGACCGTCGACGCGGCCGAGTTCGCCGTACGGGCCGTGCTCGGCCAGCAGGTCTCCACGGCCGCCGCCCGCACCCACGCCGCCCGGCTCGTCACCGCGCACGGCGTCCCCGTCGAGGACCCCGAGGGCGGCCTCACCCACCTCTTCCCGACCCCCGAGGCGCTCGCCGGCCTCGACCCCGACTCCCTCGCGCTGCCCCGCAGCCGCCGCACGACCCTCCTCACCCTCGTCGGGGCCCTCGCCGACGGCTCCCTGAGCCTCGGCCCGGCCACCGACTGGGACGAGGCACGCGCCCGGCTCCACGCCCTGCCCGGCTTCGGCCCCTGGACCACGGAGGTCATCGCCATGCGAGCCCTCGGCGACCCCGACGCCTTCCTCCCCGGCGACCTGGGCGTCCGCCGCGCCGCCGAAGGCCTAGGCCTGCCCTCCACCCCCGCCGCGCTCACCACCCGCGCCGCCCGCTGGCGCCCCTGGCGCGCGTACGCCGTCCAGTACCTCTGGGCCACCGACAGCCACCCGATCAACCACCTCCCGTCCTGAGGAAGCCATGACCGACGTCCGTCACACCGTCATCGACAGCCCGTACGACGCGCTGACCCTGGTCGCCGTCGACGGCGTCCTGAGCCGTATCCACATGACCGGCCAGCGCCACCGCCCCGCCGAGGAGACCTTCGGCGCACCGGACCCGCGCCCCTTCGGCGAGACGGTCCGCCAGCTCGACGCGTACTTCGCCGGTGAACTCAACCGTTTCGAGCTGCCGTTGAAGCTGATCGGCACCCCGTTCCAGCTCCGCGTCTGGGAGCTGCTGTGCCGCATCCCGTACGGCGAGACCCGCAGCTACGGCGAGTTGGCCGAGGAGCTCGGCAACCCCGGGGCCTCGCGCGCCGTCGGCCTCGCCAACGGCAAGAACCCGGTCAGCATCGTCGTACCGTGCCACCGCGTCGTCGGCGCGAGCGGCTCCCTGACCGGCTACGGCGGCGGCCTCGACCGCAAACGGCGGCTGCTGGCCTTCGAGTCGGGAGCCGCGGCGCCCGAGGACGCGCTGTTCTAGATCCCGCTCAGCGGAGCCGCTCCAGGAGCGCCGGCAGCGCCGTGCCGATCGGCTCGCGCACGATCTCGTCGGCGAGTTCGTCGTACGGGGTGGGCTGGGCGTTCACGATGATCAGCCGCGCCCCGTGCTCGGCGGCGATCCCCGCGAGCGAGGCGGCCGGCTGCACCTGGAGGCTCGTACCGACCGCGATGAACACCTCGGCGCCCTTGGCGATGGACATCGCGTTGGCCAGCACGACCGGATCAAGGCGCTGCCCGAACATCACCGTCGCCGACTTCAGGATCCCGCCGCACACCGAGCACTTCGGATCGTCCTCACCGGCCCGCACCCGGTCGAGCGCCTCCTCCATCGAGGAGCGGGCGTGGCACGCCGTGCACACCACCGACCGTGCGGAGCCGTGCAGTTCGAGGACCTTGCGCTCCGAGAGCCCGGCGATCTGATGCAGCCCGTCCACGTTCTGCGTGATCACCCGCACCGGGTTCCCGGTCCGCTCGAACCCGGCGATCGCCCGGTGCGCCGCGTTCGGCTCGGCCCGCAGCACCGGCCCGTCGAGCCGCATCCGCCACGCACGGCGCCGGACGTCGGCGTCGGCCATGTAGTGCTCGTACGTGGCGAGCTTCTCGGCCTCCGGGTCGCGGGTCCAGACCCCGTCGGGGCCCCGGTAGTCGGGGATGCCGGAGTCCGTGGACATGCCGGCTCCGCTGAGAATCGCGACCATGGTCATGGGGCCGAGCGTAGGCCGGTCCGAACGCCTCCCGCGAACGGATTACCGGCTGCTACGTTCCCGCCATGCCCACCCCACGCCCCACCCCGCGCCGCGCCGCCCGGATCGCCGTCCTCGACCCCCACGGCGCCGTCTTCCTCTTCCGCTACGACAACGACGCGGACGGCGTGCACTGGGCGATGCCCGGCGGCGGGCTCGAACCGGGGGAGAGCCCCCGGGAGGGTGCGGTGCGCGAGCTGCGGGAGGAGACGGGCTGGGAGGGGATCGAACCCGGCGAGCTGCTGTTCACCTGGGAGCACGACTTCACCCGCGTCGGCGTGCGCGTACGACAGCACGAGCACGTCTACGTGGCGTACGGGCCGCGCCGCGAACCGGCCGGGGACCTGACCGCCGCGCACGCGGCCGATCGCATCCAGTACGGACGCTGGTGGAGCCCCGAGGAGCTCGCGGCCGCCGACGAGGCCCTCTGGCCGCCGGACCTCGCCGACCGCCTCGCCCGCTTCCGCGCGGCCACCCGCGACGGAGGCGAGCACACCCCGCGCTGAACCGCGGGCGAGACGGCATCATCGGGAGGGAGGCGGTGCCGGCTCCCTTCTGCGAACGGAGCGGTGCCGCACCGGTCGACGAAGGAGTGCGGTCTCATGCGCGTCCTCATGGTCGGGGCGGGCGGTGTGGGCACGGCGATCACCAGGATCGCGGCCCGCCGTTCGTTCTTCGAGCACGTCGTCGTCGCCGACTACGACCCGAGGCGGGCCGAGGCCGCCGTCGCCGCCCTCGGCGCGGACGAGCGCCGCTTCACCGCCGCCCGGCTCGACGCCTCCGACCCGGCCGCGGTACGGGCGGCCCTCGCCGAGCACCGCTGCGACGTCCTCCTCAACGCCACCGATCCCCGCTTCGTCCTGCCGCTCTTCGAGGCCGCGCTCGCCGAACGCGCCCACTACCTCGACATGGCGATGTCCCTGTCCCGGCCGCACCCCACGCGTCCGTACGAGGAGTGCGGAGTGAAGCTGGGGGACGCGCAGTTCGACCGGGCCGCCGAGTGGGAGGCGGCGGACCGGCTCGCCCTGGTGGGCATGGGCGTGGAACCCGGCCTCGCGGACGTCTTCGCCCGGCACGCCGCCGACACGCTCTTCGACGAGATCGAGGAGATCGGCGTCCGCGACGGCGCGAACCTGGTCGTCGACGGCTACGACTTCGCCCCGTCCTTCAGCATCTGGACGACCATCGAGGAGTGCCTGAACCCGCCCGTCGTCTACGAGGAGGGGCGCGGCTGGTTCACCACCGAGCCGTTCAGCGAGCCGGAGGTCTTCGACTTCCCCGAGGGCATCGGGCCCGTGGAGTGCGTGAACGTCGAACACGAGGAGGTGCTCCTCGTCCCCCGATGGGTGAAGGCCCGCCGCGTCACCTTCAAGTACGGCCTCGGCGAGGAGTTCATCGGCGTCCTGCGCACCCTCCACAAGCTGGGCCTCGACCGCACGGACCCGGTCACCGTGCACGGCGCCGACGGCGAGGCCGCCGTCTCCCCGCGCGACGTCGTCGCCGCCTGTCTGCCCGACCCCGCGACCCTCGGCGACCGCATGCACGGCAAGACCTGCGCGGGCACCTGGGTGAAGGGCACGAAGGACGGCCGGCCCAGGGAGGTGTACCTGTACCACGTGGTCGACAACCAGTGGTCGATGCGCGAGTACGGCAGCCAGGCCGTCGTGTGGCAGACCGCCGTCAACCCGGTCGCCGCCCTCGAGCTCCTCGCGACCGGGGCCTGGCGCGGCCGGGGCGTCCTCGGCCCCGAGGCGCTGCCCCCGGCCCCCTTCCTCGACCTGCTCACGGAGTACGGCGCGCCCTGGGGCATGCGCGAACAGTGACCGTCGAGCCCGGCCTCCCGCACATGCGGGGCGGACGGGGCCTCCTTACGATGAAGGCAGCAGTCTCCCTGTTCTGTCCGGGTACGACCGGGGCGGAGGGACCTATGGCCACCGAAGAAACCGCCCCCGAGGACGCCGCGCCCGCAGGGCGCCCCGCGGGTCTGAAGGCGAATGCCATCGGGTTCGTCGACGCCCTCGTCATCGGACTCAACTCCACCTCGCCCGCCTACTCCCTCGCGGCCGTCATCGGCCCCGTCGTCGCCCTGGTCGGGATCTACGCGCCCGGCGTGATGTTCGCGTCCTTCGTGCCGATGCTGCTCATCGCGTCCGCGTTCTACTACCTGAACAAGGTCGACCAGGACTGCGGCACGACCTTCTCGTGGGTCACCCGCGCCATGGGCCCCTGGGCCGGCTGGCTCGGCGGCTGGGCCATCGCCATGACCGGCGTCCTGGTCGTCGGCTCGCTCGCCGACGTGGCCGTGAGCTTCGCGCTGCTCGCCTTCGGACTCGACAGCTGGGTGGACAACGCCTTCGTACGCCAACTGCTCACCGTGCTCCTCATCCTCGTGATGACGGCCGTGTGCGTCATCGGCACCGAGCTGTCGGCCAAGGTGCAGAACGTCCTCATCCTGGCGCAGGTCGCCTGTCTGCTGATCTTCGTCGCCGTGGCGCTCTACGCGGTCTACGCCGACACCAGCGTCTACGAGTCGGCCGAGCCCTCCTGGAGCTGGCTCAACCCCTTCGGCGCCGGCGGCGCCGCGCTGACCGGCGGGCTGCTCCTGGGCGTCTTCATCTACTGGGGCTGGGAGTCGGCGGTCAACCTCACCGAAGAGGTCAGGGACTCGGCGAGCGCGCCCGGCCGGGCGGGCCTCTGGTCGACCGTCATCCTGCTCGTCACCTACGTGTCCGTCGGCTTCGCGGTCGTCGCCTACGCCGGTCCCGCGTTCCTCGCCGAGAACGCGGACGAGGAGGAGTTCATCTTCGCCCAGCTCGCCGGGGACGTCCTGGGCGGCTGGGACTGGATCCTGCTGATCGCGGTCTCCACGTCGGCGATCGCCTCCACCCAGACCACCATCATCCCGGCCTCGCGCACCGCGCTGTCCATGGCCCGCCGCCGGGCGCTGCCCGAGCACTACGGCCACATCAGCCCGCGCTTCCGTACCCCTGACGTCAGCACCTGGTGGGTCGCCGCCATCGCCATCGGCTGGTACCTCGTGGTGAACCAGATCAGCAGCAACGCCCTCTACGACTCGCTGACCGCGCTCTCGCTGCTGATCTCCTTCTACTACGCGCTCACGGGCCTGGCCTGCGTCGTGTACTACCGCCGCCATCTCTTCGAGAGCGTGCACAACTTCCTGCTGATCGGCCTCGGGCCGCTGGTCGGCGCCGGACTGCTGACCTGGCTGCTCGTGAAGTCGGTCTCGGACATGTCCGACCCGGCCAACTCCTACAGCGGGACCTCGTGGTTCGGCCTCGGGCCCCCGCTCGTCATCGGCATCTGCATCGCCCTCACCGGGGTGGTCATCATGATCGTCCGACGCTTCATGGCACCGGCGTTCTGGAGCGAACGCCCCGGCGTGGCCGACCCCGACCTGGTGCACGGCCACGGCCACGGCCACGGCCACGGCTCCGGCTCCGGCTCCGGCGAGGAGAGCTGAGATGTCGGTCGTGCTGGGATACGACGAATCCCCCGGCGCCGCCCGCGCGTTGCGGATCGCCGTCGAGGTGGCGCGCGCCTTCGACGAGACCCTCGTCCTGGTCTACGGCGCCGCGGTCCCCGGTCCCCTGGGCGAGGAGTACCGGTCCCAGCAGGCGGCCATCCGGGAGGCGGGCCGCAGCGGCCTGCGGCACGCGGTCACGGAGGCCGACCGGGTGGGCGTACCGACCGTCGTCGAGGTGATCGACAAGAAGCCCCCGGATGCCCTGATCGACGCCGCGAACCGGCACGCCGCACGCGTCATCGTGGTCGGCAGCTGGGGCGAGAGCCCGATGCGCGGCGCGCTCCTGGGCTCGACCCCGCACAAGCTGCTGCACATGTCCCACGTACCCGTCCTCTGCGTACCGCCGGACATCCTCTAGCCTCCGGGCTCAGCGGACCGGGCGGCCGTTCTCCAGCTCCACCGGGCCGCCGCCGCGCGCCAGGGCGTCGAGGGCCGCGACCACCCGCCGGCCGAGCGAGCCGGGGAGATGGGCGGGCGCCTCGGAGGGGTCGATCAGCTTCCAGGAGAGCAACTCCTCCTCCTGGAGCCGGATCGCGGCGAACCGCTCGTCCGGCAGCACCCCGCCGTCGTAGATGTACGCCACGATCGGCGGCCGCTCCGTGCCGTGCGCCCAGTCGACCGCGAGCAGCGCCCCCAGCTCCAGGTCCAGGCCGATCTCCTCCGCCGTCTCGCGGCGCGCCGCCTGACGGGGCGTCTCACCCGCGTCCGACTCGATCGTGCCGCCGGGCAGCGTCCAGCCCTCGCGGTAGTTCGGCTCGACGATCAGGACGCGCCCCTCGCCGTCCCGGAAGAGCGCGGCGGCTCCGGCGAGGACGCGGGGCAGGCCGGCGATGTACAAGGCGTAGTCGTTCGTCGTCATACGGTCAGCGTAGCCAGCCGCAGCGTCCGCTCGGCCAGCTCGCTGATCCGCACCCGGTCGAAGCCGAACACCGCACTGCGCACCCGGTCCCGCAGCGGCTCCGACCACTGCGGCGGGATCGCCGCCGCCCCGCACATCACCCCCGCCACCGAGCCGGCCGTGGCCCCGTTCGAGTCGGTGTCCAGGCCGCCCCGTACGGTCAGGGCGATCGTGGCGGTGAAGTCGCCGCCTCCGTACAGCAGTCCGGCCGTGAGGACCGCCGCGTTCGGCACGGTGTGGATCCAGCCCAGGCCTGCCGTCCGTTCCGCGAGTTCGGCGAGGGCGTCGGACCATTCCACGCCCGACTCGTGCAGCGCCATCGCGTGTCGGACCGTGCGCGCCAGTCGGCTGCTCGCCGGGATCCGTTCGAGCGCCGTCTCCAGGGCGGTGCGGACGTCCGGCGCGGTGAAGGCGGCGGCGATCAGGGCGGCCGCCCACATCGCTCCGTACACCCCGTTCCCCGTGTGCGACAGCACCGCGTCCCTGCGGGCGAGCGAGGCGGCGCGGCGGGGGTCGCCGGGGGAGGTCCAGCCGTACACGTCGGCCCGGATCAGCGCGCCGATCCACTCCTGGTGCGGATTGTCGTACGTGGCGGTGAGCGGCGGCTTCAGCCCGTTGGCGAGGTTGCGGTAGGCGGTCCGCTCGGCGGTGAACGTCTGGAGGTACGGCAGCCGCAGCAGCCAGACCTCGCCCACCTGCTCGGTCGTGAAGGCGAACCCCCGGGTCTCCAGGAGGTGCAGGCCGAGGATCGAGTAGTCGACGTCGTCGTCCCGGCAGCTCTCCCGGATCCGCCCGCGTACGCATTGCGGCCACTCGGGCCGCAGCTCGAACCCCTGGGCCAGGGCGTCGGGCGGGGGTGGGGGCAGGTAGTCGGTGAGCGGGAGGGCGTCCGTGACGCGCAGGTACTGGTCGATGAGCTCGGGCGTCCACAGATCGCCGCGCTCGACGGGCTTGCCGAGCATGTTCCCGGCGATCCGCCCCGTCCAGCCACCGAGGATGCGGTCGCCGAGTTCGCTCTCCTTGAACGCCATACATCCGGTCTACCGGCTGCGCCCCCACCCCGCCCGCCGAACACGCTAGCCCTCGTCATCGGTGTCGCTGCGGGACTTCGCCGCGCGGCGCAGGCGGTGATGGCGCGCGGCGCCCTGCTCGGTCATCGCGTCACCCACCATCGCGCGCACCGCGTCCCCTACGCCGTGCAGCGCGTGGTGCCGGGCCGGGCCGGCGCCCGGGTCCTCGCGCAGCTCCTTCAGCAGGGCCCAGCAGAGCGCCAGCATCACGAGCACGAACGGCAGCGCCACGAGGATCGTCGCAGTCTGCAGCGAGTTCAGACCGCCCGCCACCAGCAGGACCGCGGCGACGGCGGCCATGAGGATGCCCCAGGTGACGACGAGCCAGGTGGGCGGGTGGAGCGACCCACGGCTCGTCAGGGAGCCCATCACCAGGGATGCCGAGTCCGCGCTGGTGACGAAGTACGTCATGACCAGGAGCATCGCGATCACCGACGTCAGCGTGCCGATCGGCAGGGCGTCCAGCATCGCGAAGAGCGAGGCCTCCGCCCCGTCCTGCACCGCCCCCGCGAGATCCGCCGCGCCGGTCGACTCCAGCCGGACGGCCGTCCCGCCCATCACGCAGAACCAGACGACCGTCGCCCCGCTCGGCACGAGCAGCACCCCGATGAGGAACTCCCGGATGGTGCGGCCGCGCGAGATCCGGGCGATGAACGTGCCGACGAACGGCGCCCAGGACAGCCACCACGCCCAGTAGAAGATCGTCCACGCGCCCAGCCAGGTGGGGTCGGTGAAGGCGCCCGTACGGCTCGCCATCGGCAGCAGCTCGTGCAGATAGCCGCCGAGGGAGGCGGGGATGGAGTCCAGGATGTAGACGGTCGGGCCGAGGAGGAAGACGAAGAGCATCAGACACGCGGCGAGGACGATGTTGATCGTCGACAGCCACTTCACGCCCTTGTGCAGCCCCGAGAACGCCGACAGGACGAAGGCGGCGGAGAGTGAGGCGATGATGATCAGCTGGGTGGCCGTGGAGTCCTCGACGTCCATCGTCAGGTTGAGGCCCTTGGAGACCTGGAGCGCGCCCACGCCGAGGCTGGTCGCCGTGCCGAAGACGGTCGCGAAGACGGCGAGCAGGTCGATCGCCTGCCCCTGCCACGCCGCCGCCCTGCGGGCGCCGATCAGCGGGACGAACGCGGAGCTCAGCCGCGAGCCCCGGCCCTTGCGGAAGCCCGCGTAGGCAAGGGCGAGGCCCGCGATGCCGTAGATGGCCCACGGGGTGAGCGTCCAGTGGAAGAACGAGTACTCCATGGCGTTGAGGGCGGCCGCACCGGTGCCGGGCGCGGCGCCGCTCGCCGGGGGCGGCGACAGATAGTGCTGGAGCGGCTCGGCGACCCCGTAGAACATCAGACCGATGCCCATGCCGGCGCTGAACATCATGGCGATCCAGGCCAGGTTGGTGAACTCGGGCTCCGAGTCGTCGGGCCCGAGCCGGATCCGTCCGTAACGGCTGACGGCGATCACCACGCACAGGACCAGGAAGGTGTCGGCGGCGATCACGAAGAGCCAGGCGAAGTTGTTCAGGACCCAGCTGAGCGCGGAGGTCGAGGCGCTGTCGAAGGAGTCCTTGCCGAGGGCGGCCCAGGCGACCATGGCGACGACGGCGGCGACGCCGATGCCCACGACGGTGAGGTCGGGGGCGGGGGCGGCGGGGCCGGGGCCGAGGGACTTTTGATCGATCGGATCCGATTCCGAGCTCATATGGCCCCACTATGGTGCGGAATATCGCCTTATCAGGGGGTGGCACGCCGTCTGGGGGTGCGGATAGGGTCGGCCACGGCGCGACTGCACGTTCGAAAGCAAGGGATGCAAGGTGACGGACGGAGCAGTAACTGAGGTCGCACGCGTACTCGTCGCGGCCGACAAGTTCAAGGGCTCGCTCACGGCCGTACAGGTCGCGGAGCGGGTCACAGCAGGTCTGCGACGGGTCGTCCCGGAGCTGGAAGTGGAGACCCTGCCGGTGGCGGACGGCGGCGACGGTACGGTCGCGGCCGCGGTGGCGGCCGGTTTCGAACGCCGTGAGGTACGGGTGACCGGGCCGGTCGGCGACCCGGTGACGGCGGCGTTCGCGCTGCGCGGCACGACGGCGGTCGTGGAGATGGCGGAGGCCTCGGGCCTCCAGCTCCTGCCGACGGGCGTGTTCGCGCCTTTGACGTCGACGACCTACGGCTCGGGCGAGCTGCTGCGCGCGGCGCTGGACGCGGGCGCGACGACGATCGTGTTCGGCGTCGGCGGCAGCGCGACGACGGACGGCGGCGCCGGTATGCTGGCCGCGCTGGGCGCGGTCTTCCTGGACGAGGCGGGCGAGCCGGTGGGCCCGGGCGGAGCGGCCCTGTCGTCCCTGGCGACGGCGGACCTGTCGGGCCTGGACGAGCGCTTCGCCTCGGTGGACCTGATCCTGGCGAGCGACGTGGACAACCCCCTGACGGGCCCGAAGGGCGCGCCGGCGGTCTACGGCCCGCAGAAGGGCGCGACCCCGGAGGACGTGCAGACCCTCGACGCGGCGCTCACGCACTTCGTGACGGTCCTGGAGAAGGCCATCGGCCCCAAGGCGTCCGAGTGCGCGGTCGCGCCGGGCGCGGGCGGCGCGGGCGGCATCGGGTACGGCGCGCTCGTCGGCCTGAACGCGAGCTTCCGCCCGGGCATCGAGCTGATGCTGGACGTCCTGGGCTTCGCCCCGGCCCTCGACCGGGCCACGCTCGTCATCACGGGCGAGGGCTCCCTGGACGAACAGACCCTCCACGGCAAGGCCCCGGCGGGCGTCGCGGCGGCGGCCCGCGCGGCGGGCAAGGAGGTCGTAGCGGTCTGCGGCCGCCTGGCCCTGACGGAGACCGCCCTGACGACGGCAGGCATCAGCCGCGCCTACCCCCTCTCGGCTCTGGAACCGGACCCGTCCAAGTCCATCCCGAACGCGGGCCCCTTGCTGGAAGAGGTAGCGGCAACCATCGCCAGGGACTACTTGGCGTAGCCCCTGGGCGAGGCCCTCTCGCGGCCGCGGCGCGAAGCTGCCGCAGCCGGGCCCACGGAGCGCACGCGCCCGCCAGGGCGCCGTCCCGCTGTGCCCACCCGTCCCGCCCCAGCGGGACGATTGCCCACAGCGGGGCGGGGTCGCCGCCAGTGCGCGGCTGCCGTCCAGCGCGGCGGGGTCCGGCGGTGCGAAGCTGCCGCCCTGCCCGCAGCGGTACGCGTGGCTCACCCCCGCCACCGGCCACGTGGCAGGGGTACCCCCACATCCGCAGCTGTGGGCCCCGCCCGCCCCCGCGACCGTGTGGCGGCGCCCCCGGCAGGGACGCGGGGCGCAGCCCCGCACCTACCCCCTCACGCCCACCAGCCCCGGCAGGGTTTCGGGAAGGGGTGGGGTGGGGGAGATGCCCCCGCCCACCGGGCGGGAAGCCCCCGGCCCCGCCGCACCGGCGGCGGTCGGCCCAGGTCCCGGCGAGGCGCACCCGCCGCCCGGCACGGGGCCCGCCCGCCTCACCCCGCCCCCACCCCCGTCAAGCGGAACGCGTCCAGCGCCAGGGTCATCTCCGTCAGGTCCCTCGGGCGGGACAAGGACCTCGCGGTCAGTTGCTCCAAGCGGCGCAGGCGGTTGAAGACCGTGTTCCGGTGGCAGTACAGGCGGGACGCCGCCCGCCCGGCAGAGCCCTCGCAGTCCAGCCAGACGTCCAGCGTCTCCAGCAGGATCGCCCGATCCGAGGGGTCCAGCTCCAGCAGCGCCCCCAGGACGTCCGCCACCAGCAGGCCCGCCAGCTCCGGCTGCCCCACCACCAGCGCCCCCGCCATCCGGCGGTCGAGGCGGACGATCTGCCGCGACTCCGGCGGACTCGTCCGCAGCGCCAGCTCCGCGAGCCGCCGCGCCCGGCCCAGTTCGGCCAGCCCCGTCACCACCGGGCTGATCCCGCCCGGACCCGGGCACCGCCCCTCCAGGAGCTCCGACAGCGCGTCCAGGCCCGTGCCCTCCGTCAGCGACACGACCCCGAACTCGCAGTCCGCGCCCATCCGCCACAGGAACCGCACCCCGGCCCCCTGAAGCCGCCGGTGGAACGGCTCCGGCACCTCCCGGCGGTCGTGCCGCAGCACCACCACCGCGTACCGCCCGTGCTCCGGCAGGTCCAGGCCCGCCGCCGCCCGTGACGTGACCTCGGGCGAGCGCTGCCCGTGGAGCAGCGCGTCCAGGAGCGCCTGGAGCTGTTCGTCCGTACGCCGCCGCAGCTCCAGCTCCGTCGCCCGGTACGCCTCCGACGCCGTGTCCGCCTGCGCGTCCACCGCCGACCACATGATCGTCGCCGACTGCGTCAGCGCGGCGAGCCGGGACGGAAACCCCGACGCGTCCTCGATCAGCGCGTCCCACACCAGCTGCCCCGCATGCCGGTACGCGTGCACGACCAGCTCCAGCGGCATGCCCTGCTCCGCCCGCCGCCGCCCCAGCTCGTCCGCGTGCTCCAGGTCCCGCCGGGGCGAGTCCCGCGGCGCCGAGATCATCTCGATCCCGATCCGCAGGGCCTCCTGGGCCTCACGCCAGTGCTGGTCGTACGGCACGATCCGGCCGTACGCCGGCTCGTACTCGTGCAACTCCCTCAGATGCTCGTCCACCAGCTCCGGCAGCCGCTCCAGAAGCGCCGTGCACGCCTCCGACAGCAGCTTCCAGTCGTCGCCGGTCCGCGGTCTGCGCCGTCCCATGCCCGGAGGATGCCACCCCCGCCCCCTTCCCGACAGGCCCCTGACACGCGGTGTTGTGCGCGTGCACAACCCACCGCCGCGCCCGCTGGTCACCGGCAGCGTTTCGGCCGCCGCACGTGGACGGGCGGGCAGCGCGGTGCTGGGGTGAGCGCCACTGAACGGGCCACGGAAGGGGAGCCATGGGAGGGACCGCACTCGCCCTCGAGGTAGCGGACCTGTCGGCGGGATACGGACCGGTACGTGCGCTGAGGCAGGTGTCGCTCACCGTGCCGGAGGGCGGAGTCGTCACCGTCCTCGGCGGCAACGGAGCGGGCAAGTCCACGCTGCTGCGAGCCGTCTCGCGCACACTGTCGTTCCACGGCGGAGCCGTTACCTCCGGCACCGTGACCTTCGGCGGCCGCCCGATCGGCGGGCTCGCCCCCGACCGGGTCGTCGCCGCCGGGGTCTCCCAGGTGCCGGAAGGGCGGCAGGTCTTCGCGCGGATGACCGTCGAGGACAATCTGCGCGCCGGGGCGCTCGGCGCGAGCGGCGACCGCGCGGCGAAGGCGACGGCCCTGAAACGGGTCCACGAGCTCTTTCCCGTCCTCGCCGAGCGCGCCCACCAGCGCGCCGGGCTCCTCTCCGGCGGCGAGCAGCAGATGCTCGCCGTCGGCCGGGCCCTGATGGCCTCGCCGAAGCTGCTGCTCCTGGACGAGCCCTCGCTCGGCCTCGCCCCGCTGATGGCCGCCCGGATCGCCGACACGATCCGCGAGATCAACGCCCAGGGCACCGCCGTGCTCCTCGTCGAACAGAACGCGGCGCTCGCGCTGCGGCTCGCCACCCGGGCGTACGTCCTGGAGGTCGGCGAGGTCACCCTCTCGGGACCGGCCGCCGAACTCGCCGCCTCCGACGAGGTCCGCCGCCGCTACCTGGGCGTGGTGGACGAGGACGCCGCCGCCGACGCGGCGACCGCCGCCACCGTCCACCCGGTGCTCTCCCGCTGGCAGGAGGCCACGAAGCGATGACCCCCACAGCCGAGCACCCCGAGCGTCCCGAGGCCCCCGCCGCCCCCGAGGCCCTCGAAGTCCGCGACCTCACCGTCCGCTTCGCCGGGCTCACCGCCCTCGACGCCGTCTCCTTCACCGTCCGCCCCGGTACCGTCCACGCCGTCATCGGCCCCAACGGCGCCGGCAAGTCCACCTGCTTCAACGTGCTCTCCGGGGTCTACCGGGCGACCTCCGGCAGCGTCCGCTTCGGCACGCACGAGCTGACCGCCCTGCCCCCGCACAAGATCGCCGAGCTCGGCGTCGCCCGGATCTTCCAGAACCTCGCGCTGCCGCCCCGCGCCACCGTCGAGGACAGCCTGATGCTCGGCCGGCACCGGCTCACCCGGACCGGCTTCGTCGCCGCCGGGCTCCGGCTGCCGTCCGCCGCCCGCGAGGACGTCCGCCACCGGGCCCGCGTCCGCGAGATCGCTGCCTTCGTCGGCCTGGAGAAGCAGCTCCAGCAGCCCGCGGGCTCGCTTCCGTACGGGCAGCAGAAGCTGGCCGAACTCGCGCGTGCCCTCTGCATGGAGCCCCAGCTGCTCCTCCTCGACGAACCCGTGGCAGGCATGACCGCCGACGAGCGGCGCCGTACCGCTGCCGTCATCGCGGGTGTCCGGGACAGCCTCGGGATCTCCATCGTCCTCGTCGAGCACGACATGGGGGTGGTGATGCGGCTCGCCGACGCCGTCACCGTCCTCGACTTCGGCCGCCGGATCGCCGACGGCGCCCCCGGCGACGTACAGAACGACCCGGCGGTCGTCCGCGCCTATCTCGGAGAGGAGACCGCCGAGTGACCACCTTCGCCGAACTCCTGCTCAACGGCGTCTCGTTGGGCTCGATCTACGCCCTCATCGCCCTCGGCTTCGTGGTGATCTTCCGCGCCACCGAGGTCGTTAACTTCGCCCACGCCTCGCTGCTCCTCGCCGGCGGGTACTTCACGGCCGTTCTCCACGACGACATCGGCTTCTGGCCCGCCCTCGCCGTCGGTATCGGGGGAGCGGCGGCAGTCGGCGCCGCCGTCGAGTTCCTCGTGATGCGCCGCTACCGCGGCTCCGACCACAGCGTCCTCGCCATCGTCACCATCGGCGTCGACATCCTGCTCGCCACCGAGCTGACCCGCCGCATCGGTACGGACATCCTGTCGCTCGGCGACCCGTGGGGTGACGCCGTCGTCACCGTCGGCTCGATCACTCTCGCGCAGACCCGGATCGCAGCCTTCCTCCTCGCGGGCCTGCTCATCACCGCGTTCCTGCTCGCCTTCCGGTACACCTCCTGGGGCGTCGCCATGCGCGCCGCCGCCGAGAACCAGGAGACCGCCGCCCTGATGGGCATCCGGCTCGGCCGCGTCTCGCTCGGCGCCTGGGCGGTGGCCGGCGGACTCGCCGCCGTCGCCGCGCTCTTCCTCACCGTCTTCCCCACCCCCGGCCTGGAGCGCTCCACCTCCTTCGCCGCGATGAAGGCCTTCCCCGCCGCCATCCTCGGCGGCCTCGACTCCACCACCGGCGCTCTCGTCGGCGGCCTCCTGGTCGGCGTCACCGAATCCCTCGCCACCGGCTACCAGGGCGATCTGACCTTCCTCGGCCGGGGCATCGGCGACCTCGCCCCGTACCTGGTGATGGTCGCGGTGCTGCTGATCCGTCCGGCCGGACTCTTCGGTACGAAGGAGCTGGCCCGTGTCTGAGACCCTCGCACCCCGCTCCTTCGCCGCGCTCGCCCGGCCCCGCGTCTACGGGTGGGCCGCCGCCGGCCTCGTCCTCGCCGCGTTCCCCTTCTACCTGGACCGCTTCTGGCTCCAGGCCGGGCTCTTCGCCATGGCCGCCGCGATCGGCGCCATCGGCATCAACCTGCTGACCGGCGCCACCGGCCAGCTCTCCATGGGCCACGCCTTCTTCCTCGCCGTCGGCGCGTACGGCTACTGCGCCTTCGCCGGCGACGGGGCGGACGGGCTCACCGGGCTCGGCCTGCCGGGCTGGCTCGCCGCCGTCCTCGCGGTCGTCCTCGCGGGCCTCGCGGGCGGCGTGTTCAGCCCGATCGCCGGCCGGCTGAGGGGCGCGTACCTCGGCATCGCCACCCTCGCGCTGATCTTCATCGGCCAGCACGTCCTCTTCAACGCCCACGACCTCACCGGCGGCTTCAACGGCCGCGCGGTGCCCCCGCTGAGCCTCTTCGGGATCACCTTCGACGACAGCGAGCTGCTCGTCGCCCAGGTGCCGTTCGGCTCCGCCGAGAAGCTCTGGTACCTCGGCCTCGTCCTCCTCCTCGCGGGCGCCCTCTTCGCCCGCGGGGTCCTGCGCGGCCGCCCCGGCCGCGCCATGAACGCCATCCGGGACCACCGGATCGCCGCGGGCGTCATGGGCATCCCCGTGGCCCGCTACCGCGCCGCCGTCTTCGTCCTGTCGTCCATGTACGCGGGTCTGGCGGGCGTTCTCCTCGCGCTGGTCTTCCAGCGCACCGTGCCGGAGTACTTCGGCATGCTGCTCTCCCTCGAATACCTGGCCATGATCGTCATCGGCGGTCTCGGCTCGGTCGCCGGCGCGGTGGTCGGAGGCGTCTTCGTCTCCCTGCTGCCGCAGCTCCTCAACCGGTACAGCGACGCGCTGCCCCTGGTCTCCGCCCCCGGGACGGGCGGGATCGCACCGGGGGAGGCCGCCCGCTACCTCTACGGCGCCGCCGTCGTCGCGGTGGTGCTCTTCCTGCCCGGAGGCCTGGTCCGGCTGGCCGCCCGGAAACCCAAGCGATCCACCCAACCCTCGACCTCGCACTCCTCTGGGGAGGAACGATGACCCACCGACGACTGGCGTCCAGAACCCTGGCCGTCGCGCTCGCCACCCTCGTCGCCCTGACCGCCGCCGGCTGCAGCTCCAAGGCCAAGACCGGCGAGGACAAGGGCACCGGCGCCGGCGGGGTGAAGACCGGCACGGGCGTCACCAACAAGACGATCACGCTCGGCGCGCTCACCGACATGACCGGCGTGTACGCCACGCTCGGCAAGAGCGTCACGCAGGCCCAGCAACTGTACGTGAAGCAGGTCAACGCGGCCGGCGGGATCTGCGGCCGGCAGCTGGAGCTGACGGTCCGCGACCACGGCTACGACCCGCAGAAGGCGCTCTCCGCCTACACCGAGCTGGAGCCGAAGGTGGTCGGCTACGCCCAGTTCATCGGCTCGCCGTTCGTCGCGGCGGTCAAGCAGCGCGTCGACGGCCAGGACAAGGGGCTCGTGCTGCCCCAGGCCTGGTCCGCCTCGCTGCTCGGCTCCCCGTACATCCGCGTCCTGGGCTCGACGTACGACATCGAGACGATCAACGCCGTCGACTTCCTGGTGAAGGAGAAGGGCCTCAAGGCGGGCGACAAGCTCGGCCACGTCTACTTCGAGGGCGACTACGGCGAGAACGCGCTCGCGGGCTCGAAGTACGCGGCCGAGAAGGCGGGCCTGACCGTCGTCGAGCAGAAGATCAAGCCCACCGACAACGACATGTCGGCGCAGGTCGCCGCGCTCAAGCAGGCGGGCGTCAAGGGGATCGTGATCAGCGCGGGCCCGCGCCAGGCCGCCTCCCTGGTCGGTGTCGCGGCGGCGACCAAGCTCCAGGTGCCGGTGATCGGCAACAACTCGGCCTTCGCCCCGCAGCTGCTCGGCACCCAGGCGGGTCCGGCCCTGGAGAAGATGTACTGGTTCGCCTCGCCGAGCCTGCCGATCGGCGCGGACACGGAGGCGGCGAAGAAGCTCGTCGCCGACTACAAGGCCGCGTACCCGAGCGACAGCCTCGACAACGGCATCGTCGCCGGCTGGACGGCCGCGAGCGTCTTCGGCGAGGCCCTGAAGAAGGCCTGCGCCTCCAAGGACCTCACCCGCGAGGGCATCGACAAGGCGCTGCTCACCCTGAAGGACGTCGACCTCGGCTTCGGCATGAAGCACGACTTCAGCGACCCGAAGGCCCCGTCCTCCCGCGAGTCGGTCATCATCCAGCCCGACAAGACCGTCCCCGGCGGCATGCGTACGGTCCGCGAGCCCTTCGTCTCCGACACGGCGAAGGAGTTCACCCCCAAGGCCGGCTGACCCCCACCGCCCCGATCGCCCCGCCCCGCCCCCGCGCGGCGGGGCTCCGGCGCGTCACCTCCACGAAACAGACCCGTGTGAGGCTCGGCCCCATGAACACCCACACCCCCGCGACCACGGTCGACCGCCTCGACCCCGCCCGGATCCGCGCCCACGCCCAGGACGGCCTCGCCGCCCTCCTCGTCGACGCGGTCGACGGCGGAGCCTCCCTGGGCTTCCTGACGCCCCTGGACCCCACCGAGGCGGCCGGGTACTGGCAGGGCGTCGCCGACGAGGCGGAGCGGGGCGTACGCGACGTCTGGGCGGCCCACGCCCCGGACGGCGAGGTACTCGGCGCGGTCACCCTCGCCCGGACCGACAAGCCGAACGGCCGCCACCGCGGCGAGATCGCCCGGCTGATCGTCCACCGCGCCGCGCGCGGCCGCGGCCTGGGCGCCCGCCTCCTCGCCGCGGCGGAGGCCCACGCGGCCCGCGAGGGCCTCACGCTCCTGGTCCTCGACACCCAGACCGACAGCCCCGCCGAGGCGCTCTACCGCAAGGCGGACTGGACCCCGGCCGGCACGATCCCTGACTACGCCGCCGACCCCACGGGCACCCTCCGCCCCACCACGCTCTACTACAAGCGCCTGACATGAAGCGGACAGCGGACACGACGAAGGGCCCGGAGACCACGTCTCCGGGCCCTTCGTCGTACACGTACACCTGCTTGCCTACGGCACCTGCGCGGCCTCCGCCTGGCGGGCCTCGCGGCTCTCGCGGCGGTTGTCACGGAAGGTGTTCACACGCCGGGCGGTCGCGAAGAGGGGGATCACGGCGCCCAGGACCACCTGCAGCGCGCAGCCGGTCTGGAGCAGCAGCTGCCCGCCCGGGGCGTCGAACGCCCAGGCCGCCAGCATGCCCATCGCACCCACGATCCAGCTGAGCATCGCCACCGCGAGGATGCCCCGCGGCTTCGGGTACTCGACCCGGCTCACCATCAGCCAGGCGACACCGATGATCGCGAGCAGCGTCGGGACGAACGGCAGCTCGAGGAGCACGATCGAGACGACCGTCAGCGCGCCGAAGGGGCTCGGCATGCCCTGGAACATGCCGTCCTTCATCGTCACGCACGAGAATCTCGCGAGCCTCAGCACCACCGCCAGCAGCACCGCGACCGCGGCCACCGCCGAGACCTTCTGCTGAGCCCCGTCCGGGACCGCGACCATGCCGTACACGAGTACGAAGTAGGCCGGGGCCAGACCGAAGCTGATGAGGTCCGACAGGTTGTCGAGCTCCGCGCCCATCGGCGACGAGCGCAGCTTGCGCGCCACGATGCCGTCGAAGAGGTCGAAGATCGCCGCGGCCAGCATGAGGATCACGGCGGTGGCGGCGCTGTTGCGCGCCATGCCGGTCTCCGTGCTGCCCGTGAGGTGCGGGATGAGGATTCCGGTGGTGGTGAAGTACACCGCCATGAATCCACACGTGGCGTTACCGAGCGTGAGGGCGTCCGCTATGGACAGCCTCAGCGACAGCGGCATCTCCTCCGACTCCTCGGCCTCCTCGGCGTCGGCCCAGTCGGCGGCCCGGGTGTCGGGATCAATCACGGTCAATGCGAGTCACCCCCGCGGTCGTGGTCTGACCGACCTCGACGGCGACGTCGACACCTTCCGGAAGGTAGATGTCAACGCGCGACCCGAAGCGGATCAGACCGATGCGCTCGCCCTGCTCGACCTTCGTCCCCTGGGGGATGTACGGCACGATGCGCCGAGCGACGGCACCGGCGATCTGCACCATCTCGATGTCACCGAGCTCGGTGTCGAAGTGCCAGACAACGCGCTCGTTGTTCTCGCTCTCCTTGTTGAACGCCGGGACGAACCCGCCGGGGATGTGCTCCACGGACGTCACCGTGCCGGCCAGCGGTGCGCGGTTGACGTGGACGTTCAGCGGGCTCATGAAGATGGCGACCCGGGTGCGTCCGTCCTTCCACGGCATGATGCTCTGCACCACACCGTCGGCGGGGGAGATGACCCGGCCCTGCGCGATCTCGCGCTCGGGGTCGCGGAAGAACCACAGCATGCCCGCCGCGAGCGCGGTGGTGGGCACGGCGATGGCCGCGGCACGCCGGGACTTGCGCGCACGCGCGAGGCTCAGCGCCGCGGTGGCGACGGTCGGCAGAAGCCACGGCGATGCTCCGCGTGCGATGCGTACGCCGGAGAGGCTGTCGCGAGGTGCAGAGGTTTGGCTGTGGGGCATGGATGACCTTCGTAGCGGATGATGCCGCACTGGCAACGGGGACGGCGGCTTTCAAACGATGCTATCGGTTGCGGGCCGCAACTGGGTAAGCCAGAAGCCGAGTCGGCGGCCGGAAGACGAACACGGGGTGTGATCTTCTTCGCGGCCGAACCGACTCAAAGGCGACAATCAACCCTGGAACCGGTACTCCTCGAGGAGCCTACGACCGATGATCATTTTCTGGATCTCGGCGGTACCTTCACCGATGAGCAGCATCGGCGCCTCACGGTAGAGGCGCTCGATCTCGTACTCCTTCGAGAACCCGTACCCACCGTGGATACGGAAGGCGTCCTCGACGACTTCCTTGCAGTATTCGGAGGCGAGGTACTTCGCCATCCCCGCTTCGAGGTCGTTTCGTTCCCCGGAGTCCTTTTTGCGTGCTGCGTTCACCATCATCGCATGAGCGGCCTCGACCTTGGTAGCCATCTCGGCGAGCTTGAACTGAATCGCCTGGTGCTGGGCGATCGCCTTGCCGAAAGTGTGACGTTGCTGGGCATACGAGACACCCAGCTCGAAGGCACGCTGCGCGACACCGCAGCCACGGGCCGCGACATTCACGCGGCCGACCTCCACGCCGTCCATCATTTGGTAAAACCCTCGGCCGGTGACCCCGCCGAGGACCCGATTGGCCGGAATGCGCAGTCCGTCCATGATGAGTTCGGTCGTGTCGACGCCCTTGTAACCCATCTTGTCGATCTTCCCCGGGATGGTGAGGCCGGGGCGGACCTCTCCGAAGCCGGACTCCTTCTCGACGAGGAAGGTCGTCATCGACTTGTGGGGCGCCGTACCCTCGGGGTGTCCTTCGTCACTTCGGACGAGAACGGCGACCAAGGTTGACGTTCCGCCGTTCGTCAGCCACATCTTCTGGCCGTTGAGGACGTACTCGTCGCCGTCCTTGACGGCCTTGGACGTGATGGCCGACACATCCGAGCCGAGGCCCGGCTCCGACATCGAGAACGCGCCACGCGTCTCGCCGGCCGCCATGCGCGGAAGGAAGTAGTCCTTCTGCTCCTGGGTGCCGTGCTGCTTGAGCATGTACGCGACGATGAAGTGCGTGTTGATGATGCCGGAGACCGACATCCAGCCACGGGCGATCTCCTCCACGCACAGCGCGTAGGTGAGCAGCGACTCGCCCAGGCCCCCGTACTCCTCGGGGATCATCAGACCGAAGAGGCCGAGCTCCTTGAGCCCGTCCACGATCTGCTGCGGGTACTCGTCGCGGTGCTCCAGCTCGGTCGCGACCGGGATGATCTCCTTGTCGACGAACTCCCGGACGGTCTTGAGGATCTCCTGCTGGACGTCCGTGAGCCCGGCGGTCTGGGCGAGTCGGGCCATGGCTACTTCTCCGTCTTCTTCGCGGGCTCGATGAGCTCGGGGCGGCCGGGCTGCTCGCCGCCGCGCTCCTTGATGTACGTCTCGGTGGGGACCATCACCTTGCGGCGGAAGACGCACACCAGGGTGCCGTCCTGCTTGTAGCCCTTGGTCTCCACGTAGACGATCCCGCGGTCGTTCTTCGACTTCGACGGGGTCTTGTCGAGGACCGTGGTCTCGCCGTAGATGGTGTCGCCGTGGAAGGTCGGGGCCACGTGGCGCAGCGACTCGATCTCCAGGTTGGCGATCGCCTTGCCCGAGACGTCCGGCACGGACATGCCGAGCAGCAGCGAGTAGATGTAGTTGCCGACGACGACGTTCTTGCCGAAGTCCGTCGTGTTCTCGGCGTAGTTCACATCCATGTGCAGCGGATGGTGGTTCATCGTCAGCAGACAGAAGAGGTGGTCGTCGTACTCGGTGACCGTCTTCCCGGGCCAGTGCTTGTAGACGGCGCCGACTTCGAACTCTTCGTAGGTACGGCCGAACTGCATGGGACTCAGGCCTCCGGGATCTCGAACTTGCTGGTGCGCTGCATGCCGGCGGCGCGGCCCTTGCCGGAGATGACCAGGGCCATCTTGCGGGAGGCCTCGTCGATCATCTCGTCGCCGAGCATGGCCGAGCCCTTCTTGCCGCCGGCCTCGGAGGTGTAGTAGTCGTACGCGTCCAGGATCAGCTCGGCGTGGTCGTAGTCCTCCTGCGAGGGCGAGAAGATCTCGTTCGCGGCGGCGACCTGGTCCGGGTGCAGCACCCACTTGCCGTCGAAGCCGAGGGCCGCGGCGCGCTGGGCGACCGCCTTGTAGCCCTCCTGGTTGCGGATCTGCAGGTACGGGCCGTCGATCGCCTGGAGGTTGTTGGCGCGGGCGGCCATCAGGATGCTCATCAGGATGTGGTGGTAGGCGTCCGCCGGGTAGCCGGGCGGCTGCTCGCCGACGACCAGGGACTTCATGTTGATGGAGGCCATGAAGTCGGCCGGGCCGAAGATGATCGTCTCCACGCGCGGCGAGGCCTGCGCGATGGCGTTGACGTTGTTCAGACCCTGGGCGTTCTCGATCTGCGCCTCGATGCCGATCTTGCCGACCTCGAAGCCCATCGTCTTCTCGATCTGCGTGAGCAGCAGGTCGAGCGCCACGATCTGCTGGGCGTCCTGGACCTTCGGCAGCATGATGCAGTCGAGGTTCTGGCCGGCGCCCTCGACGACGGTGACGACGTCCCGGTACGTCCAGTGGGTCGTCCAGTCGTTGACCCGCACGACGCGCGTCTTGCCGGTCCAGTCGCCCTCGTTGAGGAACTTGACGATGGTGTGCCGGGCCTCGGGCTTGGCGAGCGGCGCGCAGGCGTCCTCCAGGTCGAGGAAGACCTGGTCGGCGGGGAGCCCCTGGGCCTTCTCCAGGAAGCGCGGGTTGGAGCCGGGGACCGCCAGGCAGGAGCGGCGGGGGCGCAGCCGGTTCACGGGGGAAGCGGGGCTGGTCATGCGGGGACCTCCAGGGGGTCGAGCTTGTTCGCTTTCCGGATCTCGTCGACGATACGGCCGATGATCTCGGTGATGCCGAAGTCCTTCGGGGTGAAGACGGCGGCCACACCCGCCCGCTTCAGTTCTGCGGCGTCGGCGTTCGGGATGATCCCGCCGACGATGACCGGGACGTCGTGCGCGCCCGCCTCGCGGAGGCGGTCCAGGACGTCGGGGACCAGCTCGGCGTGCGAGCCGGAGAGGATCGAGAGGCCGACGCAGTGCACGTCCTCGGCGAGGGCCGCGTTCACGATCTGCTCGGGCGTCAGCCGGATCCCCTGGTAGACCACCTCGAAACCGGCGTCACGCGCGCGTACGGCGATCTGCTCGGCCCCGTTGGAGTGTCCGTCGAGGCCCGGCTTGCCGACCAGGAGCCGCAGCCGTCCGGAGCCGAGCTCCGCGGCCGTCTTCGCCACCTTCTCCCGTACGAGAGCCAGCGGCGTGCCCTCCTCGGCCGTCACCGCCACCGGGGCGGAGGAGACGCCCGTGGGGGCGCGGTACTCGCCGAACACCTCGCGCAGCGCCCCGGCCCACTCGCCCGTGGTGACCCCGGCGCGGGCGCACTCCAGCGTGGCCTCCATGAGGTTCGCGGAGCCCTTGGCGGCCTCCTTCAGGCGCTCCAGCGCCTTGCAGGGCCGCGGGTGGTTGAACGGCGGCTGGTAGCGGGTGTCGCGCCAGTGCCGGAGGGAGGCGACGACCTTGGCCTCGTTCGCCGGGTCGACCGACATGATCGCCGTGTCGAGGTCCGCGGTGAGCGGGTTCTCCTCGGTCGACTGGAAGATGTTGACGCCGATGATCTTCTCGTCGCCGGCCTCGATCCGCGCCCGCCGCTCGGCGTGCGAGGAGACCAGCTGCGACTTCAGGTAGCCGGACTCGACGGCGGCCATCGCACCGCCCATGGCCTGGATCCGGTCGATCTCCGCCAGGCACTCCTCGACGAGCGAGTCGACCTTGGCCTCGATCACGTGCGAGCCGGCGAAGATGTCCTCGTACTCCAGCAGGTCGGACTCGTGGGCGAGCACCTGCTGGATACGGAGCGACCACTGCTGGTCCCACGGGCGGGGGAGCCCGAGGGCCTCGTTCCAGGCGGGCAGCTGGACGGCACGCGCGCGTGCGTCCTTGGAGAGGGTGACGGCCAGCATCTCCAGGACGATCCGCTGGACGTTGTTCTCCGGCTGCGCCTCGGTCAGGCCGAGCGAGTTGACCTGGACGCCGTAGCGGAACCGGCGCTGCTTCTCGTTCTCGATGCCGTACCGCTCACGCGTGACCTTGTCCCAGATGCGGCCGAAGGCGCGCATCTTGCACATCTCCTCGATGAAGCGGACGCCCGCGTTCACGAAGAACGAGATGCGGGCGACCACTTCGCCGAAGCGGTCGGCGGGGACCTGACCGGAGTCCCGGACCGCGTCGAGCACCGCGATCGCGGTGGACATCGCGTACGAGATCTCCTGGACCGGAGTGGCCCCCGCCTCCTGCAGGTGGTAGCTGCAGATGTTGATCGGGTTCCACTTCGGGATGTGGTTCACCGTGTAGGTGATCATGTCCGTCGTGAGGCGGAGGGAGGGGCCGGGCGGGAAGACGTGCGTCCCGCGCGACAGGTACTCCTTCACGATGTCGTTCTGGGTGGTGCCCTGGAGCTTGGTGACGTCCGCGCCCTGCTCCTCGGCGACCACCTGGTAGAGCGCCAGCAGCCACATCGCCGTGGCGTTGATGGTCATCGAGGTGTTCATCTGCTCCAGGGGGATGTCCTGGAACAGCCGGCGCATGTCACCGAGGTGTGAGACCGGGACCCCGACCCGGCCGACCTCGCCGCGGGCGAGGATGTGGTCGGGGTCGTAGCCGGTCTGCGTGGGCAGGTCGAACGCGACCGAGAGACCGGTCTGACCCTTGGCCAGGTTGCGGCGGTACAGCTCGTTGGACGCCTCGGCGGTCGAGTGGCCGGCGTAGGTCCGCATGAGCCACGGCCGGTCCCTTTCCCTACGCGCCTGCGGCTGAGGGCGCTCAGAGCCGGCGTCGACGTTCCTCGGCCCGCGGTCGCTGCGCTCCCTTGCCTTCGTCTCTTTCGACTCCGGCGCGCCCTCAGCCGCAGGCGCAGTCTGACGCTCTGTCATGGACGTGTCCCGCTTTCTCAGATGTTGCGGAAGCGGTTGATGGCGTCGATGTGCTTCGCGCGCATCTCCGGGTCGCGGACGCCGAGGCCCTCCTGGGGGGCGAGCGCGAGGACGCCGACCTTGCCCTGGTGGAGGTTGCGGTGGACGTCGTAGGCCGCCTGGCCGGTCTCCTCCAGGGAGTAGACCTTGGAGAGCGTCGGGTGGATCTTGCCCTTCGCGATCAGCCGGTTGGCCTCCCAGGCCTCGCGGTAGTTGGCGAAGTGGGAGCCGATGATGCGCTTCAGCGACATCCACAGGTAGCGGTTGTCGTACTCGTGCATGTAGCCCGAGGTCGAGGCGCACGTGGTGATGGTGCCGCCCTTGCGGGTGACGTAGACGCTCGCGCCGAAGGTCTCGCGGCCGGGGTGCTCGAAGACGATGTCGATGTCCTCGCCGCCGGTCAGCTCGCGGATGCGCTTGCCGAAGCGCTTCCACTCCTTGGGGTCCTGGGTGTGCTCGTCCTTCCAGAACTTGTAGCCCTCGGCGTTGCGGTCGATGACCGCCTCCGCGCCCATCGCCCGGCAGATGTCGGCCTTCTCGGGGGAGGAGACGACACAGATCGGGTTGGCGCCGCCGGCCAGGGCGAACTGGGTGGCGTACGAACCGAGTCCGCCGCTCGCGCCCCAGATCAGGACGTTGTCGCCCTGCTTCATGCCGGCGCCGTTGCGGGAGACCAGCTGGCGGTACGCGGTGGAGTTGACCAGGCCGGGGGAGGCGGCCTCCTCCCAGCTCAGGTGGCCGGGCTTCGGCATCAGCTGGTTGGACTTGACGAGCGCGATCTCCGCGAGCCCGCCGAAGTTGGTCTCGAAGCCCCAGATGCGCTGCTCGGGGTCGAGCATCGTGTCGTTGTGGCCGTCCGAGGACTCCAGCTCGACCGAGAGGCAGTGCGCGACGACCTCGTCGCCCGGCTTCCACGAGTTCACGCCGGGGCCGGTGCGCAGCACGACGCCCGCGAGGTCGGAGCCGATGATGTGGTACGGCAGGTCGTGGCGCTTGCTGAGCTCGCTGAGCCTGCCGTAGCGCTCCAGGAAGCCGAAGGTCGACACCGGCTCGAAGATCGAGGTCCAGACCGAGTTGTAGTTCACGGAGCTGGCCATGACGGCGACCAGGGCCTCGCCCGGGCCGAGCTCGGGGAGCGGCACGTCGTCCAGGTGGAGCGACTTGCGCGGGTCCTTCTCGCGGCTCTCGAGGCCGGCGAAGATCTCCGTCTCGTCCTTGTGGACGGTCACGGCGCGGTACGACTCGGGGAGCTTGATGTGGGCGAAGTCCGAGGACGTGGAGTCCGGGGACTGGATCGCGTCCAGGATGTCCTTCACGGGGTGCCTCCGGCGGAGCGGTGAACGTCAGGGGAGTTACTGCGGTGGAGGTGTGCCGTCGGTTCGGCGGGGGTGGTGCGGTGGGTCGCGCCTGGTGGGCGCTGACGTTGCCTGTGACGCAGGCGTCCGGGCGCACAATCACGATCGCTTGTGGGGACAGCCGGCGCACGAGGAGATCTCTGCGCGCCGGCCGCCCGGACACCATCAACGTATGGCACCGCGTGTCACCTGACAAGGCACTGCGTGCCAACAATTTCACTCATATGCAATCTGCTGGTCACACATGAGCGATGATCGATCGAAGTGGGCCCGTAATCGGTACGAAAACGGCGAAGGCCGCCCCCCGTGGTCGGGGGCGGCCTTCGCCGTGACTGCTGCTGTCTCAGCCCTTCAGGGCCTGCTGGATGGTCCGCATGACCTCGTCGAGGGATGCGCCCGTGCGGGCCACGGCGATCACCACGTCGCCCTCGCCGGTCACCGTCGCCGCGGCCGGACCGGACGCCGGACCCGACGCCGTTGCCGGCGTCTGTGAGCCGCCCTGCGTGGCCGACGCCGGCCGGGCGCCTATGCCGGAGCCGAAGGTCTCCCGGACGATCGCGAAGGCGTGGTCCAGCTGGGCCTCCACGTCGCCCTGGCCGCCCGCCCGCAGCCAGCGGCGCAGCACGTGGTTGTGGGCCGTGACGACCGCGGAGGCGGCCACCTCGGCGAGCAGCGGGTCGTCGTTGCCGTCGTGGTGGTCCCGCTCGTCGAAGTGGCCGAGCAGATAGCGGGTGAACAGCCGCTCGTAGCGGGCCACCGAGGCGATCTCACGCTCCCGCAGGGTGGGTACCTCGCGGGTGAGCCGGTAGCGCTCCACGGAGACCGCCGGGGACCCCGCGTACATCTTCATGACTTCCTTGATGCCCCGGCAGACGGTGTCCAGCGGGTGCTCGTGCGGCGGCGCGGCGTTCAGCACCGCCTCCGCCCGCACCAGGGTGTCGTCGTGGTCCGGGAAGATCGCCTCTTCCTTGGACCGGAAGTGGCGGAAGAACGTCCGGCGGGCGACCCCGGCCGCCGCCGCGATCTCGTCGACCGTCGTGGCCTCGTACCCCTTGGTCGCGAAGAGCTCCATCGCCGCGGCCGCCAGCTCACGGCGCATCTTCAGGCGCTGCGCGGCCGCACGGGTGCCCGCCGCGCTCTCCGTGTCGGCGGTGGACAGGGACGTGGCACGGGGTGACTTCGCGGCCTTGGACATGTCCTGAACGTACTGCATCAGTGCGGGAGTGTGCCCAGGTGGGGGAGGGTCGCCAGGGCCCGTGCCCGGGGTGCCGGAGGCACTCCCGGGGCTCAGCAACCCTCCCCAGCCCGCGGAGGGCTCAGCGACGGGCATATTCGCGGAAGCCGCGCCCCGTCTTGCGGCCCAGGCAGCCGGCCGCCACCAGGTGCTCCAGGAGCGGCGCGGGGGCCAGACCCGGGTCACGGAACTCGCGGTGCAGCACCTGCTCGATCGCGAGCGAGACGTCCAGGCCGACCACGTCGAGGAGCTCGAACGGCCCCATCGGGTAGCCGCCGCCCAGCTTCATCGCGGCGTCGATGTCGTCCAGGGTCGCGTAGTGCTCCTGGACCATCTTGATCGCGTTGTTCAGGTACGGGAAGAGCAGCGCGTTCACGATGAAGCCGGCCCGGTCGCCGCAGTCCACCGGGTGCTTGCGGATCTTCGCCGTCACCTCGCGGACCGTGGCGTGGACGTCGTCGCCGGTCAGGACCGTACGGACGATCTCCACCAGCTTCATCGCGGGCGCCGGGTTGAAGAAGTGCATCCCGATCACGTCCTGCGGGCGCGAGGTCGCGCGGGCGCAGGCGACGACCGGCAGGGACGAGGTCGTGGTGGCGAGCACCGCGCCGGGCTTGCAGATCTTGTCGAGGCGCGCGAAGAGCTCCTGCTTGATCGCCAGGTCCTCGGCGACCGCCTCGACGGCGAGGTCGACCTCGGCGAAGGCGTCGACGGAGCCCGCCGCGGTGATCCGGGCCAGCGTCTCGTCACGGGCCTCGCCGGTCATCCGGCCCTTGTCGACCGAACGGGCGAGGGACTTCGCGATCCGGGCCTTGGCGGTGTCGGCCTTCTCCTGCGAGCGGGCGGCGAGCACGACCTCGTACCCGGCCTTGGCGAAGACCTCGGCGATCCCGGAGGCCATGGTGCCGGAGCCGGCCACGCCGACCGAGCGGACCTCGCGGCCCTGGGCGGTGGCGGCGCTCTCCAGCGGGGTCAGCGCGTCGCGGACCGTGGTGGCCGAGCCGGCCGCGTCGTACGTGTAGAAACCGCGCCCCGACTTGCGGCCGGTGAGGCCCGCCTCGCTGAGCTGCTTGAGGATCGGGGCGGGGGCGTGCAACCGGTCGCGCGACTCGCTGTACATCGCCTCCAGGACCGTACGGGCGGTGTCGATGCCGATCAGGTCGAGCAGCTCCAGCGGGCCCATGGGCAGACCGCAGCCGAGCTTCATGGCGGCGTCGATGTCCTCGCGGGAGGCGTACTTCGCCTCGTACATCGCGGCGGCCTGGTTGAGGTAGCCGAAGAGCAGCCCGTCCGCGACGAAACCGGGGCGGTCGCCGACCGCGACGGGCTCCTTGCCGAGGTCGTGCGCCAGTGCGGTGACGGCCTCGACGGCCTGCGGAGCGGTGAGGACCGAGGAGACGACCTCGACCAGCTTCATGGCCTGGACGGGGGTGAAGAAGTGCAGCCCGAGCACGCGCTCCGGGTGCGCCGAGTCGGCCGCGAGGCGGGTCACGGAGAGGGCGTTGGTGCCGGTCGCGATGATCGCGTCGGGCCGGATGATGCCGTCCAGGGCCCGGAAGACCTCCTGCTTGGCCTCGTACGACTCGGGCACGACCTCGATGACCAGGTCGGCGTCGGCCGCCGCCTGAAGGTCGGAGTAGGTACGGAAGCGGGCGAGGACGTCCCGCCGCTCCTCCTCGGTGATCCGCTCACGGGCCACCGCGCGGGCGGTGGACGCCTCCAGGGCGGCGACCGCCTGGCCGGCGGCGGCTTCGCTGATGTCGATACCGATGACCTCGCGGCCGGCCCGGGCGAGGACATCGGCGATGCCCTTGCCCATGGTGCCGAGACCGACGACGGCGATGGTGGAGAGAGGGGTGTCCATCAGGGGACTCCAGGAGGTGAAGAGTGACGACTGAAGGCGGCGATCGCGGGAGCGATAAGCGAATCGCGAGGGCGAAATCGGATCGCGTGCGGGCGAACACGAATCGCTCGGGGGCGAAACAGGTCGCGTTGCGGGCGCGTGTGGAACGCGCGGGAAAAGGGGCGACGGACTCTGTCCCGGAGTCACGTCTGAAACTGCCGAACCGACACACTCGATCTCACGACGGCTGCGTCACCAGGCCGTTGTGAGGGGTGCGGGGGTGACCCGCTCACCTGAGATTAACCGGCGGGTAACGAGCGCGCCAGTCCCGGGGAGTTCGGAAAATGTGATCTGGATCGCGGATACGCTGGCGGCCATGGAAATCGCCCAGGACCCCGAATTCTGCTCGATGATCGATCGATTGCGGGACGAGATCCAGGACGGCGGTGAAGCCGATCGAAAAGCATTCGAGGAACTCGTCGCCACCGACGATCACGAGGAGTTCGCGCGCGTCCTGACCGCGCCCGGCCAGCCCCTCCGGTCCCGCGAGCTCGCCGCCTTCCGGCTCGGCCTCGCCGGTGACCCGCGCGCCTTCGAGGCCCTGGTCCTGCTCCTCAACCACCGCGACCCCGAACGGTGCGTCTCCGCCGCGTACGCCCTCGCCCGGCTCGGCGACCCCCGTACGGCGCGGGCCGCCGCCGCCCTCGCGACCAACGAACTCCGCGTTGCCTACGCCCTCTTCCCGGTCCGGCTCCTCACCGACCTGCGCGCCCCCGAGTCCGTACCGGCCCTGGTCGCCGTCCTCGAAAGGCGCCTGGCGCGCGACGATCCGCACTGGCGCGTGGGCCTCGCCTGCGTCGAGGGCCTCGGCACGCTCGCCGACACCCGGGCCAGGCCGGCCCTCGAAGCCGCCCTGCCCCACCCCCGCCTCGGCCCGGCGGCGGAGGCGGCCCTCGCCCGGCTCCCCGACTAGCGCTCGCCGTCCTCCGGTATCAGCGCGAAGGCCTCGATCTCGATCAGCAGCTCCGGGCGGACCAGTGCGGCGACCTGGACCGCCGAGCTCGCCGGGAGCGGCGCGGCGCCGAACGCCTCGTCCCGCGCGGCCCGGACGGCGGGCAGGTGGGCGACGTCCGTGACGAAGTACGTCAGCTTCACGACGTCCTCGAACCCCGCGCCCGCCGAGGCCAGGCAACGGCGCAGGTTCGCGAAGACCTGACGGGCCTGCGCCGCCGGGTCGTCCGTCCCGACGACGGCGCCCGAGGCGTCGAAGGAGCACTGGCCGGATATCGCGACGAACCGGCCCGTGCCCCATACGACATGGCTGTACTGGGGGCTGGCGGCGACCCCGTCGGGGGCGGACACATGGGTCAGGTGCGAACTCATGCCCGACATCCTCGCGCACGCCACTGACAGTCCGGGCCGGGCCCCGACGAGGGGGCCCGGCCCGGTGGAGCAAGGTGCGGAGTGCCTCAGCGCTCGTGACCGAGGAGCGCGTGCAGGACCTCCCCGCCCGTGGCGGCCGGTGCGACCGCGGCCCGCTTCTCCGCGGGCTTCTTCGGCATCGGGTTCGCCTTGGGCTCGGGGAGCGCCGAGCAGACCGCGTCCGCTTCCGCCTGCCCGTCGCCGCGCGGCACGACCCCCGTCGCGAGGTACGACACCAGGTGCTCGTCCATGCAGTCGTTGCCGGCCAGTGTCACCCCGTGGTTCCCGCCGCCCTCCTCGACCACCAGGCTGGAGCCCTGGACCATCCGGCGCAGCGCCACACCGCCCTCGTAGGGGGTGGCCGCGTCGTCCGTCGCCTGGAGGATCAGGACCGGCGGCACCTCGTCGTTCGAGACGTCCGGCGGCGTCAGCGAGCCCACCGGCCAGAACGCGCACGGAGCGTTGTACCAGGCGTTGTTCCAGGTGGAGAAGGGCGCCTTGGTGTGCACGTCCCAGTTGTCGGTGCGCCAGGTGCTCCAGTCGCGCGGCCACTTCGCGTCCCGGCACTGCACGCTCGTGTAGATCGAGTAGCTGTTGTCGGAGGCCGCGTCCATCGCCCCGTAGTTCTCGTACGCCCGGGTCAGCGGGGCCGCGTCCTTGTCGTTGACGTACGCGGAGAACGCCTCGGCCAGCTTCGGCCAGTAGCCGTTGTAGTACCCGCCGGGCAGATACGTGTCCTCCAGCTCGCCCGGCCCCACCTTGCCGCCCGCCGGGGTGGTCCGCAGCGCGTCCCGCATGCCGTACCAGGCGGCTTCGACCGCCGCCGGGTCCGTGCCGAGTCCGTACGTGGCGTTCTCGCGGGCCACCCAGGCCATGAAGTCCTTGTGGCGGGTGTCGAAGGCGTAGTCCTGCGCGATGTTGTCCTCGTACCAGACGCCCTGCGGATTGACGACCGAGTCGAGCGCCATGCGGCGCACCCGCTCCGGGTAGAGCCGCGCGTACACGGCGCCGAGGTAGGTGCCGTAGGAGTAGCCCAGGTAGGTGAGCTTCGGCGCGCCGAGCGCCGCGCGGATCGCGTCCACGTCCCGTGCCGTGCTGACCGTGTCGATGTACGGCAGGACGTCGGCGTACTTGTCCCCGCAGGCCTTCGCGAAGGCCTGCGCCCGCTCGACGCCGAGCTGCTCGCCCTCCGCCCCGCTCGGCACCGAGTCGTGCCGTACCGGGTCGAAGTGGCCGGGTCGGCAGTTCAGCGCGGGCTCGCTCTTTCCGACCCCGCGCGGGTCGAAGCCGATGACGTCGTACTCCGCCGCGACCTTCGCGGGCAGCGAGGCCGCCACGAACCCGGCCATGGTGCGGCCGCTGCCGCCCGGCCCGCCCGGGTTGACGACCAGCGGGCCCTGGAAGGTCGCGGCGGTGTGCGGGATCCGGGTGAGCGCGAGCGAGATGGACCGGCCCGCCGGGTCGTCGTGGTTCAGCGGCACCTTGAGCGTGGCGCACTGGAGCTTCGGATACGCCGCCGTGGCGCAGCCGCTCCAGACGAGCGGCGCGATCGGGCGGGGGGACGGCTCGGGCCGGGGAGCGGCGGACGCGGGCAGGACGGTGGCCGTCCCGGCGACCAGCGCCCCAGCCGCGATCAGCATTCCTGCGCGTGTGGTCATAGGGCGTCCGTGCCCAGAAGGAAAGGGAAAAGGACCTGTTCCGCCCAGAGTTGACCCGAACAGACGATCCGTCAGCTCATCGGACAGCGGAATCCGGCGGAACGCGAGCCGTCGTTCGGATTCAGATCAGGCTGAGCTGCTCGGCCTCCCCCGGGAGCGGCGCGGACTCCTCCGGTACGGGTATCCGGCGCGGCGCGCCCCGGCCGGCGGGTCCGATCCCGAACTCGGCGGCCAGTTCGTGCACCTGACGGGTGATCCGGCGCTGGTACCAGGTCGGCGCGTAGGCCCGGTCCGCGTACATCCGCTCGTACCGTCCCACAAGCCCCGGGTGGTGCTGTCGCAGCCAGGTGAAGAACCACTCGCGCGCCCCCGGCCGCAGATGCAGCACGAGCGGGGTCACGGAGGTCGCGCCGGCCTCGGCGATGGCGCGCACGGTATCCCGCAGCTGCTCGGGGCGGTCGCCCAGGAAGGGGATCACCGGGGCCATCAGCACCCCGCAGCCGATGCCGTGCTCGCCGAGCGTCCGTACGACGTCCAGGCGCCGCTCCGGGGACGGCGTGCCGGGTTCGACGGTGCGCCAGAGTTCCTGGTCGGTGAAGCCGACGGAGACGGAGATGCCGACCTCGGTCACCTCGGACGCCTGGACGAGCAGATCGAGGTCGCGCAGGATCAGGGTGCCCTTGGTGAGGATGGAGAAGGGGTTCGCGTGGTCCCGCAGGGCCTCGATGATCCCCGGCATCAGCCGGTAGCGGCCCTCGGCGCGCTGGTAGCAGTCCACGTTCGTGCCCATCGCGATGTGCGCGCCCTGCCAGCGGCGGGAGGAGAGCTGGCGGCGCACGAGCTCCGGCGCGTTGATCTTCACGACGATCTGGGAGTCGAAGCCGAGACCGGTGTCGAGGTCCAGATAGCTGTGGGTCTTGCGGGCGAAACAGTAGACGCACGCGTGCGTGCAGCCGCGGTACGGGTTGACCGTCCATTCGAACGGCATGCGGGAGGCGCCCGGCACCCGGTTCACGATCGAGCGGGCCCGCACCTCGTGGAAGGTGATCCCGCGGAACTCGGGGGTGTCGAAGGTCCTGGTCGTGACCGCGTCCGTGCCGAACAGCGCGGTCTCGCCGGCGACGGCGTTGTCGCCCAGATTGTCCCAGCGCATGGACGCCTCCTCGGTAGCAGTGTCCTCAGCCGTTCCCAGAATAGAACACCTGTTCCCTTGATCGTCGCAAGCCGGGAGGGGAGTCCCGGCGGGGATGCCAGGGGGAACCCGGATTTGGGAGGCCCGCGCGCAGGTGGTTGGCTGGGCGCCACACCCCTGAAGAACCAAGTGCTGGAGGAAGTGCCATGGCGCAGGTCGAGGCCACGACGGAGCGGATCATCGCGGCGGACCCGGAGACGGTGTTCGACACCCTCGCCGACTACGCCGGCAAGCGCGCGCAGCTGCTGCCGGAGCACTTCAGCGAGTACGAGGTGCGCGAGGGCGGCGACGGCGAGGGCACGCTCGTCCACTGGAAGCTCCAGGCCACCAGCAAGCGCATCCGCGACTGCCTCCTGGAGGTCACCGAACCCACCGACGGGCAGCTCGTGGAGAAGGACCGCAACTCCTCCATGGTCACGACCTGGACCGTCACCCCCGCCGGTGAGGGGAAGTCCAAGGCCGTCGTCTCCACCGTCTGGAACGGCGCCGGCGGCATCGGCGGCTTCTTCGAGAAGACCTTCGCGCCCAAGGGACTTGGCCGGATCTACGACGCCATCCTCGCCAACCTCGCCACCGAGGTGGAGAAGTAACGCCCCCGCGCTCACCGATTCGAGTGGTTTTCCCGCGACCCCCGCAAGAGCGCCCCGCGCACTCGGGGGTCGCGCGGCTCTCCGTAAACGCGCTGATGAGCGCCCCAAGTGCGCCCTGTGGCAGGCCCGTTCACGATCATGGGCGGCACTGAGCTTCCGTACCGTCCGACTTGCTCCCGCTTCGCGCCCAATGCGAAGAATGGCGCGGCGCTGATGTCGTGACGAGGGGAGCAGCACGTGGGTGCGATGACGCTGGTGAAGGGCGAGGTGCCGGGCGTCGCGGACGATCCGCCGGCCGGCTCGGCTCCACCGCTCCCGGCCGAGGACGGCGCCCTCGATCCCCGCCGCGTCCGGCTCGTCTTCTTCGGCCTGATGCTCGCGCTGCTGCTCGCCGCGCTCGAGCAGATGATCGTCGCCACCGCCCTGCCGAAGATCGTCGGCGAGCTCCAGGGCCTGGACAGGATGTCCTGGGCGATCACCGCCTATCTGCTGACCGCCACCATCGGCCTGCCGATCTACGGCAAGCTCGGCGACCTCTTCGGCCGCAAGGGCGTCTTCCTCTTCGCCATCGTGGTCTTCGTCATCGGCTCGGCGCTGGCCGGCTGGTCACGGTCGATGGACGAACTCATCGCCTTCCGGGCCGTCCAGGGCATCGGCGCCGGCGGGCTCATGATCGGTGTCCAGGCGATCATCGCGGACATCGTCCCGGCCCGGGAACGCGGCCGCTACATGGGCCTCATCGGCGCCGCCTTCGGCCTCGCCTCCGTCGCCGGACCGCTGCTCGGCGGCTTCTTCACCGACCACGTCTCCTGGCGCTGGTGCTTCTACTTCAACGTGCCGTTCGGGCTCGTCACCCTCGCCGTCGTCGCCGTCGTGCTCGAACTCCCCAAGCCGAAGACCCGCGCCAGGCTCGACGTCCTCGGCGCGATCCTGCTCGCCGCCGCCTCCACCTGCCTTGTGCTGCTGACCAGTTGGGGCGGGACCGAGTACGCCTGGGACTCCAAGGTCATCATCGGTCTCGCCGCCGGCGCGGCCGGAACGGCCCTGCTCTTCCTGGTCGTCGAGCACTTCGCCCCCGAACCCCTCATCCCGCTGCGGCTGTTCCGCGACTCGGTCTTCACGGTCACCGGCCTCGTCGGCGCGGTCGTCGGCATCGCGCTCTTCGGCGCCGCGAGCTATCTGCCGACCTTCCTGCAGATGGTCGAGGGCGCCACCGCCACCGAGTCCGGCCTCCTCATGCTGCCGCTGATGGGCGGGATCGTCCTCGCCTCCATCGTCTCCGGACAGCTCATCACCCGGACCGGCCACTACAAGATCTACCCGGTGGTCGGCGGGGCGATCTCCGTCGTCGGCATGTGGCTGCTCTCGCGGATGGAGACCGACACCCCGCGCCTGCACCACAGCCTCTGGCAGGCCGTCCTCGGCATCGGCATCGGCCTGGTCATGCCGGTCCTGATCCTGGCCGTCCAGAACTCCGTCCGCCCCGCCGACCTCGGCACCGCCACCAGCGCCCACAACTACTTCCGGCAGATCGGCGGCAGCGTCGGCGCCGCGATCTTCGGCACCCTCTTCGCCTCCCGCCTCGACGACGCCCTCGCCGACTCCCTGCCCCGCACGGCGAGCGCTCCGCTCCCTGCCGCCGAATCGATCACCCCGCAGGCGGTGCACGCGCTGCCGCCCGCGCTGCGCGACGCCTACATCCAGGCGTACGCGGACGCGATGCCGCGCATCTTCCTCTACCTCGTGCCGGTCCTCGTGCTCGGCCTCGTCCTCGCCTTCTTCCTCAAGGAGAAACCGCTGGTGTCCCACCACACCCCCACCACCGAGGCCCCCACCGCCGTGCCCCGCGCCCGCGCGTCCGCCGCCCCCGCGTACACCGCGGGACTCCCCGTCTGCGGCACGGTCCAGCACCACGACGGCAGCCGCGTCCCGCGCGCCGCCCTGACCCTCATCGACGTCCAGGGGCGGCAGATCGGCCGCGGCGGCAGCGGCGAGGACGGCCGGTACGCGCTGAGCGTCCCGGGCCCCGGCTCGTACGTCCTGATCGCGGCGGCCGGCGGCCATCAGCCGCAGGCCGTCTCCGTCACCGTCGGCGAGCGGCCCGTCGAGCTCGACGTGGTCCTCGGCGGCGCGGGCCGACTGGCCGGCTCTGTCGTGACTGCCGACGGAACTCCCGTACGGGACGCGGCCGTCACCCTCACCGACGTGCGCGGCGAGGTCGTCGCCTCGACGCGCAGTGGACGCGAGGGCGGCTACGTCATCACGGAGCTGGTCGCGGGGGAGTACACGCTCGCTGCCAGTGCCCCGGCCTTCCGGCCCGCCGCGCTGCCGGTGAGCGTGCAGGCCTCCCGCGAGACCCGCCAGGACATCGAGCTGGCGGGCGGGGCGGTGCTGCGCGGGACGGTACGGGCCGGGGGCGGCCGGCCCGTCGAGGACGCCCGGGTGACGCTCCTCGACGCGGCCGGGAACGTCGTCGACACCCTGACGACCGGCCCTGACGGCACGTTCCGCTTCGTGGACCTGTCCTCGGGCGAGTACACGGTGATCGCGGCCGGCTATCCGCCGGTCGCCACCGTGCTCCAGGTCGCGGGCGGCGGACGCACCGAACGCGACCTGCAGCTCGGCCACGAGGACTGAGCGGAGCCCGGTCGGCCCGGTTCAGGAGGCGGCGGTCGCCTTGCGCAGCGTGTCGATGCAGCTGCTGATCGCCGCCTGGAGGGCTTCGAGGCGCTGGAGCATGTCGTCCTCCATGACGTCCTCCTCCAGGACCTCGTCGAGGGTCAGCTCCTCGAAGACCTTCGTGGCCTTCTGGAGGCTGTTGTAGAACTTCGTACGGCGCTCCTGGACGCGCAGCGCGGGATCGGCCTCCACGGCCTCCGCGACCATGACCTTTACCGCGTCGTACGCCTCACCGGCCCACTCGCCCGCCTCCTCGGCGTCGTCGAGCTCGTCGATGAGGGAGAGGTGGCGCTCGGCCTCCGCGCGCAGCGCGGCGGGCGCCTCGACGGTCTGCCCGGCGGGCGTCTTGATCTGCCCGTTCTCCACGATCTGCCGCACGTAGCCGATCCGGTCGGCGGCCTTGGCCTCGTTCGCGACGGCCTTCTTCAGATCGCCGGTCCTGGCGATGGCGCGGGCCATCTCGGTCTGCAGCGCCGGGTCCTCCTTCATCCGGTCGAGCAGCGCGCCGCGCGCGGCCTCCGCCGTGCCGGGGTCGGCGAGGATCGCGGCCCGCAGGGCGGTCGGGTTCTCGGCGACCTCGAGGGCCTTCGTCGGCCGGATGCCCTCGGCCTCGGCGGCGGCGGTGATCGCGTGGCCGCGCACGGAGGAGGCACTGGAGCGGGAGGAGTAGTACGAGAGCCAGACGTCGGCCTCGGGCAGCTCGATGTCCTCGCCCGGGGTCAGCGCCTCGAACTGCGGGACGAGGCCGTCGTCGGCGGCCATGTCCCAGGCCTTGTAGAACCGCATGACCCGCTCGGGGGAGCACTCGGCCAGCTCGGCGAAGGCCTTCGCCGAGACCTTCCCGGACTCTCCGGCGGCCTGCCCGCCGGGTCGTACGCTCCGCGCCACCTTGAGCGCGAACGCCCAGCCGCCGGTCCGGGCGTACACCCCGAACTCCCGGGCGTCCCGCACCACGACATCGGGCACGTCCTGGACGACGAAGTCGGCCGCCTCGGGGGCGGTGGCTTCCGAGGGGGCGATCACGGTGGTCACCGAGAGGTCTCCTGACGCAGGGGATAGGGGGCGCGGGGCGAAAAATCCGCAGCGGCCAGCCTATACGGACGGGTTGACGAGATATCGCCCGAATTCGGATCAAGGCGGGCATGGTGCCGCGATCAGTATTGGACCGTCCAGTCCAATACTTGCTACGGTGCTCGCATGGCACGCCCGAAGACGTTCGACGAGGCGCGCGCCCTGGACACCGCGATGCTCCTGTTCTGGGAGAAGGGCTACGAAGCCACCTCCACCCAGGATCTGTGCGAGGCGACCGGTCTGGGGCGCAGCAGCATCTACAACACCTTCGTCAGCAAGCACGCCCTGTTCCTGCGGGCGCTGACGCGCTACACCGAGCTGACGACGGACATGCAACTCGCCCTCCTGGAGGACGAGTCGCTCCCGCCCGCCGACCGGCTGAAGGGCGTCATGGCGTCGGTCGTCGAGATGGAGGAGACCCACCGCAGGGCGGGGATCGGCATCGGCTGCCTCGGCGTCAACACCACCGTCGAACTCTCCGGGCGGGACGCCCAGGTGGCCGCCCTCCTCGGGCGGGACCAGGAGCGCCGGCTCGCGGCGCTCACGGCGACCATCGCCGCCGGTCAGAACGACGGCGTGTTCTCGCGGAACCGTCGGCCCGACGAGTTCGCGCGGTTCTTCACCGCCGCCGTCGCCGGCATGCGCGTCTCGGCGCAGAACGGCGCCGACCGCGCCGTCATCGAGTCCATCGCCGCCGTCGCGCTCGGCGCCATGGCCGTCTGACATCTGTCTGAAGCGCCTGAGGGCGGCCCTGTCGGGGCTCCGCCCCGCTCCTCCGTGCCTTCATTTCGTACTGATCAGTCCAAAACTGACCCTCCCACCCCGAGCAACGAAGGACGTGAACCCACGTGCCACGCGCCGTGTACGTACTGGCCATCGGCATCTTCGCCATGGTCACCAGCGAGTTCGTCGTCGCGGGCCTCATGCCGCAGATGGCGGCCGGGCTCGACGCGACCGTCCCGCAGATCGGCTACCTCATCACCACCTTCGCCGTCGCCATGGCCGTCGGCGGTCCCTTCCTCACCGTCGCCGTGCTCAAGCTGCGCCCCAAGCCCGCGCTCCTCGTGCTCTTCGGCGTCTTCCTGGCGGGCAATCTGCTGGCCGCGACGGCCACTTCGTACGGTGCGATGGTCGCCGCGCGCGTCATCACCGGCGTCGCCTCCCAGGCCTTCTTCGGCGTCGCCATCTCCGTCTGCTCCGCGCTGACCCGGGAGGAGATCCGCGGCCGCGCCATCGGCGTGGCGATGAACGGTCTGATGCTCGGCACCCTCCTCGGGCTGCCCCTGGCGACCTTCATCGGCGGGCACCTTGGCTGGCGCGCCGCCTTCTGGGCCATCGCCGTGCTTGCCGTGCTCGCCGCCGCGGCGGTGGCGGTGGGCGTGCCCCACCTGGAACTGCCGGGGAACGGAGGCGGTTCCTTCCGTGCCGAGGTCCAGGTCTTCCGCCGGCCCTCGCTGTGGGCGGCGCTCGTCACCAGCACGCTCATCATCGGCGCGACCTTCGCCGCCTTCAGCTACTTCAACCCGATCCTCACCGAGGTCAGCGGCTTCGAGGAGGGGACCGTCCCCCTCCTGCTCGTTCTCTACGGCGCCGCCACCGTCATCGGGAACACCGTCGTGGGCCGGCTCGCGGACCGCCGTACGATCGGCGTGCAGGTCGTCGGTCTCGCCCTCAACGTCCTGTTCCTGAGCGGCTTCGCCCTGCTCGCCGACGTCGGCCCGGCCGCCGTGGGCCTCATGATCGGCATAGGCCTGGTGGGCGTCACCATGAACCCGGCCATGGTCACCCGCGTCCAGCGCGCCGGGAACGCCGGGCCGCTGGTGAACACCGTCCACTCCTCCTTCATCACCCTCGGCGTCATCATCGGCTCGTCCGTCGGCGGCCTCCTCGTCGACGCGCACGGGCTCCGTGCGCCGCTCTGGCTCGGCGCCGTCCTCGCCGTCCTCGGTCTGCTGTCCCTGCTGCCCGCACGCGCGCGGCGGCGCGGTGGCGACCGTGTACTCCTAGAGGTCTAGACCATTAAACCTTCTCGGGGTCCTGGCCTGGCCCTTCCTTGCGGCGTAACGTGACGCCGCAGGAGCGTCGTCGTCACCGAACGTGAGGGGACAGGGCCAGTGAAGATCCTGATCAGCGCCGACATGGAGGGCGCCACCGGCGTCACCTGGCCCGGCGACGTCCTGCCAGGGACCCCGCAATGGGAGCGGTGCCGGCCCATGTTCACCTCCGACGTGAACGCGGCGGTCCTCGGCTTCTTCGACGGCGGCGCCGACGAGGTGCTGATCAACGAGGCGCACTGGTCCATGCGCAACCTCCTCCTGGAACAGCTCGACGAGCGGGCCGAGATGATCACCGGGCGGCACAAGACCCTGTCCATGGTCGAGGGAGTGCAGCACGGCGACGTCGACGGCATCGCCTTCGTCGGCTACCACACCGGCGCGGGAACCGAGGGCGTCCTCGCCCACACCTACCTGGCCAACTCGATCACCGGCGTCTGGCTGAACGGCGTCCGGGCGAGCGAGGGGCTGCTCAACGCCCATGTGGTCGCGGAGTACGGCGTGCCCGTCGTCCTCTTCACGGGGGACGACCTGGCCTGCGACGACGCCCTCGGCTACGCGCCCGAGTCGCGCAAGGTCGCGGTCAAGGACTACGTCTCGCGGTACGCGGCGGTCTGCCGGACCCCGAAGCGCACGGCGAGCGAGATCCGGGCCGCCGCGAAGGACGCCGTCGCCCTCGCCGTACGGCACGAGCCGGTGGAGGCCGGGCCGTTCACCTTCGAGCTGGAGTTCGATACCGAGCACCTGGTCGGCGCCGCGACCGTCGTCCCGGGAGTGGCGCGGAGCGGCGAGCGCCGTGTCGCGTACACCAGCGAGAGGATGTACGAGGGCATTCGTACGTTCAAGGCGGTCACCACGATCGTCTCCGCAGCGGTGGAGGAGCAGTATGGCTGAGCCCTTCCGGAGCCTGGACGGCGCGGCGCTGGACGAGGTCGTGACCTTCACCTCCGAGCTGATCCGGATCGACACCACCAACCGGGGCGGCGGCGACTGCCGCGAACGGCCCGCCGCCGAGTACGTCGCCGAGCGGCTCGCCGCCGCCGGGCTCGATCCGACCCTCCTCGAACGGACCCCGGGCCGGACGAACGTGGTGGCCCGGATCGAGGGCACCGACCCGTCCGCCGACGCCCTCCTCGTCCACGGCCACCTGGACGTCGTCCCGGCCGAGCCCGCCGACTGGGCCGTCCACCCCTTCTCCGGCGAGGTCCGCGACGGAGTGGTGTGGGGGCGCGGCGCCGTCGACATGAAGAACATGGACGCGATGGTCCTCGCCGTCGTCCGCTCCTGGGCGCGCCAGGGCATCCGGCCGCGACGCGACATCGTCCTCGCCTACACCGCCGACGAGGAGGACAGCGCCGTGGACGGCTCGGGCTTCCTCGCCGACCGGCACGCCGGCCTCTTCGAGGGCTGCACCGAAGGCATCAGCGAGTCCGGCGCGTTCAGCTTCCATCCGCAGCCCGACCTCACGCTCTACCCGATCGCGGCGGGCGAGCGCGGCACCGCCTGGGTCAAGCTCACCGCGCACGGCCGGGCGGGTCACGGCTCCAAGGTCAACACCGCCAACGCGGTCACCCGGCTCGCCGAGGCCGTCGCCCGGATCGGCGCCCACACCTGGCCCGTCCGCCTCACCCCGACCGTACGGGCCGCGCTGACCGAACTCGCCGCGCTGTACGGCATCGAGACCGACGTGACGGCCGAGGGCTTCGACGTCGACGCGCTCATGGAGAAGCTCGGACCGGCCGCCGCGCTCGTCGAACCGACCGTGCGCAACAGCACCAACCCGACGATCCTCGACGCCGGTTACAAGGTCAACGTCATCCCCGGGCAGGCCGTCGCCTATGTCGACGGGCGCACGCTGCCCGGCGGCGAGGAGGAGTTCGCCGCGACGATGGACCTGCTCACCGGGCCCGACGTGGAGTGGGAGTTCCACCACCGCGAGGTCCCGCTGGAGGCCCCGGTCGACTCGCCGACCTTCGCCAAACTACGGGCCGCCGTCGAGCACTTCGACCCGTCCGGGCACGTCCTCCCGTTCACCATGTCGGGCGGCACCGACGCCAAGCAGTTCTCCCGGCTCGGCATCACCGGTTACGGTTTCTCCCCGTTGAGGCTGCCCCCGGAGCTGAACTACGGCGCGCTCTTCCACGGCGTGGACGAGCGTGTGCCCGTCGACGCCCTGCACTTCGGGGTCCGGGTCCTCGACCACTACCTGAAGTCGGCGTAGGTTGCGTCGAGTTCGAGTTCGCGTGTCCCCGCCCGAGTCCGTGTAAAGGAAGTCGCGATGGTACCCACGGGCGCCTACGGCACCTGGCCTTCCCCGATCGACGCCGCGCTGGCCGCCCGCCACGACGGGCGGCCCGAGTACGTCGGCGTCGTCGGCGACGAGGTGTGGTGGACCGCGCCCCGCCCCACCGAGGGCGGCCGGCGGGCGCTCGTACGCCGGCGCGCCGACGGCACCGAGGAGTCCGTGCTAGCGGCCCCCTGGAACGTCCGCAGCCGGGTGATCGAGTACGGCGGACTGCCCTGGGCGGGCCTGGCGCGCGAGAACGACGGCCCGCTCGTCGTCTTCGTCCACTTCGCCGACCAGCGGCTGTACGCGTACGAGCCCGACGCCCCGGCCGGCGCCGGGCCCCGGCCGCTCACCCCCGTCTCCTCCGTCGGCGGCGGACTGCGCTGGGTCGACCCGGTGTTCCACCCCGGGCGCGGCGAAGTCTGGTGCGTCCTGGAGGAGTTCACCGGCCCCGCGCCCACCGACGTGCGCCGCGTCCTCGTCGCCGTGCCCCTCGACGGATCGGCCGCCGAGGACCGGGGCGCGATCCGTGAACTCTCCGACGGACGGCACCGGTTCGTCACAGGACCCCGGCTCTCCCCGGACGGCCGGCAGGCGGCCTGGATCGGCTGGGACCACCCGCGCATGCCCTGGGACGGCACGGAGGTCCTCCTCGCCGACATCACCCCCGACGGCACCTTCGGCCCGGCACGGACCGTGGCCGGCGGACCAGAGGAGTCCGTGCCGCAGGTCGGCTGGTCGGCCGGCGGCCGGCTCCTGTACGTCAGCGACCGCAGCGGCTGGTGGAACCTCTACCGCACGGATACCGAGGACGGCGGCGAACCGGTCGCCCTGTGCCCGCGCCCCGAGGAGTTCGGCGGACCGCTCTGGAAGATCGGCCTGAGCTGGTTCCAGCCCCTGGAGAACGGCCTCGTCGCCGTCATCCACGGCAAGGGCGCCACCGCCCTCGGAATACTCGACCCCGAGAGCGGCGAACTCGTCGACGCCGCGGGACCGTGGACCGAGTGGGCCGCCACCCTCGCCGTGCTCGGCGACCGGGTCGTCGGCGTCGCCGCCAGCCCGCGCAGCGCGTACGAGGTCGTCGAGCTGGACACCCGCACCGGCCGGGCCCGGGTGCTCGGCTCCGCCCACGAGGACCCGGTCGACCCGTCGTACTACCCCGAGCCCCAGATCCGTACCTTCACCGGGCCCGACAACCGCGAGATCCACGCCCACGTCTACCCGCCCCACAGCCCCGACCGGACCCCGTCCGGGCACGAGCTGCCGCCCTATGTCGTGTGGGCGCACGGCGGGCCGACCGGGCACGCCCCGCTCGTCCTCGACCTGGAGATCGCCTACTTCACCTCCCGCGGCATCGGCGTCGCCGAGGTCAACTACGGCGGCTCCACCGGCTACGGACGCGAGTACCGCGAGCGGCTGCGCGAGCAGTGGGGCGTGGTCGACGTCGAGGACTGCGCCGCCGTCGCCGAGGCGCTCGCCGCCGAGGGCACCGCCGACCCGGCCCGGCTCGCCGTCCGGGGCGGCAGCGCGGGCGGCTGGACCACGGCCGCCTCCCTCGTCACCTCCGAGGTCTACGCCTGCGGCACGATCATCTACCCCATCCTCGACCTCCTCGGCTGGGCCACCGACGAGACCCACGACTTCGAGTCCCGGTACCTGGAGTCGCTCGTCGGGCCGCTCGCCGAGGTGCCGGCCCGCTACCAGGAACGCTCGCCGCTCGACCACGTCGAGCGGATCTCCGCACCCTTCCTGCTGCTCCAGGGCCTCGACGACGTGATCTGCCCGCCCGCGCAGGCCGAGCGGTTCCTCGCGCGGATGGCGGGACGGGGCGTCCCGCACGCGTACATCGCCTTCGAGGGCGAGGGACACGGCTTCCGCAGGGCCGAGACGATGATCCGCGCCCTGGAGGCCGAACTCTCCCTGTACGCACAGACCTTCGGGGTCGTGCGTTCCGACGTCCCGCCGCTGGAGCTGAGGAAATGACCGTGACCCCGCCGACCCGGCCCGCGCGGCTGAGCCCCGGCGCCCGCGTCGCCGTCGTCGCTCCCAGCGGCCCGATCCCGGAGGAGCGGCTAGCGGCGGGCCTCGACATCCTGCGCGGCTGGGATCTGGAACCCGTCGTCGCACCCCATGTCCTCGACGTCCATGGCGAGTTGGGCTATCTCGCGGGCGGCGACGAGGACCGGGCCCGGGACCTCCAGGAGGCCTGGTGCGACCCCGGCGTGTCCGCCGTGCTCTGCGCGCGGGGCGGGTACGGATCGCAGCGGATGGTGGACCTGATCGACTGGTCGGCGATCCGGGCCGCCGGGCCCAAGGTGTTCGTCGGCTACAGCGACGTCACCGCCCTGCACGAGGCGTTCGCCGTCCGCGCCGGACTCGCGACCCTGCACGGCCCGATGGTCGCGGCGGCCACCTTCCTCAAGGACCCGCGCACCCAGGAGTCCCTGCGCGCCACGCTGTTCGAGCCCGAGTCGGTACGGACCCTCGGCCTCGCCACCGCACGCCCGCTGGCCCCCGGCCGGGCGCACGGCGTCACCCTCGGCGGCTGCGTGAGCCTCCTCGCCGCCGACCTCGGCACCCCGCACGCCCGCCCCTCGGCCCGCGGCGGGCTGCTGCTCCTGGAGGACGTGGGGGAGGAGCCGTACCGGCTCGACCGCATCCTCACCCAACTCCTGCGCTCCGGCTGGCTGGACGGTGTCGCGGGCATCGCCCTGGGCTCCTGGGCGGAGTGCGGTCCCTACGAGGACGTCCGCGCGGTCCTCGCCGACCGGCTCGGCGGGCTCGGCGTCCCGGTGGTGGAGGAGCTGGGCTTCGGGCACAGCGAGACGGCGCTCACCTTCCCGCTGGGCGTCCCCGGAGTCCTGGACGCGGAGGCGGCGACGCTGACCCTGGACGTACCGGCGCTCGCCTGAGGTACGCGCCCCGAGGCGCCCCTTCGCCCCGACCTTCACTGAATCTCCGTCAACAACCGCTGTCGGGCGCGTTGACGAGATCTGACACGTGTCACACCATGGGCCCGGTTCGGTACTTACCAGTCGGTATCCTCAGCGTGGAGGCCCCGTGTCCGTGTCCCGTGCGCTACCGCTCTCCCGAAAGCTCCTCGCTCTGGCCGCGAGTTCGGCGCTCGCCGCGCCGCTCGCCCTGGCCGGCCCCGCGAGCGGCGCCGAGCCCGGCGCGTACACCGTCACCCCGCTGACGTTCACCGTCGAGGCGGGCGGGCGCACCTGCGCCGTCGACGCCGACCTGTACCGGCCTGCCGGGGTGGACGCGGCGCACCCGGCGCCCGCCGTGCTCGCCACCAACGGCTTCGGCGGGAGCAAGGCGGACGGGTCCACGGACGCCATCGGGAAGGCCTTCGCCGCGCGCGGCTACGTCGGACTCGTCTACTCCGGGCTCGGCTTCGGCAAGTCCGGCTGCCTGATCTCCCTCGACGACCCCCGCATCGACGGGCAGGCCGCCGCCCGGCTCCTCGACTTCCTCGGCGGCACCCGGGCGGCCGACGACGGCGCCCGCGCGGACTTCGTCACCCAGGACGGCGCGGGCGACCCGCGCGTCGGCATGATCGGCGGCTCCTACGGCGGCGCCATTCAGCTCGCCACCGCCTCCGTCGACCCCCGGCTCGACGCGCTCGTCCCGCTCATCACCTGGAACGACCTCGCGTACTCCCTCGCCCCGAACGCCGCAGACCGGGCCACCCCCGGCGTCTTCAAATGGCAGTGGGCCAACGGCTTCTACCTGATGGGGGAGGGGCAGCCGCTGCTCGTCCCGTCCCTCGATCCGTCCCGGATCAACAGCCTGCGCTGTCTGCACTTCGTCACCGACGCCTGCGACACGGTCCGGCTGCTCAACTCCGGCCGCTACCCCGCCGCCGAGACGAAGAAGATGCTCGACTTCGCCCGGAGCGTCTCCCCGGTCTCGTACCTCGACCGGGTCAAGGCACCGACCCTGGTCGTCCAGGGCCAGGCCGACAGCCTCTTCACCCTCAACGAGGCCCAGGACACCTACGAGCGGCTCCAGGCGCGCGGCGTCGAGACCAAGATGATCTGGCAGTCCTGGGGCCACAGCGGCGGCCAGGCACCCGGCGAACTCGACCTCGGGCAGGGCAATCTGGAGAGCAGCTACGTCGGCGGGCGCGTCCTCGCCTGGTTCGACCGGTACCTGCGCCGCGAGGCGAGCACGGACACGGGCGCCGAGTTCGCGTACTACCGCTCCTGGCAGAGCGGCTACGGCACCGCGGCCGGCGTCCCCGCCCTCAGCCAGAAGCTCTACCTCTCCGGGGACGGCAAGCTCGTCGACAACCGCGCCAAGGTCGCCCGTGGGTCCCGCACGTACTCCAACTGGCTGGTCCCCACGAGCCACTCCGAGTCCTCGCTCGCCGGCCTGATCGGGCTGCCCGACCCGCAGCCGTACGACATCGCGGGCACCCACCTCGCCTGGACCAGCGCCCCGCTGACCGCCCCCGTCGACCTCGTCGGCGCCCCGAAGGCGACGCTCCGGGTCGTCTCCCCGAAGGCCGAGCGGGTCCAGGACTCCGGCGACGCCGCCGACAGGCTGGTGCTCTTCGCCAAGGTCTACGACGTGGCACCGGACGGGAAGAAGACCCTGGTCAACCGACTCGTGGCGCCCGTGCGCGTGCCCGACGTGACCCGGCCGTTCACGGTCGAGCTGCCGGGGATCGCCCACCGCTACGAGGTGGGCCACCGGCTGGAGTTCGTGATCGCGGCGAGTGACGACGCGTACGTCGGGAACCGGGGGCTGAAGCCGGTGATCGTCACCGCCGCGCCGGAGGACACCGGCACGCTGGAGCTGCCACTTGTCAAGGGCCGGGTGGGTTAGCGGCCAGAAGGGTGGATTCACGGGACCTTCGGCCGGTCTTTACCTGTTCTTTTCCCACTCCGCGGGCAGCGGGCCGCAGACTGTGCCTCCGCCTACGCACCGTGAGACGCCGGTGCGGGTGGCATCTCCCCGCCTCGTAGAAGGACCGAAGGCCCCGTGCCACTTCCCCTTGTGCTGTCCGGCCGCACCGTACGGCTGGAACCCCTCGCACCACAGCACGCCGTCGCGATCGCCGCGGCCGGCACCGAGGACCGTACGACGTACGCGTTCACGCCCGTCCCCCACAGCCTGGACGCGGCGGAGATCTATATCGAACGGGCCCTGGCCGATCAGGCCGCGGGCCGGGCGCTTCCCTTCGCCGTCGTCAGTACCGCCGACGGGCGGGTGGTGGGCTCGACCCGCTTCCTGGAGCTCGACTACTGGCAGGGACCGCTGGTCTGGCCCGCGGTCCCCGGGGTGCCCCACGGCGACCCGCTCACCGCGGTCCCCGACGCGGCCGAGATCGGCAACACCTGGCTCTCACCGGGAGCCCAGGGCACCGGCATCAACACCGAGGCCAAGCTGCTGATGCTGCGCCACGCCTTCGAGGCGTGGGGCGTCCGCCGCGTCTCGATGCGCGCGGACGCGCGCAACCTGCGCTCCCGGGCCGCCATCGAACGCCTGGGGGCCACCTGCGAGGGTGTGCGCCGGGCCCACTCGCGCGGCCTGGACGGGGCCGTACGGAGCACCGCCTTCTACTCGGTCCTGGACGAGGAGTGGCCGATGGTCCGCGGCATTCTCGAAGCCCGCACGGCGCACCACGCCCCGCGCGCCTCCGACGCGCAGACCGCCACGGACCCTCGGGGTCCGCTCGTCTGCGCGTAGCCGCCGCGCGAAGCCGCAGGGCAGCCCCCCGCTGGGATCCGCGGGCTGCCCTGACGTGCTCTCAGGCCTCGGTCCGCCGCTCCAGGCGGCTTCCGCGCGGCCGGGCGAGGGACATGATGTCGCTGGGGCCGTTCAGCGTGATCCGGTGCCATCGGCCGCGCGGCACGACCGCCGCGGTCCCGGCCGCCAGCTCGATCCCCTCCTCGGCCCCACCGGGCGACTCGGGGCGGAAGGAGAGCCGTATCCCACCGGTCAGACAGGCCACCACCTCGTCCGCCTCCGTGTGGATCTCCCAGTGGTCGGCGTGCACGTCGGCGTCGTCCTCCACGTGGAACGTCATCACCTGCCAGCCGTCCCGCTCGGGGTCGAACACGGGAGGCACGGCGTGCACCTCACCGCCGGGGTCGATGCGGAGGAACGAGGAGAAGAGGTCGATCGGGGTGACGCTCATGTCGTGAGGCCTTTCCTCGGTGGTGGTCGGGTGGTGGTCGTTCACCCGGTGGGCCCGGTCAGCGCGCGGCGCAGGGCCGCGCCGAGTTCGGCGAGCTGCCGCTGGGAGACGTCGGCCGACAGGATCGCCTGCGAACCGTGGAAGGTGCCGGGCCACTGGTGCAGTTCGACCGGCACGCCCGCCTGGAGCAGGCGCAGCGCGTAGGCGATGTCCTCGTCGCGGAGCGGGTCGAACTCCGCGGTGGAGAGGTACGCGGGAGGGAGCCCGGACAGGTCGGTCGCCCGGGCCGGCGCCGCGTAGGGGGTGGCCTGCCCGGAGCCCAGGTAGTGCCGCCACGCCATCGCTACGGTGGCGCGGTCCTGCGCGGGTGTGTCGGTGAAGGTGCGCTGCGACCAGGTCTCCTGCCGGTCGTCCAGGGCCGGCTGATTGAGCAGCTGGAAGCGGATCGGGGGACCCTGCTCGTCCCGCGCCCGCAACGCCACCGCCGCCGCGAGCCCGCCGCCGGCGCTGTGCCCGCCGACCGCGATCCGGTCCGGGTCGACGCCGAGTTCGGCCGCGTGCTCGGCCGTCCAGGACAGCACGGCGTACACGTCGTCCAGGGCGGCGGGGAACCGGTGCTCGGGGGACCGGCGGTAGTTCACCGAGATCACGACCGCGCCGGAGCCGGCCGCGAGCCGGGCGCCCCAGTGGCGCTCGGTGTCCAGGTCGCCGACGACCCAGCCGCCGCCGCTCAGCCAGAGGACGGCGCCCTGGGCGTCCTTCGGCCGGTAGATCCGTACCGGCACGTCGGGATCGGCGGGCACCGTACGGTCCTCGACGTCCAGGCCCGTGGTGTCGGGCGCCGGTATCGAGGCGGCGAGCGCGGCGACCCTGGCCCGGGCGGCCACCGGTTCGGTCAGGTCCAGTCGGGGGAGCAGGGGGACGAAGGGTTCGAGTTCGGGATCCATGCGGCTCATCCTCACGGCCCCCGACCGCGCGGTCACCCCGTCGCCCGTCGCGTCTCCCGCCCCGATCGCGCACCGATCGGCGCGCCCCTCCGCGCCCCTCGCGCGCTTTACTCTTGCGCCATGGAGGCACTCGCCGTACGGCTGTCGGGACTGGATGCGTACGCCGAAGGCGCGATCCGCGTCGTCGCGTTCTACGACACGCTCATGCGCCGCCGGGTGGACCTTCCGGCGCTCGCGCGGGCCTCTGCGGGCCTTGCCGAGTGCGTGGCCGGGATCCGGCTCCACGGCACGGGACGGGCGCTGCGCGTCGCGCCCGACGGCAGCCCGCCGGCCGACCCGCCGACGCCTGTGCCCGGGGCCGGGTCCGCAGTCGGGTCCGCGCCCGTGCCGATCACCCTGGACGAGGAGGAGATCGGCGAGGTGTGGCTGGAGCGGCCCGGACCTCCGCTGCTCCTCGACGCGGTGGTCCTGGAGCGGCTCGCCCTCGCCGCCGCGACGGTCGTCGAGCGGTACGGACCGGCCCGGACCACCATGGCCGATCCCGCCCTCGTCGAACTGGTCATCAGCTCCGGCGGCGACGAGGCCGCCACGGCACGGGCGTTACGGCTCCTGGGGTTCGCCCCCGACGTGCCGGTGGAGGTCGTCGCCGTACGGTCGCGGCTGCCCCTCCACCGGATCGGCGCCCTGGTCTGCCCGGGCCGCCCGGTGAAGGCGGCCACGGTCGGCGACGTGGGCGTCCTCCTGACCACGGGCGTGGACGAGGACCGGTTCCCTGCGGACGCCCGCGCGGGCATCGGCGCCGCCGACGGCCCGGAACGGTCCTGGCGGCAGGCCCGTACCGCGCTCCGGTTCACCACCCCGCACCGGCCGGTCGTCCACCACGCCCGGCTCGGGGCGCTCGCGCTCCTGGCGCAGGTGCCGCCGGGCGTGGCACGGGAGGACCCGGACGTGGCGGCGATCGCCGCCCTGGCCGGCAACGCGGGCGACCTCGCGACCCTGGACGCCTACTGCGCCACCGGCTCCCAGCGCCGGGCCGCCCAGCTCCTCCACCTGCACCACAGCAGCGTCGCCCGCCGCCTGGAGCAGATCGGGAAGGCCCTGGGCATCGACCTCGCCGAACCCGCGGGCCTTGTCCGGGCCTCCGTCGCGCTCACCACGTGGCGGCTGCTCGCCGACCGCGAGAGCTGACCGGCCCGGACCGGGGTCCTACGCCTACGCGGACGTGAGCGCCGCGTATCCCGGGCGGACGATCTCGTCGATCAGCCGCTGCCGCTCCGGGAGCGGGAGGAAGGCGGCGTCGAGGGCCGCGATCGTGAACTCCTCGAAGACCTCCGGGCCGTAGCCGAAGGCGTCCACCATGTGCTGGAACTCCTCGCTCATGGTGGTGCCGGAGACCAGCCGGTTGTCCGTGTTCAGCGTGATCCGGAAGCCGAGGCGGCGCAGCTCGTCGATCGGGTGCGAGGCGTAGTCCTTGGCGGCGCCCGTCTGGAGGTTGGAGGTCGGGCAGACCTCCAGGGCGATCCGGTTGTCGCGGACGTACGCGGCGAGCCGGCCGAGCGTGCCGTCCTCGGCGATGTCGTCCGTGATCCGCACGCCGTGACCGATCCGCTCGGTGCCGCAGACCTGCACGGCCTCGTGGATCGACTCCGCGCCGACGGCCTCGCCCGCGTGGATCGTGAAGTGGCAGTTGTGCCGCTTCAGGTGCTGGAAGGCGGGCAGGTGACGGGCCGGCGGGTTGCCGATCTCGCCGCCGGCTATGTCGAAGCCGGCCACGCCCTGGTCCCGGTGCGCCACCGTGAGCTGGGCTATCTCCAGCGAACGGTCGGTGTGGCGCATGCCCGTGAGGAGGGTGCGGACGGTGATCCGGCCGCCCGAACGGCGCTCGCCCTCGCGGAAGCCGTCGTTGACCGCCTCGACGACCTCGTCCAGGGTCAGCCCGGCCGCCAGGTGCTGCTCGGGGGCGTAGCGGATCTCGGCGTAGACGACCCCGTCGGCCGCCAGGTCCTCGGCGCACTCGGCCGCGATCCGGTGCAGCGCCTCGCGGGTCTGCATGACCGCGCAGGTGTGGGCGAAGGTCTCCAGGTACCGCTCCAGCGAGCCGGAGTCGGCGGCATCCCGGAACCAGACCGCGAGCGCGGCCGGGTCCTCGGTGGGCAGTGCGGTGTAGCCGCACTCCCGGGCCAGTTCGACGATCGTGGCGGGGCGCAGGCCGCCGTCCAGGTGGTCGTGGAGGACGGCCTTCGGCGCGCGGCGGATCCACTCGGCGACGACGGCAGGGGCAGCGGCAGGGTTGTCAGACAAGTGCATGGCGCGGAAGTGTACGCCACGGCGGGGGCGGGGCGCTGTGACGGCCGTCGCCCGCTCAGTTGGACTGGAGGACCGGCAGCGCCGGCGCACCCGTGGGGAGCATGTGCTTGGCGGCCAGGACCGGGGTCTCCCCGACCCGTACCACCTGGGTGACGAGGACCGCCGGGGTGTCGGCGGGGCGGCCGAGCTGCTCGCCCCTGCGCTGCCCGAGCAGGGTCGCCGTCACGCTGCTGTGCGCGCCGAGCGACACCCCGCGCGAGGCCCCGGCGAGCACCGCCAGCATCGAGGTCCGCTCGGGCGCGGGCTCGGTGCGCAGCGCCTCGGCGAAGGCCGGGTGCGCCCGCTCCAGTACGTCGTCGGCCGCCGCCCACTCCTGGCTGAGCGCGGCCGCCGCACCCTCCCCGGCCAGCAGCGACTCCCAGAACCGCAGCTCCGCCCTGGCCGGGGCGAGCAGGTGCTGGGTGGTGAAGTCGGTCGGCTCCTCGACCGCCCGCAGCAGCGCCCGTACCCGCAGCGGCGCGCCCGCGCCGATCAGCTCCTCCAGGGGCTGGATGTGCTCGAAGCCCCGGCGGGGCGGGTGGTCGTTGACCGTCCGGCCGACCCCGCGCCGTACGGAGAGCAGGCCGTCCTCCTGGAGCAGCAGCAGGGCCTCGCGCAGGGCGGGGCGGCTGACGCCCAGTTCGCCGGCGAGCTTCGGCTCGGAGGGCAGGGTCGAGCCGGGGGGATAGGTGCCGTCGTGGATGGCGTCGGCGATGCGCTCGTAGAGCACCACGACCGGTCGCCGCTGCTGTCCGCTGACCGCCACTGCCCCTCCTCCATCGACTTGTCGGCAAGTGAACGGTATTCCGAATCACAGGTCAAAGGGTCTTGACGTGTGACGCGCGTAGAACTCACTCTGTTCGGGCGTTGCTTGTCAGACAAGCTCGGTTCATCGTTATGACATCCACGGCAAAGGGGCCCACATGTCAGCCACGTCCGACCTCAAGGGCCGAGGTCCCATGCTCCTGGCGATGGTGCTCGCCGTCCTCGGGTACCAGATCAACGCCACCATGCTCAGCCCCGCACTGCCGGATGTCATCGAGCGCCTCGGCACCACCACGGCCGCCGCCGGTCTCTCTCAGACCCTCTTCTTCCTGATGGCGGCCATCGGCCAGGTCACCCTCGCCCGCCTCAGCGACCAGCGCGGCCGCAAGCCGATGATGATCGTCTGCGCCTTCGTCCTGATCGCCGGCAACCTGCTCTGCGTCTTCGCGCCGAACATCGAGATCTTCATCGCCGGCCGCATCCTCCAGGGCATCTCGGCGGCGATGTTCACCCTCGCCTTCCTCACCCTGAACCAGCTGCTCACGCCGGCCGGCTTCGGCAAGGCCGCGGGCATCATCACCGCCGTGAACGGCGGCCTCGCCGGGATCGACGCCATCGCCGGCGGCCAGATCGCCGACACCATCGGCTTCCGCGGCATCTTCGTCTGCTCCACCCTGATCGCCGTCGCGGGCCTGATCGGCGTGCGGAAGTACGTCCCCGACGTCCCGCCCACCGCGACCGACGGCCGCTTCGACTCCCGGGGCATCGCCGCCCTCGCGCTCGGCCTCACCGGCATCCTCGTCGGCCTCGCCCAGGGCGCCGCCTGGGGCTGGACCTCCCCCCTCACCCTCGGCTTCCTGCTCGGCGGTCTCGCCTCGCTGGTCTTCTTCGTCGTCTCGCAGAAGAGCGCGGCCAACCCGGTCATCGACCTCGACGTCCTGGCCTCCCGCCGCGCCTGGCCGCTGCTGCTCACCACGGTCTGCACCCTGGGCGGCGCCTTCGGCGCCATCGCTCTGACCATCCCGCTCTTCTCGCAGGACGCCCGGGTGGGCCTCGGGCTCTCCGCCGTGACCGCGGCCGTCCTCTTCCTCACCCCGATCCAGCTGATCGGTGTGGTCTCCGCCCCGCTGACCGGGCGCCTCGGCCCGAGGATCGGCTGGCGGAAGATCGTCGTGACCGGCGCGATCGCCAACTTCGCGATCTTCCTCCTCGCCACCTTCTTCCTGCACGACGAGTGGATCCTGGTCGCCTCGCTCGCGGCGCTCGGCGTCACCTACGGCGGCTTCATGCTGACCGGCCTCAACGGCCTCGCCGTCACCACCGCCCCCAAGGACAAGCCCGGTTCGCTCTCCGGCCTCAACGGTGCCTGCTTCGGCATCGGGGCCTCCCTCGGCATCGCCCTGGCCTCCGCGATGATCACCGCGGGCAGCGACGCGGGCGGACCGACCGAGGCGGGCTACCAGCACGCGATGTACGCGGCCCTCGCCCTGCTCGGCATCGGCGTCGTCACCGCCCTGCTCATCCAGCGCCCCGACCCGGCTGAGGAGCCGGCCGACGAGCCGCAACTGGTCCTCGCCCACCACTGAGCCGGTCGGCCCACCGACCGGGCTCACCGACCAGGCACGACGGGCGGGGCCGCACCCTCACCCGTACGGCCCTCCCACCGCCCCCGTGCGGACCGGATCCCTCCATCCTGGTCCCACGGGGGCGGCCGCGTACGACGGAGGAGAGGTCCGGGCATGAGTCCCAAGGAGACATCGAGCGGCGCAGCGCCCCGCTCCACCGGACCCTTCACGCCCGGCCGGATCGCGATGGCGGCCGTCGCCGTCATCACCCTCGTCCTGATCTTCGAGAACACCCGCCAGGTCAGGATCCGGCTGCTCATTCCCGAGGTGACGATGCCCCTCTATCTGGCTCTCCTCGCCACGACCCTGCTCGGCGGGGCCTGTGGCTACTACGCGGCGACCCGGCGGCGCGCATGAGGAAGGCGGCGTTCCTCGGCGCCGGTGCCCTGCTCGCCCTCGCGGCCGTGGCGGTCACCTCGGCGGACGACGCGGTCGCGGCCGACGACGGCGTGCCGGTGCCCGCCCGGCCGATGCCGGCCTTCGTCGGCAAGGGCCTCTGGCGGGTCTTCACCGCCCTCGCCCCGCGCACCCGCCTCGACGTCCACGACGTGGGCGGCCGCGACCGGCGGGTGCTCTGGCCGCCGAACTGGTGGGTCTGCACGCAGTTCCCGGACGAGGGTGCGGCCCTCGACGGCCGCACGACGGTCGTGATCGGCGTGGTCAAGCGGGGCGAGACCTGCCCGCCCCGCGTCCGCTCGGCCCGCCGCTGACGTCCCCGCCCTGGCACCCTGGGACCATGTCCGACGATCTTGACCCGTACGTCACCGCCGGCCCGCGCGTCGGCCTGCGCGGCTACTCCCTCGACGACGCCGAGGAGTTCACCGCGCGGGCGCGCGAGAGCCGTGCCACCCACCGGCCCTGGCTCTTCCCGCCCGACCGGCCCGAGCACTACGTCGCGTACGCCAAGGCGCTGACCGAGGACCCCGCCAGGGCGGGGTTCCTGGTCTGCGAGCGCGCGGAGCGGGGCCGGATCGCCGGGTTCCTCAACATCAACAACATCGTCCGGGGCGCGTTCCTCAGCGGCGCCCTCGGCTACGGCGCCTTCACGCACGCGGCGGGGCGTGGGTTGATGGGCGAGGCGCTCGGCCTGCTCCTCCCGTATGCCTTCGGCCCCCTCGGGCTGCACCGCCTGGAGGCCAACATCCAGCCGGGCAACGCCGCTTCGCGCGCGCTCGTGCGCCGGGCCGGCTTCCGGCTCGAAGGGTTCTCGCCCGCCATGCTGCACATCGACGGCGCCTGGCGGGACCACGAGCGCTGGGCGATCACCGCGCCCTGGATCGTGCCCGGAATGTCCGGCCCAGCCCCGGCGCCCGCTCAGCGCTTGTAGTTGATCTTCATCGTGTCCATGTCGGTCACGGACGACCTCAGCGCCCCGTGGGCGTGCCCGAGCTCCGCGAGCGCCGTCTCCACCCGGTCCTCGGCGAGGACGCCGGCCATCTCCTCGCCGTCCGCCGCGTCCGAGACGACGACAAGCCGGTACGAGAAGTGCTTCAGCGTCCTGTCGTAACTGAGCGAGCCCTCCTCGGCGAACCGCATCGACTCGATCCCGTGCGCGTCCACCTCGGCGAGGAGGCGGGCCCGGCTCTCCTCCGACAGACCCTCGAACGCGCTGCGCACGATCACCCGGTAGGTGTGCTGGGTGCTCATCTCTCTCCGTACTCCCGTCACCGTTGAAGATCCAGAGTACGGCGGAGAGGATGGGGCGCATGCGGAATATCGTGGCCCTCGACGCCCCCTCCAACCTCGGCCTGCGACCGCCGGTTCCCGGTACCGTGCCCGGCTGCCACAAGCTCGCCGGGGTCCTCCGCGAGAACCGGATCGTGGCCCGGCTCGGTGCCCTCGAAGGCGGGGTCGTCACCCCGCCCCGCTACGACCTCGGCGACTGGCAGGAGGGCGACGGCGTCTTCAACGCGGCCGCCCTCGCGACGTACACCCGCACCCTCGCCGACCGGATCGAACACCACGTACGGGCCGGGGACTTCCCTCTAGTCCTCGGCGGCGACTGCTCGATCCAGCTCGGCGCCTCCCTCGCCCTGCGCCGCATCGGCCGCTACGGACTCGCCGCCGTGGACGCCTCTCCCGACTTCCGCCACCCCGGCAACTCCGACCGCGTCGGCGCCGCGGGTGGCGAGGAACTGGCCCTCGCCACCGGTCGGGGCCAGCGGGACCTCACCGACCTGGAGGGCCGCGGCCCCTACCTCCGCGAGGAGGACGTCCGGCTCTTCGGCATCCGCGACGCCTACCACGACGACCCCGAACTCGTGGAGCTGCGCGCCCTGAAGGTCCCCGTCGTCACCGTCGCCGACCTGCGCGCCTGGGGACCTGCCGAGCTCGCCGCCGCCACGGTCACCGCCTTCGGGACCCCCGCGCTCGACGGCTTCTGGGTGCACCTGGACGCCGACGTCCTCGACCCCTCCGTGATGCCGGCCGTCGACAGCCCCGACCCCGACGGGCTGCTGCCCGAGGAACTCGTCCCCCTGCTGCGGACCTTGGTCCGCTCCGAGCGCTGCGTCGGCCTCAACGTCACGATCTACGACCCCGATCTCGACCCGGACGGCACGGCCGGAGCGCTCCTCACGGACCTCGTCGTCGCCGCCTTTGCCGAAGACTGACGGACAGACCCCCTGGTCGGACGCGCGCCCGCCGTGTTCGATGGCGCCATGACGACCGTACGACGTGCCGTACTGACCCTGCCCGCGGCCCCGTTGGGCCCGGACAACCCGCTGCCCGCGCTGCGGATCCTCGACGGGACCCCGGCGGTCGACCCACGGGCCGTCGAGGGCGAGCTGCCGCGAGACATGGCCCGGCAGCTCGGGTACGCGCCCCTGCGCACCGTGCTGCCCGCGCCGGTCCGCGACGGCTACGGACGGGAGCGCGTGCCCACCGACCTCGACGCGCTCGTCATCGAGAACGACCGGGTGCGCGCGACCGTGCTGCCCGGCCTCGGCGGGCGCGTCCACTCCCTGCTCCACAAGCCCACAGGCCGTGAACTCGTCCACCGCAACCCGGTGTTCCAGCCGGCCGCCTTCGCGCTCAACGGCGCCTGGTTCGCCGGCGGCATCGAGTGGAACATCGGCGCCACCGGCCACACCACCCTCTCCTGCTCACCGCTGCACGCCGCGATCGTCCCGGCGCCCGGCGGCGGGCAGATGCTGCGCCTGTGGGAGTGGGAGCGGCTGCGCGACCTGCCCTTCCAGGTCGACCTGTGGCTGCCCGAGGGCAGCGACTTCCTCCACGTCGCCGTACGGATCCGCAACCCGCACGAGTGGACCGTCCCCGTCTACTGGTGGTCCAACACCGCCGTCCCCGAGGACCGCAGGATCCTCGCCCCGGCGGAGTCCGCCTGGCTCCCCCACAGCCTGAACGGCGTGGGAGGTACCCCCATCGGCTACGCGCGCGGCCTGCGCCGAGTCCCCGTACCGGTCGCCCCGGACGGCGCGGGCCGGTCCGAGGACCGTACATACCCACTGCGCAGCACCCTTCCCGCCGACTACTTCTACGACGTCCCGGACGCGGGCAGGCGCTGGATCGCCGCCCTCGACGAGACCGGCGGGGGACTCGTGCAGACGTCGACGGACCTGCTGCGGGGGCGGAAGCTCTTCCTCTGGGGCACCGCGCCCGGCGGCCGGCGCTGGCAGGAGTGGCTCACCGCCCCCGGCGCCCCCGGGTACGCCGAGATCCAGGCCGGACTGGCCCGGACCCAGCTGGAGCATCTGAAGCTGGAGGGCGGCGCGGAGTTCAGCTGGCTGGAGACGTACGGACCGCTGGCGGCCGATGCCGGGACCGTGCACGGCGAGGACTGGGCGGCGGCCCGCGCGGACGTGGAGCGGGCCCTGGAGTCGGCCCTGCCGCGCGCCGCCGTCGACGCCGCGTACGCGACCTGGCGGGCCTCGGCCGCCGACGCCGAACCGGTCACCGTCCTCGCGGCGGGCTCCGGCTGGGGCGCCCTCGAAGTCCTGGCCCGTGGGCACGAGCTGCCCGGGACGCCGTTCCCCGCGTCGACGCTGGGGGAGGAGCAGAAGCCGTGGCTGGAGCTGCTCCGTACGGGCGTCCTGCCGCTGCTGCCCGAGGGCGCCCCGCCCGGCCCGTCCCTGGTGGCGGACCACTGGCGGGACATGCTGGAGACCGCGCCGGCCGAGCCGCTGACCGAGTACCACCTCGGGATCGCGCAGTGGCACGCGGGCGACCTCGCGCAGGCGGAACGGAGCTGGGAGCGGGGACTCCAGAAGGAAGGCGGTGTCCGCTGGCCGCTGCTGTACTGCCTGGCCGTCGCCGACAAGGAGGGCGGGCACCCGGCCAGGGCCGCCGATCGGTTCGCCGAGGCCTTCGATGCCCTGGACGGCGACGACCTCCTGGTGACGGGCGCGCTCGGCCGGGAGGCGGTCACCGCGCTCCTGGCGGCCGGGTGCGTCCCGCAGGCCCGCGCGCTCCTGGACCGGCTGCCGGAGGAGGCACGCGCGCGTGGGGCGTTCCGCCTCCTGGAGGCCCGGCTGCTCCTCGCCGAGGGGCGGAGGGCCGAGGCCCGGGCCGTCTTCGACGTGGGCTTCGAGGTCGCCGACCTGCGCGAGGGCGCGGAGACCCTCGGCGACCTGTGGTCGGCCCTGACCGACGAACCGCTGCCGGACGCGTACGAGTTCAGGATGCGGCCCTAGGCGCCAGAACGAGCGAAGGCTGAACACTTGCGGTCGGGTTGATGACTTCCGTTGATGAATGACCGGAAACCGAACACCGGCGTGGCTAGCTTTCGCTCTATGACACACATACGCACAGCGGCCGGGCTCTCCCTCGCGCTGCTGTTCCTCGTGCTGGGCATCGGCGCCCAGCCCGCGTTCGCGCATGTCTCGCGCGAGCACGCGGAGCTTGTGGTCGCCCCCGGTGACGGCGTCACCAGCGGCCGGCTCATCGTCCACCACGACATCGTGACGCCCGAGCGGGCCGGGGCCTGGGCCTCCGGCCTGCTCGCCGCGGGCTGCCCGGCCACCGGCTCGGGCGTCCCCGGTGACAACGGCGGCGCGCCGGGCGGCGTGGTCGTCGAGCTCGCCTGGAGCTGCCGGATCGACGCCCTCGACCTCGGCCCGCTCATCGAGAAGGCAGGCCTGACCCAGGTCGTCGTCGAGTTCGACGGCGCGACCGCCGACGCCACCGCGGCCACGCCGCTCGTCGACTCCGACGGCGTGCACGCCCTCCCGTCGTTCCCCTGGCGCACGGTGCTCACCGTCACCCTGGGCGCGGTGGCCGCCGCCGCGCTGCTGATGGCGGCCCGCCGGCTGCGCGCCTCCACGCGGCGCGTCCAGGCCGCTGCCGCGGGCGCCCTCGCGCTCTCCTTCCTCGCGCCCCAGGCCGCGTTCGCCGACGACACCGCCGAACCCGCCACGGTCACGGTCGAGGGCTCGGTCTTCAAGGACGCCAACGGCAACGGCGAGCGGGACCGGGGCGAGCGCCCCATGCCCGGCGTCGACGTCACCGACGGCGCCGCGTGGACCACCACCGGCGCCGACGGCTCGTACCGGCTCCAGGTCGACCCGGCGCGGCGCGAGACCGATCTCGTCAGCATCGTCTCGCCCGACGGCTACACGCCCGCCCTGCGCGAGGACTGGATCCCGCGGTTCTTCCAGAAGGTCCCCGAGACCGGCGCCACCGGCGTCGACTTCGCCCTCGTCCCCGACCGCAACGCCTCTAACCCCACCGAGAAGTGGGTCATGAACTCCGACCCGGAGGTCGGCAACCGCACCGACGACGAGGCCCGCCGCATCCTGCCCCAGTGGACCGGACAGGTGCAGGCGATGTCCGAGGTCGACGGCGCAACCATGCAGATCGCCACCGGCGACCTCACCGTCACCGACTACGCGGCCGAACCGCGCCGCCAGGGCGGCTACGACCTGTTCAGCAAGGGCCTCCAGGAGGGCCGGCTCGGCCATCCCTTCTACCCGGTCATGGGCAACCACGACTTCGGCGGCACGGCGGCCTCCCAGGGCTACGCCGGCAGCATGGAGTACTACCGCCGCAACCTCGGCCCCGAGTGGTACAGCTTCGACCGCAACGGCCGCCACATCGTCGTCCTGGAGGACAACTACGACGCCGGCGGCCTGAAGGCGCAGCTGGAGTGGCTGCGCCAGGACCTTGCCCGGCACGCGGTCGGCAAGCAGGTCTTCGTCTTCGCCCACCGCTCGCTCTTCACCCAGTGGGGCCCGGGCGCGGGCATGCAGCCCACCATCGACGAACTCGCCAAGTACGACGTACGGATGGTCGCGGCCGGCCACAACCAGCAGGCCGAGTTCCGCCGCGGCGCGTTCCAGCGCTCCGTCGAGATCAACAACCAGGGCACGTACGGCATCGACGGTGCCCGGCCCGATTACAAGGTCCTCGACTTCAGCTCCATCACCGACGACCCGCGCACCCACCGGAACGAGGACACCGGTCATGTGACCGGTATCCACCGCCAGTTCGACATCGACGACGACGCGGCGCTCGTCAGCCCCGCCGACGGCAGCGTCCACGGCCGCAGGGCCGGCGTGCCCGTCGAGGTGTACGCGGAGGACGACGGCCGCACCCCCGCGAAGGCGGTCCTCACCGTCCGCGACAGCCGGGGGCGCGTCGTCGAGCGGGAGGACGTGCGGTTCGGGAAGGGCGCGTCGCGTCCGGGCATCGAGAACTGCTACACCCCGCCCGGCGGCAAGGCCGAGGCCTGCCCCGTACCGCGCGGAGCCTGGACCCGCGCGAGCGGCACCGTGGACGGGCTGCGGCCCGGTACGTACACCGCCGAATCGGCCGCGTACGACACCCGGGGCAAGAAGTTCCCGGTCGTACGGAACACCTTCCGTGTCGTGGACGACTCCGCGCTCGGCAAGCCCCGGGCAGGCCAGGACTGGCTGCGGCAGGGCGGCACCGAGGAGGGCCGTTCCGCGAGCGGCGACGACCCGGGCGCCCAGCTCGACCTGAAGTGGGCCCGGCACACCGGCGAGCAGTTCAACCTCAACGGCTCGGCCGTCGCGGACGGCAGGCTCATCGTCTCCTCGCGCGCCTTCGACTCGCCGTACAGCATGATGCTCGCCTACGACATCGCCAGTGGGCGTGAGGTGTGGCGTACGTACCTCGACGGTGACGCCGAGTCGGCGCCGACGCTCCACGGCGGAAAGGTCTATCTGACCACAGGTGTCGGCCGGATCTACGCCCTCGACGCGGCCACCGGGAAGATCGCCTGGCAGTCGATCGACCGCGAGGAGAACCACGGCGACACCGTGCGCCGCTACGGCCGCGCGGGTGGCCCGGTCAGCGTCTTCTCCCTCATGGGCGGTACGGCGCGGGAAGTCGCCGTCTACCAGGACGCGTACACCGTCCGCTGCCGCGACGCCGAGACCGGCGGCATGCTGCCCGGCGGCTTCGGAGCGTCCTTCTCCTGGGGCCAGGCGCACAGCACGGCCGTGCGCGTGCCCGGCACCGACACCGCCTACCTGCACTCCATGTCGAGCAACACCGTGATCGCCATGGACCTCGCGACCTGCACCCAGCTGTGGGTGAAGGACACGGCGGGCGACATCGACAGCCACTCGTCCCCCGCGCTCACCGACCCGGCGACGGGCACACCGCAGCTGGTGACCCACACCGCGTACGGCACCCGGGGCCACGACCCGGCCACCGGCGCCGTGGTCTGGGAGTCCAAGCTCGGCGGCGGCAGCACCTGCGAGCCGGGGCGCGCCCCGCTCACCAGCCCCGCCGTGTGGGGCACGACCGCGTACGTCGCGGGCCGCGACGGTGTCGTCCGCGCCTACGACACCACCTCCGCCACCCCTTCCCCAAGCTCTCAACTTCGTTCGAGCAGGGGATACCCCATTCAGCCGGTCTGGGAGACCAAGGTCGGTTACCTGCCGGGCGAGAGCCCGCTGGACGACAAGTGGCGCACGGCGGCGGGCTGTTCCGCCGGGGACGGCTCCCCGACGATGCACCCGCTGGTGACGGCGGACCAGGTGTACGTCGGGACCTGGGACGGGCGGCTGCTCGTCCTGGACCGGGCCACCGGCCGGCAGACCGCCTCGTACAACCTCGGCGCGGGAGTGGCCTCGGCCCTCTCCGTCAGCGGTGACTGGCTCTTCGCCCTCACGGACGACGGCACGGTCCACGCGCTGGCCGGGCGCCGGAAGTAAGGGGGAGCACCACCGTGCGAGCTCTGCGCACCGGGGTGCTGCTCCTGCTGACCGCCGTCTCCGCGCTGCTCTTCGGCAGCGCGGGGACGGCGCAGGCGCACCCCTTCGGAACCCCGCCCGTCGTGAAGATCGTGGCGTCCGGCACCGCCGTCGAAGCCACCTGGTCGGCCCAGCCGGACGACGTCGCCGTCCTGAAGGACCGGTCCGGCGGCGACCCGGCCGGCTATCTGCGCCGGCACCTCGTCGTACGCCAGGACGGCCGCGCCTGCCCGGTCGACCGGGCCGAGGGCATGACGGTCCACTTCGCCTGCCCGCGCGCGGCGGACCGCATCGAACTGACGGTCACGGCGCTGACGGACGTGGACGCCGCCTACCGGGCGCTCTCGGTGACCGACTCCGGCGCGGGCGGGCTGCACACGGCCGACGAGCCCACGCGGAGCCTGGCGCTGACGGGGACGGCCGCCGGGTCGGGCCCTTCCGGGTCGGGCGGGTCGGGCGCGTCGGGCCTGTCGGCCTGGAGTTGGACCACCGACCTGACGTCGCTGCTCGACCACGACGCCGCGCTCCCGCTCGCGCTCCTCGTGTCGGCGGCCGTCGGCGCGCTGCACGCGTGCGCGCCGGGACACGGCAAGTCACTGGCGGCCGGGTACCTCGTGGCAGGCCGGGGCAGAGCGCGGGACGCGGTCTGGCTCGGCGGGATCGTGGCCGTCATGCACACCCTCTCGGTGGCGGTTCTCGCGGTGGGCTGGTGGCTGGCGGCGAACAGCACGCCGGACATCGCGGCGCTTACGGGGTGGCTGCAACTGCTCGCCGCGCTGGTGGTGGTCGGGGTGGGGGTGAGTCTGCTGCGGCGCCATCTGCGGGGTCACGGAGGTCATGGCCATCCCCACCATGACCACGATGGAGAGGGGCACACGCACGATCACAGCCACGGCCAGGAGCACGGCCACGGGCACAGCCACAGCCACGGGCACGAGCACGGCCACGGGCACAGCCACCACATCCCCGACGCCCCCTCCCTCCTCACCTGGCGCGGGCTGCTGCTGCTCGGCACCTCGGGCGGGCTGCTGCCCTCGCCCTCGGCGTTCCTGGTGCTGCTGACCGGTCTCCTGACCGGCAAGGTCGGCACCGCCCTCGTGCTGGTCGGCGCCTTCGGCCTGGGCATGGCGCTCACGCTGACCGGCGTCGGCCTTGTCGTGTTGCGCGGCCGGGACGCGCTCCTCGCCCGCGTCTCCGGCTCGGCGGCGCTGCGCCGGTGGAGCCTGCGGGTTCCCGTGGTCGCGGCGTCGGCCGTGGTGGCCGGTGGGACGGTCGCCTCGGCCGTCGCTGCGGGGCATCTCCTCGCGTCCTAGGCGCCTCGGACACCCCTTCTCCTGTCAACCGTGGTTGACAGGAGAAGGGGTGTCAACGTAGGTTGACACCATGACCGATGCAACCGATCTCGCCGCGCGGGCCGGGGACCGTGATCCCCGGATCGGCCTTCGGGCCGTGACCGCACTGCGGCGGCTCCTCGAGCAGTTGGAGGCCGTCCAGGTGCGCAGCGCCCGCGCCCAGGGCTGGTCGTGGCAGGAGATCGCGGCGGAGCTGGGCGTGAGCAGGCAGGCCGTGCACAAGAAGTACGGGAGGCATTGATGTTCGAGCGATTCTCGGCAGGGGCCCGGGCCGCGGTGATCGAGGCCGTGGAGCGGGCCCGGCGCGACCGCGCCGCCCTGGTCACCGAAGAGCACCTGCTGCTCGCGCTGTTCGACGCGGAGGGGACCAGGGTGTCCTTCGTGCTGCGGGCCCTCGGTGCCACCGACCGGCGGGCCTCGCTGGAGGCACAGCTCTCCGACGCCCACCGGCGGGGCGGCTTGTCGAAGGCCGACATGGAGGCGCTCGCGGGCCTCGGGATCGACGTGCCGGAGATCGTCGCCCGGGTCGAGGAGGCCCACGGGCCGGGCGCCCTCGCCGACGACCGCAAGGACGGCTCCCGGCGCTTCGGAGGGCCCACGTTCAGTCGCGAGGCCGCGAGCGTCCTGGAGCGGTCGCTCCGGATCTGCCTCGGCCGCCGCGAGAAGGTGATCGGCGACGAGCACCTGCTCCTCGCCCTGACCGTCCGCCCGGGCGTCGTGGCCGAGGCCCTCGCGGACCACGGCATCACCTACGAGTCGGTGGAACGCGCCCTCGGGCAGGGGGCGTCCGCCGCCTGATCCGGCGGGCCCGCGTACCGCGGGGCGGGGCTCAGGCCCGCCGGTCGACGTACTCGAAGACCGAGCCGTCCGGGTGGACCGCGATCAGATTGCGGCCCACCGGCGTGGGGACCGGGCCGGCCAGGATCTTGGCGCCGGCCTCGGCGAGCGCGGTGAACGCCGCGTCCACGTCCTGGACGGAGATGGTCGCCGCGACCTTGCGCAGGACCTCCAGCTCCTCCTCCGGTCCGCTCATCAGGAGGAAGCACCCGACGGCCGCCACCGACACCCCGCCCCGCTCGAAACGCTGGGCCGGGGTGCCGGTGAGCCGCTCGTAGAAATCCACCGCGGATTCGAGATCGTCGACGCAGATACGCAGAGTGGTCCCCAGAATCACCATGCGAACGAGCCTAGTTGAGGATCACCGGACCCGGCAGAGGATCTCGCCGTGGGGGACCATGAACCAGCCGTCCTCCTGTCCGCCCCACTCCCGCCACGCCTCCGCGATCTCCTTCAGCGTCTCCGGCGTCGCGTGCCCGCCCTCCACGGCCAGCCGGGCGTAGACCGACTCCGTCGTCCGGTCCGCCCACAGTCCGCTCCACCACGCCCGCTCCTCGGGCGTCGCGTAGCGCCAGGTGCCCGCCGTCGTGGTGATGTCGGTGAACCCCGCCGCGCGCGCCCAGGCGAACAGCCGCCGCCCCGCGTCCGGTTCGCCGCCGTTGGCCCGCGCGACCCGCCGGTACAGCTCCTGCCAGCGGTCCAGGACGGGGGAGGCCGGGTACCAGGTGAAGGCCCCGTAGTCGCTGTCCCTGGCGGCGACCACGCCGCCGGGACGGCACACCCGCCGCATCTCGCGCAGCGCCCGCACCGGGTCGCCGACGTGCTGCAGCACCTGGTGGGCGTGGACGACGTCGAAGGAGTCGTCGGGGAAGTCCAGGGCGTGGACGTCGGCGACCGCGAACTCCACGTTCTCCAGGCCGCGTTCGGCGGCGACCGCCCGCGCCTTGGCCAGGACGTCCTTGGAGGCGTCGACCGCGGTCAGGCGGCCCGGCGCGACCAGCGCGGCCAGGTCGGCGGTGATCGTACCGGGGCCGCAGCCCACGTCCAGGACGTCCAGGCCGGACTTCAGCTCGGGCAGCAGATAGGCCGCGGAGTTCGCGGCGGTGCGCCAGGTGTGCGAGCGCAGCACCGACTCGTGGTGCCCATGGGTGTAGACGGCGGTCTCGTGCGGCCTTTGCTGATCGGAGGCATGCGTCATGACCGGACTCCCTCGGAATAGGTGGGTACGGCAACGGTACGCGCATCACCCGCATGGTGAGACCCGTATCTCGCCATGTGGGCAACCGGTCACGCGAACAGACGCCGCCGGTAGCGGAGTTCGTCGAGCGCCCGGCCCGCCGTCGTGTCCTGCACGACGGTGCCGTCCGGCCGCCAGCCCGCGGCCTCGTAGAAGCGGCGCCCCCGCGCGTTGTCCGCGAGGACCCACAGCGCCGCGTCCTGGAACCCGTCCACCACGAGCGCCTCCTCGGACGCGGCCAGCAGCCCCCGGCCCACCCCCGAGCCCCACACCTCCGGCACCACGTAGAGCGCGGCGATCTCCCCGGTCGTGGCCGGATCCAGCCGGTCGTCCGTTCCCGCGTCCGGTCCTTCGCCCGGTCCCTCGGCCGTTCCCGCGTCCCGTTCCTCGCCCGGCCAGGCCCGGAAGCAGCAGAACCCCACCACCTGCCCGGCGGCCCCGTCCTCCGCCGCCACGAGCACGCCCGGCGCCTGCGGCTCCGCGAGCCGCGCCGCCCAGACGGCGGCGCGCTCGTCGACGTCCAGGGAGTCGAGGTACGCGCGGGGGAGCAGGTCGCGGTAGGCGGCCTGCCAGGAGCGGACGTGGACGGCGGCGATCGCCGCCGCGTCCTCGGGCAGCGCTGATCGGATCGGCATGCGCCGCATTCTCCGCGCGCCCGCGCGAGCACAGCGAGCGGATTTCGCGACCCGCCCGCGATCCCGCCCGCGATCCCGGCCACGCCCCGCCGGCGATCCCGTCAGCGCCCCCGCTCCCGCCCCCGCCCGTGCCCCCAGCCGGGACCCCGCCTCCACCCCACGGAGGCGGGGCATACGGGGCGCCCGCCTGGGTACCCGGCCGGTGGGGAGCCCGCCGTGGTCGACCGCCACGGGCCCGTGGAGGAAGGATCTCGATGCGGTACGAAACGATGTCCTCGCTCGCCCGGCAGCTCCGCGTCGACGCCGTGCGCGCGACCGACGCCGCCGGTTCCGGCCATCCCACCTCCGCCATGTCGGCCGCCGAGATCGGTGCCGTCCTCCTCGCCCGTCACCTCCGCTACGACTTCGACCGCCCCGACCACCCGGGGAACGACCGGCTCGTCCTCTCCAAAGGGCACGCCTCGCCGCTGCTCTACGCCATGTACCGGGCTGCGGGCGTCGTCGGTGAGCGGGAGCTGCTCAGTTTCCGCCGCGAAGGCAGCCTCCTCGAAGGGCATCCCACACCCCGGCTGCCCTGGGTCGACGTCGCCACGGGATCGCTCGGCCAGGGGCTGCCCGTCGGCGTCGGCATGGCGCTCGCCGGGAAGTTCCTCGATCACGTCCCGTACCAGGTGTGGGTGGTCGGCGGGGACAGCGAGATGGCCGAGGGGTCCGTCTGGGAGGCCGTCGAGCACGCCGCGTACTGCCACCTCGACAACCTCACCCTGATCGTCGACGTCAACCGGCTCGGCCAGCGCGGCCCCACCCGCCACCAGCACGACCTGGGCGCCTACGCCGAGCGTCTGGAGGCCTTCGGCTGGCACACCGTACGGATCGACGGCCACGACGTGGAGGCCGTCGACGCGGCCCTGCGCGAGGCCCGCGCGACCCTGCGCCGGCCCACGGCCGTGCTCGCCGCCACCCGCAAGGGCCGGGGCGTGGCCGCCGTCGAGAACCGCGAGGGCATGCACGGCAAACCCCTCCCGGACGCCGAGGCGGCCATCGCCGAACTCGGCGGCACCAGCGACCTGCGCGTCGAGGTCACCGAGCCGCCCGCCGCCCTCGTGCCGCGCCCGGTCCCGAGCGGCCCGCCGTCCCTCCCGACGTACGCCCGGGGCAAGGAGGTCGCCACCCGGGACGCCTACGGCGACGCCCTCGCCGCCCTCGGCCGGACGCGCGGCGACGTCGTCGCCCTCGACGCGGAGGTCGGCGACTCGACCCGTACCGACCGCTTCGCCAAGGAGCACCCCGAGCGCCACTTCGAGTGCTGGATCGCGGAGCAGCAGCTCGTCGGGGCGGCGGTCGGGCTCCAGGCGCGCGGCTACGTCCCGTACGCGGCGACCTTCGCCGCCTTTCTCACCCGCGCCCACGACTTCGTCCGGATGGCGGCCGTCAGCCGGGCCGGGATCAACCTCGTCGGCTCGCACGCCGGCGTCTCCATCGGCCAGGACGGGCCCAGCCAGATGGGCCTGGAGGACCTGGCCATGATGCGCGCGGTCCACGGCTCCACCGTCCTGTACCCCTGCGACGCGAACCAGACGGCGCGGCTCGTCGCGACCATGGCCGACCTGGCCGGGGTCCGCTATCTGCGCACCACGCGCGGGGCGACGCCGGTCCTGTACGGGCCCGAGGAGGAGTTCCCGGTCGGCGGGAGCAAGGTGCTCCGCGACCACGGCGAGGACGACCGGGCCACCATCGTCGCCGCCGGGGTGACCGTGCACGAGGCCCTGCGGGCCGCCGACCGGCTGGCGGGCGAGGGGCTGCCGGTCCGGGTGATCGACCTCTACTCGGTCAAGCCGGTCGACGCCGCCACCCTCGACCGGGCGGCCGGGACCACCGGCTGCGTGCTGACCGTGGAGGACCACCGACCCGAGGGCGGCATCGGCGACGCGGTCGCCGAGGCGTACGCCAACGGCCACGGCGGTGTCCCGCGCCTCGCCCGGCTCGCCGTCCGCTCCATGCCGATGTCGGCGACCCCGGAGGAGCAGCTCCACGAGGCGGGCATCGACGCGGACGCGATCGTCTCGGCGGTCGAACTGATGCTGGAGCGCGTGCTGGTGCGCTGAGGCGACCCCTCCCTGACGGACCGTCACAGGACGAAACATGACGAGCCCGTGAACAGATCGTTCCCGGGCCTTCCCCGCGCCTAGCATCGGGCCCGCCGCCCCCCACCCACCGCGTGTCCGCAGCCGCACGGAGGAGAAACGTGCCCCACCAGTCCGCGCCGGCCCGCCGGTCCCTGCTGAAGCTGCTCGCCGCCGCCCCCGCGGCCTCCGCGCTCACCGGCCTTGTCTCAGCGACCCCCGCGAAGGCCGCCACCGCGCCCGGCATCCTCAAGCCGCTGCCGCCGGAGCTGTTCACGATCCGCGGCACCAACGCCGAGTCCCGCTTCGACGCCTTCCAGGACACCGGCCTCCTCACCCCCACGGAACGCTTCTTCGTCCGCAACCACACCTCCACCCCCGTCCTCGACGCCGCCACCTGGCGGCTCACTCTCTGGGGCGACGGTCTCCACGGCCGCGGCCCCGTCCACCTCACGTACGGACAGCTGCGCGACCTCCCCTCCGTCACCCGTACGGCCCTGGTCGAGTGCGCCGGAAACGGCCGCAGCCTCTACGCCGGCCAGCAGGGCGAGACCGTCACCGGCACCGCCTGGACCCTCGGCGCGGTCGGTGCCGCCCGCTGGCGCGGCGCCCGCCTCTCCGACGTGCTGCGACGCGCCGGGATCGCCAGGGACGCCGTGGACGTCCAGCCGCGCGGCCTGGACGACGAGTACGTCACCGGGGGCGTGAACCTCGGCCGGGTCCGCCGGCCGCTGCCGGTGGCCAAGGCGCTCGACGACGTGATCCTCGCGTACGAGATGAACGGCGAGCCCCTCCCGTACGACCACGGCTACCCGGTCCGCGTCGTCGTGCCGTCCTGGGTCGGCATCTCCTCGGTCAAATGGCTCGGCGACATCGAGGTCTCCACCACCCCGCTCTCCTCGCCCTGGTCCACCGACTACTACCGGCTCTTCGGCGCCGCGCATCCCCCCGGCGGCAGCGCGCCGATCACCCGCCAGACCCTCAAGTCCGGGTACGAGCTCCCCTTCGGCGCCACCCTCGAGGCCGGTCGCGTCCACCGCCTCACCGGCCGCGCCTGGTCCGCGCACGCGCCCGTGCGCCGGGTGGAGGTCTCCACCGACGGCGGCGCCCGATGGCGCCCCGCCCGGCTCCTCGACGCGCCCCGCCGCGACGGCTGGGTCCGCTGGACCACGCCGTGGCGCCCGCGCCACGCCGGCCCGGCGACGCTGCTCTCCCGGACCACCGACGCGGCCGGGAACGTCCAGCCCGAGCGGGCCGTCCACAACACGCAGGGCTACCTCTTCAACGCGGTCGTCCGCCACCCGGTCGCCGTCGCCTGAGACGGCGAACCTCCCCGAACCTTCGTATAAAGGCACTGGGGGCGCCGCGCCGGCGCCACCCGATGCTCGGGTGCGCGGGAGGTGCGGGAGATGCGGCAGACGGCCCCGGAAGGGCGCGGACCCGTCAGTTACGGACCACCCGCCCCGGAGCCCGGTCTCCCCGTACTGCCGGGCCTCGCCGCGATCCTCGCCGCCGCCGCGGACCGCACCGCCTTCGAACCGTCCGGCGGCGGCCCCGTGCTCCGCGAGGCCGCGTCCGGCTACTGGTGGCGGCGCGGCCTGCGCACCCACGCCGAGGACGTGGTCGCCGCCCCCGGCGCCCGGCCCCTGATGCTCGCCCTGATCGCCGCCCACGGCGGCGACGTCCTGCTGCCCCGGCCCTGCCCGGCCTGGTGGACCCCGCAGGCCCGGCTCCTCGGCCGCCCCGCCTACCACGTGCCCACCCCCGCCGAGTGCGGCGGCGTGCCCGACCCGTACGCCCTGCTCGAAACCGTCCGCCGGGTCCGCGCCGAGGGCGGCCGGCCCCGGCTGCTGCTGCTCTCCGTCGCCGACGACACCACCGGCACCGTCGCCCCGCCCGAACTCCTCCGCGAGGCCTGCGAGGCCGCCGTGGCCGAGGGGCTGCACATCGTCAGCGACGAGACCTGGCGCGACACCCTGCACCGGCGCGCCGACACCGTCCTGCTGAGCCCCGCCGAGATGTGCCCCGACGACGTCACCGTCCTGTACGACCTGGCGGGCGCCCTCGCCCCGCCGGCCTGGCCCTGCGCCGTGGCCCGCTTCCCGCCCACGGGACGCGACCGCGCCGACCGCTACACCGACCCGCGCGCCCGCACCCTCGACGTCCTCACCGCGCTCGGCGCCTTCGTCGCGGGCCCCGTCGCCCCCGCCGCCGCGCACGCCCTCGACGAACCGGAGGACGTCACCGTACGGGCCGCCCGCGCCGCCGCCCTGCACGGGCAGGTGGCCGCCGCCGTCCACCACGCGGTCCTCGCGGCGGGCGCCCTCGCCCGGCCGCCCCAGGCGGGCCGCCACCTCTACGCGGACCTCGGGCCGCTGCGCTCCGGGCTCGCCGCGCGGGGCGTCACGGACTCCATGGAGCTGGAGAACCACCTCGGCCGGCGGCTCGGCACGCCCGTACCCGGCGGGCACCGCTTCGGCGACGAACTCGGCGCCCTGCGCGTGCGGTTCGACACCGGTGCCTTCCTGGGCGCCGACGAGGAGGAACGGACGGAGTCCCTCACCTCCGCGAACCCGGTGGAACTGCCGCACGTGGCCCGGGCGTTGACCGATTTCGCGGCCGCCCTGGAGGAACTCCGGTGACCGCCGGGGGACTTCGACCGCCGACGAGACCGTTCCGACGAACCGCGTAGAAACGGAGCCCGCAGATGACGGAACAGACGGCACGGCCGACGCAGGCCCCGCAGCCCGTACGCGACGGCCGCACCGCCCCCGCCTCCGCCCCGTCGACCGTCCTCCGGCCCCTCGGCCGGACCAGGACCGACTGGCCCCGCTCCTTCGCCGACCGCCTCACCGCCCCGCTCCCCGGCGTCCGCGCCATGGCCCGGCTCGCCCGCGAGGGCGCCGTCCGCCCCGGCGCCGAGGGGCTGCGCGACATTCCGCTGCTGCCCTTCGCTCCCGGCCCGCTCCCCGAGGCCGGACCCGACACGCTCGCCGTCACCTGGGCGGGCCACGCCAGCTGGATCCTGCGCGTCGGCGGCCTCACCGTCCTCACCGACCCCGTCTGGTCCCGCCGCATCTTCGGGACCCCCGCCCGGATCACGCCCGTCGGGGTCCGCTGGGAGGACGTGCCGCCGGTGGACGCCGTCGTCATCAGCCACAACCACTTCGACCACCTCGACGCCCCGACCCTCAAGCGACTGCCCAAGGACACCCCGGTCTTCGTCCCCGCCGGTCTCGGACGCTGGTTCGCCCGCCGCAGGTTCAGCCACGTCACCGAGCTCGACTGGTGGGAGGCGGCCGAACTCGACGGCGTGCGCTTCGCGTTCGTCCCCTCGCACCACTGGTCCAAGCGGACCCTCCTCGACACCTGCCGCTCGCTCTGGGGCGGCTGGGTGCTCGGCGACCGCACCGGCCGCCAGGTGTACTTCGCCGGTGACACCGGCTACGGCCACTGGTTCGCCGAGATCGGCGCCCGTCACCCGGGCATCGACCTCGCCCTGCTCCCGATCGGCGCCTACGAGCCGCGCTGGTGGCTCCGCGACGTGCACACCGACCCCGAGGAGGCCGTCCGCGCCTTCCAGGACCTCGGCGCGCGCCGGATGGCGCCCATGCACTGGGCGACGTTCGTGCTCTCCTCCGAGCCGGTCCTCGAACCGCTCACCCGCGTCAGAGCCGCCTGGGAACGGGCCGGACTGCCCCGCGAGGCCCTCTGGGACCTCCCGGTCGGCGCCTCACGCGTGCTCGTGCCCTGACCCGTGGCTCTCCGACCCGCCGCCGCTCCCTGATCCCCGGCCCGGCCTGCCGCCGCGTCCCGTGCCCCGGACCCGCCGCCACAGCGCCGGAGCCGCGCTGATCAGCAGGGTAAGTCCGACCGCCGCCACCACGCCCTGCCACGGCTCGGGGAAGAGCGAGCCGCCCAGGATCCCGATCAGCTGGTACGTCGCCGCCCAGGCCAGGCAGGCCGGTACGTCCCCGCGCACGAAGCGCCGCAGCGGCACCTGCGCCAGGAGGCACGCCAGCATCACCGGGATCCGCCCGGCCGGCACGAGGCGCGACAGGACAAGGACCGAGACCTGGTGCGTGGCGAGCTTCTCCTGAGCCTGCGCGAGGCGGTCCGGCGTGACCCGGCCCTCCAGTGCGGCCAGCCACCGCGACCCGTTGCGCGAACGGACCCCGCGCTGCCCGAGCCAGTACAGCGTCACGTCCCCGAGCAGTGCGGCGAAGGCGGCCACGAGGAACACGTAGAGCAGGGAGAGCGGTGAGGTCTGGTGGAAGGCGACCACGGCCGCCGAGCTGACGATCGCCCCCGTCGGCACCACCGGCACCAGTGAGCCGAGGGCCACGAGCAGGAACAGCGAGGGGTAGCCGACCGCCTGCTGCGTCGACTCCGGCGGCAGATCGCCGGCCGCCCCCAACAGACCATGGATCACCGGGCGACCTCGGGCCGCACCCGCGCGCCGTGTCCGAGCAGGTGCACCGCCACCTTCGGCGCGAGCCGCGCCGCCTGCCGCACGAACTCCTCGCCCGGCGCGTGGAACTCGTGCGGGCGCACCGCGTCCAGCCCGATCGGCCAGTACGTGCCGTAGTGCACCGGCACCGCCGCCGCGGGAGAGAGCGCCGCGAGGGCCTGCGCCGCCCGGCCCGCGTCCAGATGGCCATGCCCCAGGTAAGGACCCCAGCCGCCCACCGGAAGCAGCGCCACGTCCACCGGGCCGACCGCCTCCGCCATGTCGTCGAAGAGCCCGGTGTCACCGGCGAAGTACGTCCGCGCCTCGCCCTCGACGACGTACCCGAGCGCGGGGGAGCGGTGCGGCCCCACCGGCAGCCGCCGCCCGTCGTGCCTGGCCGGGACCGCCCGTACCGTCACGCCCTCCACCGTCACCGTGTCGCCCGGGCCCACCTCGGTCACCCGCAGCCCCCGCCCGTCGAGCCTGCGCAGCCCCGGTACGGCCCGGGGCGCGCCGCGCGGCACCACGATCACGGTGCCGGGCGCGAGCCGGGCCAGCGAGGGCAGGTGCAGATGGTCGGCGTGCAGATGGGAGACGAGCACCGCCTCGGCGCGCGCGGCCTCGGGGGGCGGCGGTGCGCCGCGGCGCCGCCGCAGATGCGCCAGCCTGCGGGCGAAGAGCGGATCGGTGAGGAACCTGACCCCGGAGTCCTCGACCGTGCAGGTGGCATGACCCCACCAGGTGACCTCCACCGGCCCGCCGCCTTCCCTGCCGTCCTCGCCTTGTCTCGAGGGTAAATGTCCGGAGCGGGCGACGCGGGGCGTCTACGGTGGGATGCGGGGGTAGCCATCCGTCAGCAAGGGGATGGGAGTCGCGGTGAGCACGATGGGGACGACCTGCAATTCGGCGCAGTGCCCGCGCTGCGGGGGCGTCCTCGCCGTCACCCAGGACGGCTGGAGGATCTGCCACACCTGTGGCTACTCCTCGCCGCCGTGAGGCCCGGGCCCGCCGCCCGGACGTGGCCTCCTCGGGTGCCCCGGTTCGGAGTAGGGTCGGTCCATGGACGACGTTCGGGTGGCGGCGATCGCCAGCCTCACCCCGCTCGAGGAACTCGACAGCGACCCCTTTCTGGTCGACACCCGCAGCCAGCACGCCCTGTGCGCCCGCTGGGCCCTGGACAAGGGCTATGTGGTGGTCAGACAGCTTCTCTTCTACTGCATCCGGCCCGACCACGCCGCGCTCTGGGCGGACGTGGACGCCGGGGAGGTGGACCTCTTCGTCGCCGCCAACGAGCGCGTGCTGGCCCGGGCGTTGACCGATGCGGCCGGGTTCCACGCCGAGTGCGAGCGGCGCGGCGTACGGCTCGAGACCGCGGGTCTCGACGAGCCGGCCTACGACTCCGCCCGCAAGGCCGACGTGCACCGCAGGCTCTCCATGCCCACCGCCGGCTACGACGGCTGCTGACCCCGGCGACCCGCGTACCCCCGCCCCGCCCGGCTCGGCGCCATGTGGGTGATGTGCCACGCTTGAGGCAGGTAACGGGTGAAAGGTGAACCAGGCGTGGGTGACGGGCGATGGCGTACCGACGGCCGCTGGCGGACGGCGGGCAGCGCCCTGGTGCGGGTGATCGTGGTCTGGGCGGTGTCCACCCTGACCATGCTCGCGCTGGCCGGACTGCTCCCCGACTTCCAACTCCAGTCCGCCGACGGCGACAGCATCACCCGCACCGCGCTGACCGCCGTGTGGGGCGCGGGCGCCTTCGGTCTGCTCACCGCGCTCGTGTGGCCCGTCGTCGTCCGCGCGCTCCTGCTCGTACCGGCCCTGGTCCTCGGCCTGTTGGTGTTCTTCCTCAACGGTTCGCTGCTGCTCATCGCGCTCTGGTTGGTCCCCGACGGGCGCGGCGCGGCCGATCCCGAGACGGCCGTCGTGGTCGCCGCCGTGATGTCGGCCGTCGCCTCGGCCACTTCCACCGCCCTCGCGGTCCGGGACGACGACGCCTACCGCCGCCGCCTCTACCGGCTCGCGGACCGCAAGCGGCCCCGTGCGGTGAGCGGAGGCCCGGAGACCGTGCCGGGGACGCTCTTCCTGCAACTCGACGGCGTGGGCCACCGGGTGCTCCGCGACGCGGTCGCCGACGGACTGATGCCGACCGTCGCCGAGTGGCTCGACACCAGCCACCGGCTCACCCCCTGGCGCACCGACTGGTCCAGCCAGACCGGCGCCAGCCAGCTCGGCATCCTGCACGGGTCCAACGAGGACGTGCCCGCCTTCCGCTGGTACGAGAAGGACACCGGCCGGCTGATGGTCTCCAACCGGCCCGCGAGCGCCGTCGAGCTCCAGCGCCGCGCCATTGCCCGCACCGGCGACGGCGGACTGCTCACCGTCGACGGAGCCTCGCGCGGCAACCTGTTCAGCGGCGGCGCGGACCAGCTCGCCCTGGTCCTGTCGATGGCCGCCCGCAGGGGCCGGAGCAACCGCTCCCGCGCCGGGTACTTCACGTACTTCTCCGACCCCGCCAACGCCGTCCGTACGGCCGGCTCCCTCGTCACCGAGGTCGTCCGCGAGATCGCCCAGTCGACGCGGTCCCGGCTGCGCAAGGAGACCCCCAGGGTCTCGCGCGGCGGCCTCTACCCCTTCGTCCGGGCCTTCGCCACCGTCGTCGAACGGGACGTGGTGGTCGCCGCGGTCATCGGTGACCTGCTGGCCGGACGGACCGCCGTCTACGCAGACCTCGTCGCGTACGACGAGGTCGCGCACCACTCCGGACCGCACGGCCACGACACCGACCGGGTGCTCGCCCGGCTCGACCGGTCGATCGCGCTGCTCGCCAAGGTCGCCGAGCACGCGCCCCGCCCGTACCGGATCGTGCTCCTCTCCGACCACGGCCAGAGCGCAGGACCGACCTTCGAGGGTGCCTACGGGCTGACCCTGCGGGATCTCGTCCGGGCCGGCTGCGGGCTGCCCGTACCGCGCAGGGTCCGCCGGACCCGCAGCGGTTCGGAGGCCCGCGACGCGGCCCGCGACGCGCTGCGCAGCGTGCTGCACCGGCCGGTGGACGAGGACGGCGAGCAGCCGGACGAGCAGGTGGGGGAGAAGGCCGAGCCCGTCGTGCTCGCCTCCGGGAACCTGGGTCTCATCTCCTTCCCCGGGGTTCCGCACCGGCTGACCCGCGAGGAGATCGACCGCAGGCACCCCGCGCTGCTGCGCACCCTCGCCAACCACCCGGGCATCGGCTTCCTGCTGGTGGCGAGCGCCGAGCACGGTTCGGTCGTGCTCGGCCGGGACGGCGCGGAGGTGCCGGTCGCCGCGCTCGCCGACGACGGACCGCTCGCGGTCTTCGGGCGCGGCGCGGCGGACGCGGTCCGGCGCACGGACGGCTTCCCGCACGTCGCCGACATCATGGTCAACTCGATGTACGACCCGGCGACCGGGACCGTGCACGCCTTCGAGGAGCAGATCGGTTCGCACGGCGGCCTCGGCGGCGAGCAGGGGCACCCCTTCCTGCTGTGGCCCGTGGACCTCTCGGAGCCGGTGCCCGGCGGGGCCGAACTGGTGGGCGCGGAGCAGGTCCACCAGGTGCTGCGCCGCTGGCTGTGGGAGTGCGCGGGCCCGCAGGTGCCGCTGGAGATTTCCCCGCCCACGAGCGATGCGGAAGCATTTCTTCCGGTTGACCGGCCGGTCGCACCGGAGAAAAACGGCTGATTTGGCGGGGCGTCTCACCTCCCGGACCATGTTCGGGTTTGCACGACGAGAGGCGCACCACCCCCCATGAGCACGGCCCCACCCGAACCGTCCGCGTCCACCGAAGAGACCAGGCACGCCCGCCGGTTCGGACTCCCGATCGCCACCGCCCTGGTCATGGGCAACATCATCGGCGGCGGGATCTTCCTGCTCCCCGCCTCCGTCGCCCCCTTCGGCACGATCAGCCTGGTCGCCTTCGCCATCCTCACCCTCGGCGCGATCGCCCTGGCCCTGGTCTTCGGCCGGCTCGCCCACCGCCACCCGCAGACCGGCGGCCCGTACGTCTACGCCCGCGCGGCCTTCGGCGACTTCGCCGGCTTCCTCGCCGCATGGTCGTACTGGATCACGGCCTGGGTCTCCAACGCGGCGCTCGCCGTGGCCGCCGTCGGCTACCTCGACGTGCTCGTCCCGGTCCACGAGTCGAAGGCCGCCACCATCGCCGCCGCGCTGACCCTCCAGTGGCTGCCGGCGCTCGCCAACCTCGCGGGCACCCGCTACGTCGGGGCGGTGCAGCTGGTCGCGACCGTCCTGAAGTTCGTCCCGCTGCTCCTGGTCGCCGTCGGCGGGCTCTTCTTCTTCGACAGCGCCAACCTCGGCCCCTTCCAGGCGGGCGGCGACAGCGCGCTCGGCGCGGTCTCCGCCTCCGCCGCGATCCTGCTCTTCAGCTACCTGGGCGTCGAGTCGGCCGCCGTCAGCGCGGGCGAGGTCCGCGACCCCCGGCGCAACGTCGGCCGCGCGACCGTCCTCGGCACCCTCGGCGCCGCCACGATCTACCTCCTCGGCACGGTCGCCGTCTTCGGTACGGTCGCCCACGACCGGCTCGTCGATTCCACCGCCCCCTTCTCGGACGCCGTGAACGTCATGTTCGGCGGCTCCTGGGGCGGCACCGCCATCGCCTGCATGGCCCTGGTCTCCATGCTCGGCGCGCTCAACGGCTGGACGCTCCTCAGCGCCCAGACCCCGTACGCCGCCGCCCGCGACGGGCTCTTCCCACAGGTCTTCACCCGCAAGCGGCGCGGCGTCCCGACGGTCGGCGTCCTCGTGACCGTCGTCCTGGCCTCGCTCCTGACGGTCTACAACTACACGGTCGGCACCGAGGGCGTCTTCGAGATCCTGGTCCTCGTCACCACCTTCACCGCCACCGTCCCGTACCTGCTCTCCACCGCCGCGCAGATCTACTTCCTGCTCTCCGGCCGCTCCGAGCGCGTCGACCGCGCCCGGCTCGTCCGCGACGGCGTCCTGGCCGCCGCCGCGTTCGGCTTCTCCATGTGGCTGGTCGCGGGCTCCGGCTACGCGGCCGTCTACCAGGGCGTCCTGTTCCTCTTCGCGGGCGTGCTCGTCTACGCGTGGATGTCGGCCCGCAAGGTGCGCAGGGCGGAGGCGGCCGAGGTGCGGGCGGAGGCCTCCCTTCGTGAAGACGACGGCGTGACCGACGGCGCGGCCGAGCGCGTGAATTCGGGCGTGTCGGCGTAGGCCGCCCGGGCGGATCCGCCGCCCGTTCCGGCACGTCGGGCCCGTCCCGGGGCAGTACGCATCTCCATGAGCCCCGGCACGACCGCCCGCCCCGCGCCCGCCGCTCCGGCGGGCGCGGCCCGGCGTGCCGTGCTCGTCCTCGCACTCGTGCTCGCCGCCCTGTTCGGGGTGGGCGCCGGTGGGGCCGGACCGGCCTGCGCGGAGGCCAGGCACCTGTCGTCGAGTCAGCCGGCCGATCCCGGCGGCGAGGCGCACGAGCTCACCGAGGCGGCCACGGCTCCCGGGCGGCTCCGCTCCCGGCGCCGGGGCGTCCGCCCCCGGGACCCGCGCGGGACCCCGGCCGGGGGCCCGTCCACCGCGCCAGGATCCGGATCCGTCCCCGTCCCCCGTCCGCCCGGCGATGTCCGGCGGTGTGTGGTGATGCGCTGCTGAGAGGGCCGTCCCTCTCGCGCACCTCACCCCCCACCGCAAGGAGCTTCGCCATGCCCGTCGACCCCTTCGCCGTCCTGCGCGCCCTGCTGCGTGCCGAGGCCGCCCGCGCCGAACGGGGCGCGCCCGCCGAGCCGGAACGGCCACCGGCCCGCTCGCCCGAGCCCGCCCCCGGCGGCCCGGGCCGCGAGGGACGTCCCACCCCGTAGGGGACCCGTCGGCGGGCCGGTTGCGGAACGGTGCACGGTGGACGAGGCTGACCCGATGACCTCGACCGACCGGCATCCCACCACCGATCGGTCCGCCGGCCCCACCGGCCGCGACAAGGCCCTCACCGACTGCCTGGGAAGGCTCCGCGACCGGCTCCTGGCCCTCGCCCGCCGGCCCTACTGGGACCGCCCCGACCCCGCGTACCTGATCCGCCGCTGGCCCGACCTGACCGCGCTCTGCGCCGCCACGCTCTTCTTCTGGGCCTCCCTCACCCCCTCGCTCGTCCCGCGCCCCTGGTACCTCCAGGGCGTCGTCGGCGGCATCACGGCCGCCATCGGGTACGCGCTCGGCTCCTCGGCCGCCTGGCTGGTGCGTGCGCTCCCGCCCCGGCTTCCGGGCGAGCGCTTACGGGCCCGGTGCTGGCAGGCGTACTGGGTCATCGCCCCTGTGCTCTCGGGCTGGCTGATCTCCGAGAGCGCCCGGATGCAGCGTCAGCTCCGGGACCTGCAGGGCCTGCCGCCCGGCCTGACCTGGCACACGCCGATGATCGCGCTGATGGCGCTCGCGCTCCTGCTCGCCCTCCTCCTCGTCGCCCGGGCCGTACGGCTGGCCTCCGCCCGGCTGATCCGGCTGCTCGGCCGGCTCCTGCCCAAGCCGGTCGCCTTCGCCGTCGGGGCGCTGCTCTCGACCCTCGCCGTCCTCGTCGGAGTCCGGGACGTGGTCTTCGACCGGGGGATCGTCGACGTCGCCGACCGGATCGCCGAGGCGACCAACGGCGGTACGAAGGAGGGCATCCACCGGCCCGTCTCGCGGTACGTCTCCGGTGGCCCGGGCTCCCTCATCGCCTGGCAGGACCTCGGCTACCAGGGCCGCAACTTCACCGGCTCCGTCCCCACCCGCGCCCGCGTCACCGCCGTGAGCGGCGGTCCGGCCATGGACCCGGTCCGCGTCTACATACCTTCGGCGCTGCCCGCCGCCTTCACGGACGAGCGCCCCTTCGCCGCGCAGGCCCGGCTCGCCGTCCGCGAACTGGAGCGCACCGGCGCCTTCGACCGCCAGGTCCTCGTCGTCGCGGGCACCACCGGCACGGGCTGGGTCAACCCGAACGTGGCCGAGCCGCTGGAGTTCATGTACGGCGGCGACACCGCGATCGTCGCCGTCCAGTACTCGTACCTGCCGAGCTGGGTCTCCTTCCTCGTCGACAAGGAGAAGGCCGGGCAGGCCACCCGGGCGCTCGTCCAGGCCGTGCGCGCCCGGATCGACGCGCTCCCCGCCGAGCGCAGGCCCACGTTCCTGGTCACCGGCGAGAGCCTCGGGGCCTATGCCGTGGAGGCCTCCTTCGACGGCCCCGACGACCTGCTCGCCCGCACCGACGGGGCCCTGCTGCTCGGCACCCCGAACTTCTCCCCGGCCTCCCAGGAGATCCGCCGCGACCGGGACCCCGGCAGCCCGGTGTGGCGGCCGCAGTACGAGGGCGGCGCGCGGGTGCGCTTCGCCCAGTTCCCCGCGGCCGACCTCGCGCGGCCCCCGGCCCGCTGGCAGTTCCCGCGCGCGGTCTATCTGCAGAACGCCTCCGACCCGGTCGTCTGGTGGTCGCCCGACCTCCTCCTGGAACGCCCCGCGTGGCTGGCGGACCCGCTCGGCCCGGACATCACGCCCGAGATCGACTGGTTCCCGTTCGTTGCCTTCTGGCAGACCTCGATCGACATGGCCGTCTCGTACGGAGTGCAGGCCCCGCACGGCCACCGCTACGGGGCCGGCGCCGTGGACGGCTGGGCGGCGGTGGCGCCTCCGGAGGGCTGGACGGCCGCCGACACGACCAGACTGCGGGCCTACATCCAGCACCGGGCGGCCGCGTACTGAGCCGGGGGTCAGACGACGACCGTGAACGCCTGCGCGAGCAGCGCCTGTTCGAGCCGGAGCCGAGTACGTCGTGACGAGCGGCAGCCCCGCGGTCCGGGAGGGCGCGACGATCCTCCAAGCGCCCCGGCAGGAAGGCCCTTTCAGCCCGCTGCCCGGGCGTCCTTGGCCCCCGTGCCCCGGCCGTGCAGGGCGACGAGCGTGATCAGACCGGCGGCGAGGACCACGAGGGCCACGAGGGCGGGGACGAGACCGACGAGCGCGCCGGAGGCGAGGGCGCACACCCCGCCCACGGCGAGGACCGTCGGGCGGCGGCCCGAGGAGCGCAGCACGATCGCGGCGCCGCCGAGCAGGAAGACCCCGACCCCGCCCGTCAGCGACCAGGCGACCACCCCGTGCAGGGGCTCGGCGAGGTCGTAGTGGCCGGTGTCGGCGACCTGTTGCAGGACCTTCTTCATTCCGAGCGCGCAGAGCACGACTCCCGCGACCAGCGGCAGATGCAGGAAGGTGTACGTGTCCCGGGCGAACCGGGTCCGTTCGTCGCCGTCCAGCGCGGCGAGCCGGTGCTCGGCGCCCTCCGCGAGCCGCCAGAAGTACAGCGCCCACAGCGCGGACGAGAGCAGCAGCCCCGCGGCCGCCGCGCCCAGGACGGCGACCGTGACCGGGAAACCGGAGACCCCGACGCCCATCGCCACGATCGACTCGCCGAGCGCGATGATGACGATCAGGCCGTGCCGCTCGGAGAAGTGCGCGGGGGAGTTGACCCGCCAGCCGGAAGCCCCCGTCACATAGATGCCGCCGTAGTCGATGACCACCGCGCCCAGCCACAGCAGGAGTTGGACCCTGCCGGTGTAGGCGGAGCCGATCAGGAGCAGCACCAGCGGCGGCAGGACGGACAGCAGCGCGGTGCGCCGCAGCGTGGCCCGCAGGGCGGCGTCGTCGGGGCTGGAGAGCCAGTACGAGACCAGATGGAGCACGCGTACGGCTCCGTAGCAGAGCACGAAGAGCAGCGGCGCCGAGAGCCCGCCCGGCTGGTCCGCGAACACCTCGGGCACCACGAGCGACACGATGAAGACGACCGCCATCACGGTGACGAGCACGGCGAACAGCGCGCCCGAGTCGGCCCGTACGACATTGCCCAGCCAGGCGAAGCAGCACCAGCACCACCAGAGCAGCGCGAGCACGATCATCGCGCCGACGACCCGGGTCGTCGAGGGATCGGCCGCCATCAGGGCGGTCACCTGGGTGATCGCGTACACGAACACCAGGTCGAAGAAGAGCTCCGCAGGCGTCACCCGGTGTTCGTCCCCGGCCGCGACCATCCGCGCCCGGTCCCTGCGCCACGCCATGTGCGTCTCCCGCCGTCCCGTCGGCGACCCCCGCCGCCACGGCGCGAACACTACCTACGGACGGGGCCGGAACACCCGCAGGTCGCGTACTTCGAAGGACATCTCGCGCGTCCCCGGATCCGGCGCCGGGTGGTAACGGCCCGCGCAGACCGAGAGATTGACGATCAGACAGGCGTGCCAGGACGCGCCGACCCCGCGCCCGTCGGCGAACACCTCGTCGTCGTCGAGCCACCACACCACCGAGCGCGCGCCGAACTCGGTCCGCAGCCGGATCCAGCCGCCGGGCCGCACCGAAGGAGAGCGGTGGTAGAGGTGGGCGCCCCGGACGCGGTTCGACAGTTCGAGCAGGTCGGGGTTGTCGGGGTGGTACTCGAAGACGTCGACCTCCTGGCCGCCGTCCCGCCAGGTCCAGATCGCCGGCCACGCCCCGGTCTCCTCGGGGAGCCGCACCCGCGCCTCCAGGACGTCCCCGGCGCGCACCTCGAACCCCTGCGGACTGCCCTCCGTCGTCAGCAGCCCGGAGTCCCACAGCCCGTCGGGCCTGCGGGTCGCGCGGAAGACCCCGGACCGGCTGTAGGCGGGGTCCTCCACGAGGTGGTCCAGCTTGTTGTCACCCCGGTTGGTCGGTCCGCCGTTCGGATACGCCCAGGAGCGCCCGGCGACCCACTGGTCCCGTGAGGTGAAGTCGGCGGTGAAGACGGGCTCGGAGTCGAGGGGCGAGGACGGCATGGTGGGCTCCTCGGGCAGGGGCTGTGATCGGCCACCCGATGTCTGCCCGCGCCGGCCCCCACCATGCGGAGGTTCTCACTCCTTGTCGAGAACTAGTCACGGTGTGTTGACGTGGTGGCAGGTGCCGTGACGACGCGCGGGAGTGCGGCCGGGTGCTCGCGGACGAGCCAGCCGACGAGCTCCTCGCGCACCGCGCAGCGCGTGGTCCACACGTCGTCGGCGTCCTTCGCGGTCACCAGCGCGCGGACGGTTATGCCGGTCGGGGAGGTGTCCGTGACGGCGAGGTCCCAGCCCCGCCGGTCCCAGGTGGGGCAGGTCTCCAGGAACTCCCGCAGGTGCGCGCGCATCGCCTCGACGGGCGTCGAGTGGTCGCAGTGGACGAAGACCGTGCCGGTCATCTCGGCACCGCCCCGCGACCAGTTCTCGAAGGGCCGGGAGGTGAAGTACGAGACGGGCAGCGTGACCCGTCGCTCGTCCCAGGTCCGTACGGTGAGGAAGGTCAGCGTCACCTCCTCCACCACGCCCCACTCACCGTCGACGACGACCGTGTCGCCGATGCGGACCATGTCGCCGAAGGCGATCTGGAACCCGGCGAAGAGGTTCCCGAGCGTCGACTGCGCCGCGACACCGGCCACGATGCCGATGATCCCGGCCGAGGCGAGCAGCGAGGTGCCGAGGGTGCGGAAGGACGGGAAGGTCACCAGGGCCACCGCCGTGGCGACCACGCCGACGACGACGGCCACCACGCGCAGGATGAGCGTGACCTGCGTACGGACCCGGCGCACCCGGGCCAGGTCGCTGGAGCGCCCGGCGTACCGCGCGTACGAGGACTCGACGACGGCCGCCGCTACCCGCACGGCCAGCCAGGCGCCGCCGCCGATCAGACAGAGCAGCAGGACGTGGCTCACCCCCGCCCGGTGCTCGCGCAACGGCCCCCAGTCCGAGGCGCGCTGGGTCCACCCCAGCAGGGCGGCCAGCAGGACGACGTACAGCGGTGTGCGGCACCGGCGCAGCAGCCCCCAGAGCGGCGTCTCGGGATGGCGGGCGTCCGCGTGCCGCAGGAACAGGTCGGCGGCGCGGGCGACGGCGAAGGTCACGAGCGCCGAACCGCCGAGCACCAGCGCGAGTCGAAGAAGGCTCTCCATGGATCCCCAGAACTCCCCGGTCGATGAGTCGTGGACGCGTACAGGTCGGTCCTGCTCGCCTCACCACCGAACGGCCCGCCAAACCCCCGGCACGCGTGGCCCGGGCCCGGATTACCTCGGACGTAATCGACCCGCGCCCCGCGCGGCGGCATCGTGGTGTCCACCGGAGCTCGGCCGGCGCACTCCGGCCGAGCTCCGGGACCACGACCAGCAAGAACGTCCTCGATGGAGGCTGATCCGCCATGTCCCAGGCCCTGCTCGCCGGACTCTCCCGCACCACCCGGCCGACGTCCATGCTGCGCCGGTTCCTCGCCCTCGACGCCGTGGTCACCGGGGCCAACGGGCTCGCCTACCTCGCCGTCTCCGGGCCGCTCGGCGAGCTGTTCGGCGTCGACTCCGCGCTGCTCGTCGAACTCGGCCTCGTGCTCGCCGTGTACGCCGCCGGTGTCGCATGGGTCGCGAGCCGCGCCGAGCCCCCGGTCCGCGGCGTGAAGCTCGTCGTCGACATCAACGTCCTCTGGACCGTGCTCAGCGTCGGCGCGCTCTTCTCCTCGCTGGAGTTCACCACGGCCGGCGTGGTGTGGAACCTCGTCCAGGCCGCCACCGTCGCCGGTTTCGCCGGACTCCAGTGGTCGGCCCTGCGGGCGGCGACCGCTACGACCTGAGCGACCGCAGATACGCGACCGTCTCCGGGTCGGCCGGGAGCAGCGTCTCGATGGCCAGCTCGGCGACGGTCACGTCCATCGGGGTGTTGAACGTCGAGATCGACGACACGAACGACAGCACCCGGCCGTCGTGTTCGATCCGCAGCGGCAGCGCGAAGTACGGGTAGGGCTCCGGGTCCTCCCGGTCGCCCGGGTCCGCGGCGCCGCCCTCGGGGAGCGGGTACGCCGCCACCTCCTCGTACAGCTCCCGCAGCGGCTGCGAGCGGGACAGGGCGATCTGACGCTCCATCTGGGCCAGCAGATGACCCCGCCACTCCCGCAGGTTCCTGATCCGGGGCGCGAGCCCCTCCGGGTGCAGCGTGATGCGCATCGCGTTCAGGGGCGGGGTGAGCAGGTGCTCCGGCAGCCCGGTGAGCAGCAGCCCGATACTGTCATTGGCGGCCACGACTGTGTACGAGCCGTCCACGACGAGCGCCGGATACGGGTCGTAGCCGCGCAGCAGCTGCTCGATGCCCTCGCGGAGGGTGTCAAGGCGCGGGTCGTCGAGCGTCGACTCCCGGTAGTGGGGGGCGTAACCGGCGGCGAGCAGCAGCGCGTTCCGGTCCCGCACGGGCACGTCCAGGTGCTCGGCGAGGCGCAGGACCATCTGCTCGCTCGGCCGGGAGCGGCCGGTCTCGATGAAGGAGATGTGCCGGGCCGAGGAGTCGGCCCGCAGCGCCAGCTCCAACTGGCTCAGCCGCCGCTCCTCGCGCCAGCCGCGCAGCAGGGCTCCCACGCCGGTGTCCACCGCGCGGCCCGTTCCGGTACCCGTCCCTGTGCCCGTTCCTGTGCTCGTTCCGACCGATGTCATGCTCCGACGCTATCCCAGGTGTCGGTCCGGGTATCGAGTGAAGGGGCCCGTATCGTCACCGTCAGCAACCCGACCGGAGGGAGTACGGACATGGCCACAGAGCCGCTGTCGCAGAAGGAGATCGAGGACCGGCTGCGCGAGCTCCCCGGCTGGTCCCTCAACGACGACCGGATCACCCGCACGTACCGCCTCGGCGACCACTTCGCGGCGACCGCGATGGTCGTCCACGTGGCGCAGATCCAGCAGGAACTGGACCACCACTCCGACCTGACGCTCGGCTACAACACGGTCGCCGTCTCCGTGAACACCCACTCCGCGGGCCCCGCGGTCACCGACAAGGACTTCGAACTGGCCACCCGCGTCGACGACATCGCCCCCGGGCACGGGGCGAGCTGACCCCGCGAACTAGGGTCTCCCCCATGGGGGAGACCACGCTGGACTACGACGCCGAGGCGGAGCGGTACGACGCGACGCGGGGCGGGGTGCCTCGGGCCGAGGCGGCGGCCGGGGCCGTGTCGCGGCTCGTGCCGCCCGGGGCCCGTACCCTGCTCGACCTGGCCTGCGGGACCGGACTCGTCACCGAGCGGCTGGTCAGTCCCGGGCTGCGGGTGTTCGGCGCGGACGCGGCGGCCGGGATGGCGCGCAAGGCGGCTGAGCGGGTCCCGGGCGGGATCGTCCTCGCCGATGCCCGCGCGCTGCCCCTCGCGGACGGGTCCTTCGATGTCGTCAGCGCCGTCTGGCTGTTGCACCTGGTGCCGTTCTCGGATGCGATCGTCGCCGAGGCGGCCCGGGTGCTGCGCCCCGGTGGGGTGTTCGTCGCCACGGTCGACAAGGACGCGGCCCACGACGTCGGCAGCGACATCGACCGCGCCCTCGCTCCGTACCGCTCCCACGCACGGGCCTCCGACCGGGGCGACCGGATTGCGGCGACCGCCGCCTCCCACGGCCTCGCCCCGGCGGGCGCCACCCGCTTCACCGGACACGGCCAGGGCACCACGCCCCGCCGCACGGCGGAGAACCTGCGGCGCGGCTACTACGCCTCCTGGTTCGACGGGTCGCCCGGGACCACGGACGCGCTCGTCGCCGCACTCGCCGACCTGCCCGACCAGGACCGCCCCCGTGCCGATCCGGTCTACCGGCTGGTGTCCTTCCGGCGGCCGGTCACGGGCGGCTGAACTCCATCACCCAGTTCGTCACCCACTCCCCGCCGTCGCGCGCGAACGCCTGCTCCCACCGGGCGGTGTCCGCCGAGATCCCCGACCAGCGGAACCGCACCCGTACCTCCTCTCCCGCATAGCTGTCCTCGCCGTGGAACTCCCCTGTGCCGTCCTCGGCCCACCGGCCCCTGACCGGCGGATCGAGGCGGCCGGTGCGGCTGTTGGACCAGTTCAGGGTCCACTCGCCGGTCTCCGGCTCGTACAGCCGCAGCGTCAGCCCGCTGAACCCCTTCGACGGGAAGACGATCTCGTCGACATGCGCCCGGTCGCCCCAGAAGAGCCGGCCCGTGGTGTGGCCGTCGAACTCCTCCCAGCCGCTGTCGGGGTCCAGGAAGTCGGCGAGCCGGCGGTTGCGGACGCTCCAGCGCCCGTCGAGGAAGGCGAAGCCCCGGTCGGTGGTCGAGCCCTGGTCCTGCTCTGTGGTCACGCCCCGGTCGGTGGTCAAGCCTTGCTCGGTGGTCATGCGCGGTCTCCTGTGGTGCCTTCGGGAAGGGAATCGAGGACGTAGGCGTCCAGGTCGGGGGAGTCCGGCGTCAGGATGTGCCGTACCCAGGCGTTCCGTTCGTGGTGGATCGGCGGCAGCTCCCAGACGCAGCCGATCCAGCGGAGCTCCGTCCGTACGAAGTGGGTGGGGTCCGTGTCCGGGCAGCCGAGGACCGGCTGACCGGCCGCCGCACCGGCGAAGTGGATCACGTTGTCCCACACCCAGCTGTACGCGTTCAGGTACGCGCCGGTGTCGCCGCCCCGGTGCAGCACCACGAAGGACGCGGCCGGCGTGGAGTCGGGCTCGGGGAGGAGCTCCGGCAGCAGCGCGTACGCCGCCTTCTCCACCTCCGGCGCGATACCCGCAGGGTCATGGGTGACGTGGTACCGCTTGACGTGCCGGCCCGCGATCTCGATCGGCGGCGGCACGAAGAGCAACTTCTCTGCGAAAGCCATGGCTGGACTGTAGGAGCGCTTCACTGACACCTTGTGTCAGTGAAGTCCAGCCGACTCATCTCGATCCTTCTCCTGCTCCAGACCCGGAGCCGGATGACCGCCGCCCAGCTCGCCGACGAGCTGGAGGTGTCGGTACGGACGGTCTACCGCGACGTCGAGTCCCTGCACGCGGCCGGCGTGCCGCTCTACGGCGACGCCGGCCATTCCGGCGGCTACCAGCTGCTCGCCGGCCACCGCTTCTCCCGGCTCACCGACCTCTACACCGGGGAGGCGGAGGCGCTCTTCCTCGCCGGGATCCCCGGCGCCGCCGCCGAACTCGGCCTCGGCGCCCACTTCGTCGACGCCCAGCTCAAACTGCGCGCCTCCCTGCCCGCGCCGCTGCGCGACCATGTCGACCGGCTGCGGTCCCGGTTCCACATCGACGCGCCCGGCTGGTACGCGGAGAACACCGACGCGCCGTTCCTGCCCCAGGTCGCCGAGGCCGTGCGCGCGGGCCGCGTCCTGGCTGCGCGCTACCGCCGCTGGAAGGAGCCCACCGACGTCGACCGGCGCCTCGAACCGTACGGCCTGGTCCTCAAGGCTGGCCGCTGGTACCTGGTCGCCGCCCCCGGACCGCGTACGTACCGGGTCGACCAGTTCCTCGAACTCGTCGTCACCGACGAGGAGTTCGACATCCCCGAGGACTTCTCGCTGCCCGACTGGTGGGCCGCCCACCAGGTCGCCTTCCGGGCCCGGCTGCACGGCGGCGACGCCGTCGTCCTGCTCTCCCCGGACGGGGCGAAGCGCCTCACCGGCGAGGCGGCGCGGGCCCTCGCCGCCACCGGACTCCCCGAGCCGGACGGCCGGATCCGCGCCACCCTCCCGATCGAGTCGGTCGCCCACGCTCACCACGCCTTCCTCGCCCTGGGCGCGGACATCGAGGTCCTGGAGCCCGTGGAGCTCCGCGACCGCCTGACCGAGACCGTCTCCCGGCTGGCGGCCCGGTACGGAGTCACGCCTCCGTCGCCCACACCTCCGCCGCGAAGGTCCTGAAGTCGCGCGGTTCGCGGCCCAGGACCCGCTTCACGCCGTCCGTCACCGAGGCGTTGTGGCCGTCGAGCAGCATCGCGAAGAGCGCCGAGAGCCACTGTGCCTCCGGCTCCGGGAGCCCGAACGCCTGGAGCAGGGAGGCGTATTCGCCCTCGGTCAGCGGGACGTACGCCACCTTGACGCCCGACGCGGCCGACAGCTCCTCCGCCACCTCCGCGAAGGTCAGCAGCTGCGGGCCCGTCACCTCGTGCACCAGGCCCGCGTGGCCGTCCTCGGTCAGCGTCGCCACGATCACGTCCGCCAGGTCGTCGGCGTGGATGAACGGCTCGGCCGTCCCGCCCGCCGGGAAGGCGAGCGTGCCCGCGGCGACCCCGTCCGCCAGAGCGCCCTCCGTGAAGTTCTGCGCGAAGAACGAGGCCCGTACGACGGTCAGTTCGGCGCCCGAGGAGCCGAGCCCCGCACGCAGCGCCTCCTCCGCGTGGACCGCGTCCGGCTCGCCGCGCCCGGAGAGCAGCGTCAGCCGCCGCACTCCGTTCGCCGCGGCGAGCTCGCCGAAGGTCCGCATCGCCTCGGCCGCGCCCGGAGCGGCGAGGTCCGGGTAGTAGTTCACGTACGCCGTGTCCGCGCCCCGCAGCGCCGGGGCCCAGGTGTCCACGGACTCCCAGTCGAAGGGGGTCGCGCCGGACCGGGAGCCCGCCCGTACGGTCGCGCCGCGCGCTTCGAGCCGCTCGGCGACCCGGCGGCCCGTCTTGCCGGTCGCACCCGTCACCAGGACCGTGCCCGGGCGGTTCGCGTTCGTGTTCTCGTCGGTGGTCCGCGTGTTGTTCGTGTTCGTCGTCATGGCTCAAGACTCGCGGGATCCGGCCCCGCGTCCCATGCTCCACGAACTCACTCCCATACGCGTGCGTCTACTCTTGCGCCCCATGGACGCTCTCGCCGGACTCCTCGACGGACCACGCGCCAAAGGGGCCTTCCTGCTGCGGATGATCATGGAGTCGCCGTGGTCCGTACGGATCGAGGACCGCGCGCCGCTCTGCCTGATGTGCGTCACGGAGGGCGAGGCGTGGATCGTCCCCGACCGGGGTGATCCCGTCCTGCTGCGCCCCGGCGACGTCGCGATCGCGCGCGGCCCGGAGCCGTACACCGTCGCCGACGCGCCCGATGCCCCGCCCCGCGCGCGGATCGGCCCCGGCGGCGTCTGCACCACCCTGAGCGGGGAGCCGCTCGCCCAGTCCATGCACCTGGGCGTACGGACCTGGGGCAACGCCCTCGACGGCGCGAACACGGTGCTCGTCGGCACGTATCAGATGGGCGGCGAGGTCAGCCGGCGCCTCCTCGACGCGCTGCCGCCCCTGCTGCACCTGCCCACCGACGTGTGGAACTGCCCGCTGATGCCCTTCCTCGACGAGGAGATCTCCCGCGACGAACCCGGGCAGAGCGTCGTCCTCGACCGCGTCCTCGACCTGATCCTCATCGCCGCCGTACGGGCCTGGTTCTCCCGGCCCGGCGCGCAGGCCCCCGCCTGGTACCGCGCCATGGCCGACCCCGTCGTCGGCCGCGCCCTGCGCCTGCTGCAGAACGACCCGGCCCACCCCTGGACGGTCTCCTCGCTCGCGGCCGAGGCGGGCGTCTCGCGCGCCGGGCTCGCCCGCCGGTTCGCCGAGCTGGTCGGCGAGCCGCCGATGGCGTACCTCACCGGCTGGCGGCTCGCACGCGCCGCCGACCTGCTGCGGCAGACGGACGCGACGGTCGAGTCCGTGGCCCGGCAGGTCGGCTACAGCAGCGCCTTCGCGCTGAGCGCCGCGTTCAAGCGGGTCCGGGGGGTCAGCCCGCAGGAGTTCCGGCGGCGGGGATAGCCCGGCGGCGGGGGTGAACCCTGTTGCCGGAACGGCAATAATTCTCGCGTTTCTCGCGCACCGCCCGCAGGCTGTCGCCATGACTCACGACACGCACGGCCACGACCGCGAGCACACCCCCGGGCAGCACCACCACGGCCACGACCACAAGGGCGGCCACCACCACGCCACCCACCTCGACTGGGCCGCGATGGCGCCGCTCCTGGAGCGCCAGGCCGACATCCACAGCCCCCTCTACACCCAGGCCGCCCAGTGGCTCGGCGAGCTCGTCCCGGCCGTCGGCGTCCGCCGGGCCCTCGACGTCGGCAGCGGCCCCGGGGTGATCTCCGCCCTGCTCGCCGAGGCCTTCCCGCTCGCCGAGGTGGTCGCCGTGGACTCCAGCCCGGAGCTCCTGGAGCGGGCGCTCGGACGCGCCGAGGCCAAGGGCCTGACCCGCCGCCTCACCACCCTGCACGCCGAACTCCCCGCGGACTTCGACGCCTTGGGCGAGGCCGACCTGATCTGGGCCGGCAACTCCACCCACCACATCGGCGACCAGCGCGCCGCCCTCGCCTCCTTCGCGGGACTGCTGCGGCCCGGCGGCCTGATCGCCCTCGTCGAGGGCGGGCTCTACGCCCGCCACCTGCCCCGGAACATCGGCTTCGGCCGGCCCGGCCTGGAGACCAGGATCGAGGCCGCGCACGCCGACTGGTTCGCCCAGATGCGGGCCGAACTCCCGGACAGCAAGGACGAGGCGGACGACTGGCGCGGGCTCCTCGCGGCGGCGGGCCTCACCCCCAGCGGCACCCGGACGTTCCTCACCGATGTCCCGGCGCCCCTGCCCGCCCTCCATCGGGAGCAGATCGTCGCCGACTTCACGCGGCTGCGGGAGCCGCTCTCCGAGCGGCTCGACGCGGAGGACCGGGCGAGCCTCGACCGGCTCCTCGACCCGGAGGACCCGCTCTCCGTGCACCGCCGCACGGACCTCTTCATGCTCTCCGCCTCCACCGTCCACACCGCCCGCAAGGGCTGAGCGTCACACGGAAGGCGCGGACACCGGCTCCAACTGCCACCACTGGGAAGGGGAGTCGGTGTCCTCCCACTGCCGTACGTTCCCGCCGTCGTCCATCGAGCCGTCCTCGACCTCCAGGAGCAGCCCGCTGATGAAGCTCACCAGCGCGACCGTGCCCGGCGACTGGAGGTCCTGCTCGATGATCCACTCCTGTGCGCCGAAGTTGTTCGCCTTCCACTGCTGGATGTTGGCGCCGTTCTCCGTCGACGCGTTCGCCACGTCGAGCCGCTTGCCGCTGGCCGCGTTCACCAGGTGGTAGAGGCCGCCGCCGTTGGGCACGGGCAGGATGTGCCAGTGCTGGCCCGGTGTGCCGTTCTCCTTGCCCTGCTGCACGTTCGCGCCGCTGCGGCTCGACCCGTCGTACACCTCCAGAAGCAGCCCGCTGGCCACGTTCCGTACCCGGTAGAGACCCTCGTCGACCGGCGTGGGCGAACCGCTCGCACTGCTCACTGCGCGAACTCCTTTTCCTTGACCGTGATGTTCTTGGCGGTGATGTCCTGGACGGTGATGTCCTTGGCCGTGGTGTCCTCGGACGTGCGATGGAAGGCGCGCCGGTAGGCGGCCGGGGAGATGCCGACCTGGGCGCGCATGTGCTGCCGCAGCGAGTTCCCGCTGCCGAAGCCCGCCCGGTCCGCGATGTGGTCCACGGTCAGATCGCTGGTCTCCAGCAACTGCTTGGCCAGCTCGACCCGTTGGGCGGTCAGCCACTGGCCCGGGGTCGTCCCGGCCTCGTCCCGGAAGCGGCGCGTGAAGGTCCGTACGCTCATCCGCGCGTGCGCCGCCAGCTCGGTCAGCGTCAGCGGACGGTCGAGCCGCTCAAGGGCCCACGCGCGCGTGGGGGCGGTGGTCGTCGTGGTCGGCTCGGGGACCGGGCGCTCGATGTACTGCGCCTGCCCGCCGTCCCGCCACGGCGGGACGACACAGCGCCGTGCGACCGCGTTCGCGGTGGCGCTGCCGTGGTCGCGCCGGACCAGGTGCAGACAGAGGTCGACCCCGGCCGCCGCCCCCGCCGAGGTCAGGACGTCCCCGTCGTCGACGAAGAGCACGTCCTCGTCGAGGCGGACCAGGGGGAAGAGCGACTGGAAGTGGGCGGTCTCCCACCAGTGGGTGGTGGCGGGGCGGCCGTCGAGGAGTCCGGCGGCCGCGAGCGCGTACGCGCCGTTGCAGATCGACACGACCCGGGTGCCCGGCCTGATGCGTGCGAGCGCGCCGGCGACCAGGACGGTGAGGCTGCCGTCGTCGGCGAGGGTGCGCATCTCGACCGTGGGCGGCACGACGACGGTGTCGGCCGCCGCCAGCTCCTCGGGGCCGTGCTCGGGGACGACGGAGAAGCCGTCGGCGGTGCGCACGGGTGAGCCGTCGAGCGAGCAGACGCGCACGTCGTACAGGGGCCTGCCGTCGTTCGTGTAAGCGCCGCCGAGGATGCGGGAGGGGATGCCCAGCTCGAACGGGATGACGCCGTCCAGGGCCAGGACGGCCACCCGGTGGAGCGGGGGCGCGTCAGCCGGTCGCTCTCCCGGCGGGAGGGGCACGCATGAGGTCATGGCCAGATTCTGTCACATCATGGCGTTCTGGCCAGTACCTGCCGGGGTCGCCCCGGCCCAGGCTGGTGGCCATCAGGCAATCGCCCGGCACCAGGAGCCGTCCTCATGAACGACACCGCCACCGACGCCCCCGCCACGATGCGCGCGATCACCGCCACCGCGTGGGGCGGCCCCGAGGTCCTCGCCGAGGCCCGGGTCGCCCGTCCCGAGCCGGGTCCGACCGAGATCCTCGTCCGGGTCCACGCCGTCGGCGTCAACCCCGCCGACTGGAAGATCCGCGCCTCCGGCGGCTTCGGCCCCTGGGGCGAGCCCCCGATCCTCGGCTGGGACGTCTCCGGCGTCGTCGAGGCCGTCGGGTTCGGCGTCACCCTGTACGCGCCCGGCGACGAGGTCTTCGGCATGCCGCAGTTCCCGCAGCAGGGCGGCGGCTACGCCGAGTACGTCGCCGCCCCCGCCCGCCGATTCGCCCGCAAGCCCGCAGGGCTCAGCCACGTGGAGGCCGCCGCGCTGCCGCTCGCCGGGCTCACCGCCTGGCAGGCGCTCGTCGAGACCGCCCGTCTGCGCGCAGGCCGGCGGGTCCTGGTCCACGCGGCGGCCGGCGGCGTCGGCCACCTCGCGGTACAGATCGCCAAGGCGCGCGGCGCGTACGTCGTCGGCACCGCCAGCGGCGCCAAGCACGACTTCCTGCGCTTTCTCGGCGTGGACGAGCCCATCGACTACACGACGACCGACTTCGCCCGGGCCGTACGCGACGTGGACATCGTCCTCGACTGCTACGGCGGCGACTACGGCACGCGCTCGCTGCCCGTGCTGCGCGACGGCGGTTCGCTGGTGACGCTGCCCTCGCCCGACGACGTGCCCGCGTCCGTACGCGGCATCCGCACCGGCTTCACCCTGGTCGAGCCCGACTACGCCGGACTGCTCGCCCTCGCCGCGCTGGTCGAGGCCGGACAGTTGAGGCCGGAGGTCGACACCGTCCTGCCGCTCGCCGAGGCCGCCGAGGCGCACGCACTCGGCGAGTCGGGCCGGACGCGCGGCAAGCTCGTCCTGACGGTCTGACCACCGTACGAGCGGCCGTACGCCGAGGTGGGCGCCGGAAGAAACCGGCGCCCACCTCGGGCCGTACCAGGCGCTCAGGCGCCGACGTTGAACTCGGCCGGGTTCGGGCCCAGGCGCCGGTTCTCGTCTAGGACCGCGATCGCGGCCATGTCCTCGTCGTCGAGGGTGAAGCCGAAGACGTCGATGTTCTCGCGGATACGGGACGGGGTCACCGACTTCGGGATGACCACGTTCCCCGTCTGCAGGTGCCAGCGCAGCACCACCTGGGCCGGGGTGCGGCCGTGCTTCTGCGCGACGGCGACGATCGCCGGGACGTCGAGCAGCCCCTTGCCCTGGCCCAGCGGCGACCAGGCCTCGGTCGCGATGCCGTGCCGGGCGTGCGCCTCGCGCGAGGCGTGCTGCTGCAGGTGCGGGTGGAGCTCGATCTGGTTGACGGCGGGGACGACCGAGGTCTCGCCGATCAGCCGCTCCAGGTGCTCCGGAAGGAAGTTGGAGACACCGATCGCCTTCGCCCGGCCGTCGGCCAGGATCTTCTCGAACGCGCGGTAGGTGTCGACGTACGCGTCCTTCGCCGGCACCGGCCAGTGGATCAGGTAGAGATCCACGTACTCCAGGCCCAGCTTGTCGAGCGACTCGTCGAAGGCCCGCAGGGTCGACTCGAGGCCCTGCTCGCTGTTCCACAGCTTGGTGGTGACGAACAGCTCCTCGCGGGGGACGCCGGACGCGGCGATGGCGCGGCCGGTGCCCTTCTCGTTCGCGTAGATCGCGGCAGTGTCGATCGAGCGGTAACCGGCCTCCAGGGCCGTCGCCACCGCGCTGGTCGCCTCGTCGTCCGGAACCTGCCAGACGCCGAAACCGAGCTGCGGCATCTCCACGCCGTTGTTCAGGGTGAGGGAGGGGACCTTGTTGTCCGTGCTCACGTGCTGTCGATCCTTACGTCTCGGGGGGTGGTACTCCCCACGTCAACACGGACACTGCCCATCTCATTCCCCGCGCCCGCGCCCGTCCCCGTGAGCGCTCTCCTGCGGGGCGGTCGAGCCGAGGTACGCCTCCCTGACCGCCGGGTCGGCCCGGACCTCGGCGGCCGTCCCCTCGGCGAGCACCCGGCCGAGGTCGAGCACGACGACCCGCGAGCACAGCTCCATCACGAAGGCCACGTTGTGCTCGACGAGCAGCACCGCGCAGTTCTCCTCGTCCGCCATGTGTCGTATGACGGCGGCCAGTTGGCGCCGCTCCTCGGCGGTCGTGCCCGACGCCGGCTCGTCGAGCAGCAGGACCCGGGGCGGGTCGGCGAGCGCCCGGGCGAGTTCGACCATGCGGGCCTGCCCGACGGGCAGCGCGCCCGCGTACGAACCCGCCAGGGCGTCAAGGCCGCACTCGTGGAGCACGGCCGCCGCCCGCTCCCGGTGGCGTGCGCCCCGGCGCGCCCCGCCCCGCCAGTCCTGGGCCACGACCAGGTTGTCCGCCACCGTCAACTGCCCGAAGAGCTGCTGGCGTTGGAAGGTCCTGCGGATGCCGTTGCGGGCCCGCCACACGGGGGAGCGGCGGGTGATGTCCGTCCCCGCGTACGAGATCCCGCCCGCGTCCGGGCGGCGGATGCCGGACAGCACGTCGAAGAACGTCGTCTTGCCCGCGCCGTTGGGCCCGATGAGGCCGCAGATCTCGCCCGGCCGGACGTCGATCGTCACGTCGCGCAGGGCGTGGACGCCGCCGAAGCGGACGGAGATCCCGCTCGCGCGGAGCATGGCAGCGGTCATCGGCGGACTCCCGTCCCCAGGTAGGCCTCGGCGAGCCGGTCCGGATCCACCTCGGACCTCGGCCCGGACCAGGCGGTCTCGCCCTGCGCGAGGTACGCGACGGCGTCGGCGAGCGCGAGCACCTCGGCCGCCTTCTCCTCGACCAGAACGAGCGCGGTCCCGTGCGCACGGAGCTCGGTGAGGAGCCCGAAGACCTCGTCCACGACGCGGGGCGCGAGCCCGAGGGACGGCTCGTCGGCGACGAGGACCTCCGGCGGGTGCTGGAGGAGCGGGGCGAGCGCGAGGAGCTGCTGCTCCCCGCCCGACAGGGACCCGGCGTGGACGCCGCGACGGGCGGCGAGCACGGGGAAGCGGGCGTAGACGGCGTCCCGGTCCTCGGCCCCCGGCAGGTGCAGGGCCAGGTTCTCCTCGATGGAGAGCCCCGCGAAGATCCCCCGCCCCTCGGGCGCGAGCCGCACCCCGCGCCGCGCCCGCGCGACCGCCGAGTCCCGGGTCGCGTCCTCGCCCCGTACCCGTACCAGACCCTCGGCGGGCCGCAGCAGGCCCGCCGCGACCCGGCACAGGGTCGACTTCCCGGCCCCGTTCGGACCGAGCAGCACGAGCACCTCGCCCGCGCGCACCGCGAGGTCCACCCCGTGCAGCACGGCCGCGCCGCCGTACCCGGCCCGGACGCCCCGCAGTTCGAGCGCGGGCACCTGCCCGGCGGCCGCTTCGGGCTGCCGGGGTCGTACCGCTTCCCGTACGGGCTGGGCCGGAATCGCCGAAGCCGACGGAGCCGAGGAAGCCGCCCGCGCCGCCCGCCGCGAAGGCCAGGCCGCGCAGTACCCGTCCGGGTCGTTGGCCAGGGCGAGGCCCGCCAGGCCGAAGAGGATCACCGGCAGGTGCGCGGACTCCGTCACGTACGTCGCCATCAGGTGCGGGACCACCGCGAAGACGAGCCCCGCCACCACCGCGAACTGCGGGCGCCGCACACCCGCCGCGACCACGACGGCGAGCCACACCAGGCCCGTCATGGCCGTGAAGTCAGTCGCCGTGATCCGTGTGCTGTACGAGGCGAGCAGCACGCCCCCGAACCCCGCGAGCCCCGCCGACACCGTGAAGAGCAGGAGCTTCGTCCGAACCACCGACACACCCGACGCGGCTGCGGCCTCCGGCGCGGAGCGCACGGCCAGGATCGCCCGGCCCCAGCGCGAGCCGCGCAGCCAGGTCAGCAGCGCCACGACCGCACCGCAGAGCACCACGAGCGCGAGGCCGAGCGCCCGGTCGTCGCCCAGGTCCAGCGGGCCGACGACGGGCCGGGGGATCTCCCAGCCGGTGTCGCCGTTGCGCAGCCATCCCAGTTGAAAGAGCACCTGGTCCGCCAGGAAGGCGAGGGCCAGCGTGGCGAGCGCCAGGGACCGTCCGCCGAGCCGCAGCGCGGGCAGGGCCACCACCGCGCCGAGCACCGCCGCCGCGACCGTGCCGACGGCCGCCGCCGCGACGAACGGCCAGCCGTGGCTCATCAGCAGACCGGCGACCAGGGCGGCGCCGGTCACGAACGTCGCCTGGGCCAGCGACACCATCGCCCCGAGCCCGGTGACCACCGTGAAGGACATGAACACGAGCCCGATGGCCAGGCCTTGGGCCAGGATCCCGCTCCAGAAGGGCGTGGTGACGGTGTAGAACGCCGTACCGAGGAGCACTCCGCCCACCACCCACGCGCCCCATCTGCGGCCCCAGCCCTTCCCGGCCAGGTAGTCGACCGGCGGCGGGTCCGCCGCCGCCGTGCCCGCCGCGCGCCGCCGTTGGGCGAGCACGACGAGGCCGGCGAAGAGGATGAGGAAGGGGACGGCGGTACGGAAGCCGGTGATGTCCTCTGCGAACGAGGAGTACCCGGCCACCAGGTTCTGCAGCACTCCGAGTCCGAGACCGCCCGCGAACGCGAGGGGCACGGAGGCGAAGCGGCCCAGGACCGCCGCCGTCGCCGAGACGAAGAGGAACAGGGTGTAGTCGTGGGCCGAGAGGCCGAGCAGCGGGGTCGCGAGGACCCCGGCGAGCCCGGCGAGGCCCGAGGAGAGCATCCAGGCGATCGAGGACAGCCGGTCGGCGCTGATGCCGCGCAGCTCGGTCAGCGAGCGGTTGTCGACGGCGGCGCGCAGCAGCAGTCCGAGCCGGGTGTGCCGCATCAGCACCCAGAGCCCGGCGGCGGCGAGCGCCGTCGCGACCCAGGTGATGAGCTGGTCGGAGTCGATGCCGACGCCGTCGAGGAGCTGCCAGGACACCGCCGGGCTCGGCCCGACGCCCGGAAGCCCGAACTGGTTCTCGGCGGGCAGGACCGGCGCCCCGGCCCGCTCCAGGAGCTCGACCGCCCACAGCCCGGCCGCCGGCAGGGCGACCAGCAGACCGATCGTCGCCACGATCTGCGCGGTCTCTCCGACGCCCGCCAGCTTCCGGAACATCAGCCGGTCGAGCCCCCAGCCGAGGCCGGGCGCGACCACGCACACCAGGAGCAGCGCGGTGGGCACGGCCGGCCAGCCGAAACCGGAGTGGAGCTCGTAGAACGCCAGCGCGCACAGGTACGCGGTGGCGCCGTGCGCGAAGTTGAAGAGCCCGGAGGCGGAGTACGAGAGCACGAGCCCGGTCGCGAGCAGCGCGTAGAGCGCGCCCGAGACAAGACCGCTCAGGACGAAGCCCAGCAGGTCACCCACGCGAACGCGCCCCTCAGCCGAACGGGATCGGCGGGTAGCACTTGAACGGCACGGCGACCTCGTACCGCCCGTTCTTCAGCCGGACCAGCGACCCGCAGCCGAAGCTCTCCTTCTGCCCCTTGGGCAGGGCGCGGTCGCCGACGAGCGTGCCGGTGTCGGAGAACCCGGACGCGGCCTTCTGGAAGGACTCGACGGTGAGGTCCTTGCCGGCCTTGGCGGCGACGGAGAGGAAGAGGTCGGCGCTCATGTAGCCGGTGAGCATGTGCATGTTCAGGGGGATGTCCTTGCCGCCCGCGGCCTTCCTGATGTCCTCCTTGAACTGGCGCATCGCCGGGCTGTCCGCCTCGAAGGGCTGGAACTGGAGCAGCACGTGCACCCCGTCGAGCGCCTGCTTCGTCGCGTCCTTGGCGAGCAGCCCGGGGTCGTAGTCCGTCGGGTCGGTGAGGATCCCCTTGTAGCCGGAGCGCTTGAGGGCGGTGAACAGGCCGATGTTGTACGGCGTCTGCATCACGGAGACGACGGCGTCGGGCGCGCCGCCGCCGGGCCCCGAGCGCAGGATCTCCTTCGTGTAGGCCGACCAGTCGCTCGGCATCGAGGTCGCGGGCACCACGGCCTTGGCGTACGGGACCTGGAATCCGGCCGACTTGAAGCCCTGGGTGAAGGTACGGATGCCGAACTTGCCGGCGTCGTTGTCGCCCGCGATCAGCGCGACCGACTTGCCGCGCGCGCCGCCGAGGACGGCGGCGAGACCCTCGGGCCAGGTCTGGTTGAGGGTGCCGCCGGGGGTGGGGACGAGGCAGCCGTTGAAGCCGTAGATGTACTCCGGGCCGCAGAAGGAGGGGAGCGTGCCCCAGCCCACGGTCGGGACCTTCTGGCCGTTGAGGAAGTCGGCTCCGGCGAAGGTGACCGAGCTCATGGGGGAGACGGCGAAGACCTTGTCCTGCTGGACGAGCTTGCGGGCCGCGGCGAGGTTCTTCGCCGGGTCCTGGCCGTCGTCCTCGGCGCCCAGGTAGTCGATCTTCCGGCCGTTGATCCCGCCTTCGGCGTTGGCCCGGTCGTAGCGGGCCCGGGCGCCGAGGTCGGTGTCCTTCTTGGAGTAGCCGCTCGCGGTCGTCATGGAGACGATCCCGCCGACCTTGATGGCGTCGGCGGTGACTCCGCGTACGGAGGCGCCGGAAGAGCCGGACGCGCCGGGCTTCTCCGAAGTGCCTCCGGTGGAGGCGGAGTTGCAGGCGGTGGCGAGGAGCAGGGCCGCCGCGGCGGCGGCGAGGGTGCGGATCGGTCGCAGCACGGTCGGTCGTCCCTCCGTCGGGTGACCGCATTCTGTGACCGTGCTGATGAAGGGGCAATAACTGATACAACGTCAATTGACGATGCGTCAGAAAGGTTTGCCCGCGGCCCGGATCAGCCGTACAGCGCGTTGACCTCCGTCGCGTACGCCTGCTCGATCGCCTTCCGCTTCAGCTTCAGGGAGGGCGTGAGGAGGCCGTGCTCCTCGCTGAACGGATGGGCCAGGATGCGGAACGTCCGGATGGACTCGGCCTGCGAGACCAGGGTGTTGGCCGCCACCACGGCCCGCCGGATCTCCGTCTCCAGGCTCGGGTCGCGCACCAGCTCGCCGGGCGGCAGCGGCGGCCGCCCCTGCATCGCCAGCCAGTGCTCCACCGCCTCCTGATCCATCGTCACCAGGGCGGCGATGTACGGCCGGTCGTTGCCGACCACGATGCACTGCGCGATCAGCGGATGCGCCCGTACCCGCTCCTCCAGACCGGCGGGCGAGACGCTCTTGCCGCCGGAGGTCACCAGGATCTCCTTCTTCCGCCCGGTGATCGTCAGATAGCCGTCCTCGTCGAGCGCGCCGAGGTCCCCGGTCGCCAGCCAGCCGCCGTTGAGGACGGCGGCGGTCGCCTGCGGATTGTTCAGGTATCCCGAGAAGATCTGGCCGCCGTGCAGCCACACCTCCCCGTCCTCGGCGATGTGCACCGTCGTCCCCGGCACCGGCTGCCCGACCGTTCCGTACCTGACCCGCTCGGGCGGATTGGCGGTGGCCGCCGCCGAGGACTCCGTCAGGCCGTACCCCTCGAAGATCGTCACCCCGGCCCCCTCGAAGAAGAGCCCGAGCCGCCGGTCCATGCCCGAGCCGCCCGACATCGCGTGCCGGACCCGCCCGCCCATGGCCTCGCGGACCTTCCCGTACACGACCTTCTCGAAGAACTGGTGCTGCATCCGCAGCCCCGCCGACGGGCCGGGGCCGAGCCCGAAGGCCTTGTGCTCCGCAGCCTCCGCGTACTTGACCGCCACGTCGACCGCCTTGTCGAAGGGCCCCGCCTTCCCCTCGCTCTCCGCGCGCCGGCGGGCGGCGTGGAAGACCTTCTCGAAGACGTACGGCACGGCCAGGATGAACGTCGGCCGGAAGGCCGCCAGGTCCGGCAGGAGCGCGGCGGCCTGCAGGACGGGCTGGTGGCCGAGCTTCACCCCGCTCTGGATCGCCGCCACCTCCACCATCCGCCCGAAGACATGGGCGAGCGGCAGGAAGAGCAGCGTGGAGGCCTCGTCGCCCGGCTTGGAGTGGAAGACCGGCTCCCAGCGGCCGGTCAGCATGTCCGTCTCGAACATGAAGTTGGAGTGGGTGATGACACAGCCTTTGGGGCGGCCCGTGGTGCCCGAGGTGTAGATGATCGTCGCCACCGACTCGGGCGTCACCGCCCGGCGGTGCCGCTGCACCACGTCCTCGTCGATCTCGGCGCCCGCCGCCGTCAGTTCGGCGACCGCGCCGGCGCCCGCGTCGAGCTGCCACAGCCGCTGGAGCCTGGGCAGCCGGTCGACGACCGAGCCGATCGTCATCGCGTGGTCCTCGGACTCCACCACGCAGGCGGTGACCTCGGCGTCGTGCAGCATCCAGTAGACCTGCTCGGCCGAGGAGGTCGGGTAGATCGGCACCGGCTGGGCGCCGACCGTCCACAGCGCGAAGTCGAACAGGGTCCATTCGTAACGGGTCCTGGCCATGATGGCGACCCGGTCCCCGAACCGAACGCCGTGCGCGATCAGCCCCTTCGCGAGCGCGAGCACCTCGTCCCGGAACTGCGCCGACGTCACGTCACGCCACTGCCCGGTGGCGTCCTTGCGGCCGAGCGCGACATGGTCGGGGGTCTGCTCGGCACGGTCGAACACGGCGTCCGCCAGACCGCCGACCTGAGGCGCCGCCTCGATGGGCGGCACGGTGAACTCGCGCAATGACCTGCTCCTCGAACGCTCGATGTCGCGCTCCGTACGGCGCGGGTGACGGTACCCCACGGGCCCGACGGGCGGGAGGGCCTTCACCAAGCCGGGACATTGGGTGTTCTCACAGGTCAGGGGAGTTTGAGAGAGCAACTGAGGGACTGCGGAGGGCGGTTACTGACTGTTGAGTAAGTAGCCCGGTCCGCAATCTCCACGGAATCTGTACCGGCCGCTCACCGATCACGCGACGCGGGGAGAGGCGCAGGGGTCGGCCGGGCCGGATCAGTCCGGCCGGTGCAGGCGGACGCCGCCCGCCAGGATCGCGGCGGCCAGCGCGCCGGCCGCCTCCTGCGCCGAACCGGGCCGACGGCCGGTACGGAGTACGAAGTCGACGTCGCCCAGGTCCGGCAGGCCCGCCCGGGCCGGCAACCGCGCCAGACCGGGCGGCACGAGCCCACGGGTGTGCGCCATCACGCCGAGCCCGGCGCGGGCCGCCGCGATGTTGGCGCTCAGGCTGGAACTCGTACACGCGATCCGCCACGCCCGGCCCTGCGCCTCCAGGGCTTCGAGCGCCCGGGCCCGGGTGATGCCGGGCGGCGGGAAGACGATCAGCGGCACCGGACGCTCCGGGTCGAGCCGCAGGCGCGGCGCGCCGATCCAGACCAGCGCGTCCCGCCAGACCAGCTCGCCTCCGCTCTCCTCGGCGCGCCGCTTCGCCAGGATCAGGTCGAGCCGCCCCGCCTCGAGCCGGGCGTTGAGCGTCCCGGACAGCTCGACGGTCAGCTCCAGGTCCACTTCGGGGTGCTCGCGCCGGAACGACTCCAGGATCTCCGGCAGCCGGGTCACCACGAAGTCCTCCGAGGCCCCGAAGCGCAGCCGCCCGCGCAGCCGGGTCCCGGTGAAGAACGCGGCGGCCCGCTCATGGGCGCTGAGGATCGTCCGGGCGAAGCCGAGCATCGCCTCGCCGTCCTCCGTCAACTCCACGCTGTGGGTGTCCCGGGTGAACAGCGGACGCCCCGTGGCGTCCTCCAGGCGCCGCACATGCTGGCTCACCGTCGACTGGCGGACGCCGAGCCGGCGGGCGGCCCGCGTGAAACTCAGGGTCTCGGCGACCGCGAGGAAGGTGCGGAGCTGGGCCGGATCGTACATAGGGCCAGGCTAGCGCGGGTCATCGCGTTCCGTGATGACAGTCAGAGCGCTGTACGGGATTCCCGATCGCCGCCGCGAGGAGCAGGATGGGGAGGCACGATCCTCGACCCGGAAGCACTCTTGATCCGGAAGCATTCCCGCCTCGGGAGCACTTCCGACCGGAAGCACGTCCCCCGAAGCGCTTCCCCCGGAAGCACGTCCGACCCGGAAGCAGTGGAGCACCAGCACATGAGCCGCCGTACGACCCTCCTGCCGTCCTGGCTGCCGATCGACCCGTACATCCTGGTGATCCTCGGCACGGTCGGCCTGGCGGCCCTGCTGCCCGCCTCCGGCGGCGCCGCGACGGTCGCCGACGGCGCCTCGACGGCGGCCATCGCTCTCCTCTTCTTCCTCTACGGCGCCCGGCTCTCCACCCGTGAGGCGCTGGACGGGCTCCGGCACTGGCGGCTCCACGTCACGGTCCTCGCGGCCACCTTCGTCGTCTTCCCGCTCCTCGGGCTCGCGGCGAAGGGGCTCGTCCCGGCCGTTCTCACCCCTCCGCTCTACAGCGGCCTGCTCTTCCTCTGCCTGGTGCCGTCCACCGTCCAGTCCTCGATCGCGTTCACCTCGATCGCCCGGGGCAACGTCCCGGCCGCGATCTGCGCGGGCTCGTTCTCCTCGCTCGCCGGGGTCGTGCTCACCCCGCTGCTCGCGGCGCTGCTGCTCGGTTCCACGGCGGGCGGCTTCTCCGCCGACTCGCTGACGCAGATCGTGCTCCAGCTGCTCGTTCCGTTCCTGGCGGGACAGCTGCTGCGGCGCTGGGTCGGCGGGTTCGTGCTGCGGAACAAGAAGGTGCTCGGGTACGTCGACCGGGGCTCGATCCTGCTCGTCGTCTACACGGCCTTCAGCCACGGCATGGTCGCCGGCATCTGGCACCAGATCACCCCGGGGCGGCTCGGGCTGCTGCTCGTGGTCGAGGCAGTGCTGCTGGCCGCGATGCTGTCGCTGACCTGGTTCGGCGCGCGGCGGCTCGGCTTCGACCGGGGCGACCGGATCGCGATCCAGTTCGCGGGCTCGAAGAAGAGCCTGGCGGCCGGGCTCCCGATGGCGAGCGTGCTCTTCGGGCCGCAGGCCGCGATGGCGGTCCTGCCGCTGATGCTCTTCCACCAGATGCAGCTGATGGTCTGCGCGGTGATCGCCAAGCGCCGCGCGCGGGACCCGGAGGAGACTCCTGAGCCCGAGGCCCGGCCGACGGTCGCGGCGAGCCGGGGCTGAGCGCTGCGGGGACCCCCGGGGTGGCGGGTTCTCGCCCCGCCCTCTGGTGAAGATCACCGGGCCCGCTACCGTTTCCCTCATGCCCGCACCCGATCCCGGCCCCAGCGCACCGGTCCTCGCCGTCCTCACCCTGGACGGATCCGAGTGACCCCGGTCCCGATACGGTACGGCGCCCGCCCCTGCTCCCTGGTCGTCTGCCGCGGCTGCTGCTGCGGCGACGCGGGCAAGAACCCGGGCGTCGACCACGCGGGCCAGCTCGCCCGGCTCCGACGCGCGGCCGAGGAGTCCGGGGGCCGGCTGTCCGTCCGTACCAGCGACTGCCTCGGACCCTGCGCGCAGGCCAACATCGTCGTCGTCCAGCCCTCCACCGAGGGTCGCCGCCGGGGCGGGCGCGCCGCCTGGATCGCGTTCGTCACCGACGAGGACTGCCTCGACGACATCCTGGCCTGGACAGCCGCGGGCGGCCCCGGCCTCGCCGAACCCCCGGCGACCCTCGCGCTCCAGATGATCGACCCACCCGCGGTGGAACCCGCCACGCCCGCCCGCCGCCGACGCTGACGTACGGCCTAGGGCCTGTCCGCCGGCTCGGCGCGCAGCACCAGGGCGAGGAGGCCCGGGAAGCGGGCCTCGAACTCCGCCCGCCGGAGCCGGTTGACCCGCCGGGGGCCCTCGTCGCGCTGCTCGACGAGGCCGGCGCCGCGCAGGACGGAGAAATGGTGGCTGAGCGCCGCCTTCCCGACGGGCACGTCGAAGCTGCCGCAGCTCCGTGACCACTCGGCGGATTCCGCCCGAGGGCTACCGGGTCCCCGACCTGCCCTACCGTCCCGGCCTGGAGGCCTCGGGGCGGATCCGGGCGCTCGGCGCGGGCGTCACCGGCCTGAGCGTGGGCGAGCAGGTGACCGCCCTGACGGACGGCGGGGCGTACGCGGAGGTGGTCCTCGCCGACGCCGCCACCGTCTTCCCGCTCCCGCCCGGCATGGACCTGCGCACCGCCGCCACCCTGCCCACGGTCCTGCCCACGGCGTACGCCCTCGTCCACACCGTGGGCCGGCTCGGGGCCGGCGGGAGCGTCCTGGTCCAGGGTGCTGCGGGCGGAATCGGCACGGTGGTCGGCCAGTTGGCGAAGGCGGCCGGCGCGGGCGCGGTGTACGGCGTGGTCTCCTCCGAGGCGAAGGCGGCCCACGTCCGCGCCCACGGCTACGACGAGGTCTTCGTCGGCGAGTTCGAGAAGGCCGTCCGGGACGCGACCGGCGGTCGCGGCGTCGACCTGGCCCTCGACCCGGTCGGCGGCGAGACCTTCCGCGCCTCCCTGGCCTCGCTCGCGGTCTTCGGCCGCCTGGTCTCCTTCGGCAACGCGAGCTCGGCCGAGCCGTGGCGGGTGGGGCAGCCCGAGCTGTACCCGACGGGCGTCTCCGTCGGCGGCTTCTCGATCCTGACGCTGCCAAGACCGCCCCGGCCGAGCTGCGGAGCCTGGCCGAGCGGGCGTTCGCGACGGTCACCCTGCCGGTCACCGCCGAGTTCCCGCTCGCGGACGCCGCCGAGGCACACCGCCTGATGGGCACGCGGGCGAGCACGGGGAAGCTGCTGCTGAGGGTCGCGGGGAGCTGACAGCCGCGGTACGAGAGGTGCGAGCGGGACAAGCGGTGAGGGCGGTACGAGCGGTACGAGCGGTGCGGGGCCGGCCGGCGCAGGGGGCGCTCCCCGCCGGCCGGTGGCCCGACCCGTGCGGCGGGCGGCGCCCGGTCAGCCGTGCGCGGCCGCGGCCCCGAGGGCGATCCGGTGCTCGCCCGCGTACACGTTCATGTCCTGCCCGCGCAGGAAGCCGACCAGCGTGAGGCCCGTCTCGGCGGCCAGGTCCACGGCCAGCGAGGACGGCGCCGAGACGGCGGCGAGCACCGGGATGCCCGCCATCACGGCCTTCTGCGCCAGCTCGAACGAGGCACGCCCGGAGACCAGCAGGACCGCCCGGGACAGCGGAAGCCGCCCGTCGCTCAGCGCCCGGCCGACCAGCTTGTCCACCGCGTTGTGCCGGCCCACGTCCTCCCGTACGTCGAGCAGCTCGCCGTCCTCGGAGAACAGCGCCGCCGCGTGCAGCCCCCCGGTCCGGTCGAAGACCCGCTGGGCGGCCCTCAGCCGGTCGGGGAGGCGGGCCAGGAGCTCGGGCGTCAACCGGACCGGGGGAGCGTCGGCGATCGGGAAACGGGCCGTGGTGCGGACCGCGTCCAGGCTGGCCTTGCCGCACAGCCCGCACGACGACGTCGTGTACACGTTCCGCTCGAGGGTGATGTCCGGGACGGGGACGCCGGGCGCCAGCTGGACGTCCACCACGTTGTACGTGTTCGTCCCGTCGTCCTTGGCGCCCGCGCAGTACACGATGTTCCGCACGTCCGACGCGGCGCCGAGCACGCCCTCGCTGACCAGGAACCCGGCCGCGAGCGCGAAGTCGTCGCCGGGCGTGCGCATCGTGATCGCGAGCGGCTTGCCGTTCAGCCGGATCTCCAGCGGCTCCTCGGCCACCAGCGTGTCCGGGCGCTCGTTGACGGCCGTGCCCCGGATCCGGATGACGCGCCGTCGTTCGGTGACCCGTCCCATGTGGTTACACCCGATTCTGTACGTGCTGGAAGCCGAAACGGCCTTTGATACAGAGGTTGCCATGGGTCACCGGGTTGTCGTGCGGTGAGGTGACCTTCACGATCTCGTTGTCCTGAACGTGCAGGGTGAGATTGCAGCCCACCCCGCAGTACGCGCAGACCGTCGTCGTCTCCGTCTGCGCCGCCTCGTCCCAGGTCCCGCCCGCGCGCATGTCGAACTCCCGCTTGAAGCTCAGCGCACCCGTCGGACAGACCTCGACGCAGTTGCCGCAGTACACGCACGCGGACTCGGTGAGCGGCCCGTCGTGCTCCACGGCGATCCGGGCGTCGAAGCCGCGCCCGGTGACCGAGATCGCGAAGGAGTTCTGCCACTGGTCCCCGCAGGCGTCGACGCACTTGTAGCAGAGGACGCACTTGTCGTACTCGCGGACGTACAGGTCGTTGTCCACGCGCGGCTCCTCGCCGAGACGGCGCGCCTCCGGGCCGAAGCGGTCGGGCTCCGCCCCGTACTCCTTGATCCACTCGGCGGCGCCCGGGGTGGTGGAGAGGTCCACCGAGGAGGCGAGCAGCTCCAGGACGACCTTGCGGCTGTGCCGGGTGCGCGCGGTGTCGGTACGGACGACCATTCCGGGTTCGGCGCGGCGCGAGCAGGCCGGGGCGAGCGTCCTGGCCCCCTCGACCTCGACCACGCACAGCCGGCAGGCGTTCTTCGGGGTGAGCGTGTCGCCGTGGCAGAGCGTCGGTACGTCCGTACCGGCGGCGCGGCAGGCGTCGAGGATCGTGGCGCCCTCCGGGACGCGGACCGGGGCGCCGTCGAGCGTGAACTCCAGGAGGCGTCGGGGCGGGGCGAGCGGAACGGTGGTCATCGGTAGACCCCCAGTCGGTCGATGGCGGATTCCACGGCGTTCCACGCGGTCTGGCCGAGACCGCAGATCGAGGCGTCGCGCAGGGTCTGCCCGACCTCGCGGAGCAGGGCGATGTCGGCGGCCGCGGCGGCTCCCGTCCGCTCCCGGATCCGGTGCAGAGCCTCCTCCTGGCGGACCGTGCCGACCCGGCAGGGCACGCACTGGCCGCAGGACTCGTCCCGGAAGAACTCGGCGATGCGCAGCAGGATCCTCGGCAGATCCACGGACTCGTCGAGGACGAGGACGACCCCCGAGCCGAGCGTCGTGCCGGCGGCGCGGGTGCCCTCGAAGGTGAGCGGGATGTCCAGCTCGTCGGGGCGGACGAAGCCGCCCGCCGCGCCGCCGAGGAGGACCGCGCTCAGGGCCTCGGGCGGCCCGGCGAGGTCGAGGAGTTCGCGGAGAGTGGCGCCGAACGGGAGCTCGTACACGCCCGGTCGGGTGACGTGGCCCGAAACGCAGAAGAGCTTGGTCTCGTCCGCCCGGAAGGCCTCGGCGCCCCGGGTCAGGATCGGGAGCACGTTCACGAGGGTCTCGACGTTGTTGGCGGCGGTGGGCTTGCCGAAGAGCCCCTTCTCGACCGGGAACGGCGGCTTGGAGCGGGGCTCGCCGCGGTAGCCCTCGATCGAGTTGAAGAGGGCGGTCTCCTCGCCGCAGATGTACGCGCCCGCCCCGCGCCGGATCTCGATGTCGAAGGCGAAACCGCTGCCGAGGACGTCGTCGCCGAGCAGCCCGCGGGCGCGGGCCTCGGTGATGGCCTGGGCGAGTCTCTCGTACGCGCGGGGGTACTCACCCCGGATGTAGAGGTAGCCCCGGTGCGCGCCGACCGCGTACCCGGCGACGGTCATCGCCTCCACGAGCGCGTACGGGTCGCCCTCCATGACGACCCTGTCCTTGAAGGTGCCCGGCTCCGACTCGTCGGCGTTGCACACGACGTAGTGGGGGCCGTCGGCCTGTGAGGCGGTCGCCTGCCACTTCCGCCCCGTCGGGAACGCGGCCCCACCCCGCCCGACGAGCCCGGCCTCCGTGACCTCCCGGATCACCCCGGCGGGCCCGAGCGCGAACGCCCGCCGCAGCGCGACGTACCCACCGTGCGCGCGGTAGTCGTCCACGCTTGACGGGTCGACGACACCGACGCGGGCGAGGAGGGGGAGGGGGCTACGCCACTCGTCCTGGCCTGCCTGCGGGACGGCCGTCACCGCGGGTGCCTCGGGCGCGGCGGACTCGGGGTCCCGCGCGACCTCGGCGAGCTCACCGACCGTGGCCGGTGCGACGACACGGGCCAGGCGTGCGTGCGGGGAGGCAGGCGGGGTGGGCGCCCCCGCTCGTACGAGCAGCGCCGCCGGGGCGCGTTCGCACAGGCCCAGGCAGGGGCTCGGTTCGAAGGCGACCCCCTCCGCCTCCAGGCCCGACGTCAGCGCCGCCGATCCGCGCGCCGCGCACGCCAGGTCCGTACAGACGTGGAGGACCTGCGCCGGGCGCGGGCGTACCGCCAACATCGAGTAGAACGTGGCCACCCCGTACGCCTCCGCCGGCGGCACCGTCAGGCGGCGGCACAGATAGGCCAGGCCCCCCTCGCTGATCCACCCCACCCGGTCGTTGAGCGCGTGCAGCCCCGGCAGCAGCAGGTCACGGCGCTCCCGGGCCTCCCGCCCGCCCCGCGCCCAGCGCAGGTCCTCCGCCGAGCGGTCGTCCGCGCCCTCCCACGCCGACTCCGGCGGGCCGAGGAGCGCGTCCACGGCCTCCCGTTCCTCGTCCGACGGCTTGGCGTCACCGAAGCGGAGATCCATCGGAGCCCACCCTCTCGATCCGTATCGCCGACGCCTTGAACTCCGCCGTCCCCGCGATCGGACAGTTCGCCTCGATCGTCAGCTGGTTGGTGTCCACCTCGTCCGGAAAGTGCATCGTCATGAACGCGAGCCCCGGCCGCAGCGCCGGATCCACCCACACCGGCGCCACCACCGACCCCCGCCGCGAGGTCACCCGGACCTCCTGGCCCACCGCGACCCCGTACCGCTCCGCGTCCTCCGGGCACAGCTCCACGTACTCACCACGCCGCAGCGGCGAGGCGAAACTCCCGCTCTGCACACCGGTGTTGTACGAGTCGAGCCGCCTCCCGGTCGTCAGCCGGATCGGATACCGCTCGTCCGTCAGATCGACGGGCGGATCGTGCCGCACCAGGCCGAACGGGGCCCGCGCGCCCCGCTGTTCGGGATCGGCCTCCCACAACCTGCCGTGCAGGAAGGACGGTTCGAGCCGCTCCAGATCGGGGCAGGGCCACTGGATGCCCTGGTGCTCCTCGAGCCGGTCGTACGTCATGCCCCAGTGGTCCGGGGACACCGCGCGCAGCTCGTTCCAGACGGCCTCGGCGTCCGGGTACGCCCAGCCCTCGTGGCCGAGCCGCCGTGCCAACGCGCAGATGATGTCGATGTCCTCGCGGGCCTCGCCCGGCGGCCGCACCGCCTTCCGTACCCGCTGCACCCGCCGCTCGCTGTTGGTCGTCGTCCCGTCCGTCTCGCACCAGGCCGCCGTCGCCGGCAGGACCACGTCCGCGAACTCGGCCGTCCTCGTCAGGAAGATGTCCTGCACCACCAGGCAGTCGAGCTTCGCGAGCCGGGCCATCGCCTGAGCGCTGTCCGCCTCCGACTGCGCCGGGTTCTCGCCGACGCAGTACACGGCTCGCAGCTCGCCGCTCTCCATCGCCTCGAACATCTCGGTCAGCGTCCGCCCGTAGCGCGGCTGGATCTCCGTGCCCCAGAAGGACTCGAACTTCGCCCGTACCCCCGCGTCCTGGATGTCCTGGAAGCCGGGCAGCCGGTTCGGGATCGCGCCCATGTCGCCGCCGCCCTGCACGTTGTTCTGGCCGCGCAGCGGCTGCACCCCGGAGCCGTACCGCCCCACGTGCCCGGTCAGGAGCGCCAGGTTGATCAACGCCCGGACGTTGTCGGTGCCGTTGTGGTGCTCGGTGATGCCGAGCGTCCAGCACAGCTGGGCCCGCTCGGCCCGGGCGAATGCGTGCGCCAACTCCCGTATCGCGGCGGCCGGTACGCCCGTCACTTTCGAGGCCGCCGTCAGCGTCCACGGCTCGACGAGCGCGCGGTACTCCTCGAAGCCGCTCGTCGCCCGCTCCACGAACGCCCGGTTGTACAGGCCGGATTCGATGATCTCGCGGCCGACGGCGTGGGCGAGCGGGATGTCGGTGCCGACGTCGAGGCCGAGCCAGCCCTCGGCCCACTCCGCGGTCGAGGTGCGGCGCGGGTCGACCGCGTACATCCGCGCCCCGTTCCGGATCCCCTTCAGGACGTGCTGGAAGAAGATCGGGTGCGCGAAGCGGGCGTTGGAGCCCCACATCACGATCACGTCGGTGTGCTCGATCTCCTCGTACGAGGACGTGCCGCCGCCCGAGCCGAAGACGGCAGAGAGGCCGGCGACGCTCGGCGCGTGACAGGTCCGGTTGCAGGAGTCGACGTCGTTGGTGCCCATCACCACGCGGGCGAACTTCTGCGCCACGTAATTCATCTCGTTGGTCGCCCGCGCGCAGGAGAACATCCCGAACGCGCCCCGCGCCGCCCGGAATCCGGCCGCCGCGCGCTCCAGGGCCTCGTCCCAGCTCGCCCGCCGCAGCGGTCCGCCCTTCTCGTCCCGGACGAGCGGGTGGGTGAGCCGGGTGTAGGTCTTCGGGTCGCGGTTCCGGTTCCTCTTCCTCGTGTTCGTCATGCCGAACTCCTGGGCTGGCTGGACGGGGTGGGCCGACGGGACGGGGTGGGCCGGCCGGACTGGCCGGGCCGGCCGGTCGGGTTCGCGAGCAGGTCCGACAGGGCGTGGACGGTCCGGAGCGTGGGCACCGGTACGTCGGTGACGGCCGCGAGCTCCACCACGGCCGCGAGGAGCACGTCCAGCTCCAGGGGCTTGCCCGCCTCCAGGTCCTGGAGGGTGGAGGTGCGGTGGTCGCCGACGCGCTCAGCCCCGGCGAGCCGGCGTTCGACGGAGATGTCGGGGCGGCAGCCGAGCGCCGCGGCGACGGCGAGCGTCTCGTGCATCATCCGCTCGACGACCTGCCGCGTACCGCCGTGCACGCACATCTGACGCATCGTCGCCCGGGTGAGCGCGCTGAGGGGGTTGAAGGAGATGTTGCCGAGCAGCTTGATCCAGATGTCGTGCCGCAACTCCGCCTCGACCGGGCACTTCAGGCCCCCGGCGCGCATCGCCTCGGCGAACGTACGGCAGCGTTCGGACGCCGACCGGTCGGGCTCGCCGATGGAGAACCGGGTGCCCTCCAGGTGGCGGACGACTCCGGGGCCGCTCAGTTCGGTCGCCGCGTAGACGACGCAGCCGATGGCGCGTTCGGGGGCGAGGACGGCCGACACAGCGCCACCCGGGTCGACGCTCTCGACACGATGACCGTCGTGCGGGCCGCCGTGCCGGTGGAAGTACCACCAGGGGATGCCGTTCTGGGCGGCGACGACCGCCGTCGTGTCGTGCAGAAGCGGCGCGACGAGCGGCCCGCACGCCGCGTACGCGTGGGCCTTGAGGCCCAGGAAGACGTAGTCGACGGGGCCGACGTCGGCCGGGTCGTCGGTGGCGTGCACCCGGGCGGTGAAGTCGCCGCGCGGGCTCTCGACCCGCACGCCGTGCCGCCTCATGGCCGCGAGGTGCGGTCCACGGGCGATCAGATGGACGTCGGCGCCCGCGCGGTCGAGCGCGGCTCCGACATAGGCGCCGATCGCACCGGCGCCGAGTACTGCGACCTTCACGTGCGGATCTCCGTTCGGTCGAGGGAACCGTTCGAGGGAACCGGAAAAGGGAGTGTCGACGAAATATTGTCTACAGTATGGAGAGGGGGTCGACAAGGGGCGGCGCGGAACGTCCGTTGTCACGGTCTCCCAACACCTACGGGCGAATCTTGGTGGTTTACGTGCCTGGTTACCGATCAGTCGCTGGTCAGGATGGGAGGTCCTGCTTCCACTTGAACCCAAGGGGGTCCCGAGCATGACGGGCACTCGTATCGCCGCGCTCGGGCACTACCAGCCCGCCAAGGTGCTCACCAACGAAGACCTGGCCAAGCTCGTCGACACCAGCGACGAGTGGATCAGCAGCCGGGTCGGCATCAGGACCCGGCACATGGCCGGACCCGACGAACCGGTCGACGAGCTCGCCGCGCACGCCGCCGGCAAGGCGCTCGCCGCCGCCGGCCTCGAAGCCGCCGACATCGATCTGGTCCTCGTCGCGACCTCCACGGCCATCGACCGCTCGCCCAACACCGCGGCCCGCGTCGCCGCCCGGCTCGGCATGGGCTCGCCCGCCACCATGGACCTCAACGTGGTCTGCGCGGGCTTCACACACGCCCTCGCCACCGCCGACCACGCCATCCGCGCGGGCGGCGCCCGCCGCGCCCTGGTCATCGGCGCCGACAAGATGACCGAGGTCACCGACTGGACCGACCGTACGACCTGCGTGCTCGTCGGCGACGGCGCGGGCGCGGCGATCGTCGAGGCCGTGCCGGACGGCACCGAGCCCGGCATCGGCCCGGTGCTGTGGGGTTCCGTCCCCGAGATGGGGCACGCCGTCCGGATCGAGGGCACCCCGCCGCGCTTCGCGCAGGAGGGCCAGTCCGTCTACCGCTGGGCCACCCAGCAGCTTCCCGCCCTCGCCCGCCAGGCATGCGAGCGCTCCGGCCTCGCGCCGGAGGAACTGGCCGGGGTCGTGCTGCACCAGGCCAACCTGCGGATCATCGAGCCCCTCGCCGCGAAGATCGGCGCGGTCAACGCGGTGGTGGCCCGGGACGTGATCGAGTCCGGCAACACCTCCGCCGCCTCGATCCCGCTGGCCCTCGCCAAGCTCGTCGAGCGCGGAGAGCTCCCGTCCGGCGCGCCGACCCTGCTCTTCGGCTTCGGCGGCAACCTCTCCTACGCGGGGCAGGTCGTCCGGGTTCCGTAGGGCCTGCCGTTTGGATCATGCCGGGCTCGCGGCGTCTGGCACCGCTCCCCCAAGCCCTTCGAGCAGGGGGTACCCCCAGCCGCGTTGACGTCGGTTGCCAACTCCCCGTAGCCCTTCGGGCACGGGAGGTGCCCCCACCGCGTTGACGCCCTCCTCCGCCTTGCGATCCACGGCACCAGACGCCGCTCCCTGATCCGGCCTGATCCAAACGGAAGGCCCTGACTCCCCCTGCCTGCGGTGGGGTTGTTTCGGCCGAGATCGCCGCGGGCCGCATGCCTGGACTTGTGCGTCGGTAGACTGTAGACGATAGCCAATCCATGGTGACCGGTGATCGGTGACTGCCGAGGGTCGATCGCCTACGGCGTACGAGGGGGCCGCGATGTTGTCCGCAGGACTGCCGCAAGGGGCCGTGCCCCGGCTGGAGCGGCCGGGGCCGCTGCGCGACCGGGTCTACGAGGCGCTGCTCGAACTGATCACGACCCGTGCCCTGCGTCCCGGGCAGCACCTGGTCGAGAGCGAGCTCGCCGGTCACCTCGGCGTCTCCCGTCAGCCGGTGCGCGAGGCGCTCCAGCGGCTGAACACCGAGGGCTGGGTCGACCTGCGGCCCGCGCAGGGCGCCTTCGTCCACGAGCCGACCGACGAGGAGGCCGACCAGCTGCTCTCCGTCCGTACGCTCCTGGAGGCGGAGGCCGCCCGGCTCGCCGCCGCGAACTCCGGCTCGGCCGGGATCGCCGCCCTCGAGGAGCTCTGCGCGCGGGGCGAGCAGGCCGTGGCGGACGACGACGTCGACCTCGCCGTGGCGACGAACGCGGCCTTCCACGCCAAGGTCATGGAGCTGGCCGGCAACGTCGTGCTCGCCGAGCTGGCCGGGCAGGTCGACCGCCGCGTCCGCTGGTACTACACGCCGGTCGCCCGGCAGCGCGGCGAGCAGTCGTGGAAGGAGCACCGGCAGCTCATCGCCGCGATCGCGGCCCGCGACGAGACCCGCGCGACGACGGTCATGCGCGCCCACACGGAACACACCCGGGCGACCTACCGGGAGCACAGCCAGGGCTGAGGGGGCGTTTCCCGCCCGCCCGTTCGCCGGCACCTCCGTTCGCCGGTACCTCCGTTCGCCGGTACCTCCGTTTCGCCGGTACCTCCGTTCGGCGGAGCCCGGTGGCGGGGGCCCCGGGCCCGTCCTAGCTTCGGACGGGTCGAGGGTCATCTCGTAGCCGTACGCGGAACCGTCCGCCGCGCGCCCTCGCGTGACCGGGAGGTCGATCGCCATGCGCGCGATACGAGGTGCCGCCACCGCCCTGCTCGCCGCCGCCCTCTGCCTGGGCGCGCCGACGGCCGGGGCCGTGGACGACGTCCCTCCGGTCGGCGCCCCTCCGGTCGAGGTTCCACCGGTCGACGTCCCGCCGGCCGGCATTCCGGCGGCCGAGGCCCCGACGGTCGGCGTCCCCGCCAACGAGGTCCCGTGGAGCGACGTCCCGGGGAGCTCCGGTACGGGTGGCGGTGCCGTCACCGGCGAGGGGACCGGCCACAACATCACCTCCTTCGGCTTCTCCGTCTCGCCCTCGACGGTCGCCCCCGGCGGCAAGGTCACTTTGAAGGCCGACGGCTGCGAGGTCACCACCGTGACCGTCACGGCCGGGGTCTTCGACACCGTCACGCTGAACGAGGGCCGCGAGGGCTCCGCCACCGTCGACGCAGACGCCAAGGTCGGCGCCGAGTACCAGGTGACCTTCGACTGCAAGGGCGAGAAGGGCACCACGAAGCTGATCATCGCCGGCCAGTCGACGGGCGGTCACGAGACGGGCGGCAAGGAGACAGGCGGTCAGGACGGCACCTCCACAGGCACCTCCACCGACACCGGAGCCCACAAGGGCGTCAAGGCCGGCTTCGGCGGCGGCTCCGACGCCATGGGCGCCACCGAGGTTGTCCTCGGCACCGCGCTGATCGCGGGCGCGCTCGGCGTGGGCGGCGTTCTGGTGGCGCGCCGCCACCGCCGAGAGACCGACCGCGCTTGAAACGGCTCCTCCGCCCTGGGATGACGAGGTCCGGGGCGGAGGAGCGCCATCGCGTACAGCGGGAACCGGGAGCGCACATCGTGCAGGGGTCGAACGGGCCGTCCAGGCGCGGCGCGTGGGGCGTCGTCATCGTCGTCCTGCTCGTCGGCGTCCATCTCGTCCGGGGCGGTACAGAGGGGTGGGTGACCGGAGGCCCCCCGCAGCCGCCGGCCGCCGCGGCCCCGGGCCATGCCGCCGCCCTCGCGCCCGTGCGCGCCCCCGACCCCCTGCGTGCCTCCCGGCCCGCCCGCGTCCGCGTGCCCGCCGTCCGCATCGACGCGCCGGTCGCCGCCGTCGGCCTCGACGCCGAGGGGTGGATCGACACCCCGCCCGAGGACGAGCCGAACCTGGCCGGCTGGTTCACCGGCGCCGTCACCCCCGGGGAGAAGGGAACGGCGGTCGTCGTCGGCCATGTCGACACCCCGGTCGGGCGCGCCGTCTTCTACGACCTCGGGGCGCTCGCCAAGGGGCAGCGGGTCGAGGTCCTCCGGCAGGACGGCAGGACCGCCGTCTTCTCCGTGTACGGCACCGAGGTCGTCCCCAAGGAGGGCTTCCCCGCCGAGCGGATCTACCGGGCGTCCCAGCACCCCGAGCTACGCGTCATCACCTGCGGCGGAGGCTTCTCGCGGCAGCGGGGGTACGACGGCAACGTCGTCGTCTCCGCCCGCCTCGTCGAGGTGCGCTGACCCGGTCGGCCGACGGCCCCGCCCGGCCCGCCTTTGTCCTTCTCCGGGAAAAAGTCTGCACGGATCACTGCGTGACTTCTTCCCACCCCCGGACACCACTGCTACGTTCCCCTCGAAAGCCCGGCGGAGAGCCGACTTCCGTCGGGCGCCGAAGGGTTCGCCGACTCGCTAGGGGAGGGGCGCGTGAGACGCATGACCGCACGACCCGCCAACGCGCACCAGGCGCGACTGCTGCGCCTGTTGCGCGACGGAGGCCCCAACTCCCGTGCGCAGCTCGGCGATCAGATCGATCTGTCCCGCTCCAGGCTCGCCGTCGAGGTGGACCGGCTCCTCGACACCGGCCTCGTCGTCGCGGACGGCCTCGCCGCCTCGCGCGGCGGTCGCCGTTCGCACAACATCCGGCTCGCCCCCGAACTCCGCTTCCTCGGCGTCGACATCGGCGCCACGTCCGTCGACGTGGCCGTCACCAACGCCGAGTTGGAGGTGCTCGGGCATCTCAACCACCCCATGGACGTCCGCGAGGGCCCGGTCGCCGTCTTCGAGCAAGCCCTCGCGATGGCCGCGAAGTTGCGGGCGTCCGGGCTCGCCGAAGGGTTCGACGGCGCCGGAGTCGGCGTCCCGGGGCCGGTCCGCTTCCCCGAGGGCATCCCGGTCGCGCCCCCGATCATGCCCGGCTGGGACGGCTTCCCCGTACGGGAGGCCCTCAGCCAGGAACTCGGCTGCCCGGTCATGGTCGACAACGACGTGAACCTCATGGCCATGGGGGAGCAGCACGCGGGCGTCGCCCGCTCGGTCGGCGACTTCCTCTGCGTCAAGATCGGTACGGGCATCGGCTGCGGCATCGTCGTGGGCGGGGACGTGTACCGCGGTACCACGGGCAGCGCCGGCGACATCGGGCACATCCAGGTGGAACCGGACGGCCGCGCCTGCGCGTGCGGCAACAAGGGCTGCCTGGAGGCCCACTTCAGCGGCGCAGCCCTGGCCCGCGACGCCGAGGACGCGGCCCGTGCGGGCCGCTCGGAGGTGCTCGCCGGACGCCTGGAGGCGGCCGGCACGCTCACGGCGGTCGACGTCGCCGCGGCGGCCGCCGCGGGGGACGCCACCTCGCTCGCCCTCATCCGCGAGGGCGGCAACCGGGTCGGGCAGGTCATCGCCGGACTCGTCAGCTTCTTCAATCCCGGTCTGGTGGTGATCGGCGGCGGGGTCACCGGCCTCGGTCACAACCTCCTCGCCAGTGTCCGCACCCAGGTCTACCGCCAGTCCCTCCCGCTGGCCACCGGCAACCTTCCCATCGTCCTCGGCGAGTTGGGCCAGACCGCCGGCGTCATCGGCGCGGCCCGCCTCATCAGCGACCACCTCTTCTCCCCGGCGTAACCGCCGCCTGCGGCCTCGGCCGCCGACGGCAGTCCGTACCCCCATGGGCAGTCCGTGCCTCCCACGGGCAGTCCGTGGCCCCACCGGAGGTCCGAGTCTCCGTACGTACGATCCGGCCCCACACCGGAACGCACCCGCCCGCACCCCGCACCACCTCCGTCACCACCCGCTCAGGCGCAACCCGCATCCGCCGAGGGGATCCCACCCATGCCTCAAGAGTCTCCAGCGCCCCCGCCCCTGCTCACCATGTCCGCCATCACCAAGTCCTTCCCCGGCGTCCGGGCCCTCGACGGTGTCGACCTGGAGGTCGCGTCCGGTGAGGTGCACTGCCTCCTCGGCCAGAACGGCGCCGGGAAGTCCACCCTCATCAAGGTCCTCGCCGGCGCCCACCAGCCGGACGGCGGAAGCATCACCTGGCGCGGCGAACCCGTCCAGCTCCGCTCCCCGATCGCCGCCATGCGCCTCGGCATCGCCACCATCTATCAGGAACTCGACCTGGTCGAAGGGCTCTCCGTCGCCGAGAACGTCCACCTCGGCCACGAACCCACCAGCGCCGGATTCATCGTCAGGGGCCGCGCCGCCCGCAGCGCCACGGCCGCCCTCCTGAAGCGGCTCGGCCACCCCGAGATCGACCCGGGCCGCCGCGTCGGCGAACTCTCCGCCGCCCAGCAGCAGATCGTCTCGATGGCCCGCGCCCTCTCCCACGACGTCCGGCTCATCGTCATGGACGAGCCCTCGGCCGCCCTCGACCCCGACGAGGTCGACAACCTCTTCCGTATCGTCGCCGACCTCACCGCCGCCGGAGTCGCCGTCGTCTACATCTCCCACCGTCTGGAGGAGATCCGCCGTATCGGCGACCGCGTCACCGTCCTGAAGGACGGCCGCGCCGTCGCCGGCGGCCTGCCCGCGGCCTCGACCCCGACGCGTGACATCGTTGCCTTGATGACCGGCCGGAACGTCGAGTACGTCTTCCCGCCGCGCCCCGCGGACCCGCCCGTGGCCGCACCCGTGCTCCAGGTCCAAGGTCTGGCCAGGGAAGGCGAGTTCGAGCCCGTCGACCTCGAACTGCGGCCGGGTGAGATCGTCGGCCTCGCCGGGCTGGTCGGCTCCGGCCGCTCCGAGATCCTGGAGACGATCTACGGGGCCCGGAAGGCCGGCGCGGGCCGGGTCCTCGTCGACGGGCGGGCCCTGCGCCCCGGCAGCGTCCGCGCGGCCGTCCGCGCCGGGCTCGGTCTCGCCCCCGAGGAACGCAAGGCCCAGGGCCTGCTGATGCTGGAGTCCGTCACCCGCAACGTCTCGGTCTCCACGCTCGCCCGCTTCGCGCGCGCCGGCTGGATCGACCGTAACGGCGAACGCGAAGCCGCCCGGGCCGCCACCCGGGAGCTGTCGCTCCGGCCCGAGAACCCGGACGTCCCGGTCCGTACGCTCTCCGGCGGCAATCAGCAGAAGGCCGTCCTCGCCCGCTGGCTGCTGCGCGGCTGCCGCGTCCTGCTCCTGGACGAGCCGACCCGCGGCGTCGACGTCGGGGCCCGCGCCGAGCTGTACGCCGTCATCCGCCGCCTCGCCGACGAAGGCCTCGCCGTCCTCCTGGTGTCGAGCGAGGTGCCCGAGGTCCTGGGCCTCGCCGACCGCGTCCTGGTGCTCAGGGAGGGCCGGGTCGTCCACACGGCGCCCGCCCGTGAGCTCGACGAACACCGCGTACTCGACCTCGTGTTGGAAGGGAGCCCCCGCTCATGACGCTGTCCACCGCCAAGACCACCGAGGCGTCCGCGCAGGACGGCGGCCGGCGTCCGCTCGGTCTGCGGGCCGACGTCCGCAACCTCTCCCTGCTCGGCGTGCTCGCCGTACTGATCGCGGTCGGCGGACTCACCCGCCCCGACGAGTTCCTCGCCGGCTCCAACCTCCAGCTCGTGCTCACCCAGGCCTCCGTGATCGGGGTCGTCACCGTCGGCATGACCTTCGTCATCACCAGCGGCGGCATCGACCTCTCGGTCGGCGCGATCGTCGCCCTCGCCTCCGTGTGGGCGACGACGCTGGCGACACAGGAGTACGGATTCGCCGGCATCCTCTTCACGGCCGTCGTCGTGGGGGTGGGCTGCGGCCTGGTGAACGGGCTGCTCGTCGCGTACGGCGGGATGGTCCCGTTCATCGCGACCCTTGCCATGCTCGCCTCGGCCCGCGGCCTCGCCCTGCAGATCACCGACGGCCGCACGCAGATCGTCACCGTCGACTCGGTCCTCGACCTCGGCATCCCCGACGCCTACATCCTGGGCATACCGCCGCTGGTCCTGGTCTTCGCCGCCGTCACCGTCCTCGGCTGGCTGGTCCTCAACCGGACCACCTTCGGCCGCCGCACCATCGCCGTCGGCGGCAACGCGGAAGCCGCCCGCCTCGCCGGCATCGACGTCCGCCGCCAGCGCCTCTACCTCTATCTGCTCTCCGGCCTGTGCTGCGGCATCGCGGCCTTCCTGCTGATCATCCTGTCCGGCTCGGGCCAGAACACCAACGGCAACCTGTACGAACTCGACGCCATCGCCGCGGCGATCATCGGCGGCACCCTCCTCAGCGGCGGCCGGGGCACCATCGTCGGCTCCGTCCTCGGTGTCCTCGTCTTCACGACGATCACCAACATCTTCGCGCTCAACAACCTGCAGAGCGACGTCCAGCAGATCGCCAAGGGCGCGATCATCGTCGCCGCCGTCCTGGTCCAGCACCGCACCGCCCGCCACGGCGAAGCCACCTGACCCCAGCCCCCAACCCGGCACCTCTCTCCCTCACCCCCCGAAGGGAACCATCGCCATGCCAGAAACCAGCCGCAGAGGACTGCTGTTCGGCACCGCAGCCGTCTCCGCCGGAGCCCTCCTCACCGCCTGCACCAGCAACGAGCCCAAGGCCCAGGCCACGGCGGCGAGCAACGTGCCCGCCGCCGACGACAAGCCCGGCACGCCTGTCACCATCGGCTTCGCCGGCCCCCAGGCCGACCACGGCTGGCTCAACGCCATCAACCAGAACGCCAAGGACCGGGCGAAGAAGTACTCCGAGGTGACCCTGGAGATCACCGAGGGCTCCAACGACACCGCCGTCCAGATCGGCCAGATCCAGACCCTCATCAACAAGAAGGTCGACGTCCTCGTCATCCTGCCCGCCGACGGCAAGGCGCTCACGCAGGTCGGCCTCCAGGCCATGAAGGCGGGCATCCCCGTCATCAACCTGGACCGGATCTTCGCCTCCCCGCAGGCGTACCGCTGCTGGATCGGCGGCGACAACTACGGCATGGGGCTCAACGCCGGCCGCTACATCGGCGAGCAGCTCAAGGACAAGCCGAACGCCACGGTCATCGAACTCGCCGGCATGGACAGCCTCGAACTGACCAAGCAGCGCACCCAGGGCTTCGACGACGCCCTCAAGAACTACCCCAACATCCGTAAGGTGGCCCGCCAGGCGGCCGACTTCACCGTCGAGTCCGGCCAGGCCAAGATGGCCCAACTCCTGCAGGCACAGTCGAAGTTCGACGCGCTGTGGAACCACGATGACGACCAGGGCGTGGGCGCGCTGCGGGCCATCGCCCAGGCCGGCCGCAAGGACTTCCTGATGGTGGGCGGAGCGGGCGCCAAGTCCGCGATGGACGCCATCAAGGCCGACGACAGCGTGCTCAAGGCCACCGTCCTCTACCCGCCGACCATGGCCGCCTCCGCCATCGACCTGGCCCGTGCGCTCGGCCAGAAGAAGGGCGTCGGCGGTCTTTCCGAGCTGGAGATCCCGGCCTCGCTGACCCTCTACTCGGCCGTCGTGACCAAGGAGAACGTCGACGAGTACCTGCCCACCGGCTTCAGCTGACCGGGCTCGGGCCGCCGGCCCGAGCCCGGCACCCCCCACCGTGCAACCGACGAGGAGGAACCCTATGGAACAGCGGGAGAGCGAAGGCGACGAGGCCACGCCGACAGTCACGGCCGCTGCGACGGCCACGACTTCGACGCCGACGCTCGGCATCGGCATGGTCGGCTACGCGTTCATGGGCGCCGCCCACTCCCAGGCGTGGCGCACCGCGGGGCGCGTCTTCGACCTGCCGCTGCGGCCCGTCCTCGCCGCCGTCGCCGGCCGGGACCGGGCCGCCGTGCGGGCGGCGGCGGACAAGCACGGCTGGGCCGCCGCCGAGACCGACTGGCGCGCCCTCGTCGCCCGCGACGACGTCCAGCTCGTGGACGTCTGCACCCCGGGCGACAGCCACGCGGAGATCGCCGTCGCCGCCCTGGAGGCGGGCAAGCACGTCCTGTGCGAGAAGCCGCTCGCCAACTCCGTCGCCGAGGCCGAGGCCATGGTCGCCGCGGCCGAGGCGGCGGCCGCCCGCGGCCAGGTCGCCATGGTCGGCTTCAACTACCGGCGGGTGCCGGCCCTCGCGTACGCCCGCCGGCTCGTCGCCGAGGGCAGGCTCGGCGCGCTGCGGCACGTACGGGTCACGTATCTGCAGGACTGGCTCGTCGACCCGGGCTTCCCGCTGACCTGGCGCCTGGAGCGCGCGCACGCCGGCTCCGGGGCCCTCGGCGACCTCGGTGCGCACGCCGTCGACCTCGCCCAGTACCTCGCGGGGGAGCTCCTGGTCGGGGTCTCGGCGCTCACCGAGACCTTCGTACGGGAACGGCCCCTGCTCGCGGGCGGGTCGGCGGGGCTCTCCGGGGCGGCCACGGGCGGGGCGTACGGGGCGGTGACGGTGGACGACGCCGCGCTGTTCACCGGGCGGCTCGCCTCCGGGGCGCTCGCCTCCTTCGAGGCGACCCGGATGGCCGCGGGTCGCAAGAACGCGCTGCGGCTCGAGCTCAACGGCGAGAAGGGTTCCCTCGCCTTCGACCTGGAGCGGCTCAACGAGCTGTCGTTCCACGACCACACCGAGCCGGCCGCCGCCGCGGGCTTCCGCCGGATCCTGGTGACCGAGCCCGACCACCCGTACCTGGAGGGCTGGTGGCCGCCCGGTCACGCGCTCGGCTACGAGCACACCTTCGTCCACCAGGCCCGCGACCTGGTCCTCGCCGTCGCGTCGGGGGCCGGTCCCGCCCCGTCCTTCGCCGACGGGCTCCAGGTGCAGCGGGTCCTGGCCGCCGTGGAGGAGAGCGCCGAGAAGAACGCCGTCTACACCCCCGTACCGCAGCTCTAGGAGGCCGTTGACCGTGTCCCGTCCCTTCACCCTCTTCACCGGCCAGTGGGCCGACCTGCCGCTGGAGGAGGTCTGCCGGCTCGCCCGCGACTTCGGCTACGACGGTCTCGAACTCGCCTGCTGGGGCGACCACTTCGAGGTCGACAAGGCGCTCGCCGACCCGTCGTACGTCGAGGGCCGCCACGCCCTCCTGGAGAAGTACGGCCTGAAGTGCTGGGCGATCTCCAACCATCTGGTCGGCCAGGCGGTCTGCGACCATCCCATCGACGAGCGCCACCAGGCGATCGTGCCCGCCCGGATCTGGGGCGACGGAGAGCCGGAGGGCGTACGGCGGCGTGCGGCGCGGGAGTTGGCCGACACCGCCCGGGCCGCCGCCGCGCTCGGCGTCGACACCGTCATCGGCTTCACCGGTTCGTCCATCTGGCATCTGGTGGCGATGTTCCCGCCGGTCCCCGAGCGCATGATCGAGCGCGGCTACGAGGACTTCGCGGAGCGCTGGAACCCGATCCTGGACGTCTTCGACGCCGAGGGGGTGCGCTTCGCGCACGAGGTCCATCCGAGCGAGATCGCGTACGACTACTGGACCACGCAGCGCGCGCTCGACGCGGTGGACCGCCGGCCGGCCTTCGGGCTGAACTTCGACCCGAGCCACTTCGTCTGGCAGGACCTGGACCCGGTCGGCTTCCTCTGGGACTTCCGCGACCGGATCTACCACGTGGACTGCAAGGAGGCCCGCAAGCGGCTCGACGGGCGCAACGGGCGGCTCGGTTCGCACCTGCCGTGGGGCGATCCCCGGCGCGGCTGGGACTTCGTCTCGGCCGGGCACGGTGACGTGCCGTGGGAGGACGTCTTCCGGATGCTCCGCTCGATCGGCTACGCGGGCCCGGTCTCGGTGGAGTGGGAGGACGCCGGGATGGACCGGCTCACCGGCGCTCCTGAAGCGCTTGCCCATCTCAAGCGCTTCGACTTCGACCCGCCCTCGGCCTCCTTCGACGCAGCCTTCGGCGGCCGCGACTGAGGTGAGGTTCCAGGTGGGAGCCCGGGCGGCGACGTCACCCGGGCGGCCCCGCCGTGCCCGCGGACGGCTTTGTCCTGTCGCGGTGAAAAGTTCGACAGGGGCAGTGCGCAAGGGCTTTCCGCCCCGGACGAACCCCGCTACGGTCCCTGATGCAGGCACTGATGTGTACATGACGTAACTCGATGGTTGCGACCAGCGTGACGGCGCGCGCCGGTCCCCGGACACCCGCACACACCCGGCCCTACTCCGGAGGACATTCGTGCACAGCAAGAAACGCCCCCGAGCCAGAAAGCCACTCGCCCTCCTCGCCGCCGGACTCCTCGCCCTCGGCGGCCAGCAGGCCCTCGCCGCGGAGACCGAGAACGGCACCGCCGCCCCCGCGGCCGCCGCCGAGGAGTTCCAGCAGGTCACCCTCGCCAAGGGCGGTGAGGAGGTCGGCGAGCCGATGTCGCTGGCCGTGCTCCCCGACCGCAGCGTCCTGCACACCTCACGCAACGGCGAGCTGCGCCGCACCGACGCCGCCGGCAACACCGAGGTCATCGGCACCGTCCCCGTCTACTCCCACGACGAGGAAGGCCTCCAGGGCATCGGCCTCGACCCGGACTTCGCCCAGAACCGGGCCATCTACCTCTACTACGCCCCGCCGCTCGACACCCCCACCGGCGACGCGCCCGAGAACGGCACGGCGGCCGACTTCGCCAAGTACGACGGCGTCAACCGGCTCTCCCGCTTCACGCTGAAGGCCGACGGCACGCTCGACAACGCCAGCGAGAAGAAGGTCATCGACATCCCCGCCACCCGGGGCATCTGCTGCCACGTCGGCGGCGACATCGACTTCGACGCGCAGGGCAACCTCTACCTGTCGACCGGCGACGACTCCAACCCCTTCGCCTCCGACGGCTTCACCCCGATCGACGAACGCCCGGGCCGCAACCCCGCGTTCGACGCCCGGCGGACCTCCGGCAACACCAACGACCTGCGCGGCAAGATCCTGCGCATCAAGGTCGCCGAGGACGGCTCGTACACGGTCCCCGACGGCAACCTCTTCGCCGCCGGCACCGCGAAGACCCGCCCCGAGATCTACGCGATGGGCTTCCGCAACCCGTTCCGCTTCAGCGTCGACAAGGCGACCGGCGTCCTGTACGTCGGCGACTACGGCCCCGACGCCGGCTCCGCCGACCCGAAGCGCGGACCGGCGGGACAGGTCGAGTTCGCCCGGATCACGAAGCCCGGCAACTTCGGCTGGCCGTTCTGTACCGGCAAGAACGACGCCTACGTCGACTACGACTTCGCGACCAAGCAGTCCGGCGCGGCCTTCGACTGTGCCGCGCCGAAGAACGACTCGCCGTACAACACCGGTCTCGTCGACCTGCCGCCGGCCGAGCCGGCCTGGCTCCCGTACGACGGAGGTTCCGTACCGGAGTTCGGCACCGGATCCGAGTCCCCGATGGGAGGACCCGTCTACCGCTACGACGCGGCCTCCACGTCCCCGGTCAAGTTCCCCGAGGCGTACGACGGCGACTTCTTCGCCGGGGAGTTCGGGCGGCGCTGGATCAAGCGCGTCGAGCAGGGCGCCGACGGCACCGTCCAGTCCATCAACCCCGTGCCGTGGACCGGCACCCAGGTGATGGACATGGCTTTCGGCCCCGACGGCGCGCTGTACGTCCTCGACTACGGCACCGCCTGGTTCGGCGGCGACCACAACTCCGGGCTCTACCGCATCGAGAACGCCACCGGCGGACGCTCCCCGGTCGCCGAGGCCGGCGCGAACAAGACCTCCGGCGTGGCGCCCCTGAAGGTCGCCTTCTCCTCCGCCGGGACCACCGACGGTGACGGCGACGCCCTCACCTACAGCTGGGAGTTCGGCGACGGCGGCACGTCCACGGCCGCCAACCCCACGTACACGTACCGGAAGAACGGCACCTACACCGCGACCGTGACCGCCAAGGACCCGAGCGGGCGCACCGGTTCGGCCTCCGTCCACGTCGTCGTCGGCAACACCGCGCCCAAGGTCACCCTCGAACTCCCGGCGGAGGGCGCGCTGTTCGCCTTCGGCGACGAGATCCCCTTCAAGGTCACGGTCACCGACCCGGAGGACGGCGCGATCGACTGCGCCAAGGTCAAGGTCACCTACGTCCTCGGCCACGACAGCCACGGCCACCCGGTCACCTCGGCCAACGGCTGCTCCGGCACCATCAAGACCTCCGCCGACGGCGGCCACGACGACGACGCCAACATCTTCGCCGTCTTCGACGCCGAGTACACCGACAACGGAGGCGGCGGCCAGGCGGCCCTCACCACCCACGACCAGGCCAAGCTCCAGCCGCGCCACCGCCAGGCCGAGCACTTCGACGCCCAGCAGGGCATCACGACGTACGACAAGGCGGAGGCGCACGGCGGCCGGACCGTCGGCGACATCGACAACGGTGACTGGATCTCCCTCAAGCCCTACAACCTGACCGGGGCCACCAAGCTCACCGCCCGCGTCTCCTCCGGCGGCGCCGGGGGCTTCCTCGAAGTCCGCACCGGCTCGCCCACCGGCACCCTGCACGGCTCCGCGCCCGTCCCCGTCACCGGCGGCTGGGAGACCTTCCAGGACATCGACGTACCCCTGCGGAACGTGCCCCGCAAGACCACCGAACTCTTCCTCGTCTTCAAGGGCGGCGCGGGCGCGCTCTACGACGTGGACGACTTCACCGTCTCCAGCGCCCCCATCGACCGGAACGCCAAGCGCGTCCTCGTCTTCTCCCGTACCGCCGGATTCCGCCACGACTCGATCGGCAGCGGCGTCACGGCGCTGAAGGAACTCGGCGCGCAGAGCGGCATCACCGTCGACGCGACGGAGGAACCCCGCCAGTTCACCACCAACAACCTTGCCCGCTACGACGCCGTCGTCTTCCTCTCGACGACCGGTGACGTCCTCAACGCCGAACAGCAGTCCGCCTTCGAACACTACGTCTCCACCGGCGGCGGCTACATGGGCGTCCACGCGGCCGCGGACACCGAGTACGACTGGGAGTTCTACGGCGGGCTCGTCGGCGCCCACTTCCACTCGCACCCGCAGATCCAGCCGGCGACCGTACGGGTCGAGGACCATGCCCACCCGGCCACCGAGCACCTCGACGCCACCTGGCAGCGCACCGACGAGTGGTACAACTACCGCACGAATCCGCGGGGTCAGGCCCGGATCCTCGCCACCCTCGACGAGACGACCTACGAGGGCGGCAACATGAAGGGCGACCACCCGATCGCCTGGTGCAAGTCGTACGGCGGCGGACGGTCCTTCTACACCGGAGGCGGCCACACCAAGGAGTCGTACGCCGAGCCGGCCTTCCGGCAGCACCTCCTCGGCGGACTCCAGTACGCCACCGGCCAGGCCGCGGCCGACTGCCGGCCGCAGACCGGCTACCGCGAGCTCTTCAACGGAGAGACCCGCGAGGGCTGGAAGCAGGCCGGACCCGGCAGCTTCGACGTCGCCGACGGCGAACTGCGCTCGGTGGGCGGCATGGGGATGCTCTGGTACCAGGCCAAGCAGTTCTCCTCCTACTCCCTCACGCTCGACTGGAAGGCCGCGGGCGACGACAACTCCGGCGTCTTCGTCGGCTTCCCCGCCTCGGACGACCCCTGGTCCGCCGTGAACAAGGGGTACGAGATCCAGATCGACGCGACCGACGCCGCCGACCGGACCACCGGAGCCGTCTACGGCTTCAAGTCCGCCAACCTCGCGGCCCGCGACGCCGTGCTGCGGCCGCCGGGCCAGTGGAACAGCTACGAGATCCGCGTCCAGGGCGAACGGCTCCAGGTGTTCCTCAACGGGGTGAAGATCAACGACTTCACCAACGCCGACCCGGCGCGGAGCCTCAAGGACGGCCACATCGGCATCCAGAACCACGGAGCCGACGACCAGGTGTCGTTCCGCGCCATCAAGCTCAGGGAGCTCCCCTCGTAGAGCCCCCTGCCCAGCCGACGGCGGGCGGGGAGGCGCCGTACCCCCCGCCCGCCGTCTCCACCACAGTCCAGGGAGGCAGGGTCGTGACCACAGGAACACGCACGGACGCCGTCGGGCGTACGGGAGTCTGGTTCGTCGGGGCGAGAGGCTCCGTGGCCACCACGGCGGTGGCCGGCTGCGCCGCGACCACCGCGGGCCTGCACCCGCCCACCGGCATGGTGACGGAGACCGCCCCCTTCGCCTCCGCCGGACTCCCGCCCCTCGCCTCCCTCGTCTTCGGCGGACACGACACGGCGGCGTGTCCGCTGCCCAAAAGGGCCGAGGCACTCACCGTCGCGGGCGTCCTCCCGCACGGCCTCGCCTCCGCCGTCGCGGCCGAACTGCGCGCCGCCGACACGGAGATCCGCCCCGGCGGCCCCCTGCCGGGCGACACCCGCACGGAGGAGGAACTGATCACCTCCTTCGCCACCGACCTGACGGACTTCAGGATCCGGCTGGAACTCGACCGGGTCGTCGTGGTCAATGTTGCCTCCACGGAGCCGGCGTCGGGGGGCGCCGAGCTCCCGCCCAGCTCCCTCTACGCGGCGGCCGCGCTCCGCGCCGGCTGCCCGTACGTCAACTTCACCCCCTCGACCGGGCTCCGCCACCCCGCCCTCGCCGACACCGTCGCGGCGAGCGGCCTGCCCCACGCGGGCCGCGACGGGAAGACCGGCCAGACCCTGCTGCGCTCCGTCCTCGCCCCGATGTTCCTCCAACGCGCCCTGACCGTACGGGCCTGGTCGGGCACCAACCTGCTGGGCGGCGGAGACGGCGCGGCCCTCGCCGACCCGGCCGCGGCGGCCGCGAAGAACGCGGGCAAGGAACGGGTCCTCGCGGACGTCTTCGGCCACGCCCCTGAGGGCGAGGTCCACATCGACGACGTCCCGGCGCTCGGGGAGTGGAAGACGGCCTGGGACCACATCGCCTTCGAGGGCTTCCTCGGCTCGCGGATGGTCCTCCAGACCACCTGGCAGGGCTGCGACTCGGCCCTCGCGGCGCCCCTCGTCCTGGACCTGGCCCGGCTGACGGCCCGCGCCCACGAGGCGGCGCTCTCCGGCCCCTTGGCGGACCTCGCCTTCTACTTCAAGGACCCGGAGGGGGAGGCCCCGGCGGGCCTCGCGGACCAGTACGCGCGGCTCGTGGCCTTCGCGGCCCGCCTGGGGGAGGCCCGGTGAGCCGGGTGCGCGGGCGCGTCACGGCCTGGGCGGAGCTGCTGCGGATCTCCGCGCTGGCCACCGTGCCGGGCGACGCCCTGGCGGGCGCGGCGGCGGCCGGCCTCCGCCCCAACCGCTCGACCCTCCTCGCCATCGGGTCCTCCCTGTGCCTGTACGAGGCGGGCATGGCGCTCAACGACTGGGCCGACCGCGCCGAGGACGCCGTCGACCGCCCGGGGCGCCCCATCCCCTCGGGCCGCGTCACGCCACGCGCCGCCCTCGCCGCCTCCGCCGCCCTGACGGCCGCAGGCCTCGGCCTCGCCGCCCGCGCGGGCCGCCCCACCCTGGCGACGGCCACCGCCCTCGCGGCGACGGTCTGGTCCTACGACCTCCACCTCAAGCACACCCCGGCGGCCCCCGCCACGATGGCCACGGCCCGCGCCCTGAACGTCCTCCTGGGCACGGTGGCCACGTCGAGCGGCGGGGCGGCCCGCCCTCGTGCGGCCCGAGCCACGGCGGCCGGCCCCGCTGGGGGCGGGCTGCCGGACCCGGGGCATGGCCGCCGCCCGCCCGCGGCGGCGCTGGGCTCGGCCGCCCTCGTCGGCGCCCACACCTACGCGGTCACCGCGGTCTCCCGCCACGAGACCCAGGGCGGCTCGACCCGCACCCCACTCCTGGCGCTCGCGACCATGCTGGCGGTAGCTGCGGCCACCGCCCGCACACGCACCGGGCCGGGGGAGCCGAACACGGGCCGGGGCGCGAGGACTCCGAAGCCCGCAAACCCCCTGTCGCAACCCGCCTCCGCGACCGGAGTGACCGGCCGCCTGGCCGGGGCGGCGCTCGCCGGAACCGCGTCGCGCAACTCCGCGGTCGTCGACCGCCTCGTCACGGCCGCCCTCGCCGCCTCCTACGCCCGCACCCCCGCCACCCCCCTCCTCCACGCGGCCCTCAACCCGTCACCGCCCCTCACCCAGCGTTCCGTCGGCGCCGGTATCCGTGCCCTGATCCCGCTCCAGGCCACCCTCGCCGCCCGGTCCGGCGCGCCGGGCACCGCGCTCCTGGTGCTCGGCCTCGCCCCCCTCGCCCGAGCCCTCGCCCGGAAGGTGAGCCCGACATGAGCGCCACGCCCCGCGCCACGCCCTCCTCCACGCCCTCCTCCACGCCCTCCTCCACCCCAGGCCCGCCCGCGATCCGACTCGGCTACGGCACCAACGGCCTCACCGACCTGCGGCTCGACGACGCGCTCGCCGTCCTCGCCGACCTCGGGTACGACGGCGTCGGCCTCACCCTCGACCACATGCACCTCGACCCCCTGGCCCCCGAACTCCCCACCCGCACCGCCCAGGTGGCCCGGCGTCTGGACGCCCTCGGCCTCGGGGTGACGGTCGAGACCGGCGCCCGTTACGTCCTCGACCCCCGCCGCAAGCACGGCCCCTCGCTCCTCGACCCTGACCCCGAGGCCCGTGCCGCCCGCGTCCACCTGCTGCTCCGCGCGGTGCGGGTCGCCGCCGACCTCGGCGCCCACGCCGTGCACTGCTTCAGCGGCATCACCCCGGACGGGACCACCGACGAGACCGCCTGGAAGCGTCTCGCCGAATCGATCACCCCCGTCCTCGAAGCGGCCGCCGCCGCCCGCGTCCCCCTCGCCGTCGAACCCGAACCAGGTCACCTCCTCGCCACCCTCGACGACTTCCACACCCTCCGCTCCCTCCTCGGCGACCCGGACCCCCGCCACCTCGGCCTCACCCTCGACATCGGCCACTGCCAGTGCCTGGAGGCCGCGTCCCCGGCCGACTGCGTCCGGGCCGCCGCACCCTGGCTGCACCACGTCCAGATCGAGGACATGCGCCGCGGGGTCCACGAGCATCTCCCGTTCGGCGACGGCGAGATCGACTTCCCACCCGTCCTCGCCGCTCTCGCCGAACTCACCGCCGCCGGCTACCCGGGCCTCACCGTCGTCGAACTGCCCCGCCACTCCCACGCCGGCCCGGAACTCGCCCGCTCCTCCCTCGCGTTCCTGCGCGGCCACTCCGGCCGGCCCACCCCATCGAGGGAGCCGACATGCTGACCCCGACCGCCCGGGCCTGGTTCGACGAGGCCCTCACCGCCGCCACCGACCGCACCGCCCTCTGGGAGCTGCGCTTCGCCTCTGCCGGCCGGCACTGCGGCCCGGAACACGCCGACTCCGTCCGCGTCGCCCTGCTCCGAGCGGCCCGCGCGGAGCCCGCCGCCCTCACCCGGCTCTACCAGCAGGGCTCCGCCCCCGAGCGGCGCGCCGTCCTCCTCGCCCTCCCCTCCCTCGTCACGGGCCCCGAGGCCCTGCCCCTCGTCGAGGACGCCCTGCGCACCCACGACACCCACCTGATCGCCGCCGCCCTCGGCCCCTACGCCGCCGCCCACCTCGCCCCCCACCCCTGGCGGCACGCCCTCCTCAAGTGCCTCTTCACCGGCGTCCCCCTCGACACCGTCGCCGGACTCCACGACCGCGCCCGCGGCGACTCCGAACTCGCCCGGATGCTCACCGACTACGCCACCGAACGCACCGCCGCCGGCCGCTCCGTCCCCACCGACCTCCCCCGCGTCCTCGCCCTCACCACCCCCACGGCCCCCACCGAGGAGTCCTGATGCGCATCTTCGACCCCCACATCCACATGACCTCGCGCACCACGGACGACTACCGCGCGATGTACGACGCCGGAGTCCGCGCCCTGGTCGAGCCCGCCTTCTGGCTCGGCCAGCCCCGCACCTCACCCGCCTCCTTCGTCGACTACTTCGACTCCCTTCTCGGCTGGGAGCCCTTCCGGGCCGCCCAGTACGGCATCGCCCACCACTGCACCCTCGCCCTCAACCCCAAGGAGGCCAACGACCCCCGCTGCACCCCCGTTCTCGACCTCCTGCCGCGGTACCTCGTCAAGGACAACGTCGTCGCCGTCGGAGAGATCGGCTACGACTCCATGACCCCCGCCGAGGACACCGCCCTCGCCGCCCAGCTCCAGCTCGCCGCCGACCACGGCCTGCCCGCCCTTGTCCACACCCCGCACCGGGACAAGCTCGCGGGCCTCCGACGGACCCTCGACGTGGTCCGCGAGTCCGCTCTCACCCCCGACCGGGTGCTGCTCGACCACCTCAACGAGACGACCGTCAAGGAGGCCGCCGACAGCGGCACCTGGCTGGGCTTCTCCGTGTACCCCGACACCAAGATGGACGAGGACCGCATGGTCGCCGTGCTCAAGGACCACGGCCTGGACCGCGTCCTGGTGAACTCGGCCGCCGACTGGGGCAACAGCGACCCGCTGAAGACCCGCAAGGTCGGCGACGCCATGCTCGCCGCCGGATTCTCCGACGACGACGTCGACCGCGTGCTGTGGCGCAACCCCGTCGCCTTCTACGGCCTCAGTGGCCGCCTCGATCTCACCCCTCCTTCCTCCGACGCCCCCACCCATCTGGGCAACTCCGTCCTCCGCGGCGGGGAATGAGGCGGGCCGGCCGATGCGCTTCCGCCACCCGGACGGCTCCACCGTCCACCTCGCCTACTGCACCAACGTCCACCCCGCCGAGACCCTCGACGGCGTCCTCGACCAACTCCGCGACCACTGCGAACCCGTCCGCCGCCGCCTCGGCCGGGACCGCCTCGGCATCGGCCTCTGGCTCGCCCGGGACGCCGCCCACGCCCTGATCACCGACCCGGGCTCGCTGCGCACACTCCGCGCCGAGATCGACCGGCGTGGCTTGGAGGTCGTCACCCTCAACGGCTTCCCGTACGAGGGCTTCGGCGCCGCGGAGGTCAAGTACCGCGTCTACCAGCCGGACTGGACCCGCCCCGAACGCCTCGCCCACACCGGCGACCTGGCCCGGCTCCTCGCCGCCCTCCTCCCCGACGACGTCACCGAGGGCTCCGTCTCCACCCTGCCGCTCGCCTGGCGCACCCCCTTCGACTCCCGCGCCGAGGACACCGCCCTCGCCGCTCTGACCACCCTCGCCGAGCGCCTCGACGCCCTGGAGGAACTCACCGGGAAGAGCATCCGGATCGGACTCGAACCGGAACCCGGCTGCACCGTCGAGACCACCGCCGACGCCATCGCCCCCCTCACCGCCGTCTCAAGCCCCCGCGTCGGCATCTGCCTCGACACCTGCCATCTCGCCACCTCCTTCGAAGACCCGACCACCGCCCTGGACGCCCTCGGCGCCGCCGACATCCCCGTCGTCAAGGCCCAGCTGTCCGCCGCCCTGCACGCCGAGCACCCCCACCTCCCGGAGGTCCGCGCCGCACTCGCCGCCTTTGCCGAGCCCCGCTTCCTCCACCAGACCCGCACCCGGACCGCCGCCGGCCTGCGCGGCACCGACGACCTGCCCGAAGCGGTCTCCGGCCGGGCCCTCCCCGACGGCGCCCCCTGGCGCTCCCACTTCCACGTCCCCCTGCACGCCCCGCCCGAGCCTCCGCTCACCTCCACTCTTCCGGTCCTCCGCGCCACCCTCGCCCTCCTCCTCGGCGGCCCGCGTCCACGCACCCACCACCTGGAGGTCGAGACCTACACCTGGCAGGCCCTCCCGGCCGACCGGCGCCCCCGCAACCGCGCCCGCCTCGCCGACGGCATCGCCGCCGAACTCACCCTGGCCCGCGACCTGCTGACCGACCTCGGCCTCAAGGAACTGCCATGACCAGCCCCCGGAGCGACACCCGGCCCACCCCCCTTCTCGTCCTCGACGTCGTCGGTCTCACCCCCCGCCTCCTGGAGCACATGCCCCGGCTGCGGGCCCTCGGCGCGGCCGGCTCACAGGCCCCGCTCACCACTGTCCTGCCGGCGGTCACCTGCACCGCTCAGACCACCTTTCTCACCGGCACCCTCCCCTCCGAGCACGGCATCGTCGCCAACGGCTGGTACTTCCGCGAACTGGGCGACGTCCTCCTGTGGCGCCAGCACAACGGCCTCGTCTCCGGCGACAGGCTCTGGGACGCCGCCCGCCGCGCCCACCCCGGCTACACCGTCGCCAACATCTGCTGGTGGTACGCCATGGGCGCCGACACGGACATCACCGTCACCCCCCGCCCCGTCTACTACGCCGACGGCCGCAAGGAACCCGACTGCTACACCCGACCACCCGCCCTCCACGACGAACTCACCGAGGAACTGGGCACCTTCCCCCTCTTCCACTTCTGGGGCCCGGGCGCCGACCTGGTCTCCAGCCGGTGGATCATCGACGCCACCCGCCACATCCTGCGCACCCGCCACCCCGATCTCGCGCTTGCCTACGTCCCGCACCTGGACTACGACCTCCAGCGGTACGGCCCGGACGACCCGCGCGCCTTCCAGGCCGCGGCCGACCTGGACGCCGCGCTCGCCCCCCTCCTCGACGACGCCCGAGCCGAGGGCCGCACGGTCGTCGCCCTCTCCGAGTACGGCATCACCCGCGTCAGCCGGCCGGTCGACATCAACCGCGCCTTGCGCCGCGCCGGCCTCCTGGAGGTCCACACCCAGGACGGCATGGAGTACCTGGACCCGATGACCTCCCGCGCCTTCGCGGTCGCCGACCACCAGCTCGCCCATGTCTACGTCCGCCGCCCCGAGGACCTCGACGCCGTCCGCGAGACCCTCACCGGGCTCCCCGGTGTCGAGCGGCTCCTGGACGACGAGGGCAAGAAGGAGCACGGCCTCGACCACCCGCGCTCGGGCGAGCTCGTCGCCCTCGCCGAGCCCGACGCGTGGTTCACGTACTACTACTGGCTCGACGACGCGCACGCGCCCGACTTCGCCCAGCTCGTCGAGATCCACCGGAAACCCGGCTACGACCCCGCCGAACTCTTCATGGACCCGCTCGACCCCTACGTACGGGTCAGGGCGGCGAAGGCGATCGCCCGCAAGAAGCTCGGCATGCGCTACCGGCTCGCGGTCGTCCCCCTGGACCCCTCACCTATTCGCGGCAGCCATGGCCGCCTCCCCACGAGCGAGGACGAAAGTCCGCTCATTCTGTGCTCCACCCCCCGCGCTGTGAGCGGCCGCGTAGCGGCCACCGATGTGAAGTCCCTCTTGCTCCGACTGGCCGGTCTTTCCTGACCGATCTCCAGTGAAGCAGAGCCCACCGACAACGAGGAGTTATCCACAGATGACCCGCTCCCGCCGCATCTCGTCCGCCACCCCCGACCCAGAGCTGACCCGCAAGCTCAGCAGACGGAACATGCTCGGCGTCGCCGCCGGAACCACCGCCGCCGCCCTGCTCGGAGCGGCAGCGGCCGCCCCGCAGGCCGCCGCGGCCCAGTCGACCGACCGCCACGAAGGCAACGGCGGCGACCACGGCAAGGGCCGCCCCGTCCTCCCGCCCGGCCGCCTCGGCATCCAGCTCTACTCCCTGCGCGACAAGGTCGCCACCCTCGGCTTCGCCGCGGTCTTCGCCGAACTGAGCAAGTACGGCTACGACGAGGTCGAGTTCGCCGGATACGGCCAGGGCTCCGCCGGCCCGATCACCCTCGCCGAACTCAAGAAGCTCACCCGGGAGAACGGACTGCGCGGCATCGGCAGCCACGTCGGCTACTACAACGACGGCGACCCGAACGCGTACACCTTCGCGCAGAACCTCGACAAGGTCCTCGACGACGCCCAGGCCCTCGGCCTCCCGCACATCGGCACCGCCTCGGGCCCCTGGCGCTACGGCGCCACCGTCGACGGCTGGAAGCGCTGCGCCGAGGAGTTCAACCAGTACGGCGCCGAGGCGAAGAAGCGCGGCATGAAGTTCTACCAGCACAACCACGCCGAGGAGTTCTCCTTCGCCACCGACCGGCCCAACGTCCGGCTCTACGACGTCCTGCTCGCCGAGACCGACCCCGATCTCGTCCACCTCGAAATGGACGTCTACTGGGCGTACGTGGCCCAGCACCGGTTCTCCCGCCGGGCCGACGGCACCCCCGCCCCCTTCGACCCGCTGCGCTACGTCCTCGCCCAGCCCCACCGCTACCCGCTCTTCCACGTGAAGGACGGCGAACGCGACGAATCCGTCCGCGACGGCTACCGGATGGCGGACGTCGGGGACGGAGACATCGACTACCGGCGCTTCATCTCGGCGGTGAACCGCACCCACCACGGCTACCGCGCCCACCACTGGCAGGCCGAACACGACAACCCGGTCGAGTCCTTCGCGTTCGCCCGCAAGTCCAGCGCGCACCTGCACTCGCTGCGCGAGAAGCACCGCTGAGCCGCAGGGCCGTCACGGTCACACGTCGCGGCTGATCGGCCGCGGGTTCGCCGCCACCCGGCGGGCCCGCGGCCGCCCCGGCGGATGCAGGAACAGCGCCACGAAGCCGGCGAACAGCGAGATCGACCCGGCGAGCACGAAGGCGCCCGAGTAGTCCCAGGCCGAGACCACGACCGCGCCCATACCGGAGCCGAGCAGCCCCGAGACCAGCTTGGAGCTGTAGACCAGGCCGTAGTTGGAGGCGTTGTTGTTCTCCCCGAAGTAGTCCGCCGTCATCGCCGCGAACATCGGGAAGATCGCGCCGCCGCCGAAACCGGAGATGCTGGAGAAGACCAGGAACAGCGGCAGGTTGTGGATGCTGCCCGACCAGAGGATGCCGTACTGGGCGAGCCCCAGGACGACACAGACGAAGATCAGGCACTCCTTGCGGCCGTAGCGGTCGGAGAGCCAGCCGATCACGCCCCGCCCGGTGCCGTTCACGATGGCCTTCAGGGACATCGCCGTGGCCACGATCCCGCCCGCGAACCCCGCCTCGTCACCGAACGGCACCTGGAAGGCGATGCCGAAGATGTTGACGCCCGAGGTGCACAGCAGACAGAACCACATCAGCGCGACCCGCCCGGTCCGCCAGGCCTCGATCGGCGTGTACTGCTTCACCGCCGGCGGGTTCTTCTCCATGGCCCTACGCGCGCGTGGGTCGTCCGGTTTCCGCAGCGGATCCACCTGGGCCGGCCACCAGTTCTTCGGCGGGTCCTGGAAGAAGTACCCGGCCACCGCGACCATCGCGGCCAGGAAAAGCCCGACGGAGACCAGCACCCAGCGGAAGTTCGTCAGGTCCATGTAGCCGGTGAAGATGAAGACGAACGGCACCGAACCATAGGCGAAGCCGCCGTTCACGAAACCCGTCTTGCCGCCCTTCCGTTCGGGATACCACTTGCCGACCATGTTCACGCAGGTCGCGTAGACCATGCCCGCGCCCATACCGCTGAACATGCCGAAGCCGAGATAGGCGACGATCACATGCGGGGCGAAGGCGAGCGAGAGGTAGCCGAGCAGCGTGCCGACGGCGCCCAGCATCATCGCCCAGCGGGCCGGCAACCGCCCGCTCTCCCGCAGCTTCCCGGCCGGGAAGGCCACCGCGGCCTGGAAGAAGACCCAGACCCCGAGCATCCAGAAGATGTGCGCACTGCTCCAGCTGTGCGCGGTGTGCAGGGTGTCCTCGGCGGACGCGAACGCGTACTCCGCCGAGCTGATGCCCATCATGCCCACCCAGGGCAGGATGACCATCCACTTGCGTGTGCGGCCCATCAGCTCGACGTCGGTCTCACCGAGCCGGTACGTACGGCCGTTGGCGTCCGTCACCTCCCTGTAAGGGAGGGTGGTGGTGATGTCGGTTGTCGTCATGGAGATCGAACCCCTCGCGTGGAAGAAGTCTGGCCAGCGCCCCCTGTCCGTTCCCTTCGCACCGGGGCCCGCGGCGGGCGGGATACGGCCGCCGCGAGCCCCGTGGTTCGAGCTGTCGCTCAGCTCACCGCATCACCGCCCAGGAGCCCCGCCGCCCGTGCCCAGCGGTACTTCGCGCCGAGCACCGCCACCGGCCGCTCCGTCGTGTACGGGTAGGCCACGACCCCCCGTTCGAACAGGTACTGGCAGGCCTCCTCGACCTCGACGTCGCCCGCCAGCGAGGCGACGACCGGCTTCTCGACGCCCCGCTCGCGGAACTCCGCCACCACGCGCGCGGTGAGCTCGGCGAACACCATGGGGGGAGTGACGATGGTGTGCCAGTAGCCGAGGACGAGCGCGTGGATCCGCGGGTCCTCCATGCCGAGCCTGATGGTGGCCTCGTACGTCGACGGCGGCTCGCCGCCCGTGATGTCGATCGGATTTCCCGAGGCCCCGAAGGGCGGGATGAACGCCTTGAAGGCGGCGTCCAGGTCGTCCGGGATCTCCATCAGCCGCAGCCCGTTGTCGACGATCGCGTCCGACAGGAGGACCCCCGAACCACCGGCCCCCGTGATGACGACGACGTTGTCCCCGCGCGGCGCCGGCAGCACGGGCAGCGCCCGCGCGTACTCCAGCATGTCGCTCAGCCCCGGCGCCCGGATGACCCCCGCCTGCCGCAGGACGTCGTCGTAGACCGCGTCGTCCCCCGCGAGCGCTCCCGTGTGCGAACCGGCCGCCCGCGCCCCCGCGCTGGTGCGCCCGGCCTTCAGGACGACCACCGGCTTCTTCGGCACGGTCAGCCGGGCCGCCTCGACGAAGGCCCGCCCGTCCTTGAGGTCCTCCAGGTGCATCGCGATGCAGTCGGTACGCGGATCCTCACCGAACCAGGTCAGCAGATCGTCCTCGTCGATGTCCGACTTGTTGCCGAGCCCGACGATCGCCGACACTCCCGTCCGCGTGGTCCGGGCGAAGCCCAGGATCGCCATCCCGATCCCGCCCGACTGCGAGGTCAGCGCCACACCGCCCTTGACGTCGTACGGCGTGCAGAACGTGGCGCACAGGTCCTGCCAGGTGGAGTAGTACCCGTAGATGTTCGGGCCCAGGAGCCGGATGCCGTACCGCTCCGCCACCGCCACGATCTCGTCCTGCAGCGCGTGCTCCCCGGTCTCGGCGAAACCGGACGGGATCAGCACCGCGTTCGGGATGCCCTTGCGGCCCACCTCCTCGAGCGCCGCGGCCACGAACGGAGCGGGGATCGCGAAGACCGCCACATCCACCTCACCGGGAACGTCCGTGACACTCTTGTACGCCTTGCGGCCGAGGATGTCATCGGCCCGCGGGTTCACCGGATGAATCTCCCCGGGGAAGCCGCCGTCGACGAGGTTGCGCATCACCGAATTGCCGATCTTCCCGCGCTCGTTGGAGGCCCCGATCACGGCCACCGCGCGCGGCTCCATCAGCCGGCGCATCGAGCGGAGGATCTCCTCACGGCCGAAGGTCCGCCGAGGGACGGGCACCTCGGCGGCGAGGATCACGCGGATGTCGGCCGCCATGGCGCCCTCGGGGGTGGCGATCACCGGGTTGAGGTCGACCTCGGCGATCTCGGGGAAGTCGTCGACCAGTCGGGAGACGCGCCGGATCTGCTCGGCGAGCGCCCAGCGGTCGACGGCCGGCGCGCCGCGGACCCCGCGCAGGATCTCCGCGGCCCGGATGGAGTCCAGCATCGACACCGCCTCGTCGGCGGTCACCGGGGCCAGCCGGAAGGTGACGTCCTTCAGCACCTCCACGAGCACCCCGCCGAGGCCGAAGGCGACGACCTTGCCGAAGGCCGGATCGGTGACGGCGCCGACGATGACCTCCTGCCCCGGCCGCAGCAACTGCTGCACCTGGACCCCGTCGATGCGCGCGCCCGGCGCGTAGGCCCGGGCGTTCTCGACGATCCGGCAGAACGCCTCGCGGACCTGCGAAGCCCCCTCCGCCCCGACGACCACACCGCCCGCGTCGGTCTTGTGGAGGATGTCGGGGGAGACGATCTTCAGGACCACCTTCCCGCCGAGCCGGTCGGCCTGTGCCACCGCCTCGTCCACGTCCCGGGCGAGCGCCTCGCCCGGCACGGCGATCCCGTACGCGTCGGCGAGCAGCTTCCCCTCGGGCGCCGTCAGGGCCGTGCGACCGTCCGCCCGGACCGCGTCGAGGAGTTCGCGTACGGCCCGCTGGTCGAAGCCGTGCGCCGTGCTCCGCGCAGTGCTGTGCGCCGTGCTGTGCGCAGTACCGTACGCCGTGTTGTCCGCGCTCACCTAGATCACCCCACTCGTCTTCAGCAGCCGCAGCTCCTCGTCGCCGAGGCCCAGCTCGCCGACGTACACCTCTTCGTTGTGCTCGCCGAGCAGCGGGGAGCTGACGACCTCCACCGGGGAGTCGGAGAGCTTGAGCGGGGAGCCCACCGTCGTGAAGCTGCCGCGCTCGGGGTGCGGAACCTCGACCACCATCTCGTTGGCGACCAGCGAGGCGTCCTCGATGATCTCCTTGGTGGAGAGGATCGGACCGCACGGAACGCCCCGGGCGTTGAGCCGCTCCAGGACCTCCCACTTGGGCAGAGTCGAGGACCACTCCTCGATCAGCTGGAACATCTTGGAGAGCTTGGGCAGCCGGGCCTCCGGCGTCGCCCACTCCGGGTCCTCGGCGAGTTCGGGCCGGCCGATGAGCTCCGAGAGCGGGGCCCATCCGACGGGCTGGACGATGACGTACACGTAGTCGTTCGGCCCGCCGGGCGCGCACCGCACCGCCCAGCCCGGCTGGCCGCCGCCGGAAGCATTACCCGAACGGGGGACTTCCTCGCCGAAATCTTCGTTGGGATACTCGGAGAGCGGTCCGTGGACAAGCCTCTGCTGATCCCGCAGCTTCACCCGGCAGAGATTCAGCACCGCGTGCTGCATCGCGACGTTCACCCGCTGCCCCCGCCCGGTGTTCTCGCGCTGGAAGAGCGCCGCCAGGATTCCCGCCACGGCATGGATGCCGGTGCCGGAGTCACCGATCTGGGCGCCCGTCGCCAGCGGCGGCCCCTCCTCGAACCCGGTGGTGGCCATCGAGCCGCCCATGGCCTGAGCGACGACCTCGTACGCCTTGAAGTTGGTGTACGGGCCGTCCCCGAACCCCTTGATGGAGGCATAGACGATCCGTGGATTGATCTCCTGGATCCGATCCCAGGTGAAGCCCATCCGGTCGACGGCCCCCGGGCCGAAGTTCTCGACCATGACGTCACTGCGGCGGATCAGCTCGGTCAGCAGCTCCTTGCCGCGCTCGGTCTTGGTGTTCAGGGTGATGCTCCGCTTGTTGCAGTTGAGCATCGTGAAGTAGAGCGAGTCGACGTCCGGGATGTCCCGCAGCTGCTTGCGGGTGATGTCACCGGACGGGGCCTCCAGCTTCACCACGTCCGCACCGAGCCAGGCGAGCAGCTGGGTGGCCGAGGGACCGGACTGCACATGCGTCATGTCGAGGACACGAATGCCTTCGAGCGCCTTCGCGCCGAGCGCGTTCGTACCGGGAGCCGTGGTACCGAGAGCCTTGGTCATGATGAAGACCCCTCACTTGTACATGGTCTGGTTCATGGTTCCGGGGGCGTACGCGTCCGGGTCGACCCACACGTTGATCAGCGACGGCAGCCCGGACTCGCGGGCGCGCCGCAGCGCCGGGGCGATGTCGGCGGGGTCCCGCACCTCCTCGCCGTAACCGCCGAGCATCCGGGCGAACTTGTCGTAGTGCACGTCGCCCAGCGTGTTGCCGACCCGCTCGCGCTCCGGGCCGTACTTCTGGGCCTGGCCGTAACGGATCTGATTCATCGAGGAGTTGTTGCCGACGATGCCGACGAAGGGGAGGTTGTAGCGGACGAGGGTCTCGAAGTCCCAGCCGGTGAGCGAGAACGCGCCGTCGCCGAAGAGCGCCACCACCTCCTTGTCCGGGCGGGCCTGCTTGGCCGCCAGGACGAAGGGGATGCCGACCCCGAGCGTGCCGAGCGGACCCGGGTCCATCCAGTGCCCGGGTGACTTGGGTTGGACGACCTGGCCGGAGAAGGTGACGATGTCCCCGCCGTCGCCGATGTAGATCGAGTCCTCGGTGAGGAAGTCGTTGATCTCGCTGACCAGGCGGTACGGGTGGATCGGCGAGGCGTCCGACCGCAGCTGCGGCAGCCGCTTGTCCAGCGCGGTCTGCTCGGCGGTGCGCAGCTCCTCCAGCCAGGCCTTGCGTTTGATGGCGCCACCGTTGAGCCGGCCGGTCGCCGCCTCCGTGACCGACTTCAGGATCAGCCCCGCGTCGCCGACGATCCCGAGGTCGACGTCCCGGTTCTTGCCGACCGTCCGGTAGTCGAGGTCGATCTGGACGACGGTGGCGTCCGGGGCGAGCCGCTTGCCGTAGCCCATCCGGAAGTCGAAGGGGGTGCCGACGATGACGATGACGTCCGCGTTGGCGAAGGCGTAGCGCCGGGAGAGCTGGAAGTGGTGCGGGTCGCCGGGAGGCAGCGTGCCGCGCCCCGCCCCGTTCATGTACGCGGGGATGTTGAGGGTCCGTACGAGCTCGACGGCCGCGTCCGTGGCGCGGGTCGTCCAGACCTGGCTGCCCAGCAGGACGGCCGGCTTCTCGGCGTGCACCAGCAGGTCGGCGAGCCGCTCGACCGCCTCGGGGTCGCCGCCGCTGCGGGTGGAGGCCCGGTAGTGGCCGGCCTTGGGCACGCGCGCCTTCTCCACGGGGACGGTGGCGTCCAGGACGTCGCGCGGGATCTCCAGGAAGGAGGGCCCGGGGGCGCCGTGGTAGCACTCGCGGAACGCCATGGACACCATGTCCGCCGCGCGGGCCGTGTCCGGCACGGTGGCGGCGAACTTGGTGATCGGCGTCATCATGTCGACGTGCGGGAGGTCCTGCAGGGAGCCCATCTTGTGCTGGGTGTGGGCGCCCTGACCGCCGATCAGGAGCATGGGGGACTCGGCGCGGAAGGCGTTGGCGACCCCGGTGACCGCGTCGGTGGTGCCGGGCCCTGCCGTGACCACGGCGCAGCCGGGCTTGCCGGTGATCCGGGCGTATCCGTCGGCCGCGTGCGCGGCGACCTGCTCGTGGCGTACGTCGACGACTTCGATGCCCTCGTCGACACAGCCGTCGTAGATGTCGATGATGTGGCCGCCGCAGAGCGTGTAGATGACGTCGACGCCCTCCGCCTTGAGGGCCTTGGCGACCAGATGTCCACCGGAGATGCGTTCCTGTGCGGGCTGCTGCTGCCTGTCGTCGGGCATGGCGAAGTCCTGTCCCTTCGTAGGGGAGTTGAGGGTGATCGCGGTCGATTGCATACAGTCGACGAATACTGTATGAAGCTTGTTATCCCGCATCGCCCGGATGGTGTCCAGGGGGTGTGCGGCACTTTCGAGCGAGGGAGCCGAGATGGACCTGTACGAGTACCAAGCGAGGGAAATCTTCAAGGGCCACGGCATCGCGGTCCCCGACGCGGCCGTCGTCGACCACCCCCGAGAGGCCCGCCGCGCCGCCGAACTCCTCGGTGGGCGCGTCGTCGTCAAGGCGCAGGTCAAGACCGGTGGCCGGGGCAAGGCCGGCGGAGTCAAAGTCGCGGCCGACCCCGCGGCCGCCGAGCTCACCGCCCGCCAGATCCTCGGCATGGACATCAAGGGCCACCCGGTCCGCCGGGTCATGCTCGCCCAACCCGTCGACATCCAGGACGAGTTCTATGTGAGCTACGTCCTCGACCGGGCGGCCGGCACGTTCCTCGCCATCGCCTCGGCCGAAGGCGGCATGGACATCGAGGAGGTCGCCGCCACCCGCCCCGAGTCCGTCGCGCGGATCCCGGTCGACCCGGCCGAAGGGGTCTCCGAGGTCAAGGCCGCCGAGATCGCCGCGGCGGCGGGGCTGCCGCCGGAGACCGCCGACACCCTGGCCCGTCTCTGGCAGGTCCTCGTCCGCGAGGACGCCCTGCTCGTCGAGGTGAACCCGCTCGTCCGCACCACCGCCCACCAGATCCTCGCCCTCGACGGCAAGGTCACGCTGGACGACAACGCCCGCTTCCGCCAGGCGCGTTGGGGCGAGGCATCGGAGGTGCGTGACACCGACGGCGACCCGCTGGAGGCCGCCGCGGCGGCCAAGGGCCTCACGTACGTCAAGCTCGACGGAGAGGTCGGCGTCATCGGCAACGGAGCCGGACTCGTCATGTCCACCCTCGACGTCGTCGCCGGCGGGGGCGCCCGCCCCGCCAACTTCCTCGACATCGGCGGCGGCGCCTCCGCGCAGGTCATGGCAGACGGCCTCGACGTCATCCTCTCCGACCCCGACGTCAAGGCCGTCCTCGTCAACGTCTTCGGCGGCATCACCGCCTGCGACGCCGTTGCCGAGGGCATCGTCCGGGCCCTGGACGCCGTCCACCTCACCCGGCCGCTCGTCGTCCGCCTCGACGGCAACAACGCGGCCCGGGGCCGGGCGATCCTCGACGCCCGCGCCCACCCGCTGGTCGAACAGGCCACCACGATGGACGGCGCCGCCGCCCGAGCCGCCGAACTCGCTCTGATTCAGAGCTCTTAAAGCACCGCTGAAGGGATGTGAACCCATGGCCATCTTCCTCACCGAGCAGAGCAAGGTCCTCGTCCAGGGCATGACGGGCGCCGAAGGCATGAAGCACACCCGCCGCATGCTCGCCGCCGGCACCGACGTCGTCGGCGGAGTCAACCCCCGCAAGGCGGGCACCACCGTCGATCTCGACGGCCGCCGGATCCCCGTCTTCGGCACCGTCCGCGAGGCCGTCGCCGCCACCGGGGCGGACGTCACCGTCGTCTTCGTCCCACCGGCCTTCGCCAAGGCGGCGGTCCTCGAAGCCGTCGACGCCCGCGTCGGCCTCGCCGTCGTCATCACCGAGGGCGTCCCCGTCCACGACACCGTGGCCTTCCAGGCGTACGCCCGCACCCACGGCGGCACCACCCGGATCATCGGCCCCAACTGCCCCGGTCTGACCAGCCCCGGCCGGTCCAACGCGGGCATCATCCCCGCCGACATCGCCCCCGAGCCGGGCCGGATCGGACTCGTCTCCAAGTCCGGCACGCTCACCTATCAACTCATGTACGAACTGCGGGAGTACGGCTTCTCCTCAGCCGTCGGCATCGGCGGCGACCCGGTCGTCGGCACCACCCACATCGACTGCCTCAGCGCCTTCGAAGCCGATCCCGACACCGAACTCATCGTGATGATCGGCGAGATCGGCGGCGACGCCGAGGAACGCGCCGCCGACCACATCGCCGCGCACATCACCAAACCCGTCATCGCCTACGTCGCCGGTTTCACCGCCCCCGAGGGCAAGACCATGGGCCACGCCGGCGCCATCGTCTCCGGTTCGTCCGGTACGGCCGAGGGGAAGCGGAAGGCCCTGGAGGCGGCCGGGGTCGAGGTCGGCTCCACCCCCACCGAGACCGCCGCCCTCGTCGTCGCCCGGCTGGCGGCGGCCGACACCCGCACCCACAATTGACGCGGCCATCGCCCTTCCCGCCCCGACTGTGCACCGAGAGCGGAGAACACTCCATGGCACCGACCCCCGCCCCCACCCCTGACGCCACCCCCACCCTCACCCTCAAGCCCGGCACCGCCTGGCCCGACGCCTGGCAGCGCTGCCTGACCGTCGCCCCCGAGGCGTTCCGCGACGACACCGTCCTCAACCTCTGGGCCGGTACCTGGCAGCCCGACGGCCGGCCGCTGCCCGCCACCAGCCCCGTGGACGGCAGCCCGATCGTGGGCCCGCCACGCCTCGACGCGGCCACCGCCCACCAGGCCGTACGCGCCTCGCTCGACCAGCACCGGGCCTGGCGCCACGTCCCGACCGCCGAGCGCCGCGCCCGCGTCTCCGCGACCCTCGACGCGCTCACCGCCCACCGCGAACTGCTCGCCCTCCTCCTCGTCTGGGAGATCGGCAAGCCGTGGCGGCTCGCGCAGGCCGACGTGGACCGTGCGATCGACGGCGTGCGCTGGTACGTCGACGGCATCGACACCATGCTGGCCGACCGCGCCCCGTTGCCCGGCCCGGTCTCCAACATCGCCAGCTGGAACTACCCGATGTCCGTCCTCGTCCACGCCCTGCTCGTGCAGGCCCTGGCCGGGAACGCGGTCATCGCCAAGACCCCGACCGACGGCGGCCTCGCCTGCCTGACCCTCGCCGCCGCGCTCGCTGCCCGCGAGGGCATCCCGATCACCCTCGTCAGCGGCAGCGGGGGCGAGCTGTCCGAGGCCCTGGTCCGCGCCCCCGAGATCGGCTGCGTCTCGTTCGTGGGAGGTCGCGACACCGGCGCGCGCATCGCCATCGAGGTCGCCGACCTGGGCAAGCGCCACATCCTCGAACAGGAGGGTCTCAACACCTGGGGCGTCTGGAAGCACAGCGACTGGCCGGCACTCTCCGCCGTGATCCCCAAGCTCTTCGACTACGGCAAGCAGCGCTGCACCGCGTACCCCCGCTTCGTCGTCGAGCGCACCGCCTTCGCCGACTTCCTCGCCGCCTACCTGCCGCCCGTCCGGGCCCTGCGCTTCGGGCATCCGCTCGCCGTCGAGCACCCGGAGGATTCCCTTCCCGAGCTCGACTTCGGCCCGCTCATCAACGCGGCCAAGGCCAAGGAACTCGGCGACCAGGTCGCCGAGGCCATCGACCGGGGCGCGATCCCGCTCCACCGGGGCTCCCTCGCCGACGGCCGGTTCCTGCCGGGCCAGGACACCTCGGCGTACCTCCCGCCCGTCACGCTCCTCAACCCGCCCCCCTCCTCACCCCTCCACCACGCCGAACCCTTCGGCCCGGTCGACACGATCGTCCTCGTCGACACCGAGGCCGAACTCCTGGCCGCGATGAACGCCTCCAACGGCGCCCTCGTCGCGACCCTCGCCACCGACGACCCGGAGACGTACGCCCGCCTGGCCCCCCAGATCCGAGCCTTCAAGACCGGCCACGGCAAGCCCCGCTCGCGCGGCGACCGCGACGAACTCTTCGGCGGCTTCGGCGCCTCCTGGCGCGGCGCCTTCGTAGGCGGCGACCTCCTGGTCAAGGCCGTCACCGAGGGCCCGGAGGACGAGCGACTCCCGGGCAACTTCCCGGACTACCACCTGATGCCGTAGGCCCTTGGCATGATGGCTCGATGATCGATTCGATACCGGCGGTGGTTCCGGCGGGCCGTATGAGCGACGGTGACCAGCCGGTCTTCCACCTCGGCGGAGGCTTCGAGCTGAGGCAGTGGCGGGAGGACGACGCTGGGGTGCTGGCGGAGTCGTGCGGCGATCCGGACGTCCAGCGGTGGAACCGCCCCGGGCATCTGACGCTGGAGGGGGCGGTCGCCAGGATCGAGGCCTGGCGGCAGCGTTGGCTCGCGGAGCGGGCCGCGATCTGGGCGATCGCCCCGCCCGGCGAGGGCGGGCCGGTCGGCCTGATCGGCCTGGGCGACATGGACCTCCACGGGGGAAGCGCCGAGTTCCTGTACTGGCTGCTGCCGCAAGGTCGCGGCCACGGGGTGATGACGCGGGCGACGGTCCGGATCAGCCGGTGGGCCCTGGACGACCTGGGTCTGCACCGGCTCCGTATCACGCACTCCGTCGCCAACCCCGCGTCCTGCCGGGTCGCGACCCAGGCGGGCTTCCCGCTGGAGGGGACGATGCGGAGCGCCCTGCTCCACGGGGACGGATGGCACGACGAGCATCTGCACGCGCGCGTGCAGGGCGACCCGTGGCCGGCGCCGTCGCACGGCGCGTCGTGACGACCGGGCACCGCCCCTCTCACCCGATCCCCTGACGATCCCCCTCCAGCGCGAACGCGCGGTCGGCAGCCTCCGGTGTTGTGCGCTCGATCAGTTGGGTCAGCAGGGTGCGGTGCCGGAGGAGGGGTTCGCGGCGGTCGGCCGGTGCCATGGACAGCAGGTCGTCGAGGCCTGCCAGCATGCGGCGCGACACCTGGGGGTTGCCCGGGGCGCAGCCGCGGATCTCGGTGAAGCCGAGGTCGACCAGGTCCGTCCACCCCGGTACGTCCTGGACCAGCCGGAGCGCGTCCTTGCCGTCGCGGTGGTGGACCGCCCCCAGCGGGCGGTTCACCACGGCGGCCAGGAACTGGGTGATCCGGTCCAGTGCCTGTACGGCGGTCGTCGGGTCGTTCACGGCGGGGGAGAGGGCGCGCAGCCCGATGTCCGCCAGTTGGCGCAGCCCGAAGGCGAGGTCCTGGTGGAAGGTCCGCTCCACCCCCACCGAGACCGCCGCCCCGATCCGGCGCGGCACCCGGCCGCCGTGCACGGCGAGGAGCGGGGTCCCGGGCACCACGAAGTCCCCCATCCGGGGCAGCAGCCGCAGCACCACGCCGTGGCGCCGCGCGAGCCGCACGAGCAGGGCGACGTTCACGTCCCGCACGACCCCGGCGCGCCCCCGGTGCAGGACGTGCTCGGTCGCCTCGCCCAGGTCGCCGAGCTCGCCCTCGTACAGCGGCTGCTTCGCCAGGACGCCGAACGCCTCCCACGTGATGTGGTCCACCACGTGCCCCACCCGCATCAGCCGCAGGGTCGCGTTCACGTACGCCACGAAGAGCAGCAGGCTCAGCCCGACCATGAGCAGCGTCAGTACCGACTGCACCAGGGGCACCGTCGTGACGTACCGGGGATCGGCCTCGCTGTCGTACGAGGTGAGGACGAGCAGGGACAGCAGGAACGTGGCGAGGAAGACGGAGAACGTCGCCTTCGTGATCCGGCTCCGGATGAAGATCCGCACGACGCGGGGGCTGAACTGGCCGCTGGCCATCTGCACGGCGACGAGCGAGATGGAGAAGACCACACCGATGAAGGTCATCATCGCCGAGCTGATCGTGGTCACGATCGTCTTGGCGTCCTCGACGATCCCGATGAGCTCGGTGACCGCGCCGTAGTCCTGCTTGTCCTGCAGGAACCGGATGATCGCCTCGTCCAGCGCGGAGGAGACCAGCCACAGCACGAACACGGCCGCCATGCTCACGATCGGGGCGAACCAGAAGGTGTCCCGCAGATGCTCCCGCAGGGGCGACAGCATCCTGGGCCTGCGGTGCGTGGACCCACGGGGCTCGAAGAGATTGCTCACCCAGCGCAGGCTAGGCGCCGCGACCCACTACGCCACGCAGGCGTACGGCGACACTCTGTGCACCACCCGGGGCGACCCGGCGACGATCAAGGACTCGACTCCCGCCGCACCCCACTGACCACGGGAAACGTGGGTGAAAGGCACCTCAAACCCCTGGTAGAGTTATCCATGTCGCCGCGGGGAACACCCCAAAATGACAAACACCTAGTCCGGGTGGCGGAATGGCAGACGCGCTAGCTTGAGGTGCTAGTGCCCTTTATCGGGCGTGGGGGTTCAAGTCCCCCCTCGGACACACACCGGAACGGCCCCAGCCCAGCTGGGGCCGTTCTGCGTTTCCGCCCGTGGACGCGGTCCCCGATGCGGCCCCGAGGACCCCCACCTACCCTGAAGGCCCTGTCGCATCGTGCCGACCAACGGCGGAGGCGCCATGTCCGACGCGAACCCCTCCGAACAGCCGGACCGCCCGACCGGGCCTCCGTCGGGTCCCCTCGCGAGCGGGGCGCCGCGCCCGCCTCGCGGATCCCGGCGCTCACTCCTCGTGGCGCTGATCTGCGGCACCCTGATCGTCGTGGCCGTCGCGGTGATCGTCGCCCTCGTCGTCACCGACGGCGAGCGCGAAGCCGCGGGGACCCCCACAACGCCCACGGTGCCGGAATCGCCCTCGTCCCGGCCGACCCGCACCCAGGCCTCCGAGGCAGCAGACGCCGACGACGTGCACGCCTTCGGCGAGACCGAGCGTTACGCGGACGGTGTCGACGTCACCGTCTCGGCGCCGCAGCGGTTCACGCCCTCCGACGGCGCCGCCGGGCACACGGCCGGGAACCGGGCCGTGAAGCTCGAGGTCACCGTGCGCAACGGCTCCGAGGCGCGCGTGCCGCTGGTCGTGATCGTCCAGGGCAGGGACGCGCAGGGGCGAGAGGTGGAGCGGGTCTTCGACGACGCCAATGACCTGGGCGCCGGGCTCATGGGCACGCTCCTTCCAGGGCGGACGGCCGTCGGCACCTATGCGTTCGACGTGCCGGGCGGCTCCGACGGGACCCTGGACCTCGAAGTCACCGTCGGGGTCGACCGAGGCCCCGCCTTCTGGAGCGGGAAAGTGCCCTGATCAGCCCCCCACCGCGCCCCCGCCCCCTCACGCCTTCCGCGCCAGCACCAGCCGGCACCGTGGGCTCCCGTCGTCCCGACGCCCCAGCGAGTCGATCGCCCGGGTCTCCACCGTGAAGCCCGCCTGCATCAGGCGGTCGCGTACGTCCGCCAGGCGGAACGTGCGGTAGTACATGACGAAGGGCGGCCGCCAGACCGCGTTCCGGACGCGCATCGCCGTGTCGAAGCCCAGCAGGGTCCAGTACGCGCGGGAGCCGACGTGGGGTGGGGCCGGGAGGGGGAAGGCCAGGAGGCCGCCCGGGCGGAGGGAGGCGTGGGTCTGGCGGAAGAGGGTGATCTGGTCGCGGGGCAGGAAGTGGCCGAAGGCGCCGAAGCTGACCGCCAGGTCGAACGTCGGGGCGAAGGGGAGGGCCAGGACGTTCGCGCGGATCAAGGTGGCCTTGGGGTGGGCCCTGCGGGCCTCCTCCAGCATCCCCGCGCTGAAGTCGACGCCCGTGACCCGGCCCGCGCACAGCGAGCGGAGGACCGAGAGGCCCGCTCCCGTGCCGCAGCACACGTCGAGGCCCGTGTCGAAGGGGCCGACGGGACGCAGTGCGTCCGTCACCGCCGTGAGGACCAGGTCCGGCGTGCGGAACGGGGTCGCGTCGAACTTCCTCGCCAGCAGGTCGTACCCGTGCTCCACCGAGGAGAACGCCTGGACGGTCAGTTCACGTGCGGTCGGGCCCTGAGGGGTGAACATGCTCCGACATTACGCCGTCGCCCTGCGTGGGGATCAAGCTCCAGGACGGAGCCGTACCCGTCAGTTGGCAGGCCAGGAGGTAGAGGGGGATCGGGGGGGTGTACGGAGACGTGCCGTCCGGGTGGTGGATCAGTCGCGGGCGGCGGTCCGGGATCTCGGCGCCCGAGGCGTAGCAGGACGGCAGCGGCCAGCGCAGGTCCAGGTCGGAGCCGGCCGGGACCAGCCACCACCACCAGTCCGTGTCCGCGTAGACACAGCCCTTCGACGGCAGCCGGGAGAGGATGCGGAAGCCGTAGCGCGCCGGGACGCCGACCGCGTCGCAGCCCAGGGTGGTGCGGAAGCCCGGCGGGATGATCAGTGAGGTCGAGGCCCCGGTCGGCGCGCCGGCGGCCGTCCCCGAGCCCGCTCCCGCCCCGTCCGGCGTCCTGCGGGACCTCGGCGACAGAAGGGTCGCCATCGACCTCAGCACGTGTGCCCCATGCCGTGGGCCAGTTCGGCCCAGACGACCCGCGCCGTGCCGTGCCCCGTGCTGTCCGATCCCCACGCGCTGCTCAGCGCGTCCACGAGGAGCAGCCCCCGGCCGCGTTCCTCCTCGCCGCAGTCCCGGATCCGCGGGTCCGCCGCGCCGCCCTCGTCCCGTACCGCTATCCGCAACTGGTCCTCCCCCTCGCGCAGTTCGCAGACGACATGGCCGCTCGCGGTGTGCACCACCGCGTTGGTGACCAGCTCGGAGACGATCAGCGTGACCGTGTCGCGTATGTCGGGGGCGCAGCCCCAGAGGATCAGCCGCTCCTCCGCCAGTCTGCGGGCGCGCGAGACCGACGAGGTGCGGGCGGGGAGCTCGAAGGTGAACCGGCGGACGTCGTGGCGGAGAGTTTCGGTGCGTGGGCGCTGCTGCATGACGCGGGGGCTCATGAGACCTGAGGGAAGCGCGTTACCAGAAGCCACGACCGGTTCCTCACAACAGTGGGTAAGCAGTGCCGTACGCAACCTCCCGAGGCGTCGCGCGGCAGCAGCGCGTACTGGTTCACCGGAATACTTTGCTCCCGACGCGGACACTTGGCAAGTGGCACTCTGAAAAATGCAGAGTGCTGTGTTCTCTCTGGCCGTGTTCGTGGCACACTCAAGCGAAACAGTGCGTCGGGGAGGTCTGAGAGTGAGCGAGCCGCGGTCCGCCCCCACGGTGGGACAGGTCGTTCTCGGTAGACGTCTGCAGGATCTGCGCGAGCGGGCCGGCCTGAAGCGGGAGGAGGCCGCCAAGGTCCTCCGCGTCGCCCCGGCCACCATCCGCCGCATGGAGACCGCCGAAGTCGCGCTGAAGATCCCGTACGTACAGCTCCTGCTCCAGGCGTACGGCATCAACGACTCCGAGGCCGAGGCCTTCGTCGCCCTCGCCGAAGAGGCCAACCTGCCCGGCTGGTGGCAGCGGTTCCACGACGTGCTGCCCGGCTGGTTCTCCATGTACGTCAGCCTGGAGGGGGCCGCGAGCCTCATCCGGGCGTACGAACCCCAGTTCGTCCCCGGTCTGCTCCAGACCGAGGGGTACGCCCGCGCCATTCTGCGCAGCGGAGCGGTCGGCGCCAGCAGCGCCGAGGAGATCGAGCGTCATGTGGCCCTGCGGATGGAGCGCCAGTCCCTGCTGACCAGGGAGGACGCCCCGAAGTTCTGGGTGATCATGGACGAGACGGTCTTCCGCCGACCGGTCGGTGACGGGCCCGAGGTGATGCGCGACCAGCTCGACCGGCTGCTCGAAGCGTCCGAGCTGCCGAACGTCACCCTGCAAGTCGCGGAGTTCGCGTCCGGCCACCACCCCGGCACCTACGGACCGTTCGTCCTCTTCCGCTTCGCCGTGCCCGAACTCCCGGACATGGTCTACAGCGAGTACCTGACCGGCGCCGTCTATCTCGACGCGCGCCCCGAGGTGGCCTCCCACCTCGAGGTCATGGACCGCATGGCGGCTCAGGCCGCGACTGCACAACGCACGAAGGAGATCCTCCGGGGTCTCCGCAAGGAGCTGTGAATGGATCGCATATACAACGGCATGCCCGCCGCGGATCTCGGTGCCGAAGGCTGGCACAAGCCGTGGAGCGGCGGGAACGGGGGCAACTGCGTGGAGGCCATGAAGCTGGCCGACGGCAGAGTCGCCGTGCGACAGTCCGCAGACCCCGAGGGACCCGCGCTCATCTACACCCACGGCGAGATCGCCGCGTTCATCCAGGGAGCGAAATCCGGTCAGGCAGACTTTCTGCTCACCTGACCTCTTCCGTCGCACCCCTACCGTCGCGTAACTCTTGCTGCAGTGCCAGTAGTTCCACTCCCGGACCAGGAGCCCCCATGACCCAGGACCCCGCAGCCGTACGGATCGACACCAGCAAGCCGCACCCCGCGCGGATGTACGACTGGTTCCTGGGCGGCAAGGACAACTACCCGGTCGACGAGGAGATGGCCAAGCAGCTCCTCACCCTCGACGCCCGCGGCCGTGACATGGCGCGGGTCAACCGGGCCTTCATGCACCGCGCCATCCGCTGGCTCAGCGCCCACGGCGTACGCCAGTACCTGGACATCGGCACCGGCATCCCGACCGAGCCCAACCTGCACCAGATAGCCCAGCAGGCGGCGCCGGAGTCGCGGATCGTCTACTGCGACAACGACCCGATCGTCCTCGCGCACGCGGCCGCCCTGCTGCGCTCGACCCCGCAGGGGGCCACCGAGTACATCCAGGCGGACGCCCGCGACCCCGAGATCATTCTCGAAAGGGCCGGAAAGGTCCTTGACTTCGACCAGCCCATCGCCCTCTCGATGCTCGCGCTGCTGCACTTCGTCGGCGACGAGGACGGGGCGTACGACCTGGTCCGCAAGCTCGTCGACAAGCTGGCCCCGGGCAGCTACCTCGTCCTCTCGCACGTCACCGGGGACTTCGACCCGGAGGGCGCGGCCAAGGCCGTCGAGATGTACAAGGCCCGCGGGCTGACCCTGCGGCCGCGCTCGCGCGACGAGCTCGCCGCGTTCTTCGAGGGTCTGGAGCTCGTCGAGCCCGGGGTCTCGCTCACCGCCGAGTGGCACCCGGAGCTCGGCGAGGTCGTCCCGGTCCAGGGCGACGACCCGATCCCGGGCTGGGCGGCCGTCGGCCGCATCGCCTGACCGCGCCGGTCGAAGGCGTTCACGGAGTACGCGTCGAGGCCCGCGGACCCTTCCGGTCCGCGGGCCTCGCGCGTTCCGTCAGCTACCCGGCTTCACCAGCGTCACCAGGAACGACTTCGCCGGGCCCACGTTGCCGGCCGCGTCGATCGTGCGGTACTCGATCGTGTGCGTGCCGTAGTCCGGGGTGGCGTCGTCCCACGGCACCGCGCGGCTCCGGCCGAGCTTCCCGTAGACGAGGTCGTCGATAACGGTGCCGCTCGGCGAGAAGCGGAACGGCGCATCGGCATCGGTGGGCCAGCCGTAGTACGTGTACCAGCCGTCACCGTTCACCCGGAACTGGCGCACCACGGAACCCGGTTGGTCGTCCCGCGCCGCGAGGCCCATCGTGAACGGACCGTCGTAGACGTACTCGACGGGCCGGCCCGGTCGGTTCACCGTGCGCAGCGGAGTGGACAGTTCGTACGAGGCCGTGGCCGGCCGGGCGTCCACCGTCCACCTCAACTCGGCGTCCGTGCCCGCGATCCGGGCGGTCAGGGTGTGCGCCCCCGGGGTGAGCCGCAGTGTCCGCAGGTCCAGGTCCCGGTCGTTGCCCGGGTTCGCGGCCGGCCGGCCGTCGAGCCACCACCGGACGGCCGGGGCGGAGCGCGTCGGGTGGGTGGTGTCCGCGTGGACCACCGAGCGCGCGCCCACCGGGGCCGTCGTCGGGGTGTGGCCCGTGAACGCCGGCCCAGTGCCGTCGCCGGGCGTGGTCAGCGCGCGGTCCACGGTCCAGCTCACCGTGCGGGTCAGCGCCGCCGAGCCGCGTACCGCCGGGTCCCGCACGAACGGCGTCGGGTCGGTCACCGTCGCCGTCAGGGTGTGGGTGCCGGGGGAGAGGGGGAGGGCGCGCAGGTCGACCGTGCGGGCGTTGCCGGTCCTGAGCGTGCGGCCGTCGAGGCGCCAGACGACGTCGAGTTCACCGCCCAGCGGGTGCAGGGTGTCCACCCACACCGTCCGGTCCGCCCCGATCGGTGCCGAGTCGGGGGTGTGGTCCTGGACGAGGTTCACCTTCGCGGAGATCGCCCGGACCATCACCTCGCGCTCGACCTGGTCGAAGGCGTAGCCGAGGGTCTTCATGATCGAGTGCCGGCTGGGCCGCCAGACACCCGTGGTGCTGTACAGGCCGCCTTCGTGTCGCCCGATGACACCGCCCGCCTCGCTCGGTTCGCCCAGCCAGCGCCACCACTTGGCGCGCTGCTCGCGCATCTGAGCCTTGGTCAGCAGGGTGTGGTGGGCCGAGGCCGGCTCCGTACCCTCGTACGCGCCGCCCGCGACCCCGCGCGCGTAGTAGTCGTACTCGTCCTGGAGGCCGCCGAGCGAGTGGCCTATCTCGTGCGGGGTGATCAGCGAGGAGAGCGCGTTGCCGCCGGACGCCGTCGCGTAACTGCCGCCCGCGCCACCGTAGGTGTCGCTGTTCGCGAGGGCCACGATCTGCCGGTTGGCGGGGCTCGTGCCCGGGACGAGAGCGGCGAGCGCGGCGGCCTTCGTGCTGTCCACGGTCAGCAGCCGCTGGACACTCGCCGGGTTGCAGCCGCCCCAGAAGCCCATGTCCAGCGGGGTGTCGCGGCGGGGCGCGTCGAGGCCCGGGTCGCAGTCCACGCCCGACTCCGGCGAAGGGAGCTCCACCGCCCACACGTTGATGTACGAGCGGTACGAGGCGAACGGCTCGATGCTCCACAGCACACCCAGGTGCCTGTCGACGTCGGCCCGGAAGGCGGCCGTCTCCTCGGCGGTGTAGCCGTCGCCCATGACCACCAGGTTGAAGCGCTTCTCCGCGGGCCCGGTGAGTTGGACGGGGACGACGCGCGCGGCGGCGAGGGCCGGGTCGGCGGACTCGGCGACCGCCGGTCCCGCCGCCACCAGCCCGGCGGTCAGCAGACAGCCCGTGGTGAGACGGACGATCGCCCGTCGAAAACGTGTGCCAGGTGAGGTCATGGGGCGCGAGCGTAGGCCGCGCCCCTCGCTGCCGTAAAGATGTTCGCCGGACAGTCGTCCGGACGTTGATTCAGCGGCGCAGATACGCCAGTTCGGGATGCTCCGCCGTGTAGCCGTCGACCAGGCGTCGTGCCACCGAGACCGAGTCGACCAGCGGATGCAGCGCGAACGCCTTGACCGCCGTCGCCCGCTCGCCGCTCTCCGCCGCCGAGAGCACCTCGCGCTCGACCGCCTTCACCGCCGTCACCAGACCCACTGCGTGGTACGGCAGCGGTGCCACGGAGACCGGATGGGCGCCGGCCGCGTCCACGAAGCACGGCACCTCGATCACCGCGTCCGCGTCGAGCACCGAAAGGGTCGTGCCGTTACGGACGTTGAGGATGAGCGTGGCCCGCTCGTTGCGCGCGATCGCCCGCATCAGCGCCAGGGCCACCTTCTCGTACCCGCCCGACTCCAGGTCCTCCTCGTCCCGCTCCCCGACCCCGGCGGCCTCCCGGTTGGCGGCCATGTAGGTCGCCTCGCGGTCGGCGAGCGTACGGTGCCAGGCCGCCAGCGGAGGCGTGTCCGGCTTGCTCATCTGCGCGTAGAAACCGGCCTGTTGGTCGCGGAGGTACGCGCCCCGCGTCCGCTCGGCCTGCTGGTAGGCGCGGACGGCCTCGCGGTTGAAGTAGTAGTAGTGCAGGTACTCGTTGGGGATCGCGCCGAGCGAGCGCAGCCATTCGGGGCCGAAGAGCCGGCCCTCCTCGAAGGAGCCGAGCGTCTCCTCGTCCGCGAGCAGCCGCGGCAGCTCGTCCCGCCCGCCGACCCGCAGCCCCCGCAGCCAGCCGAGGTGGTTGAGGCCCACGTAGTCGATCCACGCCTCGGCCGGGTTCGCGCCCAGGATCCGGGCGACCCGGCGGCCGAGCCCGACGGGGGAGTCGCAGATGCCGACGACCCGGTCGCCGAGCACCCGGGACATCGCCTCCGTCACCAGGCCCGCCGGGTTGGTGAAGTTGATGACCCAGGCGTCCGGGGCGAGCGCGGCGACCCGCCGGGCGATGTGCGTCGCGACCGGCACCGTCCGCAGCCCGTACGCGATCCCGCCCGCGCCGACCGTCTCCTGACCGAGGACCCCTTCGGCGAGCGCGATCCGCTCGTCGGCGGCCCGGCCCTCCAGACCGCCGACCCGGATCGCCGAGAAGACGAAGTCCGCTCCGCGCAGCGCCTCGTCCAGATCCGTCGTCGCCGTCACCTCGGGGGCGTCCGGCACCCCCGCGCCCTGCTCCGCGAGGACCCGGGCGATCGCCGAGAGCCGGCCGCCGTCGAGGTCGTGGAGGGTCACCCGGGTGACCCGGCCCTCGGCGTGGTCGCCGAGCAGCGCGCCGTACACCAGCGGGACCCGGAATCCGCCGCCTCCGAGAATCGTCAGTTTCATGCTCGTACGCTACTCACCCGGCGGGCCCGGGCGGCCCACCGGGACGACGCGCCCGTCACCGCCCGAACGCGACCGCCACGGTGAGGAACACGGCGCCCACGCCGAACGCGAGGGCGAGGACCGTGACCTTGTACGCGACCGTGTCGAGCCGCGCCGTCTCCGGGCGCCCCGGCAGGTGCACCACCCGCACCCGGACTCCCTCCCGCGGGCTGCGGGGCGAGCCGCTCAGGTCGCTGGTGAACTCCCGGTGCGTGCCGTGTTCGTCGCGGAAGCCGACCACGGGGGAGTACACGCGACTGTTGCCCTCCCGGGAGGTGACCTCGTGACGCAGCGCCGCACCCTCGGAGCGGACTCCGGACCGCCGCATCCGCGTCTGCGTCCGCACCTCCCGCAGTCCGCCGGCCACACAGACCAGGCCCGCGAGGAGCAGGAGGATCTGCCAGGAGCTGTCCATGGAGCCACTCGCCTCTCGTCGCGCGTCGGTCCTCAGTCCGCAACGCGAAAGGGCGGGGTGGGGCGGTTCCGCCGAGCCGAGTCGCTCGTCACCCCACGTCGAGCGCGTTGCGCAGACCGAGCCGGAAACGCATCCGGTCGTGGCGCTTGAGCCCCTCCAGCTCCGGGGCGCGGAAGAGCGGCTCGACCGTGCAGCGCGCGGCCGTCGAGCCCGTACGGTCGAGCAGCGCGTTGACGGCCTGCCGGGCGGAGGCGTTGGCGCCCTCCATGGTGGCCAGGTCGATGTCGACGGCCACGTAGTCGCCGGCCAGATAGAAGTTCGGCACCCGCGTGGCGGCCTGCGGGCGGTTGTGGAAGGTGCCGACCGGGTGGACGAGGAGCTGGTCGTCGTTGGTCGGGTTCGGGGTGCCGAGGCCGTCCACGCCCGGGTCCAGGAACCAGGAGTGCAGGGAGCCGTCCTTCAGGACCGTACGGCCCGTGTCGTTGAAGCCGGCCTTCAGCTGCGCCCACACCTCGCGCGCCACTTCCGTACGGGTGCACTGCTTGGCCGTCTTGCCGTAGAGGATCCCGGGCCGGTCCCACTCCGAGATGTCCACCGACAGGCAGTCCACGACCGATCCGTCGCCGTAGTCGGCCGGGAAGTTCCGGGTCGGCCAGTGCTGCGCCTGCTGGATGCAGGTCAGGGACCAGGGGGAGTCGATCAGGTTGGCGTGCCCGGCGAGCAGCGGAGCCTTGTCGGTCAGATAGAACTGGATGCCCGTCATCCAGTCCGTCTCCAGACGGTCGCACCGGGTCAGCTGGGGATCGGCCGCCCGCAGCGCGGCGCCCCAGGTCCGGCGGGCGTGCTCCACCGGCAGGGCGGAGATGTAGTGATCGGCCGTGACCGACCTCCGTACGCCGTCCGGGTCCTCGATCACGGCGGCCGAGATCCGCCCGGCCGCCGCGTCGTACGCCATCTCGCGGACCGTCCAGCCGACCCGGAACTCCACGCCCAGACCGGTCAGATGGGTGACCCAGGGGTCGATCCACGCCTCGTTGGTCGGCAGGTCGAGGATCCGGTCGAGCGGTCCGTCGGCGCCGCGCCCGAGCGCGTTGAAGGCGAAGGCCTCGAGGAGGGTCGCGACCGTACGGGTGCTGGCCTCCTCGGCCTTGGTGGCCACGATGTTGCGGGTGAGCCCGACGGCGAGGATGCGCTGGTAGTCGTAGCTCATGCGGTCCGCGCGCAGGAACTCCCACCAGGGCGTGGCCTCCCAGGTGCCGTTCCGCCGCTCGTCGCAGCTGGTCAGGAAGACGAGGAAGCGGTTGACGAAGTACGCGGCCTCGTGGAGCGGGATGGACCGGGCGGTCTCCAGGAGCGCGGTCAGCGCGCGGCGGATCTCGTCGAGGGTGAGCTCGGCGGGCCGGTGACCGGGCCAGGGGAGCGGGATGCGCAGGTCCTCGCGGCCGGTGCGGGCGAAGGCCATCTCGGCCGGGGCGACGAGGTTGTCCCAGACGCCGTTGGCGTTCCCCGGGAAGGGGATGCGCCGCATCGTGTCGGGGAGGTTGTGGTAGATCCCGGGGATGAAGCGGAAGCCGTGCTCGGCGGGGAGCGCCCGCCGCCCGCCCCGAGCACTGTCCGGCACGTCCATCGAGCGGGCCTTGCCGCCGAGCGCCCGGCGCTCGTAGACGGTGACCCGGAAGCCGCGCTCGGCCAGTTCGTGGGCGGCGGTCAGACCCGCCACGCCACCGCCGAGCACGGCGACGGCAGGGGCCGCTGCCTGCTCGGCGCGGCCGGGCGTGGCGGCCGCGTGGGTCGGTACGGCTCCGACGCCGGCGGTGGCGGTGGCCGCGGTGACGGCGGCGGCCGTGCCGACGAAGGTGCGTCGCGAGGTGCCCGTACGGTTCATGCCCCAGCCCCTTTTGCTTACCGGCGGTAACAGTCACGTCCGGCGCAGGAGCATAAGGGCGTCCACCGGCCCCCGGAAGCGTCGTGCGGCCACCGCCCCGCACATGGCGCGATCCCGACCCCGCGCCCCGCACGACACAATGGGGGCCATGTCCCGCCGTAACGCCCGTAAGAGCCCCGCCCGTAAGACCGGGTCTGCCGCCACCGCCGTCTCCGCCGACTCGCCCTGCCCCTGCGGACTGCCCGCGTCGTACGGCGCGTGCTGCGGGCGCTTCCACGCGGGGCCCGCCACCGCGGCGCCCACCTGCGAGCTGCTCATGCGCTCCCGCTACAGCGCCTTCGTCGTCCGCGACTCCGCGTACCTGCTGCGCACCTGGGCACCGGAGACCCGCCCCGGCGAGGTCGACTTCGACCCGTCCATGCGCTGGGCGGGCCTGGAGATCCGGGAGACGACCGACGGCACGGCCTTCCACCAGTCCGGAACGGTCACCTTCGTCGCCCGCTACACCCACGGCGGCGAGGCCGGCTCGCTCCACGAGCGCAGCCGCTTCCGCCGCCACGAGGGCGCCTGGGTCTACGTCGACGGGGACTTCATCGACGAGGCGTGAGCCGCCCGCTGCTCACGAGGAGATCCCGACCTGCTCCCGCTTGCGCGGCAGCCCCTGCGCCAGGTCCTCCGCGATCAGCTTTTTCGCGATGGCGTCCGCCGCCGCCCGCAGCTCGGGGCCGCTCGGCCGGCCCCGCTCCTCCTCGACCCGGTCCTTCAGCCAGTCGCCCCACGCGCGTGTGATGACCTCGGCCTCGCGCTCGCCCGCCCGCGTGTGCGAGAGCAGGTTGCCGTCCCGGGTCAGGAACCCCTCGTCGACCATGCGCTGGAAGACCGGCAGCAGGACCTCCGGGGGGACCCGCCGTCCGGCGGAGATCAAGCCGAGACTGGCGTGCCCGACCGTGCGGGTGAAGAGTTCGACCTGCATCACCGCCCACGCGCCCGCCGTGTCGAGCCGGGTGTCGGAGTCGGCGACGATCCGGCGCGCGGTGTCCAGGTCGGTCTTCCGCAGGATCCTGCCGACGGAGAGTTCGAGGAGCTTGGCGGAGTCGCCCGATGAGGTGGGCGAGGCGAAGCCCTCGCCCATGTCGGGGGCCGAGGCGCGGGCGGTGTCCCTGAGCGGCACCTGCTTGAGGAAGAGCGCGACGACGAAACCGATCGCCGCGACCGGCACCGTCCAGAGGAAGACCGTGTGCAGGGTGTCCGCGTACGCCTGGACGATCGGCGCCGCCACGTCGTCCGGCAGCCCGTGGAGCCCGGCCGGACTCGTCGCGGCCGTGGCGATCTCGGACGCGGACAGGCCCGGCCCGGCGACCGCAGCCGCCTCGCCGACGCCCTGGGCCAGGTTGGGCTTGAGGGAGTTGGCGTAGATCGTGCCGAAGACCGCGGTGCCGAAGGAGCTGCCGAGCGTACGGAAGAAGGTGACGCCCGAGGTCGCGGTGCCGAGGTCGGCGTACTCCACCGTGTTCTGCACGGCGATGGTGAGCACCTGCATGCACAGACCGATGCCGGCGCCGAGCACGAACATGTACAGGGACTCCAGCCAGGCGTTGGTGTCCGTGTCCATCAGGGACAGCAGGAAGAGGCCGACGCCCATCACCAGACAGCCCACGATGGGGAAGATCCGGTACGTGCCGGTCTTGCTGACGGCGTTGCCGCTGTAGATCGAGGCGATCAGCAGACCGATGACCATGGGGAGGGTCCGGATGCCGGAGACGGTGGCCGAGTCGCCGTCGACGTACTGGAGGTAGGACGGCAGGAAGGTCAACGAGCCGAGCATCGCGAAGCCGACGACGAAGCTCAGCACGGAGCAGACGGTGAAGACCGGATTGGCGAACAGCCGCATGGGCAGCATCGGTTCCGCCGCGCGGGTCTCCACCCAGCAGAAGAGCGCGAGCGCGATGAGTCCGCCGACGAAGAGCCCGATGATGACGCCTGAACCCCAGGCGTACTCGTTCCCGCCCCAACTGGTGGCCAGGATCAGGGCGCTGGACCCGGCGGCGACCAGGGCGATGCCCGCGTAGTCGATGATCGGCTTGCTCGCCGAGCGTACGGAGGGGATGGTGCGGGCCGCCGCGATGACGACCAGGATCGCGATCGGGACGTTGACGTAGAACGCCCAGCGCCAGCTCAGATGGTCGGTGAAGAGCCCGCCGAGCAGCGGTCCGATCACGGTGGAGACGCCGAAGACCGCGCCGATCGCGCCCTGGTACTTGCCCCGGTCGCGCAGGGGGATGACATCGGCGATGAGCGCCATGGCGGTGACCATCAGGCCGCCGGCGCCGATGCCCTGCAGTCCGCGCCAGACGATCAGCAGCGTCATGTTGGTGGCGAGGCCGCAGAGGAAGGAGCCGGTGATGAAGACGATCGCCGAGATCTGGAAGATCACCTTGCGGCCGAAGAGGTCACCGAACTTGCCGACCAGAACGGTGGCGACCGTCTCCGCGAGCAGGTAGGAGGTGACCACCCACGACATGTGGGCGGCGCCGCCCAGGTCCGAGACGATCGTCGGGAGGGCGGTCCCCACGATCGTCTGGTCGAGCGCCGCGAGCAGCACACCGAGCATGATCGTGCCGAAGACGATGTTGCGGCGGCGGCTGTCGAGCACGGGTGGCGAGGCGGCCGGGGGCGCGGGTGCGGCGTCGCTGGTGGTGGTCACCTTCGCAGCCTCACACCGGGCGGCGTCACCCGCATGCGGGGAACACCCGAACCGGTGCGGTACCGGGGCGGCGCCCCGAACGGCCTAAAGGAAGCCGGGTTCCTGGCGCGGGCGGACCGGCAGCAGGGGGTGGTGCTTGGCCAGGATCTTGTTCGCCCGGGCGAGCGCGGAGAGCGCGTGCTCGCGGTCCGCCCGGTCCTCCGCGCAGAGCGGGCCCCGGAACCGCAGCACCTCGCGCGCCGCGCAGTCGGCGTCGACCTCCGCCTGCAGGACGTGCAGCGGCAGGCAGGACCCGATCATGGCGGCCACGCGGTCGGGAATCGGGACGGGTACGAGGGGCGAGGGCGAGGTGATCACGGGCCAGTCCTTGTGGGTACGGGGTTCGGGTGTGGGGTCTCCCTCCTCATACGTACAGGATCGGCTTCCCGGTTCGGAGACGGGGTTGTCTCCGCGGGGCAACGGCGGGGCCCTCGTTCGGCGGGGTGTGCGGACGTTCGCCGCCCGGTCCGGGAGTGCCGCCCGCCGCGCCCCGCGGTGTTCCCGCAGGTGCGCGCCGCGCGGGGCGATCTTCCTCGTCGAGCGGCCGGTCGACTCGCCCATTTGTTCGCCAAACCTGGGATCGGGCGTCCGCACGTGAATGTGAAGCATCTCACTCCCGAAAGGGCAGGCCCGGCGCTCCCGAAAGGGCGGCCGGGCGGAGCGGAATCACTCGGGTCCGGTCGTGCGCGAAAGGTTGAAATCTGGTTACGGGTGAGTAGGTTGACTGGGCGACAGGCCACCCGGAAGTCCCGCTCGTTCCCCGTCCGCACCCGCGAACAGGAGCCGCCATGGGCGTACGCAAGGACCTGAGGCAGGCAAGGAAGCGCCCCGACCTGATCGGGCGCTTCCCCGTGCGGCTCGTCCGGGAGGACGGCGTCGTCCGGGAGGCCCACACGCCCCTGCCGGCCGGGCCCGCGCCGTCCGGGACCCCCGCCGACATCCCCTTCGGCCACGCCGCCGAGGACCCCGGCGCGATCGTCATGCGCCGCCAGGAGCACGGGAACTGGCGACCCGTCACCGCCGCCGAGTTCGCCGGAGACGTCGTCGCCGTGGCGAAGGGGCTGATCGCGGCGGGCGTCGAACCCGGAGGGCGGGTCGGGCTCATGGCCCGTACCGGGTACGCGTGGGCCGTGCTCGACTTCGCCATCTGGTCGGCCGGCGGACAGACCGTCCCCGTCTACCCCACCTCCTCGCCCGACCAGGTCGCCTGGATCCTGCACGACTCCGGCACCCGGCATGTCGTCACCGAGTGCGCCGAACACACCGCCACCGTCGCCGAGGCCGCCGCCACGCTCCCCGAGCCGGTCCGCACCTGGCAGACCGACGCCGGCGGCCTGGCCGAACTCGCCGCCCTCGGCGCGGAGATCGCCGACGCCGTACCGGCCGAGCGTCGCGCCGGGCTCACCCCGGACACGGTCGCGACCCTCTGCTACACGTCCGGCACCACCGGCCGCCCCAAGGGCTGCGCCCTCACCCACGGCAACCTCCACGCCGAGGCGCGCGCCACGGTGGAGCTGCTGCACCCGGTCTTCCAGGCGATCACGGGCGAACCCGCCTCGACCCTCCTCTTCCTGCCCCTCGCCCACATCCTCGGACGCGTCATCCAGCTCGCCTGTCTGATGGCACGCATCGAGATCGGCCAGTTCCCCAGCATCAAGCCCGACGAACTCCGCCCCGAACTGCGCCGGTTCAGGCCCACGTTCGTCGTCGGCGTGCCGTACCTCTTCGAGAAGATCCACGACACCGGCCGCGCCACCGCAGAGAAGCTCGGCCGGGGCGCCTCCTTCGACCGTGCCGACTCCATAGCCGTGCGCTACGGCGAGGCCTCCCTGAGCCACGCCCTCGGCACGGGACCCCGCCCCGGCGCCGGCCTCACCGCCGCCCACGCCCTCTACGACCTGCTCGTCTACCGGCGGATCCGCAAGGAGCTCGGCGGGAACCTGCGGTACGCCATCAGCGGCGGCTCCCCGCTCGACAGCCGCCTCAGCCACTTCTTCTACGCCTCCGGGGTCCTCGTCTACGAGGGCTACGGCCTCACCGAGACGAGCGCGGCCGCCACCGTCACCCCGCCCCTGCGCCCACGGCCCGGCACCGTCGGCCGCCCGGTGCCCGGCACCGGCGTCCGGATCGCCGACGACGGCGAGGTGCTCCTCAAGGGCCCCATCGTCTTCACCGGGTACTGGAACAACCCCGAGGCCAGTCAGGAGGTGCTGCGGGACGGCTGGTTCGCCACCGGCGACCTGGGCGCCCTCGACGAGGACGGCTATCTCGTCATCACCGGCCGCAAGAAGGACATCCTGGTCACCTCAGGGGGCAAGAACGTCTCGCCCGCCGTCCTGGAGGACCGGCTGCGCAGCCGCCCGCCGGTCGGCCAGTGCCTGGTCGTCGGCGACAACCGCCCGTACATCGGGGCGCTCGTCACCCTCGACCCCGAGGCGATCCAGCACTGGCTGGCCGTACGGAAGCGGCCGGCGGACACCCCCGTGGCCGTGCTCGCCGAGGACCCGGAGCTGCTCGCCGACCTCCAGAAGGCCGTCGACCACGCCAACCGGGCCGTCTCGCGGGCGGAGTCGATCCGCCGGTTCCGGGTCGTCGCGGGGGAGTTCACCGAGGAGAGCGGGATGCTGACCCCGTCCCTCAAGGTCAAGCGGCACGCGGTCATGGCGGCGTACGGGAGGGAGATCGACGCGCTGTACGGCTAGGGCCTGTCCGGCGGACTACGCCAGCACCTCCGAGAGGTCGTACGAGACCGGCTCCTCGAGCTGCCCGTACCCGCAGGACTCCGGCGCCCGGTCCGGCCGCCACCGCTTGAACTGGGCCGTGTGCCGGAAGCGGTCGCCCTCCATGTGGTCGTACCCCACCTCGCAGACCCGCTCGGGCCGCAGCGCCACCCAGGACAGGTCCTTCTTCCCCGACCAGCGGCTCGGCGCGCCCGGCAGCCGGGCGCCCGCGTGCGCGGCCTCCTCGGCCCAGGCGGCCCACGGGTGCCCGTCGGGCGGGTCCATCCGCAGCGGCTCGAGCTCGGCGATCAGCTCCTCGCGCCGCTTGGCGGTGAAGGCCGCACAGACTCCGACGTGCTGGAGGGTGCCGCCGTCGTCGTACAGACCGAGGAGGAGTGAACCGACGACGGGACCGCTCTTGTGGAAGCGGTAGCCGGCCACCACCACATCGGCCGTCCGCTCGTGCTTGATCTTGTACATCAGCCGGGCGTCCGGCCGGTACGGCAGGTCGAGCGGCTTGGCGATGACCCCGTCGAGGCCCGCCCCTTCGTACTGCTCGAACCAGCGCGCCGCGACCTCCGGGTCGGTCGTCGCGGGCGCCAGGTGGACCGGGGCGTCGACGCCGCGCAGGATCTCCTCCAGGGCGGCCCGCCGGTCGGTCAGCGGGGTGTCGAGCAGCGAGTCGTCGTCGAGGGCGAGCAGGTCGAAGGCGATGAACCGGGCCGGGGTCGTCCCCGCCAGCATCCGCACACGCGAGTCGGCGGGATGGATGCGCTCGGAGAGCCGGTCGAAGTCGAGCCGCCCGTCGTGCTCGATCACGATCTCGCCGTCGACCACGCACCGCCGCGGCAGCCGGGGGAGCAGCGCCTCGACCAGCTCGGGGAAGTAGCGGGTCAGGGGCTTGCCCGTGCGGCTGCCGATGACCAGCTCGGAGCCGTCGCGGTGCACGATGGCGCGGAACCCGTCCCACTTGGCCTCGTACTGCATGCCCGGCGGAATCTTCTTCACGGACTTGGCCAGCATCGGCTTCACGGGCGGCATCACCGGGAGATCCATGGACTGATTGTCCGGTATGCGGGGAATGTCGGCGAGCCCTACGCTGACACGCATGGCGAGCAAGACGGCAGCGGTGGAACTGGAAGTCGGCGAGCGGACGGTACGCGTCTCCAATCCGGACAAGGTCTACTTCCCCGAACCCGGCTACACCAAGCTCGACATGGTCAGTTACTACCTGGCCGTCGGTGGCGGCATCACCCGCGCCCTGCGGGACCGCCCCACCACCCTGGAGCGCTACCCCGACGGGGTCACCGGCGAGTCCTTCTTCCAGAAGCGCGCCCCCAAGTACCTCCCCGAGTGGATCCCGACCGCGCACATCACCTTCCCCAGCGGGCGCTCCGCCGACGAGATGTGCCCGACCGAGCCCGCCGCCGTCCTCTGGGCGGCCAACCTCGGCGCGGTCACCTTCCACCCCTGGCCCGTACGGCGCGAGGACACCGACCACCCCGACGAGCTGCGCATCGACCTCGACCCCCAGCCCGGCACCGACTACGCCGACGCCGTACGCGCCGCCCACGAGCTGCGCGCCGTCCTGGACGAGCACGGGCTGCGGGGCTGGCCCAAGACCTCGGGCGGGCGCGGCCTGCACGTCTTCGTGCCGATCGAGCCGCAGTGGACCTTCACCCAGGTCCGGCGCGCGGCGATCGCCTGCGGCCGCGAGCTGGAGCGCCGGATGCCGGACCGGGTGACCATCAAGTGGTGGAAGGAGGAGCGCGGCGAGCGGATCTTCGTCGACTACAACCAGACCGCACGCGACCGCACGATCGCCTCCGCCTACTCCGTGCGCCCCCGCCCGCACGCCCCCGTCTCCGCCCCGCTGAACTGGGACGAGATCGACGACGCCGTGCCCCGGGACTTCGACATCAAGACCATGCCCGCCCGGTACGCGGAGGTCGGGGACGTCCACGCCGACATGGACGACCGCCGCTTCAGCCTGGAGAGCCTGCTCGAACTGGCCCGCCGCGACGAGGCGGAGCACGGGCTCGGCGACCTGCCGTACCCGCCGGAGTACCCGAAGATGCCGGGCGAACCGAAGCGGGTGCAGCCGAGCAGGGCGAAGAAGAGCGAGGACTGACCGGGGAGCCTCAGAAACCCGGTTGCGGGCCGCGCGGAAGGGCCTCATGACGGCCTCCGGCGGGGGTGCCGGCGCCCGTCCGCAGGGGGCCGCGTGTGGGGTGATCGGCCCTCGTGCACCCATGGCGTGGAGGGCCGTACAGCGCCTTCTCCGAGCCCTTGTAAACCCCTCCTGAGCTGGGCTTTCTTCGGGATCTCCCCTAGCGTTCAGCCATCGGGAAAGGGGTGCCGGATGGACCGGAACATTCGTGATGTCGAGGACGTTCTGAAGCTGCTCGACGGGCTCTTCGCGCCGGAGGCCGATCGCTGGACCGCCGACGCGGCAGGCTGGTGGGACGGCTTCTACGGCGACCGGTCCAAGGGGGTGCCGTTCTTCGTCGCCAAGCCGGACGAGAGCCTGGTCTCGTACGTGGAGCGCGGCCTGATCGCGCCCGGCCGGGCCCTCGACCTGGGGTGCGGCCCCGGGCGCAACGCCCTGTACCTGGCGTCCCTGGGCTTCGAGGTGGACGCGGTGGACCTCTCCGACGAGGCGATCGGCTGGGCGCGGGAGCGGGCACGGGAGGCAGGCGCGGAGGTGCGCTTCCACCACGGGGACGCGTTCGAACTGGCCGGCGGCGCGCTGACCGGTCCGTACGACCTGATCTTCGACTCGGGGTGCTTCCACCATCTGCCGCCGCACCGACGGATCAGCTATCTCGCGCTGCTCGACCGGCTGCTCGCGCCCGGCGGCCATCTGGCCCTGACCTGCTTCGCCTCCGGCGCGATGGGCTCGGAGCTGCCCGACGCCGCGTTCTACCGGGAGCGCGAGCCGGGCCTGCACGGCGGGCTCGCCTACACGCCGGAGTCCCTGCGCCGGATCTTCGGGGAGCTGACCGAGGTCGAACTGCGCCGTATGCGGGACGAGCCCGCCGACTCCCCGCACTTCGGCGAGGAGTTCCTGTGGACGGCGCTCTTCGCCCGGCCCTGAGCCGTGCCGGGACGCTCGGCGCGCCGCGTTGAACGAACGCGGCGCGTCCGCATTGATCGAACGTTGAGGGACCGTTTACGGCCGCGCGGCAACGTATCGGCCATGCAGACCGACACCACCGTGATGACCGACCCGACCGCCCCCGACCTGTCCTGGCAGGAGAACGCCCTCTGCGCGCAGGCCGGGCCGGAGTTCTTCTTCCCGGCCCCCGGCTCCTCGACCCGCGAGGCGAAGCAGCTGTGCGGGGCGTGCGAGGGCCGGGTGGCCTGCCTCCAGTACGCGCTGGAGAACGACGAGCGGTTCGGGGTGTGGGGCGGCCTCTCCGAGAAGGAGCGGGGCCGGCTGAAGAGCACCGGCGGCGCCCGCCGCCGGCTCGCTCACTGAGCCGACGGCCGACGCCGCCGAGGTTGAGGTCAGTCGCCGAGGCGGCGGGTCAGCCCGCCGCGCGGGCCGCCATCCGCGCCTTGCGCGCGGCCAGCTTCTCGTCGAACTTCGACGCCTCGCTGTCCAGACCGTTCATGTACATCCCCAGCTCCTCCTGGGCCTTCAGGCCCTCCGGGCCGAGACCGTCGATCTGGAGCACCTTGAGGAAGCGCAGCACGGGCTGCAGCACGTCGTCGTGGTGGATCCGCATGTTGTAGATCTCGCCGATCGCCATCTGCGCGGCCGCCCGCTCGAAGCCCGGCATGCCGTGTCCCGGCATCCGGAAGTTCACGACGACGTCCCGCACGGCCTGCATCGTCAGGTCCGGGGCGAGCTCGAAGGCCGCGCCCAGCAGGTTGCGGTAGAAGACCATGTGCAGGTTCTCGTCGGTGGCGATGCGCGCCAGCATCCGGTCGCAGACCGGGTCGCCCGACTGGTGGCCGGTGTTCCGGTGCGAGATACGGGTGGCCAGCTCCTGGAAGGCGACGTACGCGACCGAGTGCAGCATCGAGTGCCGGTTGTCGGACTCGAAGCCCTCGCTCATGTGCGCCATCCGGAACTGCTCCAGCTTGTCCGGGTCCACCGCGCGCGAGGCCAGGAGGTAGTCCCGCATCACGATGCCGTGGCGGCCCTCCTCGGCGGTCCAGCGGTGCACCCAGGTGCCCCAGGCGCCGTCGCGGCCGAAGAGCGAGGCGATCTCGTGGTGATAGCTGGGCAGGTTGTCCTCGGTGAGGAGGTTGACCACGAGGGCGATCTTGCCGACCTCGGTGACCTTGGACTGGGACGGGTCCCAGGCCTCGCCGTCCTCGAAGAAGCCCGGGAAGTTCCGGCCGTCGGACCACGGCACGTACTCGTGCGGCATCCAGTCCTTGGTGACCTTCAGGTGCCGGTTCAGCTCCTTCTCGACCACCTCTTCCAGCGCGTAGAGGAGCCGCGCGTCGGTCCACCCTGCCGAGCTGCCGAGGTGGGGAGAGGTGAGCGTCACGGGGAACTCCTGGGGACGGAGAGAGGGCATACGGAACTACCTACGGATTCGTAGGTTACGAGACCGTAGGTTAAGGCCCCGTAAGGCCCCGGCCAAGCCCGCTGCGGCGATGTCCGGTTACGTTCCGTTATGTGTGCAGCTGGTGGCGGCGTACCGAGAGGCAGGTCACGGATCCGGGCGCGTCGGAGGTGGCTCGATCATGGCTACTCAGAGCAGATGGTCGGCCTGCCCCGCCTTGACGGCCGAGATCAGCGCGCGCAGCGCCTCGACCGAGTCGCTCACGTACTCGCCGGGCGTCAGGGTCGACCCGATGTAGGCGCGGCCGGCGTCGTCGAGGCCGAAGCGGAAGCAGTTGGCGCCCTCGCTGCAGAAGGCCTCGTTCCAGGCGATCTTCTCGGGGGCGGAGGGGTCCACGACGTTCATACGGGTTCCTTCAGAGGTCCTGGGCGAGCGCGTGGATGAACGCGCGCGATTCCGGTTCGGGCAGGGCGAGTCCGCGCAGCCGCTCCAACAGCCCGCGATAGCGCCTGAGTTGCATGTCGGCGTCGAGGAGGGTCGAGCCGTGGGAGGAGTCCAGCTGTACGGTGTCGAGCTGTGGCACGGGCGCCGCCACATAGGTGAACGACTGTCCCGCGCCCGGGAAACCGCCGGCCGTGAAGGGGATGACCCGCACGGTGATGGTGTCCCGTTCCGAGCGGGCGAGAATGTACTCCAGTTGGGCCCTGGCCACCTTCGGGCCGCCGAACTGCATCCGCAGCGCGGCCTCGTGGATCACCGCCTCGTAGAGCGTGGGCCGGTCCCGGTCCAGGACCTCCTGGCGGCGCAGCCGCAGGGCCACCCGCGCCCGCAGATCGGGTCCTGGCAGCGGTGGGTCTGCGGTGTCGAAGACCGCCCTCGCGTGCTCCTCCGTCTGCAGGAGGCCGGGGATGTGCGTGGTGACGGCGGTGTGCAACTCCGAGGCATGGAACTCGAGTTCGGCGATGTCGAGCAGCCCGGGCGGCAGCAGCCCGCGGTGCTCCTCCCACCAGCCGCGGTCGCGCTCCTGGGCCGTCGCGGCGAGCAGGTCGACGAGGCCGGTGTCCGGGCAGCCGTAGTTGAAGGCGAGGGTGCGCACCCGCTCGGCGCTGATGCCGAAGCGGCCCGACTCGATGTTCGGGATACGGGTCCGGTCGACGCCCAGGAGGGCGGCGGCCTGCTGGGCCGACATCCCCGACTGTTCGCGCAGTTTGCGCAGCTCGTTCCCGAGGCGCTGCTGGCGCGCGGTCGGGGTGCTCCTGGGTGGCACGGCTCGTTCTCCCCTTCTGGCCGGCCAGGGCGGCCGACGTTTTGGCCGGAATGACACGACTACCCGCAAGTAGTAGCACCGTGCTCCGGTCGTGCGCTACGGTCGGTAGCGCCAGTCTCACGCGCGGCGACCGTACCTGTGTGTGAGCACCCCCACACGCACAGGAAATGTGAGCAACACGATGAAAGGCGCCCTGCGTTGCCTCCCGTCCGTCCTCGCGGCCGGGCCCATACCTCCTGCCACGGAGAACCTCAGCTACTCGATGGTCCTGCCCGGAGGTGCCTACTGCGCCGGACTGGCCCGGCAGGCCGTGCGGAGCCTGCTCGACCGGCACGGTCTGACCGAGCTCCGTGACACCGCCGTGCTCGCCGCCTCGGAACTGGTCGCCGCCGCCTACCGTTTCACCCCCGACCGGGAGATGATCCTGCGCGTCCGCTGGCAGTTCGAGGCCCTGCGGATCGTTCTCTACGACCAGCATCCAGCCCATTCCTCGGCCGACAAGGCCGAGGAGTGCCGCGACCGCCGCAGCCGCAGCATGTGGCTGCTGGCCGCGGCGGTCGACACGCAGGGCGGGGACTGGGGACTCGCCCCGGTGCTCACGCCCGGTGGCGGGACGAAGTCCTGGGCGTTACTCCACCGTTGAGTCCGTATGCCCAGCGCCGATCCCCTACTGAACCGTGGCCGCGATCTCCTTTGCGACCTCCTCCGCGCTCGTCGGCCGAAGCTCGCCGTCGAGCAGCAGCCAGCGGGTGATCCCCAGCGACTCCAGGAACGGCACGTCGTGGCTCGCCACGATCAACGCCCCTTCGTACGCCTCCAGGGCCGCCGTCAGCTTCCGTACCGACGCCATGTCCAGATTGTTCGTCGGCTCGTCCAGCATCAGCAGCTGAGGCGCCGGTTCGGCGAGCAGCAGCGCCGCGAGCGTCGCCCGGAAGCGCTCCCCTCCGGACAGCGTCCCGGCCGGCTGGTCCGCCCGCGCGCCCCGGAAGAGGAACCGGGCGAGGCGCGCCCTGATCGCGTTGCCCGTCGCCTCCGGCGCGAACCGGGCGACGTTCTCCACCACGCTCAACTCCTCGTCGAGGACGTCGAGTCGCTGCGGCAGGAACCGCAGCGGCACATGGGTCTCGACCTCGCCCGCCACCGGCGCGAGCTCCCCGGCGATCGTGCGCAACAGCGTCGTCTTGCCGGCCCCGTTGCGGCCCACGAGCGCGATCCGCTCGGGCCCGCGGAGCTCGAACCCGCCGCCCACCCGGGCGCCGTACCGCAGCTCCAGCTCGCGCAGTGTCAGCACCTCGCGGCCCGGATGGACCGTGGTGCGCGGCAGCTCGATCCTGATCTCGTCGTCGTCGCGCACCGCCTCCTCCGCCACGTCGAGCCGTTCGCGCGCCTCGGCCAGGCGATCGGCGTGCAGGGCGCTGTGCTTGCCCGCCGAGACCTGCGCCGCCGCCTTGCGGCCGTTGGCGACGATCTTCGGTACGACCTTGTTGTCGAAGCTCTTCCTGCCGTACCGCTTGCGGCGCGCCAACTTCATCTGCGCCTCGGACAGTTCGCGCTTCTGACGCTGCACATCGGCCTCGGCCACCCGGACCATCCGCTCGGCCGCCTCCTGTTCGGCGGCGAGTGCCTCCTCGTAGGCCGAGTAGGCGCCGCCGTACCAGGTGACCTCGCCGTCGTGCAGATCGGCGATCTGGTCGACCCGCTCCAGGAGTTGCCGGTCGTGGCTGACCACGACGAGCACTCCGGTCCAGGCGTCCACGGCCTCGTAGAGCCGGGTACGGGCGTACAGGTCGAGGTTGTTCGTCGGCTCGTCGAGCAGCAGGATGTCCGGCCGGGCGAGCAGCAGGGCCGCGAGCCGCAGCAGGACCGACTCGCCGCCGGACACCTCGCCGATGGTCCGGTCGAGGCCGATGTGGCCGAGACCGAGCTGGTCGAGCGTGGCACGGGCCCGCTCCTCCACGTCCCAGTCGTCGCCGACCGCGGCGAAGTGCTCCTCGGCCGGATCGCCCGCCTCGATGGCGTGCAGCGCGGCCCGGGTCGCGGCGATCCCGAGGGCCTGGTCGACCCGGAGCGCGGTGTCCAGGACCAGGTTCTGCGGGAGGTAGCCGACCTCGCCGACGGTACGGACCGTGCCGTCGGCAGGGGTCAGTTCACCGGCGACGAGCTTGAGGAGCGTCGACTTCCCCGAGCCGTTCAGGCCGATGAGCCCGGTACGGCCGGGGCCGACCGTGAGCTGGAAGTCGTCAAGGACCTGGGTGCCGTCCGGCCAGGAGAAGGACAGGGACGAGCAGGTGATGAACGTGGGATGGGTCGCCATGGTGGCCTCCCTGTTGCGAGAGCGTGGGCTGGGGCAACGGGTGAGACACCGGGGCGCGGGCAGGCGGAAATGCTCGTACGCCGAGGGCGAAGACGGCACACGCGGCGCTGCGTGAAGCAGCTCATGGGCACGCGCGGCACGGTGTCTCGCATCCTCAGACGAGCAACGGCCTTCTCCGATCGGGCGACAACAGGGCCAGGTCAGGACGGTACGCGCGGACGCCGAGCGGAGGCAACCGAATTAACGCGCGCGGGTGGATCGGACGGGGTGAACGGGCCGGAGGACCGCGCCGTCAGCCCTCCAGGAGCTGGGCCAGGTCCCCGTCCCAGTCCAGGTACTGGTGCTCGCGGCCGGCCGGCACGAGGTGCTGCGAGCGCTGGATGAAGTGCCGCAGCTCGGAGGTGCGGACGTGCACGACGGCGACGCCCTCGGGAGCGTGGAACTCGACGACGGTACGGTCGTATCCGTACGGGCGCACCCGGACGTCGCCGAGACCCGCCGGGCCGTCGACGCCCTGGACGAGGAGCTCGCGGGCGAACGCCCAGGAGACCTCGACACCCTCCAGGGTCGCGGGTGGCGGGAACGCCATGCTCACCGCGAAGGGGTCCTCGCGGTCGTACCGCAGTGTGGCGGGGACGGTTTCCATCCGGGGCGCGGATGCGACCAGACGGGCCTGAACGGCCTGCTCGATGACGGTGGACAAGGCCAGCTCCTGTCGCGCGGCTTCGGTTCCTGACGTCTCCCTGACACAAGGGAAGACGAACGATGGGGCAAGAACGTGCACTGGGGGGTCACGTGAGCTGTGTCACCGCCGCCCCCGTGCGTGAGGCGGTCTGGACGGGGTCACCGGGGTGGGCTAGCTTCCGGCGCCATGACGTCCAAGGGGAAGACGAGACGAATGATGTCGGTGGGGCTGAGCGGGCTGGCCCTCGCGGCGGCCCTGACGGTCCCGGCGTACGGCGCGTCGGACGGTGGCGGCTCCGGCGGTGCGTCGGGCGGCGCCCCGCACGCCGGGCCGTACGGTGCCGGCTGGCAGCTGACGGAGACCGGTACGGACGCCCGCTTCCGCGGCCTCGCGGCCGTCGACCGCAGGACCGCCTGGGCCGCGGGCTCGAAGGGGACCGTGCTGCGGACCACGGACGGCGGCCGGAGCTGGCGGAACGTCTCGCCGCCCGGGGCCGGGGAGCTGGAGCTGCGCGACGTCGAGGCCTTCGACGCCCGGCGCGCCGTGGTCCTCGCGATCGGGGAGGGGGAGGCCTCGCGGGTCCTGCGGACCGACGACGGCGGAGCCACCTGGACGGAGTCCTTCCGCAACACCGACCCGCGCGCCTTCTACGACTGCATCACCTTCTTCGACCAGCGCCACGGCCTCGCCATGAGCGACCCGGTCGACGGGAAGTACCGCATCCTCTCGACGCGGGACGGCGGCCGATCCTGGGCGGTGCTGCCCGACGCGGGGATGCCGGCCGCGCTGCCCGGAGAGGCCGGGTTCGCGGCGAGCGGCCAGTGCCTGGTCTCCTCCGGGCCGAGGGACGTCTGGCTGGCGACCGGCGGCGGCGCCACCGCGCGCGTGCTGCACTCCCGCGACCGGGGCCTGAACTGGACCGTCGCGGAATCCACGATCCCGGCGGGCGATCCGGCGCGCGGAGTCTTCGGACTCGCCTTCCGCGACCGCGCGCACGGCATCGCCGTCGGCGGCGACTACCGCGCGGGCCAGGCCTCGCCGCACGCGGCCGCGGTCACCGGCGACGGCGGACGCCGCTGGAAGGCCGCCTCGACCCCGCCGCCCGCGTACCGTTCGGGCGTCGCCTGGCTCCCGCACTCCCGGACCGCCGCGCTCGCGGTCGGCCCGACCGGCACGGACCTGACGACGGACGGCGGCCGCACCTGGCGGACCGTCGACACCGGCTCGTACGACACGGTCGACTGCACCCGGGACGGCGCCTGCTGGGCCTCCGGAGAGAAGGGCCGCATCGCCCGCCTGAACGGCCGATAGATCCTCAGGAAGGGAGCTGCTCGCGGTACGGGGCGAGGGCCTCGGCCGTCTTCGTCGCGTAGAACTCCGTGATCCGGTACGTGCACACGTTCTCGACGGTGAACGGGTCGGCCGCCACGATCTTCTCGATCTCCGCGCGGTCGACCCCGGCGGCGAGCACGATGCCGCCGTCGCGCGGGTTCTTGCGCCCGGAGGCGATGAAGACGCCGGCGGCGTACTGCGCGTCGAGCCACTCGACGTGCGCGTCGAGCAGCGCGTCGGCCCGCTCGACCGGGCCGGTGTAGGTCAATTCCAGTACGAACATGATCGGCAGGCTACCCGGGGCCCGGACGGCGGCGCGGAAACCGTTCGCCTGTCGGACGGGGGAGCGCCGTAGGGTGGCCGTCATCATGACGATCATCGACGTTCCCGAGGGCTGGCCCACCGACGAGGCGACGGCCCGCGCCGTGCAGGAGGAGCTGCGGGAGCGGCTCGTGCTCGACGAGCCGGGACCGGCGCCCGGCACGGGCCATGTCACGGGGCTCGACGTCGCCTACGACGACGAGCGCGACCTCGTCGCCGCCGCGGCCGTCGTCCTGGACGCCCGCACGCTCGACGTGGTGGAGGAGGCGACGGCGGTCGGCCGGGTGTCGTTCCCGTACGTGCCTGGGCTGCTCGCCTTCCGCGAGATACCGACCGTGCTCGCCGCGCTCGCCGGACTGACCGCGGACCCGGGGCTGCTCGTCTGCGACGGCTACGGTCTCGCCCACCCGCGCCGCTTCGGCCTCGCGAGCCACCTGGGCGTGCTGACAGGGCGCCCGTCGATCGGCGTCGCGAAGAACCCCTTCACCTTCGACCACGACCTGCCGGGCCCGGACCGGGGCGACTTCAGCCCGCTGCTCGCGTCCGGCGCATCGGGTGCATCGGGTGCATCGGGTACATCGCGTACGGAGGAGGTCGGCCGGGCCCTGCGCACGCAGGCCGGGGTGAAGCCCGTCTTCGTCTCCGTCGGCCACCGGGTCTCCCTGGACAACGCCTGCGCCCACACCCTGTTGCTCGCCCCGCGCTACCGCATCCCCGAGACGACCCGGCACGCCGACTCCCTCTGCCGCCGTGCTCTCCGTGCGGCCCTGTGGGCGGACGGGGTGGGGGATGAGTAGCGGGACTGAGTACGCGTACGGATGGCGGGACGTGATCACGCGCGGCAGGCTGGGGCCCATGACATCCCCCGTCTCCGCACCTCCGCGCACCGCCGGCCGTGGCATGCACACCCTGCTCGCCGGGGCCGGTCTTCTCGCCCTGGCCTGGGTCTGCGCCATGATCTACGTCGTCGTCGCGTGGGTGTCGGCATGATCGGCACGCTCCAGTGTGTGGTCCTGGACTGCACCGACGTCATGGAGCTCGCCGTCTTCTACCAGCAGGTCCTGGGCGGTGAGATCAACCGCCCCGACGGACAGTGGGCCCTCAACGAGGCCTGGGCGACCCTGCACGACGCCTCCGGCGCGCCGGTGCTCTGCTTCCAGGGCGTGGCCGACCACCGCCCGCCCGTCTGGGGAGCGCCCGAGCAGCAGTTCCACCTCGACGTCCGGGTCGCCGACCTGGAGACCGCCCACGACGCGGTGCTCGCGCTCGGGGCCTCGCTGCTCGACGACGGGGGCGGCGACCGGGCCTGGCGCACCTACGCCGACCCGGCCGGCCACCCCTTCTGTCTCGTACGCCACTAGGGCCCCTGGGAGGCGTCAGCCCTTGTACGCCACCCGGAAGCGGATGCCGGCCGCCCGCAGCCGGTCGAGCAGCGCGTCGCCCATCGCGACCGCCGTCGTGACCTGTCCCGAGGTCTTCGGCAGGCCGTCGTCCAGGGCGAGGCAGAGCGCCGACTCGGCAAGGATCTTCGCCGTCTCGCCGTACCCCGGGTCGCCGCCCGAGACCTCCGTGAAGACGCGCCGTCCGCCGCCCTCGCCGACGAAGCGCACGGTGAACCAGCTCCGTGCGCGCCGCTCCTCGCTCGGGCCCTGCCCGGCCTCGTAACGACTCATCAGCCAGCGCCGTACGGGGGCGAGTTGGGCCGCTGCAAGCCCTGAGCCGACCAGGGCGGAGCCGCCGATCGCCATCGGGAGCGTCTTGACGGAGGCGTAGTGCCGGTAGACGAAGTCGGGGCCGTACACGTCGAGCGCGCGGGCCGAACGGGCTACCACCTGGGCATCTATGGTAGGCAGCGGCAGCGCCCAAGTGCCGGTCTCCCGGCTGAAGCGCGGCCCGCCGATCGGGGAGCGCGCCCTGCGGCCCACCAACCGGGGCTCGTGCAGCCGCCGTTCGCGCGCGGCGCGCAGGGTCTCCCGGCCGCGCCCCATCGCCGTCAGGGCGGACGCGAACGTGCCGCCCGAGAAGATGGCGCCGACGCGCACGAAGCCGTCGATCCGCAGCGGGACGTCCTTGGGCAGCTGCTGGACGGTGAAGTAGGCGCCCAGGTCGTGCGGTACGGAGTCGAAGCCGCACGCGTGCACGATCCGCGCGCCGGTCTCCCGGGCGCGGGCGTCGTGGCGTACGTACATCCCGTCGACGAACTCCGGCTCGCCGGTGAGGTCCACGTAGTCCGTGCCGGCCTCCGCGCACGCCGCCACCAACTGCTCGCCGTACCAGATGTACGGGCCGACCGTGGTGGCCACCACCCGTGTGGACGTGGCCAGTTCGCGCAGGGACGCCGCGTCCGTGGAGTCCGCGACGACGAGCGGCAGCTCGGCGCAGCGGGGCCACCGCGCCGCGAGGCGCTCGCGCAGCGCGCTCAGCTTGGCGCGGCTGCGCCCGGCGAGCGCCCACCGGAACCCGGGCGGCGCGTGCTCGGCCAGATACTCCGCGGTGAGCTCGCCGACGAACCCCGTCGCCCCGAAGAGCACGACGTCGTACGCCCGCTCCGCCGTGTCCCGCTCCACACCGTTCCCGTTCTCCATACGGCCCTCGCCTTCCCCTGCGGCTTCCCCTGCTTCATCTGCGAGCGCGGAGCCTAGCGGTAGCTCCGGGGGGATCCGTCAGCGGTAGTCGTCCGGGTGGCCCTGCATCCAGGTGTTGATCCGGTCCCGGGTGGAGATCAGCAGGGTCTGGTGCTTCTTCAGGTTCGGGTACGTGGTGTCGCCCGCCAGGGTGGTCCGCAGCTTCTCGATCCAGGCGATCGGCTCGGGGAAGTGGCCCGGCCCCTTCGGGTCCGCCTTCATGGCGCGGTCGAGCCCGTCGAGCTCCTCGTGGACGCGGCCCAGGAAGTACGCGCAGTCGGTGGCGCAGCTGTCGTCGAGCGTGGCCTGCAGCCCGGCGAAGGCGTCCCGCACCAGCTCGGGACCGGGCGTGGGCTCCCCGTCGGTCGCCTCCGCCACGCCGGGGTCCGCGCTCGCTTCGGCGCCCGCGCCCCCGTCGGCTCCAGTGGCGACCGGCGAGGCGGTCGAGCCGGCCGTCGCGTCCGCCGCGGTGTCCTCTCCCGAGGTGGAACACGAGATGAGCAGGGCGGCGGCGAGCGGTACGGCGAGCAGGGCGGTCATTCCGCGTCGTGATGTGCGCATGACGGGACCCTATCCGGCGCCGATCGGGGCCCGGCAGGTTCCGCGGCGAAATTCCAAGCGCTTGCTCGGCCTGGGGTCTTGTGCGGAGTGGAACACGTTCCTAGCATCACCGGTGTTACATCATTGGTGTCACATAGCTGGGGGCTCGATGGCGGCGACGACGGCGACGCACCGCACCACCTCGAACGGGCCGCTCTCCGGGGTGCGCGTGGTGGAGCTGGCGGGGATCGGGCCCGGGCCGTTCGCGGCCATGCTCCTCGCGGACCTCGGCGCCGATGTCGTACGCGTCGACCGGCCGGGCGGCCCCGGGCTCGGCATCGACCCCGCGTACGACCTCACCAACCGCAACAAGCGCTCCGCCCTCGTCGACCTCAAGGCCGACGGCGGCCCCGCGACCGTCCTCGACCTGGTCGAGCGGGCCGACATCCTGATCGAGGGCTACCGGCCCGGCGTCGCCGAACGCCTCGGCGTCGGCCCCGACGCCTGCCTCGCCCGCAACCCGAGGCTCGTCTACGGCCGGATGACCGGCTGGGGCCAGGACGGCCCCCTCGCCGCGACCGCGGGACACGACATCGCGTACCTCGCGATCACCGGCACCCTCGGGATGATCGGCCCCGACCCGGAGGGCCCGCCCACCGTCCCCGCCAACCTCGTCGGCGACTACGCGGGCGGTTCGCTCTACCTCGTCGTCGGCGTCCTCGCCGCGCTCCAGCACGCCCGCGCGCACGGCGAGGGCCAGGTCGTCGACGCCGCCATCGTCGACGGCTCCGCGCACCTCGCCACCATGATCCACGGCATGCTCGCGGCAGGCGGTTGGCAGGACCGGCGCGGCGTCAACCTGCTGGACGGCGGCTGCCCCTTCTACGGCACCTATGAGACCTCCGACGGCGGACACATGGCCGTCGGCGCCCTGGAGCAGCAGTTCTACGACGAGTTCGTCCGGCTCCTCGGCATCGAGGACCTCGCCCCCGCCCGCCGCGACTTCGGCCGCTGGGACGAACTCCGTGCCGCCGTCGCCGACCGCTTCCGTACCCGTACGAGAGACGAGTGGACGGCCGTCTTCGCGGGCAGCGACGCCTGCGTCGCCCCCGTGCTCTCGCTGCGCGAGGCCCCCGCCCACCCGCACCTCGCCGCCCGCGCCACCTTCGTCGAGCACGGGGGCCTCACCCAGCCGGCCCCCGCGCCCCGCTTCTCCGCCACCCCCGGGACCGTCCGTACCGGCCCCGCGCTGCCCGGTGCCGACACCGACGAGATCGCCCGCGACTGGGCCGTCCCCTCCCTGAAAGGCCAGGAAGCATGAAGCGCCAGCTCTACACCGCCGACCACGAGGACTTCCGCGCCACCGTCCGTACCTTCCTCGCCAAGGAGGTGCTGCCCCACTACGAGCAGTGGGAGAAGGACGGCATCGTCGCGCGCGAGGCCTGGCTCGCCGCCGGGCGCCAGGGGCTGCTCGGCCTGGCGGTGGACGAGGAGTACGGAGGCGGCGGCAACCCCGACTTCCGCTACAGCGCCGTCCTCGCCGAGGAGTTCACCCGGGCGGGCGCGCCCGGCATCGCCCTCGGTCTGCACAACGACATCATCGGCCCGTACCTCACCTCACTCGCCACCGAGGAGCAGAAGCGCCGCTGGCTGCCCGGCTTCTGCACGGGCGAGCTGATCACGGCGATAGCGATGACCGAGCCGGGCGCCGGCTCCGACCTCCAGGGCATCCGGACGAGCGCCGAGGACCGGGGCGACCACTGGGTGCTCAACGGCTCCAAGACCTTCATCTCCAACGGGATCCTCGCCGACCTGGTGATCGTGGTCGCGAGGACGACGCCCGAGGGCGGGGCGCACGGGCTCTCGCTGCTGGTGGTCGAGCGGGGCATGGAGGGGTTCGAGCGCGGCCGGAACCTGGACAAGATCGGCCAGAAGTCCCAGGACACCGCCGAACTCTTCTTCCACGACGTCCGCGTCCCCAAGGAGAACCTCCTCGGCGAGCTGAACGGCGCCTTCGTCCACCTCATGACCAACCTCGCCCAGGAGCGGATGGCCATCGCCGTGGCCGGCATCGCCGCCGCCGAACACCTCCTGGAGATCACCACCCGGTACGTGAAGGAGCGGGAGGCCTTCGGGCGGCCGCTGGCCAAGCTCCAGCACATCCGCTTCGAGATCGCCGAGATGGCGACCGAGTGCGCCGTCACCCGTACGTTCCTCGACCGGTGCATCGTCGATCACTCGAACGGGGAACTCGATGCCGTCCACGCCTCGATGGCCAAGTGGTGGGCGACCGAGCTGCAGAAGCGCGTCGCCGACCGGTGCCTCCAACTGCACGGCGGGTACGGCTACATGGCCGAGTTCCCGGTCGCCAGGGCGTTCACGGACGGCCGTATCCAGACCATCTACGGCGGCACGACCGAGATCATGAAGGAGATCATCGGACGTTCCCTGCTGGGCTGACTTCCCCTCCACCCTCATCGCTGAATCGTTGAAAGGCTGCTCGTGAGCACCGAAGCGTACGTGTACGACGCGATCCGCACCCCGCGCGGTCGGGGCAAGGCCAATGGCGCCCTGCACGGCACCAAGCCCATCGACCTGGTCGTCGGACTCATCCACGAACTCCAGGGCCGCTTCCCCGGCCTCGACCCGGCCGCCATCGACGACATCGTCCTCGGTGTCGTCGGCCCGGTCGGCGACCAGGGCTCCGACATCGCCCGGATCGCCGCCATCGCCGCCGGCCTGCCCGACACCGTCGCAGGCGTCCAGGAGAACCGCTTCTGTGCCTCCGGCCTCGAAGCCGTCAACATGGCCGCGATGAAGGTCCGCTCGGGCTGGGAGGAGCTGGTCCTCGCCGGTGGCGTCGAGTCCATGTCGCGCGTCCCGATGGCCTCCGACGGCGGCGCCTGGTTCGCCGACCCGATGACCAACTTCGAGACCGGCTTCGTGCCCCAGGGCATCGGCGCCGACCTCATCGCCACTATCGAGGGCTTCTCGCGCCGCGACGTCGACGAGTACGCCGCGCTCTCCCAGGAGCGCGCCGCGGCCGCCTGGAAGGACGGCCGCTTCGACCGCTCCGTCGTCCCCGTCACGGACCGGCGCAGCGGCCTGGTCGTCCTCGACCGCGACGAGCACATGCGCCCGGGCACCACCGCCGACTCGCTCGCCGCCCTCAAGCCCTCCTTCGCCGGCATCGGCGACATGGGCGGCTTCGACGCGGTCGCGCTGCAGAAGTACCACTGGGTGGAGAAGATCGACCACGTCCACCACGCCGGCAACTCCTCCGGCATCGTCGACGGCGCCTCGCTCGTCGCCATCGGCTCCCGCGCCGTCGGCGAGCGGTACGGTCTGACGCCCCGCGCCCGGATCGTCGCCGCGGCCGTCTCCGGCTCCGAGCCGACCATCATGCTCACCGGACCCGCGCCCGCGACCCGCAAGGCGCTCGCCAAGGCCGGTCTGACCATGGACGACATCGACCTGGTCGAGATCAACGAGGCCTTCGCGGGTGTCGTGCTCCGCTTCGTCAAGGACATGGGCATCAGCCTGGACAAGGTCAACGTCAACGGCGGCGCGATCGCGCTCGGCCATCCGCTGGGCGCCACCGGCGCGATGATCCTCGGCACCGTCGTCGACGAGCTGGAGCGCCAGGACAAGCGCTACGGCCTGGTGACGCTGTGCGTCGGCGGCGGCATGGGCGTCGCCACCATCGTCGAGCGCGTCTGACCGTCCGTCCCACCAGCCTTACGGAGAAGCAGCAATGAGCAGCCAGAGCACCACCATCCGCTGGGAGCAGGACGAGACCGGCGTCGTCACCCTCGTCCTCGACGACCCCAACCAGTCCGCGAACACCATGAACCAGGCGTTCAAGGACTCCATCGCGGCCATCGCCGACCGCGCGGAGGCCGAGAAGGACTCCATCCGCGGCATCATCTACACCTCCGCCAAGAAGACCTTCTTCGCGGGCGGCGACCTCAAGGACATGGTCCGGCTCCGCCCGGAGGACGCCCGGCTCGCCTTCGACACCGGTACGGAGATCAAGCGCTCCCTGCGCCGCATCGAGACCCTCGGCAAGCCCGTCGTCGCCGCGATCAACGGCGCGGCCCTCGGCGGCGGTTACGAGATCGCCCTCGCCTCCCAGCACCGCGTCGCGCTCGACGCCCCCGGCTCCAAGATCGGCCTGCCCGAGGTCACCCTCGGCCTCCTCCCGGCGGGCGGCGGCGTCACCCGCACCGTACGCCTCATGGGCATCGCCGACGCCCTCCTGAAGGTCCTTCTCCAGGGCACCCAGTACTCCCCGCAGCGCGCCCTGGAGAACGGCCTGGTCCACGAGGTCGCGGCCACGCCCGAGGAGATGCTCGCCAAGGCGCGCGCCTTCATCGACGCGAACCCCGAGTCGCAGCAGCCCTGGGACGTCAAGGGGTACAAGATCCCCGGCGGAACGCCGTCGAACCCGCGGTTCGCCGCCAATCTGCCGGCCTTCCCCGCCAACCTGAAGAAGCAGCTGAACGGTGCGCCCTACCCGGCCCCGCGCAACATCCTGGCCTGCGCCGTCGAGGGCTCCCAGGTCGACTTCGAGACCGCGCTGACCATCGAGGCCCGCTACTTCACCGAGCTGGTCACCGGCCAGACGGCGAAGAACATGATCCAGGCCTTCTTCTTCGACCTCCAGGCCGTCAACTCCGGCGCCAACCGCCCCCAGGGGATCGAGCCGCGCCGCGTCCGCAAGGTCGCCGTCCTCGGTGCGGGCATGATGGGCGCCGGCATCGCCTACTCCTGCGCCCGCGCCGGCATCGACGTCGTCCTCAAGGACGTCTCGGCGGAGTCCGCGGCGAAGGGCAAGGCGTACTCGGAGAAGCTCTGCGCCAAGGCCGTCTCCCGGGGCCGTACGACCCAGGCGAAGGCGGACGAACTCCTCGCCCGCATCACCCCGACGGCCGACCCGGCCGACCTCGCGGGCTGCGACGCCGTGATCGAGGCCGTCTTCGAGGACACCGCGCTCAAGCACAAGGTCTTCGAGGAGATCCAGGACGTCGTCGAGCCGGACGCGCTGCTCTGCTCCAACACCTCGACGCTGCCGATCACCGTCCTCGCCGAGGGGGTCTCCCGCCCGGAGGACTTCATCGGCCTGCACTTCTTCTCCCCGGTCGACAAGATGCCGCTCGTGGAGATCATCAAGGGCGAGCGCACCGGCGACGAGGCACTGGCCCGCGCCTTCGACCTCGTACGGCAGATCAAGAAGACCCCGATCGTCGTCAACGACTCGCGCGGCTTCTTCACCTCGCGCGTGATCGGCCAGTTCATCAACGAGGGCGTGGCCATGGTCGGCGAGGGCGTCGAACCCGCCTCGATCGAGCAGGCGGCGGCGCAGGCCGGCTACCCGGCCAAGGTCCTCTCCCTGATGGACGAGCTGACCCTCACGCTGCCGCGCAAGATCCGCAACGAGACGCGGCGCGCGGTCGAGGAGGCCGGCGGCACGTGGGCCGGCCACCCCTCGGACGCGGTCATCGACCGGATGGTCGACGAGTTCGGCCGTACGGGACGCAGCGGCGGCGCGGGCTTCTACACGTACGACGAGACCGGCAAGCGCGTCGGCCTCTGGCCGGGGCTGCGCGAGCACTTCGGGCGCCCGGACGTGGAGATCCCGTTCGAGGACATGAAGGAGCGGATGCTCTTCTCCGAGGCGCTGGACTCGGTCCGCTGCCTGGAGGAGAACGTCCTGACCTCGGTCGCCGACGCCAACATCGGCTCCATCATGGGCATCGGCTTCCCGGCGTGGACCGGAGGCGTGCTCCAGTACATCAACGGCTACGAGGGCGGCCTGCCCGGCTTCGTGGCACGCGCGCGTGAACTGGCGGAGAAGTACGGCGACCGCTTCCAGCCGCCGGCGCTGCTGGTGGAGAAGGCGGAGCGGGGCGAGGTCTTCACGGACGCGTGACGCCTGACGTTGCTCGGCTCGGCTGAACGGCCCCGCCGCGTCACCCCTCGATCATCCGATCGAGGGGCCGCGGCGGGGCCGTTGCGCGCGTGGCCGGGCCGGGTGCGCCGGGGCCGCTTACGCTCGCAGCCGATCAAGGAGGTCGGATGCGGGTGAAGACCCTGCGCTGGTTCCGTGGCGCCCTGCTCGTCGTGCTCGGCCTGCTGGGTGCCGTCGGGCTCGTCGGGTGCGACCCCGACAAGCCCGACCCCGCGGATACCCCGTCCCCGTCCGACGCGGTGTCCACCCCGCTCACGTCCTCGCCGACCGCGCAGCCGGAGCCGGCGGACACGGGGGATCCGTACGTTCCGCCTCCACCGCCGCCACCGACGGGGACCGGAGAGGACAACGGCGACCCGACCTCCGCCCCGAGCTTCGAGGACGGAACGACTCCGCCCCCGCAGCCCCCGTCGCCCGATGAGCCCCCGGCACCGGTCGAACCGCCCGATCCCGACGGCACATGAGCGAGCCGCCCCCGGACGAGCCGTCCGAGGAGGGAAGCGCCGATCCGTACCGCGCCACCGCGCTTCTCAGGACGGTCGTAGCGCAAGGCACGTTCATCGCCGCGCTCCTGTTCTACCTGGGGGCGATGTACATGAGCACGTTCTACTCGTACTTCCGCATCTCCCTCAGCACCCTCGACCTGGGCTTCGGGGAGCTGGTGACGCAGAGTCTGCGGCTGCTGAAGCTGGAGGTGTTGGTGGCCGCCGGGCTGATCGTGCTGGTCGTGGCAGCGCCCTGGGCTCGGGCCCGGACGTCCGGGCCCGAGCCGACCCGAACGGCCGCCAAGGCCGAGGCCATGGCCGCCCGCCTGTCCGTGCCGGTCGTGGCCGTCGGTGTGGTGCTGCTGGCCCTGTGGAGGCAGATCCAGCCGTACGGCTGGATCGCCCCCCTCGTCATCGCGCAGCTCTCCCTGCCCACCGGGACGGTCAGGAAGGAGGTCCTGGCGAGCGGGCTGCGCCATCGCTACCGCTACACCGGGCTGCGGCTGCTCCTCGAGCGCGACGGGCGGTACTACGTCGTCCCCGTGGGGTGGAACGTGGAGCGCGACGCGATGTACATCATCCAGGAGAGCGACACCGTCTGGATCGGCCTGACCCCCGGCACCCTTCCGAAGCTGCTCGGCTAGTCGGCCTCCTCCGCCGCCGGCTCCTCCGTACCGAACGCCTCCCGCAACTCCTCCCGCAGGGACCGCTGGAACGCGGTCACCAGGGCCTGGATCACCATCGGCTGCATGTGCGCGGAGAGCGACTTCATCGCGGCGACGTGGTCCGGGTCCTCGGCGCTCTCGCGGTACGGGTTCCACACCTCGTCCCGGAAGAGCCGGGAGAGCTCGTGGGCGGCGGCGCGGGCGTGTTCGAGCAGGACCGTACGGGAGGCGAGGATCGTCTCGTGCGCGATGGGGACGTCGAGGAGCTCGACCCCGAGTCGCAGCAGCGTGGCGTCCAGCCGGAAGACCTCCGGGTCGGAGCCCTTGTCGAGGACGCCCATCGCGGCGAGCCGGTCGACGTCCGCGTCGGCGAGCGCCCGCCCGGCGCGCCGCTCCAGTTCGCGCCGGGTGATCTCCTCGGCGGACTCGGGCGCCCAGGAGGCGACGAGCGCGCGGTGGACGGCGAGGTCCCGTGCGCTGAGGTCGGGCGGCAGCTGGTGCAGATACCGTTCGATGGCCGCGAGCGTCATTCCCTGCCGCTGAAGCTCTTCGATCAGCGCCAGCCGGGAGAGGTGGTCGGCTCCGTAGCGCCCGACCCGGCGCGGCCCGATGACCGGCGGCGGCAACAGCCCCTTGGTGCTGTAGAACCGTACGGTCCGCACGGTCACACCCGCCCGCGCGGCCAGCTCGTCGACGGTGAACGTCGACGCCTGCTCCTCGGTCTCGGTACCCATCGGAGACGCCTCGCTTCCGGTGCCGTGCCGTTCCCCTACGCCATCGGTGCAACAGTATTGCTGTCTCACCGGTGTTGTAAAAGCGTCAGGCGGCTTTGCCAGTGGCGCGATGCCCCGTGCGCGGCGTCGGCAGGGTCCGTTCCAGCCTGGCCCGATGCCCGACCTCGATTTCCGGCGCGAGGATCTTCGTCGTCGCCGGAGGACCCGAGGGAGGGGATGTCTGGTCCGTCGGCTTCTCCCCGGCCTGGTGGTCGTCGAAGACCTGAGGCCGCCGGCGACGGCGTCCGTACGCCGTTGCCGTCGTCGCGTGTGGGTGAGCCCGGCATGCAGGTGGGGCGGTCCAGGGTGATCATCCGTACATGGCAGGCACTTCCACATCCTCCGGTCCGGGCGCCGGCGCGGGCTCAGGGGCTCCGCGCCAGAATCTCGCCCTGGCGGCGATGCTCTTCGCGGTGTCCATGACGTTCATCGATCAGACCATCGTGTCGATCGCCGCGCCGAACATCACCTCCGAGCTCGGTCTCTCCGCGTCCGGGATGCAGTGGGTCGTCAATGCCTATCTGCTCGCCCTCGCCGCGTTCTTCGCGCTCGGCGGGCGGCTCTCCGACCTCTTCGGACACCGGCGGATCATGCTGGTGGGCACCGTGCTCTTCGTCGTCTCGTCGGTGCTGTGCGGCTGCGTTCCCGACGACGACTTCGCGCAGACGTGGCTCATCGTCTTCCGTGCCACCCAGGGCCTGGGCGCCGCCCTGATGTTCCCGGCGGCACTGGCCGTCGTCATCGCCGTGTTCCCCGTCGAACGACGCGGCCGGGCGCTGGCCCTGTTCTTCGGTCTTTCCGGCGCCCTGACCGCCCTCGGCCCCCTGCTGGGCGGCTGGCTCACCCAATGGACCTGGCGGGCGATCTTCTGGGTCAACGTGCCGGTCGCCGTCATCGCGATCGTGCTCACGGTGATGGCCCGGATCCCCGAGAGCCGGCGTCGGGAACGCCTCGACGTCGTCGGAGCCGTACTCGTCGCCGCCGGCATGGGGCTGAGCGTGCTGGGGTTCCAGCAGGCCTCCGCCTGGGGCTGGAGCAGCGTCGCGACCTGGGTCTGCGTCGTCGGCGGTCTGGCGGTCCTGGTGCTGTTCTTCGCGTACGAGCGGCGGACCGTGCACCCGTTGATCAACTTCGACGTCTTCCGGGACCGGGCCTTCACCGTCGACAACCTGGTGCTGTTCTTCGCGATGCTCGCGTTCGTCCCGGTGTTCTTCTTCGCGTCCGTCTACGCCCAGGTGTCGCTGAGCGCCTCGGCCAACCAGGCCGCGCTGTACCTGCTGTACTTCTTCCTCGGCTTCGGCATCGCCTCGCAGTGGGGCGGCAAGATCCTCGACAAGCGCGGCGCCCGCCCGGCGATGAAGATCGGCTGTGCGCTGGGTGCGGTCGGCTTCTACCTCTGGGCCCAGAAGCTGACCGACCTGTCGATGCACGACCAGTGGCCGTACGCGGCCATGGCGGGCGCCGGCATCGGGTTCCTGCTGGCCCCCGCCTCCACCGACGCGGTCAACCGCTCCATCGGCGCCTCGTACGGCGAGGTCACCGGCATCACCCAGACCGTCCGCAACTACGCGGCAGCCATCGGCATGGCCGTGCTCGGCACCATCCTGACCCACGTCTCGACGGACCGGATCACCACGACGCTCCAGCAGCGCGGCCTGCCGCCCGCCGAGGCGGAAGAGACGGCCCGCCATGTCGCGGAGGCCGTCACGGGCCACCCGGACGGCCAGGCCCCCACCGGCGACGGCCCGGTGGCGAAGGCCCTCCAAGGCGCCGGAGACGCCATTCGCATGGACTTCGCCGAGGCCAACCAGTGGGTCTTCTACGCCATGGCGATCGCCCTGGCCATCGCCTTCGTGTGCGCCCTCGCCCACCCCGGCACCCGGGTCACCAAAGAACAGCCGGCACAGAACTGAGACTGTCAGTGGTGACTCGTACCTTTGGAGCATGCCGGGGACGGGGATCACGTACGTACGGGGGGACGCCAGCGCGCCGCATGGCAAGGGCGTCAAGATCATCGCGCATGTCTGCAACGACCTGGGCGGCTGGGGCAAGGGGTTCGTCCTCGCGCTGTCGCGGCGCTGGCCCGAACCGGAGAAGGCCTACCGCGCCTGGCACCGGGAACGGGCGCGGAACGACTTCGGGCTCGGGGCGGCCCAGTTCGTCCAGGTCGAGCCCTACGTGTGGGTGGCCAACCTGGTGGGGCAGCGCGGGATACGGACCGGGCGGAGCAGTGGTGTGCCCGTGCGGTACGAGGCCATTGACGCGGGGCTCGCGCGGCTTGCCGTGAAGGCGGAGGAGTTGGGGGCCTCCGTGCACATGCCGCGGATCGGGTGCGGGCTTGCGGGTGGGAAGTGGGTGCTGGTCGAGCCGTTGGTGGTGGAGCGGCTGGTCGCACGGGGGATCGGGGTCACCGTGTACGACTTCGAGGCGTAGGCGGCGGCCCGCGCGGAGCCTGGCGTGTACCTGCCGCTAGAGTCACATGCTTGTTCGACCACGGGGTTTGCTGACAGGGGAGGGTCATGTACACGGAACTCAGGGAGACGGCCACGGAGTTGGCCGCGGTCCTGTGGCGGGAGCACACCGTGTACCGGGAGCGCGGGGGCGGCGTCGTGATCCGGGGGGAACACGTGGAGCGCTGGATCAGCCTTGCTCCGACCGGCGGCAGGAACCAGGCGCGGCTGCGTGCCGGCCGCCTCCTGGACGGCGGCACCACGGCACCGGCCCGCTCGGAGATCGTGGTCGACCTCTCCGTCGGTACGACCGAACTGGCCGCGGTCTGCCGCCGCCTGCTCGCCGACGTCGCCGCCGCGGAGACCCGGCCGCCCAGGGCCCGTACCGAGCGCCCTGCCAAGAACAAGGGCAGAAGCAAGGACCAGGCCCCTCGGCCCCGGAAGAGACGTCACACCGGCCTGGCCTCGTGGGCGGTGCTGATATGCGTCGCCGGTGTCGTCGGACTGTGGGCCTACAGCACCTTCGGCGGGTAGGCACCGTGGCCGTCGTGGAGAGGCAGCGCAGCTACGGCGGGGTGATGGTGGGCCAGCTGCTGCTCGCCGTCGTCCTGTGCGCTCCCGGCCCCATCGGGCTCGTCGTCGGAGGTGTCGCCTGGAGCCACGGGGAGGACTGGGCCTGGATCGCGCTCGCCGCCGGACTGGCCGTCTCGGCACCCATCCCCTTCATGGCCCGCACGACCGCACGCAGGCAGTTCCCCCGGATCACCCGCCGGGACACGGCCAAGGAGGAGGACGTCGTCCCGTACGGCGAGCACACCTTCGTCCTGTGGGCGCCGGAGTCCCCGCGGGGCCACCCGCAGGCACGGCTGGAGCGGGCGGACGTCCTGGAGGCCTCGCTCGTGCGGTACAGCCCCGAGGGCGAGGCGACCTTCACGACCTACTCGGGCACGTACACCCCCGACGAGTTCACGCCCCTGGTCCGTCTGACGCTGCGGGTGCGCGACGAGGAAGGGCCCGACGGCGCCGGGGAGTTCGAGGTCACGGACGAGTGGCGGGTGCCCTCCGTCTGTCTGTCGGCGGTCACCGCGGGCCGCCTGGCCGTCCTCGTCGACCCGGCCGGCAAGGTCACCCCGCTCTGGCCGCGCAGCACCCTGCTGGCGGGCACCAGGACCGGCAGGGTCATCGACCTCGAAGGCCGGACGACGGACATCACCCGGTTCACCGGGCGCCAGTTGCGGCAGATGCGGATCTCCCGGGACGTCGGCGGCATCGCGATGGCCGGCGACACGATCGACCTCCGCCGCCTCGACGCGGCCACGGCGGCGCGCTACACCGCCGTCGCCGAATGGGCCCGAACGTCTCCCGAGGAGCGCGCACCGGTGACCGAGCCGGGCGAGGAGTCCCGGTGGATCGTGGACAGCCTCCCGGGCGATCCGGCGGCCTTCGGCTCCGTCAGCAGGCGCTGGTCGCGCCGCGGCGGAGTCCTGGTCCGCGGCCGGTTCCTCAAGATGAGCCCGACGGACACCTTCCAGGACCACGGGCCGGTCCTCGACACGGTGCTGCGCATCCAGCCCGCCGACGGCACACCCCCGTTCGACGCCGCCCGCCGGCTGACCGTCCCCCTGAACTACCTCGCGGTCCTGCACCGCACCAAGGACGTCGTCCTGTACACGAGCCCGAACGGCGGCGCGTACGTCGTCGACTGGTCCCGCACCAACCTCCTCGCCGGCACCACCGAGGCCACGGTCATCACCCCCGACGGCCGGGAGCTCCCCCTCGCGGGCCGCCCCGACGCGATCTGGGCCCTGATGAACCTGCTGGCCTCCCACGGCCTCTCGACCCTCACCCCCGTCCTGGATCTCCGCCGGCACCGGATGCGCGCGGTGGCCGGGGCGGTGATGGACGCGCTCGCCGCCCGGCCCTAGCACTGGGCGCGCACGACGTCAGAGGGCCTGCAGTCGGGCCCGCAGGAGGCAGAACGCGTTGCCTTCCGGGTCCTCCAGGACGTGCCAGCTCTCCTCGCCGGTCTGGCCGACGTCGGCGGGCCTGGCACCGAGGGCGAGCAGGCGCTCCAGTTCGGCGTCCTGGTCCCGGTCGGTGGCGTTGACGTCGAAGTGCATCCGGCGCGCCCCGGTCCTGGGCTCGCTGCTCGGGCTGAGGACGAGCGTGGGCCGCGCGCCGCCGGTTCCGGCGTCCGGCGGCCCGATCTCGATGCTGCCGTCGTCCTCACGGACGAGCTCGACGTAGCCGAGCACCTCGCTCCAGAACGCGGCGAGCCGCTCGGGGTCCGCGCACTCGATGACCAGCTCACTGATGCGGCATGCCATGCCGGCGAGTGTAGGGACGCCGGCCCGGGGCTCAAGGACGGCTCGTCCTCGAGCCCCGGGCCGGTCGGGCAAGCTCGGACCAGGTCAAACAAGGTCGGACCGGATCAGGTCAGTACGCCGTCACCGGGTAGTGGTCCGACAGGTTCGTGTACGTGTACTGCGTGCCCCAGCTGGAGACCGTCCAGGGCGCGCTCTGCTCCAGGACCACGTTGTTGGTCCAGTTCGCCGGGCGCGCGTTGCCGGAGCGGAAGAGGACGTAGTCGAGGTCCTCGCGCGGGTCGTCCGGGTAGCGGTAGGAGGCGATCGAGTTCAGCTCGGTGTCGAAGGAGTACGGGTGACCCGTGCGCGCGTCCGCGCCCACCAGGCCCGCGTCGGCGAGCATCGTGCCGTACTCGGCGGTCCGCGAGTCGACGTTCATGTCGCCGGCCACGACGACCTGCTCGTTCGCCGGGATGTTCTTGCCGTCGAGGAAGGCGTCCATCGCCTTGAACTGGCGGCTGCGCATCTGCGCCGCCTCGCCCGCCGAGCAGCCCGGGTCCGTGGACTGGGCGTGCGTGCCGACGACGTGGACCTTGGTGCCGTTCACGTTGAGGACGGTGTAGACGAAGCCCTTGTTCGAGTACCAGTCCGCGCCGCAGGCGTCCTTGTAGACGTACTGCTCCTTGCGGACGATCGGCCACTTGCTGAGGATCGTCACGCCGCCGTCCTCGGGCGTCGTGGCGGAGTACGCCCCGCTGGTCGCGTCCCAGCCGCTCTTGCTGCGGCCCATGACGGGCGTCTGGTACGGGTACTGGGCGGACGAGTTCGCCTTGAGCGCGTCCGAGGAGGAGTTGTCGAAGGCCTCCTGGATCACGACCACGTCCTGGCCCTGGTAGAAGGACGCGGCGGGTATCGCCTTGGCCCGGTGGTCCTGGCCCCAGTTGGGGTAGAGCGTCTTGCTGAACAGGAAGGCGTTGTACGTGAGCACCTTCAGCCGGGGCGTCTCGGCGGCGGAGGCGGCGGACGCTCCGGGGGCGGTCGCGGCGAGCGTGGCGGCGGCGAGCGCGCCGGACACGGCGGCGCCGAGGAATCTGCGGTGGAGCGGGGCGAGCGGGGACACAGGATCTCCCGATTCTGAGTGGGGGTTCGACCGGCGACGCACATGCAATCAGCCCTAGTTACCTTCCGGTAGCCGTTGGATGCCGGGAATCTTGCGGGCCCGGCACGAACATGCCAACTCTGCCGTCAACTCTCGTCCTGATGCCTGAATTGTCGCTTCTTGGACCAGGTAAGATGCGCGCATGACCCTCGCGCAGAATTCGACGATCTTCGACATGGACCTCGGTCCGCTCAACCCCGTCACGGCTGAGCTGATCCTTGGCGTGGTGCTGTTCGCCCTGACCTTCCTGATCCTGGCCAAGGGCATCCTGCCGAAGATCAACCGCACCCTCGCTCAGCGCGAGGACGCCATCGCGGGTGGCGAAGACCGCGCCGAAGGCCTTCGTGCCCAGGCCGCGGAGATCCGCGAGCAGTACGAGGCCGAGCTGGCCGAGGCGCGCCACGAGGCCGCCCGCATCCGTTCGCAGGCCACCGAGGAGGGCGCCGCCGCCATCGCCGCCGCCCGTGCCGAGGGCACCCGCGAGCGCGAGGCCATCCTCGCCGCCGGTACCGCCAGCATCGCCGCCGAGCGCGAGTCCGCCGAGCGCGAGCTCAACCAGGACGTCGAGGCCTGGGCCCGCGCCCTGGCCGGCCGCATCGTCGGCGAGCCGGTCGGCGCCGACCGCGCCTGACGCACAGCGCCGTACTGCACCACGCAGCACCGCACCACGTGATCGGGGCCGCGCCCCGGGCCGATGCCCGGGACGCGGCCCCGATTCTTTGCGCCCTTTGCCGGAAAGGCCCGGAACGGGGCAGGCTGAGTACGTGAGAGGAACCGCCCGCATGACCGCACCGCACCCGGCCGAGACGCCCCAGCCGCCGCCCGCCGGCGGTGTCCTCTGGAGCGTCGCCGGGGACGTCCGGGGGCTCCTCATGCTGCCCGCCGCCCTCGCCCTCCAGGTCGCCCACCCCGCCGTCGGCGCGGGCGTCGACGAGCACTCCGTCTTCCGCACCGACCCCTGGGGCCGGGGCGAGCGCTCCCTGCGCTCCGTACAGCTCTGGGTGTACGGCGGCGAGGCCGCGGCCGAGGAGGGGCGCCGGCTCCGCAGACTCCACCGGGACATCCAGGGCGTCGACGCCCACGGCCGCCGCTACCACGCGCTCACCCCGGCCCACTACTCCTGGGTGCACGCCACCGGCTTCCCCGTCTACCACCACGGCCTGCGCCTGCTGTACCGCCCGCTCACCGAGGCCCAGGAACGGCAGCTCTACGCCGAGTGGCTCCAGGTCGGCCGCATCCTCGGCATCCACGACCGGGACATGCCCCAGACGGTCGAGGAGTTCTGGCCGTACTTCCGCAAGAGGCTCGGCGAGCTGGAGGCCACCGCCGTCCTGCGCGAGCTGACCGCCGTCGACCAGCCCGTCCCGCCGCCCGACCGGGGCCCGCTGCCGCTGCGGCTGCTGCTCAGGCTCCTGTGGCCGGTGCTCCTTCCCCGCCTCGCCCGCTTCCGCGCCTTCGTCACCGTCGGCCTGATGCCCCCGGAAGCCCGCGAGGCCATCGGTCTGGAGTGGACCGACGAGCAGGAGCGCCGGCTCCGCCGCTTCGCCCGGGTCGTACGGGCCGTGGTGCCCGTACTCCCCGAACGGCTGCGCTACCTCCCCCTCGCCCGAAAAGCGCGCCAGGAGGCCCGGCGCCAAGCCGCGTCCGCCCTGCGCTAGCGCTCAGGGCGCCAGGCGCCCGCGCTTGATCACCTGCGCGTACCAGCGCGCGCTGTCCTTCGGCGTACGGCGCTGGCTCGCGAAGTCCACGTGCACGATCCCGAACCGCTTGCCGTAGCCGTACGCCCACTCGAAGTTGTCCAGGAGCGACCAGAGGAAGTACCCGCGCAGGTCGACACCGTCGGCGAGCGCGCGGTGGGCGGCCGCCAGGTGCGCGTCGAGGTACGCCACCCGCTCGGGGTCGTGGACCTGGCCCTCCGGGTCGGCGTAGTCGTCGTAGGCCGCGCCGTTCTCGGTGATCAGGAGCGGCACCCCGGGCAGCTCGTCCCGGAGCCGGACCAGCAGCTCGTACAGCCCGTCCGCGTCCACCGGCCAGTCCATCGCCGTACGCGGCCCCGGCGCGGGCTCGAACCGCACCCGGCCCGGCGCGCCGGGGTACGGCGACGGTGACTCCGAGACACCGGCGCCCACGATGGTGGGCGTGTAGTAGTTGATGCCGAGCGAGTCGATCGGGGTGGAGGTCACGTCCAGATCGCCGTCCCGGACGAAGGACCAGTCCGTGATCTCCGCCGTGTCCTCGACCAGGTCGGCCGGGAGGCGGCCGTGGAAGACCGGGTCGAGGAAGATCCGGTTGGCGACGGCGTCGATGCGGCGGGCCGCGTCCGCGTCCTCGGGGGAGGAGGACAGCGGCCTGATCGAGTGCAGGTTGAGGGTCAGCGAGAGCTCGGCCGAGGCGGGCACGGCCGCGCGCAGCGCCTGGGCGGCCAGGCCGTGGGCCAGGTTGAGGTGGTGGGCGGCGCGCAGCGCGGCCGCGTCGTCGGTACGGCCCGGGGCGTGCACCCCGGAGCCGTAACCGAGGAAGGCCGCGCACCAGGGCTCGTTGAGGGTCGTCCAGGTGGTGATCCGGTCGCCGAGCGCCTCGGCGGCGAGCCCCGCGTACTCGGCGAAGCGTTCCGCCGTCACCCGCTCCGGCCAGCCGCCCGCGTCCTCGAGCTCCTGGGGCAGGTCCCAGTGGTAGAGCGTGGCGACCGGCCGGATACCGGCGTCGAGCAGCTCGTCCGCCAGGCCCCGGTAGAAGTCGAGACCCTTCTGGACGGCCGGGCCGCGCCCGGTCGGCTGGACCCTGGACCAGGAGAGGGAGAAGCGGTAGTCGGTGAGGCCGAGGTCCTTCATCAGGGCCACGTCCTCACGGACCCGGTGGTAGTGGTCGGCGGCGATGTCACCGGTGTCGCCGTTGCGCACCTTGCCCGGCGTACGGCTGAAGGTGTCCCAGATGGACGGGGTGCGGCCGTCCTCGGTGGCGGCCCCCTCGATCTGGTAGGCGGCGGTGGCCGCGCCCCAGCGGAAGCCGTCAGGGAAGAGAGCGTTCATGGAGGGAGAACTCCTGTGAGAGGAAGAGGGTACGGTCGGCCACCTGCTCAGCCCTTGACGGCGCCCTGCATGATGCCGCCGACGATCTGCCGGCCGAGCAGGCCGAAGACGAGCAGCACGGGCAGCGTGCCGAGCAGGGTGCCGGCCATGATCACGGACTGGTCGTGGACATAGCCGCCGCCGAGCTGGCGGAGGGCGACCTGCACGGTCGGCTCCTGCGAGGACAGCGCGATGATCGGCCAGAAGAAGTCGTTCCAGGCGGCCATGAAGGTGAGCAGCCCCAGCACCGCCATGCCAGGCCGGGCCACGGGCACCACGATCGACCAGAAGATCCGCGCCGAGGACGCCCCGTCGACCCGGGCCGCCTCGATCAGCTCGTCGGGCAGCGACTGCACCAGGAACTGGCGCATGAAGAACACCCCGAAGGCCGAGACCAGACCGGGCAGGATCACGGACTGCAGCTGGTTCACCCAGCCCAGTTCGGCGATGAGCATGAAGAGCGGGATCACCCCGAGCTGCGGCGGGATCATCATCGTGCCGACGGTGATCGCGAGCAGCGCTCCCCGGCCCCGGAAGCGCAGCTTGGCGAAGGCGAACCCGGCCAGGGTGCAGCAGAGCACGGTGCCGACGGTGATGGAGCCGGAGACGATGAGCGAGTTGAACAGGGCCTTGCCGATGTCCGCCTCCTCCATCACCGCCTCGAAGTTGCGCATCAGGTTCGGCCCCGGCAGCAGCGTCGGCGGCACCTGCGCGAGGTCGGCGTTGGAACGGCTGGCGGCGACGATCGTCCAGTAGAACGGGAAGGCCGAGACGAGGACGGCGAGGATCAGGACGGCGTACGTGACCCGGCCCCCGCGCCCGGTACGGCCGGCGACACGGGTGGTCACGCGCGGCTCTCCTTCCGTGAACGGCGCCGCACGATCAGGGCGTTGACCCCGACGAGGACGAGAATGAGCAGGAACATCAGCCACGCGATGGCGGCGGCGCGGCCGAGATGGAAGAAGCCCCAGCCCTGTTCGTAGAGGTAGAGCCCGAGCGTCTGGTACTGGTGCGAGATGCCGCCCGAGATCGACCCCTCGAAGAGCAGGGGCTCACCGAAGAGCTGGGTCGCGCCGATCGTGGAGACGACGGTGGTGAAGACGATCGTGGGACGCAGTCCGGGCAGGGTGACGTGGAAGAACTGCCGCCAGCGCGAGGCCCCGTCCATCTCCGCCGCCTCGTACAGCTCGGAGGGGATGGACTGCATGCCCGCGAGGTAGATCAGCGCGTTGTAGCCGGTCCAGCGCCAGACGACGATCGAGGAGACCGCGATCTGCGAGGCGACCGTGTTGTTCTGCCAGTCGACGGGGTCGAAACCGACCAGCGAGAGCGCGTAGTTGACGAGTCCGTAGTCGTGCCCGAAGAGCTGGGCGAAGACGAGGGTGGCGGCGGCGACGGAGGTCGCGTAGGGCAGGAGCATCGCCGTACGGAAGAACGTCCGGCCACGGAGCTTGTAGTTGAGCAGATGGGCGAGGCCGAGCGCCATGGCGAGCTGCGGGACGGTGGACAGGACCCCGATGGTGAACGTGTTGCGGAGCGCGGTCCAGAAGAACTCGTCGGTGAGCAGCGCCGTGTAGTTGCCGAAGCCGCGCCACTCCATGTCGCCGGGGGTCTGCAGTTCGACCCGGTAGAGGGAGACGAACGCGGTGTAGAGCAGCGGGAAGAGGCCGAAGGCCGCGAACAGGGTGAAGAACGGGGCGATGTAGGCGTAGGGGACGAGCGCGGACCGTCTGCGGCGGCGCGCCGGTCCGGCGGGCCGGGCCGACGGCGGGACGGGTGCCGCCGTCGGCCCGGAGGCGGTCAGGGTCACGGTGCGGCCCTTCGGGTCGGATGAGCGGGTGCGATTCCTGCGGGTACGGAGGGGTGGGGGCGGTGGGCCGGGAGCCGGGCCGCCGCCGGGGTGCTGGAACCCCGGGCGCGGCGCCGGCCGCCTGGAGGCCGGAAGCCCGGCCCCCACCCCCGCGCGTCATCCGACCGCGTTCTCGACACCCTTCTGGGCGTTGGACCACGCCTTCTCGGGCGAGGTGCCCTTGCGCTCGACCTCGCTCAGCGCGTTGGTGATCTGGTCGGCGACGTTCTTGTCGTGGACCCCGAGCACCTGCACCGGGGCGGCCTTGGCCGCGTCGCCGAAGATCTGCCCGATCGGGGCGCCGGAGAAGTACGGGTCCGTCGCCGTCGCGACCTTGGAGATGGCGCCGGTCGAGGACGGGAAGTTGCCCTGCTTCGTGAAGAGCGTGGCCTGCTGCTCGGGGGCGGTGAGCCACTTGATCAGCTCGTACGCCTCCTTCTTGTGCTTCGCCGCGCGCGGTACGGAGAGGTACGAACCGCCCCAGTTCCCGGCGCCGCCGGGCAGCTTGGCGATGTCCCACTTGCCCTTGCCCGCGTCACCGGCCTGGCCCTTGATGTAGCCGAGCATCCACGCGGGGCAGGGGAGCGTCGCGAAGGAGCCGGTGGAGAAGGCCTGGTTCCACTGCGGGGACCACTGGTCCAGCTTGGCGCTCAGCCCGTCCTGCGCGGCCTTCGTCGAGGCGTCCCAGGCGGACTTCACGGCGGGGCTCTCGGCGTAGATGAGCTTCCCGGACGCGTCGTAGTACCGCTCCTTCTCCTGGCCGATCATGACCGCGTACAAGCTGCCGACGCTGTCCACCCAGGCGCTCTTGGCCGGGGCCTTGGCCTTGTACTGCTTGCCGAGCTCCAGATAGCCGTCCCAGGTGGCCCACTTCTGAGCCAACTCGGTGCGGTCCGTGGGGAGTCCGGCCTGCTTGAAGAGGTCGGTGCGGTAGCACATGGCCTCCGGGCCGACGTCCGTGCCGAGGCCGAGGACCTTGCCGTCCTTGGTGGTCGCGGCGGACCACTTGGCGTCGGCGAACTCGCCCTTCAGCGCGTCCGCGCCGTACTTCGTCAGGTCCTCGAACTTGTCGGCCTGCTGCTGGGTGACGGAGGCGATCCGGCCGACCTCGATGCCCTGGACATCGGCGAGCCCGCCCCCGCCGGCCAGCCGGGTCTGGAGCGACTTCCAGTAGTCCTGCTCGTCCTCGGTGTCGCTCTGCTTGATCGTCACATTGGGGTGGAGCTTCTCGTACGCGGCGTAGAGCCCGGCCTCCTTGTAGCCGAACGAGCCGAAGAGGTCGACGGTGATCGTGACCTTTCCGCCCGCGCCGTCGGACGTGTCGTCGGATCCACCGGATCCGCAGGCGGCGAGCAGGGCCCCGGTGAGGACGACCGCGCCGATCCGTACGGCTGTGGTCCGTACGGCGGTCGTTCTGGCGGCTCGGGCAGGGGTGCGCATGGGAAGCCTCCGTCTTGAGAGCGCTCTCAGGAATGCGTCTGGAGCGTGCCTCCCAGGCCAGGTTCCCGTCAAGAGTCGAACGCGTAACAGCTCAGCCTACGCCGTGACTTGTCCGCGCTCTTCAGGAGCCGTACACCGCGAGATCCGACGGGCCGGAAGGCTCAGGCGGAGGCGCGGCGGACCAGTTCGGTGGTGGTGATCACGGGCTCGGGCACGCCCGTACCGTCGAGGGTGCCCATGAGCAGCCGTACCATCAACCGGCCCATGCCCTCGATGTCCTGACGGACCGTCGTGAGCGGCGGATCGGTCGCCTCGGCCACCTGGAGCATGTCGTCGAAGCCGACGAGCGCCACGTCGTCCGGGACGCGCCGGCCGTGTTCGCGCAGCACGCGCAGCGCGCCCGAGGCCATCAGGTCGTTGGCGGCGAAGACGGCGTCCAGATCGGGGCGCCGGCGCAGGAGTTCGGCCATCGCGCGCGCGCCGCTCTCCTCCGTGAACGCCCCCTCGGCCACCAGCTCCGGTCCGGATTCCGGCAGTTCGTCACGGTATCCGGCGAGCCGGTCGAGCGACGAGGTCTGGTCTCCGGGGCCGGTGATGTGCGCGATGCTGCGGCGCCCGAGCGCGCGCAGATGGCGCACGGCGTCCCGGGCCCCGCCCCGGTTGTCGCAGTCGACGTACGGCACCGTGGGGTCGCCGACGGCCGTCCAGCCGGGGCGTCCGCCGAAGACAGTCGGCACCTGGGCGCGCCGGACGATCTCCGGGAGCTTGTCGTCGGTGTGCAGCGAGAAGGCGAGCGCCCCGTCGACGTGCCCGCCGCCGAGGTACCGCGCGATCCGCTCGTGGTCGCCCGGACCCTCCAGCCAGAGCAGGACCAACTGTGCGTCGTGGGCGGTCAGTTCGCGGCTGATTCCGCGTACCTGCTGCTCGAAGAACGGGTCGGAGAAGATCCGGAACTCGGGCTCGGCGATGATCACGGCGACGGCCCCGTTGCGCCGGGTCACGAGGCTCCGTGCGGCGTGGTTGGGGACGTAGCCGAGCTCGGCGACGGCCTCGCGCACCTTCTCCGCGAGCGCCTCGCGGACCCCGGCGCCGCCGTTGACGACCCGGGAGACCGTCGCCCGGGACACCCCGGCGCGCTCGGCCACGGCTTCCAGGGTCGGGCGCGTCCCGGACGTCGTTTCGCTCAAAGCTGGCTCCCCACGGGCACGATGCTGCGACGGTGCTGACAGCGTCGAGGGTAACCCCTGGTGGAGCGGGCGAGGGAGGAGATCGAAAGCGCTCTCAGACGGGCGGGGATCAGGCAGACGGGGATCAGGCCGGCTGGTCCGAGCCGGGCCGCGCTCATGCGGGCCGGCTCAGCGCGCGTCGCAGCACGTCCACGTCCGGCAGTGCGCGGTGGCGGTGGTGGGCCGCCGCGACCTCGGCGAGCGCGGGGCGGCCGAGCTCCCGGTACGCGACGGCCAGCAGCTCGCTCGCGTACGCCTCGTGCTCCGCCCGGCCGTACGACGCGCGGTGCAGGTCCCGCCCGAGCACCAGCGCCTCCGCCGGATCCCCGGACACCGCCCGCCGAAGCGCCTCGTCGCGCGCCGCACGGGCCGCATCGGCGTCGTCGAGGAGGTCCTCCATGAAGGTGCCGAAGCGATGGACGTCGGCCGCGCCGTGCGGCGGACGGTCGAGGACCGTCGCCCCGGTAACCAGAGCCCCCGCGCCGTCCATGGTCGTGATCCGAGCGGTGTCGACGGGCGGCCGCCGGTACACGTACGCCTCGGAGTAGGCGAGTCCCGTCTCCGTGCGCTCCCCGGTCTCGAAGCCGGTCAGGACCGCCCGCAGCCGCCCCAGGTCGGTGAGGCGGGCGAGCTCCGCCTCGTCCCCGTCGGCCGCGTAGTCGGCGAGGTCGCGCTCCGCCCCCTCGATCCGGGCCCGTACGGCCTCCAGCGGGGTGCGGTGGCACCGCTCGATCCCGTCGCCGTCGTTGGTGTAGTACGAGGCGACTCCGTCGCACAAGCGTCCGTCGTCCGACCAGAGCCCGAAGTGCAGGCCGTCGGTGCCACCGTGCAGGAACGTGAGGAACTCCGGCGGATCGCGGTAGTACCGCCCGTGTACCCGGATGTCGAGACCTTCGCGGGGGAGCGCCGACGGGTCCGCGAAGAGGTCCATCACGCCGTACGGCGCGAGCCCCAGGTCCCTCAGCGCCCGCTGCTCGACGGGTCCGAGCGCGGCGAGGAAGTCGGCGAACCGGAAGAAGGAGTCCGGCAGCTCGAGCCCCCACTCCGCGCCGACCCGCCGCGCGACGGCCTCCCGCACCTCCGGGTCCCCGTACCGCTCCGTCTCCACTGCCACCGCCCGCTCCCGCCTGCCGTTCCGTACGGCCGGTGAGCCTACTCGCGGCACACGGACGCGCCCCGCGCCCACCCCTGGGGGCGGCGCGGGGCGCGTACGCGACGGCTCAGTGACCGCCGTGGCCCTCGGGGCCGCCGTGCTCGTGGATCGTGTTCGTCTCCGCGATCTTCTTCCAGGACTTCGGCTGCACGGGCTTCGCAGACGCGGCAGGCGCACCGGGAGCGGCCGCCGTCGAACGCGCCGTCCCGGCCGAGATCCCCGAATCGCCCGCCGTCGACGCGGCCGGCTTCACCGGCTCGTACAGCCAGGTGTCGAAGAGCGCGGCCAGCGGCTTGCCCGAGATCCGCTCCGCGTACTTCACGAAGTCCTTGACCTTGGCGTTGCCGTACGCGAACTCCGTCGGCCAGCCCTTCAGGATCGCGAAGAAGTCCTCGTCGCCGATCTCGTTGCGCAGCGCCTGGAGCGCCAGCGCGCCCCGGTCGTAGACGGCGATGTGGAACTGGTTGTCCGGCCCCGGGTCGCCCGGCGCGACCGTCCAGAACGGGTCCTCGGCGGTACGGGTCTGGTAGACGTAGTCCGCCAGCTCCTGCGCCGTGCCCTCGCCCTCCTTCTCCGACCAGAGCCACTGGCTGTAGCGGGCGAAGCCTTCGTTGACCCAGATGTCCTTCCACCGGTCGACCGAGACGCTGTCGCCGTACCACTGGTGGGCCAACTCGTGGACGACCACGGACACGTTCGCCCCGTTGGAGAACTGGCGCGGGCTGTAGAACGGCCGGGTCTGCGTCTCCAGGGCGTAGCCGCTGGTCACGTTGGGGACGTAGCCGCCGAGCGCGTTGAACGGGTAAGGACCGAAGACCTCCTCCAGCCACTCCGCGACCTCGGCCGTCCGCTCGATCGAGGCACGGGCCGCGCCCGCGTTGTCGCCGAGGTCCTTGCTGTACGCGTTGAGGACCGGGAGGCCCTTCGCGGTCTTGTCCGTGGTGATGTCGAACTTGCCCACCGCGAGCGTGGCCAGATAAGTCGCCTGGGGCTTGTTGGAGCGCCAGTTGAAGCGGGTCCAGCCGAGCCGCGAGGACTGCGACTGGAGCACGCCGTTGCTGATGGCCTGCGTGCCGTCCGGCACGGAGACCGAGACGTCGAAGGTCGCCTTGTCCAGGGGGTGGTCGTTGGACGGGAACCACCAGGCGGCCGAGTCCGGCTCCTGGGCGGCCACACCGCCGTCCGGCGTGCGGTGCCAGGCGGTCCATCCGCCGATCTTCACCTCGGAGGGCTTGCCCGCGTACCGCACGACGACCGAGATCGTCCGGTTCTTCTCCAGCGGGGCCGCCGGGGTGATCTCCAGCTCCTGCTCGCCGCTGGTGGTGAACCGGGCCTTCTTGCCGTTCACCCGCACCTCGCTGACCTTCAGGCCGAGGTCCAGGTTGAAGCGGGAGAGGTTCTGCTTGGTGGTGGCGAGGATCGTCGCCGTGCCCTCCAGGAGGTCGGTCGCGGGCTGGTAGGTCAGCCGCAGGTCGTAGTGGGAGACGTCGTAGCCGCCGTTGCCACTGGCCGGGTAGTAGGGGTCGCCGATGCCCGATGCGCCCGGAACGTAGTCGGCGGCGGATGCCGGGATCGCCAGCAGGAGGGACGCCGCGAGTGCGCTCGGAACGACAAGTCTGCGGTGCACGAGAGCTCCAAGTCGGTAAGAAGCATGCATGGTGTTCGGTCCTTAGCGACGCTATTCAGCGCAGTGATGCCCCGTCACGTCCAGAGGACCTCCTTTCACACGATCGCCATTCGGCCGAAACGGAGCCTCCGGCCCCACCCGTGCCTCTCCGCTCCCGACGGCACTCTTTTGCGCGGGAGTTGACGGGGGTACGTTCCGCCCCATGCCGATACGTGTGCGGAGAACCCGCGGAGCCCGTCCGTCGCGCAGAACCCTCGCCGTGGCCGCCACGGCCGCCCTGCTGTCCGCCCTCGTCTCGCCGTCCGGCGCTCTGGCCGCGGACACCCAGGCAGCCGACCGGACCGTGCGCGAGTCCAAGCCCGTGTACTCCTACGGCGACGCGATACGCGAGTCCGTCTGGGTGGACACCGGTCTCGACGGCGACGGGGACGGTCGCACCGACCGGGTCGCCGCCGACATCGTCCGCCCGCGCGAGACCGCCGCGACCGGCCGGAAGATCCCGGTCATCATGGACGCCAGCCCGTACTACGCCTGTTGCGGACGTGGCAACGAGAGCCAGAAGAAGACCTACGACGCCGCTGGGAAGCCGGTCCGGTTCCCGCTCTTCTACGACAACTACTTCGTGCCGCGCGGCTACGCCTTCGTCGCCGTCGACCTCGCCGGCACCAACCGCTCCGACGGCTGCGACGACGTCGGCGGCCGCTCGGACGTCCAGTCCGCCAAGGCGGTCGTCGACTGGCTGAACGGCCGCGCGCGCGGCTACACGACCCGTACCGGCTCCGAGCGGGCGAAGGGCACGGACTGGTCCACCGGCAAGGTCGGCATGATCGGCAAGAGCTGGGACGGCACGATCGCCAACGGCGTCGCCGCCACGGGGGTCGAGGGCCTGGAGACGATCGTCCCGATCGGGGCGATCTCCTCCTGGTACGACTACTTCCACTCGCAGGGCGCCCCGCTCTACAACGCCAACCCGAGCTGGCTCTCCGAGTACGTCAACAGCCCCGAGGCGGCCGCCCGTTGCGGCGCGGTCCAGGAGCGCGTCACCGCGGGCACCCCGTACAGCGGGGACTGGACGCCCGCCTGGAGCGAGCGGAACCACGTCCCGGACGCCCGGAAGGTGAAGGCGAGCGTCTTCGTCGTGCACGGGCAGCAGGACCTCAACGTCCGCGCCAACCAGTTCGGCCAGTGGTGGGACGCCCTCGCCGCGCAGGGCGTCGAGCGCAAGATCTGGCTCTCCCAGACCGGCCACGTCGACCCCTTCGACTTCCGGCGCGCCGACTGGGTCCGCACCCTGCACCGCTGGTTCGACCACGAGCTCCTCGGCTACGACAACGGCGTCGACCGCGAGCCGATGGCCGACATCGAGCGGGCCCCGGACCGCTGGACCACCGACCGCGTCTGGCCGCCGCGCGCCACCGAGCCCACCACCCTTCGCCCCGGAACGGGCCAGGAGCCCCGCGCCGGCACCCTCGGCCGGACCCCCGCGGCCCCCGGCACCACGGAGACCTTCACCGACGACCCGGCGCTCGGCGAGACCGACTGGGCGGCCCGGATCGACGACCCGACCTCCGCCCAGGCCGGGTTCACCACCCGGCAGCTCACCCGCGACCTGCGGCTCTCCGGCTCCTCCACGGTGACCGTCACGGCCACCCCGACGACCGCGACCGCCCACCTGTCGGCCGTACTCGTCGACCTCGGCCCCGACACCATCCGGGACTACGCGGCCCCCGGCGAGGGCATCACCACCCTCACCGAACGGACCTGCTGGGGCGCGAGCACCGAGGGCGACTCCGCCTGCTTCAAGGAGACGAAGGCCCGGACGACGGACGTCGGCTACACCGTCGTCAGCCGGGGCTGGGCGGACCTGGGCACGTGGGCCAACCCGAAGCAGGGCCGGCCGTTGACCCCCGGCAGGGCGTACACGATCACGCTCAAGCTGGCGGCCACCGACCACGTCGTCCCGGCCGGCCACCGGCTCGCCCTGATCGTCGGCGGCACGGACAAGGACCTCCTCGATCCTCCGTCGACCACCCCGACGCTCGCCCTCGACCTCGCCAGGACCTCGGCGAAACTGCCGCTCGTCGGCGGCGTCGAGGCGTTCACGCGGGCGACCGCCGGTACGGTCGACGCACGCTCGGCGCAGGCCGAGCGGCCGCTCACGGGTGTCGGGCCCGCACGCCCGGGCATCCCCGTCCCGGGTGAGGCCCGATGACCCGCGCACCAAGCCGCCGCCCGAGCCGTCCCGCACGGCGCACGCTCGCCCTCGTCGCGGGCGTCACCGCCCTCGGCCTCCCGCTCGTCGCCGTTCCCGCGGAGGCGCACGGCGGGGCGGGCCCGGCGCAGCCCCCACGGACCGGCTTCGAGACCAGCCACGGCGCCCGGTGGACGACCGAGACGGAGGAGGGCTCGTTCCTCGCCGCCGTCGACCGGGCGAACGACCGGGTCGCGGTGCGGACCGTCGGAACGACCGAGCAGGGCCGCCCGATCCGGCTCGCCACGGTCGGCGCGCGTGCGACGGGCACCACCGTGCTCCTCGTCTGCTCGCAGCACGGTGACGAACCGTCGGGCCGGGAGGCCTGCCTGACCACCGTGCGCGACCTGGCGTACGCGCGGGACAAGGAGACCCTGCGCTTCCTCGCCCGTACCACCGTCCTCGTCGTCCCCACGGCCAACCCGGACGGCCGCGAGGCCGACACCCGGGGCAACGCCGACGGGGTCGACGTCAACCGCGACCACCTCGCCCTGGCGACCGCCGAGGGCCGGGCGCTCGCCGCCCTCATCCGCGACCGGCGCCCGGAACTGGTCTACGACCTCCACGAGTACGACGGCACCTCGCCGTACTACGACAAGGACCTGCTCGCCCTCTGGCCGCGCAACCTCAACACCGACACCCATGTGCACGACGAGGCCCACACCCTGTCGGAGTCCTACGTCCGGTCGGCCGCCGGGATCTCCGGCTTCAGCAGCGGCATATACGGCATCTGGACCGACCCGCACACCGGTCAGCCCGTGAAGCAGGTCGCGGGCGACGGCCAGGAGCGCATCCTGCGCAACACGGCCGGTGTCAAGCACTCCGTCGGCCTGCTCGTCGAGACCCGGATCGAGGCCCTCACCCAGGCCGAGGCCGACGACGACGCGCGCAACAAGCGGCGCCGGGTGACCACCCAACTCGTCGCGCTGAAGGGCGCGTTCGCGTACGTCGACGAGCGGCGCGGCATCCTCGGCGCGGCCACGGCGGCGGCCCGCCACACGGGCTTCGCCGACCGGGGACCGGTCATGCTCGGCGGCGCCGACAACGACCCCGCCGAACCCGCCGAGATCGTCCAGGACCCGCCCTGCGGCTACCGCCTGGACGCCGCGCAGTACGCCGAGTTCGGCGACGAGCTGGCGCTGCACGGGATCACGGTCCGGCGGGACGGCGACGGGGTGTTGGTGCCCCTGCGCCAGTCCGGGCGCGCCCTGGTCCCGTTGCTGCTGGACGGCCGGGCGGCGTACCGGCTCACCACCGGACGGCCGGTGGAGGTCTGTTGACGGGCTGACGAACGGACGGGCTGAGTTGGTCCCGGAACTGGCGTGTCACCTGTGGTACTGCTGCCTTACGGAGTGTGTTTGTCCCGTAATGCAGTGAAAGGTGCGGAACCTGTGTCGCAGGATGATCAGTCAGCCGGGGAGTCCGGGAGCGGCGGTGGCCGGGGAGGCCGGGAGGGGCTGTCGGTGACGGCGGACCTCCCGCGCCGCCCCGGCCAGCACCCCAAGGCCCGGACGGACCGGATCGTGTTCGGTGTCACCGCCGTCCTCACCCTCGCCTTCGTGATCTGGGGCGCCACGGCCACGGACAGCCTGGAGAGCGTCTCCAGCGATCTCCTCGACGGGCTGATCCGCAACGGTGGCTGGGCGTTCATGCTCGCCGCCTCCGGCTTCGTCGTCTTCGCCCTGTGGCTCGCGATCAGCCGGTACGGCCGGATCACCCTCGGCCACGAGAGCGAGGGGCCGGAGTTCCGGACCGTGTCGTGGATCGCGATGATGTTCAGCGCGGGCATGGGCATCGGCCTGATGTTCTACGGCGTGAGCGAGCCGCTCGCCCACTACGGCACTCCGCCGCCGGGCACCCACCCCGTCGACTCGGCCGAGCGGATGCAGACCGCGATGGCCACCACCCTCTTCCACTGGACCCTCCACCCGTGGGCGATCTACGCCGTCGTCGGGCTCGCGATCGCGTACTCCACTTTCCGGCGCCGGCGGCGGCAGACCATCAGCGCCGTCTTCGTCCCGCTGATCGGCAAGCGGGCAGCCAACGGAGGGCCCGGCCGGTTCATCGACATCCTGGCGATCTTCGCGACCCTCTTCGGCTCGGCCGCCTCACTGGGGCTCGGTGCGCTCCAGATCGGCAGCGGCGTCGAGGAGTTGGGCTGGCTGGAGAAGACCGGGACCGGGCTGCTCGTCGGCATCATCGCCGTCCTGACGGTCGCCTTCGTCGTGTCCGCCGTCTCGGGCGTGGAGAAGGGCATCCAGTGGCTGTCCAACACGAACATGGTGCTCGCGCTGATTCTCGCCGTCTTCGTCTTCATCGCGGGCCCGACCATCATCGTGCTCGACCTGCTGCCCACCTCGATCTTCGCCTACCTCGGCGACCTGCCGCAGCTGGCCGGCCGCACCGAGGCGACCAGCGGCGACAACATCCATGAGTGGCTGGGCGGTTGGACGGTCTTCTACTGGGCGTGGTGGATCTCCTGGACGCCCTTCGTCGGCATGTTCATCGCCCGGATCAGCCGGGGCAGGACCATCCGCCAGTTCGTCGGCGGGGTCATCCTCGTGCCCAGCGTGGTGAGCCTGGTCTGGTTCGCCGTCTTCGGCGGCACCGCGATGAAGTTGAGCGAGGAGGGCCGGCTGACGGAGGAGAGCACGCCCGAGGGCCAACTCTTCGGCGTGCTTCAGGAGTTCCCGATCGCCGGGGCGATGAGCCTGCTCGTGATGATCCTCGTGGGCATCTTCTTCGTGTCGGGCGCGGACGCCGCGTCGATCGTCATGGGCACCCTCTCGCAGCGCGGCACCTTCGAACCGACGCGACCGGTGGTCGTGTTCTGGGGCGTGGTGACCGGGGCCGTCGCCGCGATCATGCTCCTCATCGGCGACGGCCAGGGCGACGCCCTCGCGGGCCTGCAGAACCTCACGATCCTGGTGGCCGCGCCGTTCGTCCTCGTCATGATCGGCATGTGCGTGGCGCTCATGCGGGACCTGCGCAGGGACCCGCTGATCGTCCGGGGCGAGGTGGGCGAGGAGGTCATCGAACTCGCCGTGATCGCGGGCCACGAGAAGTACGACGGAGACTTCGAACTCCGCATCGGCCCGGGCACGAGCGCGTCGGGCGAAGGACCGTGACCGGGGGGCGGGGACCCCGCCCCGTCCCCGCGGTCAGGCGCACGCCAGTTCCGCCGCGCGCCGGGCGCAGCCCCAGGCGACCGTGACGCCCGCGCCGCCGTGGCCGTAGTTGTGGACCAGGCGGCCGCCGGACGGCAGCGGCTCCGTGTCGAGCCGGACCCCGCCCGCCCGAGCCGGCCGCAGGCCCACCCGGTGGCCGACGACCCGCGCGCCGGCGATCTCCGGCCGGATCAGGGCGCACCGCGCCACGATCGCGGCAGCCGTCGCCGGATCGGGTTCCAGGCTCTCGTCGCCCTCCTCGGCGGTACCGCCCAGGATCAGCCGCCCCGGCTGCGGGAAGAAGTACGTCGTCTTGTCCGCCGCCGCGTCGGCCGCCGTGAACCACTCCTCGACGCCCGGGTTCTCGACGAGGACCAACTGCCCCCGCACCGGCCGCAGCCCCGCGTCCGGTACGAGCTCCCTGGCGCCGAGCCCGGCGCAGTTCACCACCACCCGCGCCGACCGGGCCGCCTCGGCGAAGCCGGTCACGGTCCGCCGCTCGACGACCCCGCCGGCCGCTTCGAGCCGCCCCCGCAGCCACGCCAGGTGGACCGGCATGTCGATCAGCGGCAGCACCGCGGCCAGACCCACCCCGTGCGGCCCCGGCACCTCCGGCGCCGCGAGCTGCCGCAGCCCCGAGACCTCCCGCGCCCAGTCGCCCAGGTCGGCGAGGTTCACCTCGGCGTGGACGCCGGGCACGAGCCGTACCCCCGTAGCCGCCGGTTCGGCGCCGAGCTTCTCGTACACCCGCAGCGACTCGAGCGACCAGCCGCCCACCTCCGCCGCGGGCTCGATCCGGTACGGCCACCACAGCGCCCCCGCCACCGCCGAGGTCGTCTCCGGCGCCGGGTCCCGGGACCAGACCCGTACCCGAAGGCCGCGCTCCGCCAGCGTCAGGGCCGTCGTCAGGCCGATGACCCCGCCCCCCACCACGATCACGTCGTCGCTCATGGCCGGACCGTACCGGGACCGGTCCGGGCGCACCACGGTGCGTCGGGCCGGTGGCTTACGATTCATCCCCTGATGACTGCCACTCTCGTCGCCAAGGATCTCGCCGCCGGCCACGGCGAACGCTCCCTCTTCGCCGGCCTCGACCTCGTCGTCGCCCCCGGCGACGTCATCGGCCTCGTCGGCGTCAACGGCGCCGGCAAGTCGACGCTGCTGCGGCTGCTCGCCGGGCTCGACACCCCCGAGGAGGGCGAGCTCAAGCTCTCGCCGCCCAGCGCGACCGTCGGCCACCTCCCGCAGGAGCCCGAGCGGCGCGATGGGGAGACGGTCCGGGAGTTCCTGGCCCGCCGTACGGGCGTGGCGGCGGCGCAGACCGCCATGGACGAGGCCACCCAGGGCCTGGTCGACGGGGCGCCCGGCGCCGACGACGCGTACGCCGTGAGCCTGGAGCGCTGGCTAGGCCTCGGCGGCGCCGACCTCGACGAGCGGGCCGAGGAGGTCGCCGAGTCCCTCGGTCTGACCGTCGGCCTCGATCAGCCGATGACCTCGCTCTCCGGCGGCCAGGCCGCCCGTGCCGGTCTCGCCTCCCTCCTCCTCTCCCGCTACGACGTCTTCCTGCTCGACGAGCCCACCAACGACCTCGACCTCGACGGTCTGGAGCGGCTCGAATCCTTCGTCCAGGGGCTCCGCGCGGGCACGGTCGTCATCAGCCACGACCGCGAGTTCCTCACCCGTACGGTCACCAAGGTCCTCGAACTCGACCTCGCCCAGCAGCAGATCACGCTCTACGGCGGCGGCTACCAGGCGTACCTGGAGGAGCGGGACACCGCCCGCCGGCACGCCCGCGAGGAGTACGAGGAGTTCGCCGACAAGAAGGCCGCCCTCGAAGGCCGCGCCCTGATGCAGCGCAACTGGATGGACAAGGGCGTCCGCAACGCCCGCCGCAAGGCCACCGACAACGACAAGATCGGCCGGAAGCTGCGCGGCGAGGCGAGCGAGAAGCAGGCCGCGAAGGCCCGCCAGACGCAGCGGATGATCGAACGGCTCGACGTCGTGGACGAGCCCCGCAAGGAGTGGGAGCTGCGGATGGAGATCGCCTCCGCCCCGCGCTCCGGCTCGGTCGTGGCGACCCTGCGCGAGGCCGAGGTCCGGCGCGGCGACTTCCGCTTCGGGCCCGCGACCCTCCAGATCGACTGGGCCGACCGGGTCGCGATCACCGGCGCGAACGGGGCCGGCAAGTCGACGCTGCTCGCCGCGCTCCTCGGCCGCCTCCCGCTCGACGCGGGCGACGCGGTGCTCGGCTCGGGCGTCGTCGTCGGCGAGGTCGACCAGGCCCGCAAGCTCTTCCACGGCTCAGAGTCGCTGCTCGACGCGTTCTGCGCGGCCGTCCCCGAGACCGAGCCGGCGGAGGTACGGACCCTGCTGGCGAAGTTCGGGCTCAAGGCCGCGCACGTGCTGCGCCCCGCCACCACGCTCTCCCCGGGCGAGCGGACCCGGGCGGCGCTCGCCCTCCTCCAGGGCCGGGGCGTCAATCTCCTCGTCCTCGACGAGCCGACGAACCACCTGGACCTGCCGGCCATCGAGCAGCTGGAGTCCGCACTCGACACCTACACCGGCACGCTCCTCCTGGTCACGCACGACCGGCGGATGCTGGACGCGGTCCGTACGACCCGCCGCGTCGAGGTCGCGGCCGGCAAGGTGACCGAGCTCTGATGGGTGTCGCCCTCGGCTGGGGCCCGACGGAGGCCGCCGTCCTGGCGAAGGACGCCGCGTGCCTGGTCGTCGTGGACGTCCTCTCCTTCACCACGTCGGTGGGCGTGGCGGTGGAGGCGGGTACGTCCGTCCTCCCGTACCGCCGGCGTGACGAGAGGGCGGCCGCGTACGCGACCGAGCGCGACGCGGCCCTCGCCGTCGGCCGGAGCGAGGCGACGCCCGAGACCCCGTGGACGCTCTCCCCGGCCGCCCTGCGGGCCGCCCCGCCGACCCCGCGCCTGGTCCTGCCGTCCCCGAACGGCTCCACGATCGCGGCGGGGGCGGGCGGGGCCACGGTGGTCGCCGCCTCGCTCCGCAACCGCACCGCGGTCGCCCGCTGGCTGGCCGCCCACGGCTACGGCTCCGACTCGAGGCCGCTCGCGGTGATCGCCTCGGGCGAGCGGTGGCCCGACGGCTCCCTGCGCCCGGCCCTGGAGGACCTCCTCGGCGCGGGCGCGGTCCTGTCTGCCCTGCGCGGCCTCGGCCCGTACGCCCTGACGCCCGAGGCGCGGGCGGCGGCCACGCTGTGGGAGGCGACGGAGGACCCGGTGGCGGAGCTGCACGGCTGCGCTTCGGGGCGTGAACTGTACGAGTACGGCTATCCGCAGGACGTCGCGGTGGCCGCCGAGGTCGACACCTCGGAGACGGTCCCCGTCCTGAGGGACGGCGCATTCCAGGAGACACCATGACCGACCTGCTGACCCGGCTCACCGAGATGCTGGACGACCTCGACGCCGATGTCGACGAGACCATCGACCTCGCCGACGAGATCGCCGCCTCGGGCGACGCGGCGCTGCTGCCCCGGCTCCAGGCCGAACTGGACCGGGCCCTCGTCGAGCGCAACGCCTACGCCCGCGAGCTGCTCGGCGGCGTCCTGGCCGCGATCGGCGGCCCGGACGCCCTGCCGGCGCTCCTGCGGGCCTCCTCCGTGGACCTCGGCGACGACCAGGACTCCCTGGCGGCGGAGATCGTCGACCTGGTCCAGGCCGACCCGGCCCGCTCCCGCGCCCTCCTCCAGCCCCTGACCGAGGACGACGACCTGACGGTCGCCAACCGAGCCGAATGGGCCCTCCGCTTCCTCCCGAACGCCTGACACAGCGCGCTGCGGCGAGCCCGCACGGAAGCGACGGGCCCGGCCTCACGGCCGGGCCCGCATCGCGTCAGCGGCCGCGCCGCTTCCCGCCGCCGCCCTCGTTGTTCAGCAGGCCCGCCTTGCGCAGGGCGTCCGCCATCGCGCTGTTCGCGGGCGCCGGAGCCGAGGCCGACCGCTGGCCCTGGCCGCCCTGCGCCTGCCCCTGACCGCGCCGCTGCTGCGGCGGACGGCCACCGCGCTCGCCGCGGTCACCGCGCTCGCGCCGCTCCCCGCGCTCCCGCTGCGGCGCCCCCGCCGCGTCCGCCGTCGCCTCGTCGTCGAGTCGCAGCGTCAGCGAGATCCGCTTGCGCGGGATGTCGACGTCCAGGACCTTCACCCGGACCACGTCACCCGGCTTCACCACGTCGCGCGGGTCCTTGACGAAGGTCTTGGACATGGCCGACACATGGACGAGCCCGTCCTGGTGCACGCCGATGTCCACGAACGCCCCGAACGCCGCCACGTTCGTGACCACGCCCTCCAGGACCATCCCCGACACGAGGTCGCCGATCTTCTCGACGCCCTCCTTGAACGTGGCCGTCTTGAACGCGGGACGCGGGTCGCGCCCCGGCTTCTCCAGCTCGCGCAGGATGTCGGTGACCGTCGGCAGACCGAAGGTCTCGTCCACGAACTCGTCCGCCCGCAGCGACCGCAGCACCCCGGAGTTGCCGATCAGCGAAGCGACCTCGCCACCCGTCGTCTTCACCATCCGCCGCACCACCGGGTACGCCTCCGGGTGCACCGAGGACGCGTCCAGCGGGTCGTCCCCGCCGCGGATCCGCAGGAAGCCCGCGCACTGCTCGTACGCCTTCGGGCCGAGCCGCGCCACGTCCTTCAGAGCCTTCCGCGAGCGGAACGGGCCGTTCGCGTCGCGGTGCGCCACGATGTTCTCGGCGAGGCCCGCGCCGATGCCCGAGACCCGCGAAAGCAGCGGTGCGGACGCGGTGTTGACGTCGACACCGACACCGTTCACACAGTCCTCGACCACCGCGTCGAGCGAGCGGGAGAGCTTCACCTCGGACAGGTCGTGCTGGTACTGCCCGACGCCGATCGACTTCGGGTCGATCTTCACCAGCTCGGCCAGCGGGTCCTGCAGGCGCCGCGCGATCGAGACCGCGCCGCGCAACGAGACGTCCAGGCCCGGCAGTTCCTGCGAGGCGAACGCCGAGGCCGAGTACACGGAGGCGCCCGCCTCCGAGACCATGACCTTGGTGAGCGTCAACTCGGGGTGCTTGGCGATGAGTTCGGTCGCGAGCTTGTCTGTCTCGCGGGATGCCGTGCCGTTGCCGATGGCGACCAGCTCGACCGCGTGCTCCTTCGCGAGCCGGGCCAGCTTCGCCAGCGACTCGTCCCACTTGTTCGCCGGGACGTGCGGGTAGATCGTGTCGGTGGCGACGACCTTGCCCGTACTGTCGACCACGGCCACCTTGACGCCCGTACGGAAGCCGGGGTCCAGGCCCAGGGTCGCCCGCGTCCCCGCCGGGGCCGCGAGCAGCAGGTCGCGCAGGTTCGCCGCGAAGACCCGGACCGCCTCGTCCTCGGCGGCCGTCCTCAGCCGCAGCCGCAGGTCGATCCCGAGGTGGACCAGGATCCGGGTCCGCCAGGCCCAGCGGACCGTGTCGAGGAGCCACTTGTCGCCCGGACGCCCCCGCTCGGCCACGCCGAAGCGCGAGGCGACCATCCCCTCGTACGCGGTCGGGCCGGGCACCTCGGACGGCTCCTCCGGCTCCAGCTCCAGGGTGAGGACGTCCTCCTTCTCGCCGCGCAGCATCGCGAGGATCCGGTGCGAGGGGAGCGCGGTGAAGGGCTCCGCGAAGTCGAAGTAGTCGGCGAACTTCGCGCCCGCCTCCTCCTTCCCGTCCCGCACCTTCGCCGCCAGCCGGCCACGGCCCCACATCCGCTCCCGCAGCTCGCCGATCAGGTCGGCGTCCTCGGAGAACTTCTCGGTGAGGATGGCGCGGGCGCCCTCCAGGGCCGCCGCCGGGTCGGCGACGCCCTTGTCGGCGTCCACGAAGGCCACTGCGGCCGCCGCCGGCTCCACCGACGGGTCGGCGAGCAGCCCCTCCGCCAGCGGTTCGAGACCGGCCTCGCGGGCGATCTGCGCCTTGGTGCGGCGCTTGGGCTTGAAGGGCAGATAGATGTCCTCCAGACGGGCCTTGGTGTCGGCGGCCCGCAGCTGGGCCTCCACCTCGGCCGTCAGCTTCCCCTGCTCCCGTACGGAGTCGAGGATGGCGGTCCGCCGGTCCTCCAGCTCTCGGAGGTAGCGCAGCCGCTCCTCCAGCGTGCGCAGCTGCGCGTCGTCGAGCATCTCCGTCGCTTCCTTGCGGTAGCGCGCGATGAACGGCACGGTCGAGCCGCCGTCGAGCAGCTCGACGGCCGCCCTCACCTGTCGCTCACGTACGCCGAGTTCCTCGGCGATCCTGCCTTCGATGGACGTCGTCACGGTGTCCCGACTCGCCTTCTCGTGCCTCAAGCTTGCGAGTGCATTGTGCCGTCTTACGCTCCGGAACCCCGCACGCGCCCCGGCCCCGCCGTGTCCGGTGGCGCGGCCGCGGACCGCGGGCGGCCTCGGGTCAGCTCTTGGCGTTGAGGTCCGTCGGGAAGGCGCCGGCCAGGAACGCCGCGTTCCGGAAGGCCTTGCCCAGCTCCGTGAGCCGCTCCACGCCCGCCGCGCCCAGGTGCTCGTACGGGGCGGTGTCCAGCTGGTCCGTCCGCTCCTCCAGCTCCTCGCGCAGCGCCGTGCCCGCGGCGGTGAGCTCGCCCTCCGCGTCGATCAGCCCGCGCTTCCGCAGCCGCTCGGCGGCGGCGTCCCAGTCGGCGCGCCCCCAGCCCCGGGTGCCCAGGGCCCAGCGCGGGTTCATGCCCAGGCCCGTGGCCGTGTGGCTGACCATCGCCTCCAGCGGGTCGAGGCCCACGGTCAGCAGGGCCGCCAGGTGGCCGTCGCCGCGGTGCTCGCGCAGCAGCGTCGCGGCGTACCAGTACCGCAGGTGCGGCGCCTCGGGGACCGGCAGGTCGGCGTGGGCCGAGTAGAGCGGCCGGGCGTGCCGGGTGCAGGCCTCGGTGGCGCGCAGCGCGAGCTCGGCGGCCTCCGTCATCTCGGCCGAGGCGATCGCCTCCTCGCCGAGGAGCCGGCGCAGGGTGCTGTCCACGGCCCGCAGCCGTGCGGCCCCCACCTCGGCGGGCGAGGCGATGTCCCAGACGGCGGGCAGGTGCCGGGCCAGCATCTCGACGTTGTAGTTGTAGAACGCCGCGGCGACGGTTCCCGCACCGACCGCCCCCATCGCGGCACTGCGCGAGGCGAGCCGCATGGCCGACGGGTCCTCGAAGCCGAGGGCCTTGAACTCGGTGTCCAGGTCGGGCGAGAAGTACACCGTGGAGTGCATCGGGTTCAGCATGTGGTGGCAGCGGCGGCCCGCGCGGGGCGGCAGAGAGGTCATGGACGGAACGTTACCGACTGGTCGGTACGACCGGAACCCCGGGGGACGCGTCCCCGTTCCGATGGCAGGAAAGGTGGGTTCTTCGTCATTGCGGACGTCACGCGCTCCGCCAAGGATGGTGCACATGACGAAGCGACCCGTGCTCGTCGTCCTCTTCGACGACGTGCAGAGCCTGGATGTCACCGGACCGGTGGAGGTGTTCGCCGGCGCGGGCCGCGCCGGTGGCGGCACCTACCCGATCGTGACCGCCTCGCTCGACGGGGGACCGGTCCGCACCCAGAGCGGCCTGCGGCTGCTCCCGGACACGACGCTCGCCGCCGCGGACCGCCCGCACACCCTGCTCGTCCCCGGCGGCGAGGGCACCCGCCGTCCCGACCCGCGCCTGATCGACTGGCTGCGCGAGCACGCCCCGCGCGCCGAACGCCTGGTCTCCGTCTGCACCGGCGCCCTGCTGCTCGCGGAGGCCGGGCTCCTCGACGGCCACCGGGCGACCACCCACTGGATCGCCTGCGACCACCTCGCCCGCTGCTATCCGCAGGTCGACGTGGACCCGGACCCGATCTTCGTCCGCGACGGCCGCGTCTCCACGTCGGCCGGTGTGACCGCGGGCATCGACCTCGCGCTCGCGCTCGTGGAGGAGGACCTGGGCCGCGACACCGCGCTGACCGTCGCCCGGCACCTGGTCGTCTTCCTGCGCCGCCCGGGCAACCAGGCACAGTTCAGCGCCCAGCTCGCCGCCCAGACCGCCCAGCGCGCGCCGCTGCGGGACCTCCAACAGTGGATCACCGAACACCCGGCGGGAGACCTCTCCGTCGAGGCCCTTGCGTCCCGGGCCCGGCTGTCACCGCGCCACTTCGCCCGCGCCTTCCAGGCGGAGACCGGCACGACGCCGGGCCGGTACGTCGACCGGGTCCGGCTCGAACACGCGCGCAGGCTCCTGGAGGAGTCGGTCGACGGCGTCGAGGAGGTCTCCCGGGCCGCCGGTTACGGCACCCCCGAGGCCATGCGCCGAGCCTTCGTCAAGGCCATGGGCACCGCCCCGGCGGACTACCGCCGCCGCTTCCACGCACCCGTACCGAACACACCGCAGACCACCCACTGAACCGAAGGGACCCCACCGTGCAGATCGCCGTCCTGCTCTACGAGCGCTTCACCACCCTCGACGCCGTCGGCCCGTACGAGCTCCTGGCCCGCATCCCCGGGGCCGAGACCGTCTTCGTCGCCAAGGAGGCCGGGCCCGTCCGCAACGACCAGGGCAGCCTCGCGCTCGTCGCCGACAAGACCCTCGCGGACGTGCCGCACCCGGACATCGTCCTCGTCCCCGGCGGCCCCGACTCCCGGGAGGCGATGAACGACCCGGAGATCCTCGACTGGCTCCGTACCGCCGACGCGACGAGCACCTGGACGACGTCCGTCTGCACCGGTTCCCTGATCCTGGGCGCCGCGGGCCTGCTCGACGGCCGCCGGGCCACCACGCACTGGCTCGCCTTCGACGAGCTCCGGGCGGTCGGCGTCGAGCCCACCGGCGAGCGGGTCGTCTTCGACGGCAAGTACGTCACCGCCGCCGGCGTCTCGTCCGGCATCGACATGGCGCTGCACCTCATCGGCCGGATCGCCGGCGACGAGACCGCCCAGACCATCCAGCTCCTGACCGAGTACGACCCTCAGCCGCCGTACGACGCGGGCTCCCCGGAGAAGGCCCCGGCGGCGATCGTCGCCCACTGGCGCGGCACGGCCACGAAGGACCTCGCCGAAAAGAGCTGAGCGGACCCCGGCCGGGGAATCAGAGGCCGTACGTGAAGCGGGGCGCGCGGCGCTCCAGGAAGGCGGCGACCCCCTCCGCGGTGTCGCCGCTGCCGCGTGCCTGCTCGGCCCAGTGCGCGTCCCGGTCCGTGCGGCCGTCCGCGAACTCCTTCGCCGCCGCCTGGGTGAGCAGCGAGCGCCCGACGAGCACTCGGGTGAACTCGGCCACCCGCTTGTCCAGTTCGCCCACCGGCAGGACCTCGTCCACGAGCCCGGTGCGCAGCGCCCGCTCGGCGTCGATCAACTCGGCGGAGAAGAGCAGGTACTTGGTGGCCGCGGGCCCCACCAGGGCGGCAAGTCTGCGGGTCGAGGAGGCGGGGAAGACGATCCCGAGCTTCGCCGGGGTGACCCCGAACCGCGCGCCCTCCTCGGCGAACCTCAGGTCGCAGGCGGCGGCGAGCTGGCTGCCGCCGCCCACGCAGAAGCCGCGGACGGCCGCGAGCGTCGGCTTGGGGAAGGCGGCGAGCGCCTCCTCGGCCCGTACCGCGAGCGACTGCTGCTCGTCGCCCGGCTCCCGCAGCGTCGAGATGTCCGCGCCGGCGCAGAAGGTGGAGCCCTCGCCGGTGAGCACGAGCGCGCGGACCTCGGGGTCGGTGGCGAGCGGCGCGAGCAGCTCGGGCAGGGACCGCCACATCGCGGCCGTCATCGCGTTGCGCTTGGCCGGGTTCGCGATGACGACGGTGGCGACCGCGTCGGCGACGACGACCTTCAGCTGCGGCTCGGTGGGCTCCATGCGCCGGATGCTATCCGGGCACCCCGACCGTACGATCGGCAAGGGTCGAGGGTGCGGCCTCGGTCGGCGTATCGTCGACGTCGTCGCACCGCTGGGCCACCGCCGCACCGGACGAGTCGCCGGGCACCCCTCCGAAGGTGTCAACGGAGCGTCAGGAGCGGTCGAACAACTGACGTTGGCATACTCACCCGATCAATTTGTGGTCGATAAGTGTCGACTTCTGGTCAGTAGCCCGGTCTGGACCTGCGGATTGCCAAGACTTGACGTGTGGCGACAATCGAGCACGAGGGTGGGAGCCGGACTATGGGGAGCGGGAACGTCCCCGCACGGCCACCGTCCTACGAAGGGGTCTGGCGCTTCACCGCTCCCGCGGTCGACGTCTCTGTTCCGCAGGCCCGGCACGCTGTACGGGACCTGCTGGTCCGTCAGGGAGTACCGGTCCACGACGACACGGTCCACGGCCTGCTCCTGATCGTCTCGGAGCTGGTCACCAACGCCGTCAAGCACGCGGCGCTGCTCTCCCCCGAGGTGGCGGTGGAGGTGGCGATCGGCGCGGAGTGGGTCCGGGTGTCCGTCGAGGACAACCATCCGTACCGCCCCAAGGCGCTGGAGGCGGACTACGGTCAGACGGGCGGCCGCGGGCTGCTCCTGGTCCGGGAGATCGCCCTGGAGTCCGGCGGCGCCTGCGACGTGGAGCACACCGCGAGCGGCGGGAAGATCATCTGGGCCGCGCTGCCCCTGATCCCGGGGTACGCGGCGCCGGGGGAGGCGCCGTCGGCGCTCCCCCCGGCCGTGCCCGGGATCACCAGCCCCCGGCGGGACCCGTCAGCTCCTTGATCGCCGGACGTGCCGCGTCCAGGACGGTCATGAACCAGGCGGAGAACGGCGCGCTCGCGTGCCGCTCCATCAGCTCCTCCGCCGTCACGTAGGCGGTCTCCTCGACCTCCTCCGGGTCCGGCCGCAGTTCGGCCTGCGCCATGCCGACGAAGAGGTGGTTGTACTCCTGCTCCACCAGGCCCGAGGCCGGGTCGGGGTGGTTGTAGCGGACCGTGCCCGCCTCGGCGAGCAGCGAGGGCGAGATCCCCAGCTCCTCGTACGTGCGCCGGGCGGCGGCCGCGAACGGCGCCTCGCCCGGGTAGGGGTGGCCGCAGCAGGTGTTGGACCAGACTCCGGGGGAGTGGTACTTGCCGAGCGCGCGCCGCTGCAGCAGCAGCCGGCCGGCCTCGTCGAAGAGGAAGACGGAGAAGGCCCGGTGGAGCTGCCCGGGGGCCTGATGGGCGGCGAGCTTCTCCGCCGTACCGATGGTGATGCCGTTCTCGTCGACCAGTTCGAGCATGATCGACGCCTGGGCTCCCGTCGGCTGGACACCGTTCGACGAGGTGTGAGCCACGCTGGCTGTTGTGGTCGGCATAACCGTCCTTCGCTTCGGTCTCGGCCCGGAGGGGCTCCCTCAGTCTGCCGCACAAAAGCCGCTTGTCCGTACTTCAGGAGGCCGGACATGGCCCGCTCCCACCACTCCGGAGTACACCGGAGCGGCGGGAGCGGGCGGGGCGTCAGACGCCGAAGGCCGCCGGATACTGGATCGTGCCCGACGGGACCGGGTGGGAGCCGTCGAGGACGAGCGCCCTCATGGCCTCGTCCGGCACGTCGAAGGACGGCCGGATTCCATATTCAGACGCGGGTACGAACCCGAACCGGGGGTAGTACTCCGGATGGCCGAGTACCAGGACGAGCCGTTCGCCGCGCAGCCGCGCCGCGTCGAGCACCGCCCGGGTGACGGCCTCCCCGACGCCCTGCCGTTGGTACTCCGGTGCGACGGCGACGGGCGCGAGCGCCGTGGCCGGAACACCGTCGACGTGGCAGCGGGTGATCAGCGCGTGCCCCGCGATCGAGCCGTCCGGGGCCTCGGCCACGAACGAGAGCCCGGGCAGCCAGGCCCCGGCGTCCGCGCGGAGGGCGTCGACCAGATCGGCCTCGCCCCGGGTCTCGAAGGCCGCCGCGTTGATCTCCCATACGGAACGGATGTCGGCGGCGGTCTCCGCCCGCGTCCGCCACCGGGGGTCGGCGGGCCGCAGGACGTATCCGGTGTAGCCGTACTCGCCGCCGTGGTCGCGGCGCATGGCGAGCTCCGCGCGGGTCGAGGCGAGGGTCCGGTCCATGCCGGGAGCGCCGGGATCGGCGGCGTCGGCCCGCTCGGCGAGCGGACCGTAGTACTCGTCCCAGTCGCTCTCGGGCTGCGGTACGACTCCGAGGACGTGATAGCCGCCCTCGACGGCCGCCGCGGTGTTCGTGGACCGGGTGCGGAGCGGGTAGTGCTCGTCCCAGAAGGCGCGGGCCTCCTGGCTCGGCTCGTCCACCGTCCACTCGCACTCGGTGAGCACGAGGGTGCCACCGGGGGCGAGGAGTCGGCGCCAGGAGCGCAGGGCGGTGTCGAAGCCGATGGCGTAGGCGGAGCTCTCGGCCCAGACGAGGTCGAAGGACCCGTCGGGGAACGGCAGCTCGCCCATGTCGGCGTCGAGCGTACGGATCAGGTCGCCGAGCCCGCGGGCGTCGGCCGCCCGACGCAGCTCGTCGAGGAACGGCTGGTGCAGATCGACGGCCGTCACCTCCGCCCCGGCCTCGGCGGCCAGGAGCAGCGCGGAGCGGCCGGGGCCGCAGCCGAGGTCGAGCACACGGGGCCGCTCGGGGAGCGGACCGGAGAGCGCGAGCAGACGGCGGGTGGTGGCGTCGGAGCCCGGACCCTGGCGCGGAAGGCCGTGGTGCAGGGCCCAGAAGGCGTCGTGAGATGCGTTGTTGTTGTCGGACAACGTGGGAAACCCTTTGTGAGAGGGCCCCGGGCCGACGGGTGATCGGTTCGGAAGAACCGGGATCAGGTCAGCCGAGGACCCGGAAGCTGAAGCTGGACCGGGCGCTGCCGCACTGGGCAGCCTCCATCGCGACGGTCATCAACCTCAGCTCCTCTCTCACCTCACGCATCTCACGCACTCGGTTCGAACGCGTGTCGATCAAGCCTAACAGGGCTCACGGACAGCGCCCACGGTCAGAACTCACAGACAGAGCTTGGCCTCGTGCGCGGCGTGCCCCACGGGCTCCAGCTGGAAGGTGCAGTGCTCCACGTCGAAGTGGGAGCCGAGGCACCCCTGCAGGTCGTGCAGCATCTTCTCGTGGCCGACGGAGTCGAGCGCCGCCTGGTCCACCACCACGTGGGCGGAGAGCACCGGCATGCCGGAGGTGATCGTCCAGGCGTGCAGGTCGTGGACGTCCTCGACGCCCGGCAGCGCCAGTATGTGCGCGCGGACCTCCGCCATGTCGACGCCCTTGGGCGCCGCCTCCAGGAGGACGTCCAGCGTCTCGCGGAGCAGCTTGATCGTGCGCGGCACGATCATCAGGCCGATCAGGATCGAGGCGATCGGGTCGGCGTACTGCCAGCCGGTGGCAAGGATGATGCCGGCCGAGACGAGGACCGTCACCGAGCCGAGCGCGTCCGCGAGCACCTCCAGATAGGCGCCGCGCACGTTCAGGCTCTCCTTCTGGCCGCGTACCAGGAGGGAGAGCGAGACCATGTTGGCGACCAGGCCGATCAGCGCGAACATGATCGTCAGTCCGCCCTTGGTCTCGGCGGGCTCGATGAACCGCTGGATCGCCTCGTACAGCACATAGGTGCCGACGCCGAGCAGCAGCAGACAGTTGGCGAGGGCGGCGAGGATCTCGGCCCGCGCGAAGCCGTAGGTGCGGTTCTCGGTGGGCGGGCGGTTGGCGAAGTGGATCGCGAGCAGCGCCATCGCGAGGCCGACCGCGTCGGTCGCCATGTGGGCCGCGTCGGCGATCAGGGCGAGCGAGTCGGAGACGATGCCACCGATGATCTCGACCACCATCACGGACAGCGTGATCGCGAGCGCGATCCGCAACCGGCCCCGGTAGGCAGCCGCCGCGGTCCCCGTGGGCGGGGGTCCTCCGTGGCTGTGCCCGTGGTCGTGTCCAGCCCCCATGACGTCGCCTCTCCCTCGTGTCGAACTCGTATCGAAATCCCGTGTTTCGCGTCACCGCGAGTCGCTCCGATTCGCCAGTGAACTACGGGTGGGGGGTATGTGCAACACGGCACTGAACACCGTTGTCAGCTCGGCTGACCTGCGGTGATGCGCGTTCGGCGGTACGGCGCGAGAAGGTGGGTAGGGACGGCCCTCACACACGGTTTGTGGGGTGGCGGGTCGATCACCCATGATGATCTCCGTGGGGCCTGGCGCACTCGGAAGGATTCGAGTGGGCCCGGGGGAATCCGCCCCGCAAAGCCTCGGTGAACTCCGGTCATGTTCATCCGATAGCCTCAGCCGACGTGCCGCCGCCCGATGCCGGGCCGAGCCGCCGTGCCCGGGGCCGTGCCGTGAGGCCCGAGGGCCCGCCCGTCAGCTCCAAGGAGTGAGTTCGTCTGTCGACCGCCATCCTCACCGGTCCTCCGGTACCCGGATCGTCGCTCGACGGCGATCTGCGGTCGCTCGGCTTCGACGTGCGGGTCGCCTCCGGCCCGCAGGACACGGGAGCGCTGCTCGCCGCCGTACCGGCCGGTGAACGGGTCGCCGTCGTCGACCCGCGCTTCGTCGGACACCTCCACGCCCTGCGCCTCGCCCTGACCGACCCCCGCTTCCCCGCCGCCGCGGCGCCCGGCGCGCTCAGTGCGCAGCCCGAGGCCCGCCCCGCGCTCGCCCGTGCGCTGACCGACGCGTACGCGACGGTGCCCGGCGCCCCCGCGGCGCCCGCCGTCACCGGCGAGGGCCTGCCCGACGCCCTCGCCGAGGCCCTCGACGCCGACGGCGTCGCCGTGCACCGGCCCGCGCTCGGCACGCTCGTCGCCGCCGTGCCGACCGACGCCGAGGCCCGCCACGAGGCCCGCGCCGCCGTCGCCGCCGTCGACGACGAGGCCGTACGACTGCGCTCCGCGGTCAAGGCCCACGACGGCTTCTTCACCACCTTCGCCATCAGCCCGTACTCGCGCTACATCGCCCGCTGGTGCGCCCGGCGAGGCTTCACCCCCAACCAGGTCACCACGGCCTCGCTGCTCACCGCGCTCGTCGCCGCCGGCTGCGCCGCCACGGGCGAGCGCGGCGGATACATCGCCGCCGGGGTGCTCCTCCTCGTCTCCTTCGTCCTGGACTGCACCGACGGGCAGCTCGCCCGCTACTCCCTGCAGTACTCGACGATGGGCGCCTGGCTCGACGCCACCTTCGACCGCGCCAAGGAGTACGCCTTCTACGCGGGCCTCGGCCTCGGCGCGGCCCGCAACGGCGACGACGTCTGGGCGCTGGCGCTCGGCGCGATGGTCCTCATGACCTGCCGGCACGTCGTGGACTTCTCGTTCAACGAGGCCAACCACGACGCCACGGCCAACACCAGCCCCACCGCCGCGCTCTCCAGCAGGCTCGACAGCGTCGGCTGGACCGTCTGGGTCCGGCGGATGATCATCCTGCCGATCGGTGAACGCTGGGCCATGATCGCGGTCCTCACCGCCGTCACCACCCCTCGGATCACCTTCTGGGCGCTGATCATCGGCTGCGCCTTCGGCGCCTGCTACACCACCGCGGGCCGCGTGCTCCGCTCGCTGACCCGCAAGGCGAAGCGGTCGGACCGAGCCGCCCAGGCGCTCGCCGACCTGGCGGACAGCGGCCCGATCGCGCAGTTCATCGCGCACTCGCCGGGCAGCACCCGGGGCCGCTGGACCGCCCCGCTGGCCGCGGCCGTCGGAGCGGCGATCCTGCTGGTGGAGGCGGGCGACAAGAGCGTCGGCAGCTACTGGGTCGTCCTGGCCGGCGTCGTGTACGTCCTTGCCGCGGGCGTCGCCGTCGGGCACCCCCTCAAGGGCGCCCTCGACTGGCTCGTCCCCCCGATCTTCCGGGCCGCCGAGTACGGCCTGGTCCTGATCCTCGCCGCCCGCTCCGAGGTGAACGGTGCCTTGCCCGCGGCTTACGGGCTCGTGGCGGCCGTCGCCTACCATCACTACGACACGGTGTACCGCATCCGCGGCGGCACCGGCGCCCCGCCCACCTGGCTGGTGCGCACCATCGGCGGCCACGAGGGCCGCGTCCTGCTGGTGACGGTCCTCGCCGCCCTGCTGGCGAGCCGGGGCGACGACTTCGCCCTGGCGCTCACCGCCCTCGCGGTCGCCATCGCGCTCGTGGTGCTCGTGGAGTCCATCCGTTTCTGGGTGTCCTCCGGAGCACCTGCCGTACATGACGAAGGAGAAACAGCATGATTGGCCTCGTACTGGCAGCCGGTGCCGGACGGCGTCTGCGCCCCTACACCGACACGCTTCCGAAGGCCCTCGTGCCTGTCGACGGTGACACCACCGTCCTCGACCTCACGCTGAAGAACTTCGCGGAGGTCGGCCTCACCGAGGTCGCCATCGTCGTCGGCTACCGCAAGGAGGCCGTGTACGCGCGCAAGGAGGCCCTGGAGGCGCAGTACGGCCTGTCGATCACGCTGATCGACAACGACAAGGCCGAGGAGTGGAACAACGCCTACTCCCTGTGGTGCGCCCGTGAGGTGCTCAAGCGCGGTGTGATCCTCGCCAACGGCGACACCGTCCACCCGGTCTCCGTCGAGAAGACCCTGCTCGCCGCGCGCGGCGACGGCCAGAAGATCATCCTCGCCCTCGACACGGTGAAGAACCTCGCCGACGAGGAGATGAAGGTCATCACGGCCGAGGGCAAGGGTGTCCAGCGGATCACCAAGCTCATGGACCCGGCCACCGCCACCGGCGAGTACATCGGTGTCACCCTCATCGAGCCCGAGGCCGCCGAGGCGCTCGCCGACGCGCTGAAGGCCACCTTCGAGCGCGACCCCGACCTCTACTACGAGGACGGCTACCAGAAGCTCGTCGACGACGGCTTCACCATCGACGTGGCGCCCATCGGCGACGTCAAGTGGGTCGAGATCGACAACCACGACGACCTCGCGAAGGGCCGTGAGATCGCGTGCCAGTACTGACCCGGCTGATCCCCTCGCCGGTCGTCGTCGACATCCGCCGGGGAGCGCTGGACGACCTCGCCGGCCTCCTGGCGGACCAGCGGATCTCCAGCAACGGCCGGATCGCCGTCGCGATCAGCGGTGGCTCGGGCCTGAAGCTGCGTGACCAGTTCGCGCCCGAGCTGCCGGGCGCGGACTGGTACCCGGTCGACGGCGGCACCATCGACGCGGCGGTCAAGCTCGCCGACGCGATGCGCGGCAAGCGGTACGACGCCGTGGTCGCCCTCGGCGGCGGCAAGATCATCGATGTCACCAAGTACGCGGCGGCCCGGGTCGGGCTGCCGCTGGTCGCCATCGCCACGAACCTGTCGCACGATGGCATCTGCTCGCCGATCTCCACCCTGGACAACGACAACGGGCGCGGCTCCTACGGTGTGCCGACCCCGATCGCGCTGGTCATCGACCTCGACGTGATCCGGGACGCCCCGGTGCGCTTCGTCCGCTCCGGGATCGGCGACGCGGTCTCGAACCTGTCCGCCATCGCGGACTGGGAGCTCTCGCACCGGGAGACCGGCGAGCCGGTCGACGGCCTCGCCGCGGCCATGGCCCGCAGCGCCGGCGAGGCGGTCCTGCGCCACCCCGGCGGCGTCGGCGACGACGACTTCCTCGTCACCCTCTCCGAGGGCCTGGTGATGTCCGGCATCGCCATGTCGATCAGCGGCGACAGCCGGCCCTCCTCGGGCGCCTGCCACGAGATCAGCCACGCCTTCGACCTGCTCTTCCCGGAGCGCGCCGCCAGCCACGGCGAGCAGTGCGGACTCGGCGCGGCCTTCGCGATGCACCTGCGCGGTGCCGCCGAGGGCTCGCTCCAGATCGTCGAGACGCTGCGCCGCCACGGCCTGCCCGTGACCCCGCAGGAGATGGGCTTCAGCGTGGACGAGTTCGTCCGCGCCGTGGCCTTCGCCCCGCAGACGCGCCCCGGCCGCTTCACGATCCTCGAACACCTCGAACTCTCCGACGACCAGATCAGGGACGCGTACGCCGACTATGCAAAAGCCATCGGTAGCTGAGCTCCGCCCGGTCGTGCACCCGGCCGGTGTGAAGGACCGGCGCAGCGGTGAACACTGGGGCGGCCGCCTGTACATGCGCGAGATCTCGCTGCGCATCACCCGTCACCTGGTCAAGACCAAGATCACGCCGAACCAGCTGACGTACGTGATGACGATCTGCGGCGTCCTCGCGGCCCCCGCCCTGCTCGTGCCGGGCATCTGGGGCGCGGTCCTCGGTGTCGTCGCCGTCCAGCTCTACCTGCTGCTCGACTGCGTCGACGGCGAGGTCGCCCGCTGGAAGAAGCAGTTCTCGCTCTCCGGCGTCTATCTGGACCGCGTCGGCGCCTACCTGTGCGACGCGGCCGTCCTGGTCGGCTTCGGGCTGCGCGCCGCCGACCTGTGGGGCGGTGGCCGGATCGACTGGCTGTGGGCCTTCCTCGGCACCCTGGCCGCGCTCGGCGCCATCCTGATCAAGGCGGAGACCGACCTCGTCGGCGTCGCCCGCCACCAGGGCGGGATGCCGCCGGTCAAGGAGGCGGCGAGCGAGCCCCGCTCCTCCGGCATGGCCCTCGCCCGCCGGGCGGCCGCGGCGCTGAAGTTCCACCGCCTGGTCCTCGGCATCGAGGCCTCCCTGCTGATCCTGGTCCTCGCGATCCTCGACACGGTCCGGGGCGACCTGTTCTTCACCCGCCTCGGCGTCGCGGTCCTCGCGGCCATCGCGCTCCTCCAGACGGTGCTGCACCTGGTGTCGATCCTGGCGTCGAGCCGGCTGAAGTGAGGACCGGCTGACATGGCCAGGAGCGGGCGGATGAGCGACATGACGACGAGCAGGGGGACGAGCGTGAGGACGCCGATGAAGCTGGGCGCCGTCATCATCACCATGGGCAACCGCCCCGACGACCTGCGCGCGCTGCTCGAATCGGTGGCCAAGCAGGAGGGCGACCCGGTCGAGGTCGTCGTCGTCGGCAACGGCGCCCCCGTCACGGGGGTGCCCGAGGGCGTCCACACCATCGACCTGCCCGAGAACCTGGGCATCCCCGGCGGCCGCAACGTCGGCATCGAGGCCTTCGGCCCCGGGGGCCCCTGCGGTCCCGTCGACGCCCTGCTCTTCCTGGACGACGACGGACTGCTCGAGCGCGGCGACACCGCCGAGCTGGTCCGCGAGGCCTTCGCGGCCGACGAGCGGCTCGGCATCATCAGCTTCCGGATCGCGGACCCGGAGACCGGTCTCACCCAGCGCCGGCACGTCCCCCGGCTGCGCGCCGCCGACCCGATGCGGTCCTCGCGCGTGACCACCTTCCTCGGCGGCGCCAACGCCGTCCGCACCCAGGTCCTCGACGAAGTCGGCGGTCTGCCCGACGAGTTCTTCTACGCGCACGAGGAGACGGATCTTGCCTGGCGGGCCCTCGACGCCAACTGGATGATCGACTACCGTTCCGACATGGTGCTGCTCCACCCCACCACGCCACCGTCCCGGCACGCGACGTACCACTACAACGTGGCCCGCAACCGGGTATGGCTGGCCCGGCGCAACCTCCCCGCACTCCTGGTTCCGGTCTATCTCGGTGTCTGGCTGCTCCTGACCCTCGCGCGGCGTCCCTCGGGCCCCGCGCTCAAGGCGTGGCTCGGCGGTTTCCGCGAAGGCTGGGCCACCCCCTGCGGACCGCGCCGGCCCATGAAATGGCGTACGGTGTGGCGGCTGACCCGACTGGGACGCCCGCCCGTCGTCTGACACGTGGTGCCTGACCACCGCGCATCTGAATACGAAAGTTCCGACCTGTGAGTGAGACAACCCACGACGGTGCGGTCGCGACGAGCGCCCCGCCATCCGTCGACGACCGCCTGACCGCGGCCGAGCTGGCCACCAAGTACGGTCTGTCGGTCAGCGGGGCCCGGCCCGGGTTCTTCGAGTACATCCGCCAGCTCTGGGGGCGGCGCCACTTCATCCTCGCCTTCTCCTCGGCGAAGCTGACGGCGCAGTACAGCCAGGCGAAGCTCGGTCAGATCTGGCAGGTGGCGACCCCGCTGCTGAACGCTCTGGTCTACTACCTGATCTTCGGTCTCATCCTCGAAGCCGGCCGGGGCATGACCACCGAGGTCTACATCCCCTTCCTGGTGACCGGCATCTTCGTCTTCACCTTCACCCAGAGCTCGGTCATGGCGGGTGTGCGGGCGATCTCGGGCAACCTCGGCCTCGTCCGGGCGCTGCACTTCCCGCGTGCCACGCTCCCCATCTCGTTCGCGCTCCAGCAGCTTCAGCAGCTGCTGTACTCGATGATCGTGCTGGCCGCCGTCGCGATCGCCTTCGGCAGCTACCCCTCGCTGAGCTGGCTGCTGCTGGTCCCCGCGCTGTTCCTGCAGTTCGTGTTCAACGTCGGACTGGCCATGATCATGGCCAGGATGGGCGCCAAGACGCCCGACCTCGCCCAGCTGATGCCGTTCGTCATGCGCACCTGGATGTACGCCTCCGGCGTGATGTTCTCCATCCCGGTGATGCTCTCGGACAAGCCGGCCTGGATCGCCGACGTGCTCATGTACAACCCGGCCGCGGTCTACATGGACCTGATCCGCTTCGCGCTGATCGACGGCTACGGTGCCGAGAACCTGCCGACCCACGTCTGGGCCACCGCCCTCGGCTGGGCCCTCGCCGCCGGCATCGGCGGCTTCGTCTACTTCTGGAAGGCCGAGGAGAGGTACGGCCGTGGCTGACACCACCCAGGGACGCGTTCCCACCGTCATCGCCGACGAGGTCCACATCGTCTACCGGGTCAACACCGGTGGCGGCGGCAAGGGCAGCGCTACCGCGGCCCTCAGCCGGATCGTCGGCAAGGGCAAGGCCGAGGTCTCCCGCGGCGTCCGCAAGGTGCACGCCGTACGCGGGGTCACCTTCACCGCCTACCGGGGCGAGGCCATCGGCCTCATCGGCAGCAACGGCTCCGGCAAGTCCACCCTGCTGCGCGCCATCGCCGGCCTGCTCCCCACCGAGAGCGGCAAGGTCTACACCGACGGCCAGCCCTCGCTGCTCGGCGTCAACGCCGCGCTGATGAACGACCTCACGGGTGAGCGCAACGTGATCCTCGGCGGCCTGGCCATGGGCATGAGCAAGGACGAGATCCGCGAGCGCTACCAGAGCATCGTCGACTTCTCGGGCATCAACGAGAAGGGCGACTTCATCAGCCTGCCGATGCGGACGTACTCCTCCGGCATGGGCGCCCGGCTCCGGTTCGCCATCGCGGCCGCGAAGAACCACGACGTCCTCATGATCGACGAGGCCCTGGCGACCGGTGACCGCCGGTTCCAGATCCGCTCCGAGGAGCGCATCCGGGAGCTCCGCAAGGAGGCCGGCACGGTCTTCCTGGTGAGCCACAGCAACAAGTCGATCAGGGACACCTGCGACCGCGTCCTGTGGCTTGAGAAGGGCGAGCTCCTGATGGACGGCCCCACCGAGGAAGTCATGCGGGCGTACGAGCGCGAGACCGCGAGGTAGCCCGTCCGCACCCCGTACGAAGGCCCCCGCCGAGCCGGCGGGGGCCTTCGCGTTCCCCGGCCCGCTCGCCGCCTCCCACCTGGAATGTTCATGCGGTCAACATCGGGCAGGATGAGCCCATGGCAGCGATCACCGGGGGAAAGACCTACCACCACGGCGATCTGCGCAACGCGCTGATCTGTGCCGCCGTCGACCTCGCCACCGAGGGGGGTCCCGAACGCGTCGTGCTGCGCGAGGCGGCCCGCCGGGTCGGGGTCTCGCCCACCGCCGCCTACCGGCACTTCGAGGGCAGGGGAGAGCTGCTGAAGGCCGTCAAGACCCACGCCCAGCGGGCGCTCGCCGACTCCATGGAGCGGGCCGCCGAGCGGGTCCCCGGCGCCGACGACCCCACCGTCGCGGCCGAACTGCGCCTCGCCGCCCTCGGCCGCGGGTACGTCGGCTTCGCCCTGGAGCACCCCGGCCTCTACCGGGCGGCCTTCTGCACCCCGCGCGCGGCCTGCGGGGACGCCTGGGTGCCGCTCGGCCGCCCCGTCGAACCCGAACCCGAGATCCGCGCGTTCGCCCTGCTCACGGAGGCCGTGCACGCCCTGATCGGCGCCTGCCGTATCCCGCGGCGCGCCCGGCCCGCCGCGGAGGCCGCCGCGTGGTCGGCCGTGCACGGACTGTCACTTCTGCTCCTCGACGGCCCGCTCGGCGGCCTCCCGGAGCAGCGCCGCGCCGACGTCGTCGAGTCCACCCTCGCCCTGGTCGTCTCCGGGGCCCGCGCCGGCCGGGCGCGGGTGGGAAGCTGAACTTCCGCTCCCCTGGGGCGGGTTGACGTTCCGGGTGTTCTTTTCGCAAAGCGCCCGGCACCCCGACGAGGCACTCGGCGTTGTACAACGTAAGCTGTAGCGGTGCTGATTCGTGGCAAGTGGGTCGATAACCCCTAGGCATCCTCGGGCGTCAGGCGGTGGGCCGTCCGTGGCGGACCGGTGGCGTGTCCGAAATAGGATGGATTGGATCGGCAGTGTAGAACAGGAGATGTGACGGCCATGACGCGAAATCTCCAGCTCCACGAGGGTGTCGCCGTCCCCGCGTCGGGCAGCGGCCAGTGACGGGAACCCGGCAGGTGCGCCCCGACGCCTCCTCGCGCACCACCCTCGACAAGGCCGCGGACGAGAACTTCCCCGTGGCCCCCTTCTTCCTGCCGCGCGCCTGGCGCGACGACCTCATGGCCGTCTACGGCTTCGCCCGGCTCGTCGACGACATCGGCGACGGCGACCTCGCACCCGGCGGGGCCGACGCCCGCCACCTCGGCGTCGCCCCCGAACGCGCCGAGGACCGCCTCGCCCTGCTCGACGCCTTCGAGGCCGACCTGATGCGGGTCTTCGACGGGACCCCGCACCACCCGCTGCTCCGCGCCCTCCAGCCGACCGTGCGCAGCCGCGGCCTCACCCCCGAGCCCTTCCTCGGCCTGATCGCGGCCAACCGCCAGGACCAGCTGGTGCGCCGCTACGAGACGTACGACGACCTCCTCGCGTACTGCGAACTCTCCGCCAACCCCGTCGGCCGGCTCGTCCTCGGGATCACCGGAACCGCCACCCCCGAGCGCGTCCGCCGCTCCGACGCCGTCTGCACCGCCCTCCAGATCGTCGAGCACCTCCAGGACGTCTCCGAGGACCTCGGCCGGGACCGGATCTACCTGCCCGCCGAGGACATGAAGCGCTTCCACGTCACCGAGGACGACCTCGCCCGGCCGACCGCGAACGCCTCGGTCCGCGCCCTGATCGCCTTCGAGGCCGACCGCGCCCGCACCCTGCTGCGCGACGGCACCCCGCTGGTCGGCAGCGTGCGCGGCAGGCTGCGGCTGCTCCTCGCCGGCTTCACGGCAGGCGGACTCGCCGCGCTCGACGCGATCGCCGCCGCCGGGTTCGACGTCCTGCCGGCGCCCCCCAAGCCCACGAAGCCGAGTCTGATGCGCGAAGCGGGAACGGTCCTGCTGCGAGCGCGGAGAGAGGGGTGAGCCGGACCGTGGAGGGACAGACGGAGACGTCGGCGCCGGTGCAGGCCGCGTACAGCTACTGCGAGGCGGTCACCGGACAGCAGGCGCGCAACTTCGCCTACGGGATCCGGCTCCTGCCGACCGACAAGCGACAGGCCATGTCCGCGCTGTACGCGTTCTCGCGACGCGTCGACGACATCGGCGACGGTCCGCTCGCGCCCGAGGCCAAGCGGGAGCGGCTCGAGGCGACCCGCACACTCCTTGACCGGGTGCGGCACGACAAGGTCGACGAGGACGACACCGACCCCGTCGCCGTGGCCCTCGCCGACGCGTCCCGGCGCTTCCCGATCCCGCTCGGCGGCCTCGACGAGCTCATCGACGGTGTCCTCATGGACGTGCGTGGCGAGACGTACGAGACGTGGGACGACCTCAAGGTCTACTGCCGGTGCGTGGCGGGCGCCATCGGCAGGCTCTCGCTCGGCGTGTTCGGCACGCAGCCGGGCGCGCAGGGCGTGGAACGCGCCTCGGAGTACGCCGACACCCTCGGCCTCGCCCTCCAGCTCACCAACATCCTCCGGGACGTCCGCGAGGACGCCGGCAACGGGCGCACCTACCTGCCCGCCGACGACCTCGCCAAGTTCGGCTGCGGCGACGGCTTCGGGAGCGAGACCCCGCCCGCCGGATCCGACTTCACCGGCCTCGTCCACTTCGAAGTCCGCCGCGCCCGCGCCCTGTTCGCCGAGGGCTACCGGCTCCTGCCCATGCTCGACCGGCGCAGCGGCGCCTGCGTCGCCGCGATGGCCGGGATCTACCGCCGCCTCCTCGACCGGATCGAGCGCGACCCGGAGGCGGTGCTGCGCGGCCGTGTCTCCCTGCCCGGCCGGGAGAAGGCGTACGTCGCCGTACGCGGCCTCTCCGGCCTCGACACCCGCCACGTCTCCCGACGGATCGTCAGGAGGCGTGCCTGATGCGACGGTCCGCGGCCCGGCACCGGGCAACCCCGCGCCGTACGACGGCGTCCCTGCCTGCGACGGCCCGAGGGGAGACGGCATGACCGAGCGTGAGACGGGCCGGGACGGCGCCGCGGCGCACGCCGTCGTCGTCGGCGGCGGGCTCGCCGGAGTCACCGCGGCTCTCCAACTCGCCGACGCCGGGCTGCGCGTGACGCTCCTCGAAGGCCGTCCGCGGCTCGGCGGGCTGGCGTTCTCCTTCCGCCGCGGCGAACTCACCGTCGACAACGGGCAGCACGTCTACCTGCGCTGCTGCACCGCCTACCGGTGGTTCCTCGACCGGGTCGAGGGCGCCCACCTCGCGCCGCTCCAGGACCGGCTCGACGTGCCCGTCCTGGACGTCGCCCACCCCCGGGGCCCCCGCCTCGGCCGGCTGCGGCGCACCAACCTGCCCGTACCGCTGCACCTCGCCAGGAGCCTGGCGACCTATCCGCACCTCTCCCTCGCCGAACGGGCGAGCGTCGGCCGCGCCGCGCTCGCGCTCAAGGGCCTCGACCCCGCCGACCCGGCCCTCGACGGCATCGACTTCGCCACCTGGCTCGGCCGCCACGGCCAGTCCCCGCGCGCCATCGAGGCCCTCTGGGACCTGGTCGGCGTCGCCACCCTCAACGCCACCGCGCCGGACGCCTCCATGGGCCTGGCCGCCATGGTCTTCAAGACCGGACTGCTCTCCGAGCCCGGCGCCGCCGACATCGGCTGGGCCCACGTGCCCCTCGGCGAGCTGCACGACACCCTCGCCCGCAAGGCCCTCGACTCCCTCGGCGTCCGCACCGAACTGCGCACCAAGGCCGAGCGGATCTCCCGTACGGAGGACGGCCGCTGGGCCGTCGACGTACCGGGGGAGACCCTGGAGGCGGACGCCGTCGTCCTCGCCGTCCCGCAGCGCGAGACCCGCGAACTGCTCCCCGAAGGCGCCCTCGACGACCCCGACCGGCTCCTCGACATCGGCACCGCGCCCATCCTGAACGTGCACGTCGTCTACGACCGCAAGGTGCTGAAGCAGCCCTTCTTCACCGCACTCGGCTCCCCGGTGCAGTGGGTCTTCGACCGCACCGACTCCTCAGGGCTGCTGAGGGGCGGGCCCGAAGGGCCCTCGAACAAGGGTGGTGGTGGGCGACGGGTGGGACAGTACCTGGCCGTCTCGCAGTCCGCCGCCCAGGACGAGATCGACGCGCCCGTCGCCGCCCTGCGCGAGCGCTACCTCCCGGAGCTGGAGCGGCTGCTGCCCGCCGCGCGCGGCGCCGGTGTCCGCGACTTCTTCGTCACCCGGGAGCGGACGGCGACGTTCGCCCCCACCCCGGGCGTCGGGCGGCTCCGCCCCGCCGCCCGCACCCACGCCCCCGGCCTGTACCTGGCCGGCGCTTGGACCGCCACCGGCTGGCCCGCGACCATGGAGGGCGCCGTCCGCAGCGGCTTCAGCGCCGCGGGCGCCGCGCTCGCCGCCCTCGGCCGCCGCCATGAACATCCGCTGCAGGAGGCGGCATGAGTGTGAGTACTGGAACAAGAGGAGAGACCGTGCCGACTGTGCCCCCGGTGAACCCGGCCGTCGACACCGCGGACGTCACCGCTCTGCTGGAGCGCGGGCGGACCCTGTCCACCCCCGTCCTGAAGGCCGCCGTCGACCGGCTCGCCCCGCCCATGGACACCGTCGCCGCCTACCACTTCGGCTGGATCGACGCCCACGGCAACCCCACCGACGCCGACAGCGGCAAGGCCGTACGCCCCGCCCTCGCCCTGCTCTCCGCCGAGGCCGCCGGTGTCGCCCCCGAGGTGGGCGTCCCCGGCGCCGTCGCCGTGGAGCTGGTCCACAACTTCTCGCTGCTGCACGACGACCTGATGGACGGAGACGAGCAGCGGCGCCACCGCGACACCGTCTGGAAGGTGCACGGGCCCGCGCAGGCGATCCTCGTCGGCGACGCGCTCTTCGCGCTCGCCAACGAGCTGCTGCTCGAACTCGGCACCGTCGAGGCAGGCCGCGCCACCCGCCGGCTGACCACCGCCACCCGCAAGCTCATCGACGGGCAGGCCCAGGACATCTCCTACGAGCACCGCGAGCGGGTCACCGTCGAGGAGTGCCTGGAGATGGAGGGCAACAAGACCGGCGCCCTGCTCGCCTGCGCCGTCTCCATCGGCGCCGTCCTCGGCGGCGCCGACGACCGCACGGCCGACAAGCTGGAGGAGTACGGCTACCATCTCGGCCTCGCCTTCCAGGCCGTCGACGACCTCCTCGGCATCTGGGGCGACCCGGAGTCCACCGGCAAGCAGACCTGGAGCGACCTGCGCCAGCGCAAGAAGTCCCTGCCCGTCGTCGCCGCCCTCGCGGCCGGCGGACCGGCCTCCGAGCGGCTCGGCGAACTGCTCGCCGCCGACGCCAAGAGCAACGACTTCGACACCTTCTCCGAGGAGGAGTTCGCCACCCGCGCGGCCCTCATCGAGGAGGCCGGCGGGCGGGAGTGGACCTCCGAGGAGGCCCGCCGCCAGCACACCATCGCCGTCCGTGCCCTGCACGAGGTGGACATGCCCGAGCGCGTCCGGGCCCAGCTCACCGCGCTCGCCGACTTCGTCGTCGTACGGAAGAGATGATCACCATCACCCTGATATGAGTGCGCGGTCGCCGGCCGGTGCCACCAGTGCACCGGCCGACGGCAGACCCGAGTGAAGCAGAACGTACGCACCAGTACACCGCCTGCACGAAGGGGAAGCCATGACAGCGACGACCGACGGAAGCGCCGGGGCCATGCGCCCCCGGACGACCGCGGCCAGCGACACCACCACACACGCCCCCGGCGGCCTCGACGAGGCGGCCGCGCGGGCGACGGAACGCTCCATCGCCCACCTGCTCGGCCGCCAGGACGCGGAAGGGTGGTGGAAGGGCGACCTGGAGACCAACGTCACCATGGACGCCGAAGACCTCCTCCTGCGCCAGTTCCTCGGCATCCGGGACGAGGCCACCACCCGCGCCTCCGCCCTGTACATCCGCGGCGAGCAGCGCGAGGACGGCACCTGGGCCACCTTCTACGGCGGACCCGGCGAGCTCTCCACCACCATCGAGGCCTACGTCGCGCTGCGCCTGGCAGGGGACAGGCCCGAGGACCCGCACATGGCCCGGGCCGCGGCCTGGATCCGGGACAAGGGAGGGATCGCGGCCGCCCGGGTCTTCACCCGGATCTGGCTCGCCCTCTTCGGCTGGTGGAAGTGGGACGACCTGCCCGAGCTGCCGCCCGAGCTGATCTTCCTGCCGAAGTGGTTCCCGCTCAACATCTACGACTTCGGCTGCTGGGCCCGGCAGACCATCGTGCCGCTCACCGTGGTCTCCGCCAAGCGGCCGGTGCGGCCCGCGCCCTTCTCGCTGGACGAGCTGCACACCGACCCGGAGCGGCCGAACCCGGTGAAACCCCTCGCGCCCGCCGCGAGTTGGGACGGCGTCTTCCAGCGGCTCGACAAGGCCCTGCACGTCTACCACAAGGTCGCCCCGCGCCGGCTGCGCAAGGCCGCGATGAACGTCGCCGCCCGCTGGATCGTCGAACGCCAGGAGAACGACGGCTGCTGGGGCGGCATCCAGCCCCCCGCCGTCTACTCCCTGATCGCCCTGCGCCTGCTCGGCTACGACCTCGAACACCCCGTCATGCGGGCGGGACTCGAGTCGCTCGACCGGTTCGCCGTCCGGCGCGAGGACGGATCGCGCATGATCGAGGCCTGCCAGTCGCCCGTCTGGGACACCTGCCTCGCCACGATCGCGCTCGCCGACGCGGGCCTCCCGGCCGACCACCCGGCGCTCGTCCGGGCCGCCGACTGGATGCTCGGCGAGGAGATCGTCCGCCCCGGCGACTGGACCGTCAGGCGGCCCGGACTGCCCCCGGGCGGCTGGGCGTTCGAGTTCCACAACGACAACTACCCGGACATCGACGACACCGCAGAGGTCATCCTGGCGCTGCGCCGCGTCAAGCACCCCGACCCCGCCAGGACCGAGGCGGCCATCGCGCGAGGCGGCCGCTGGACCCTCGGCATGCAGTCGAAGAACGGCGCGTGGGCCGCCTTCGACGCCGACAACACCAGCCCCTTCCCCAACCGGCTGCCGTTCTGCGACTTCGGCGAGGTCGTCGACCCGCCCTCGGCCGACGTCACCGCCCATGTGGTGGAGATGCTCGCCTACGAGGGCAGGGCCCAGCACCCCCGTACCCGCAGGGGAGTCGAGTGGCTGCTTGCCGAACAGGAGCCGAACGGCGCCTGGTTCGGACGCTGGGGCGTCAACTACGTGTACGGGACCGGCTCGGTGGTTCCGGCGCTCACCGCCGCCGGGCTGCCCCGCTCCCACCCGGCGATCCGCCGGGCCGTCGCCTGGCTGGAGTCCGTACAGAACGAGGACGGCGGCTGGGGCGAGGACCTGCGGTCGTACAAGCCGCAGCCCTGGCTCGGGCGCCCCGCCTCGACCGCCTCGCAGACCGCCTGGGCGCTGCTCGCCCTCCTCGCCGCCGACGGACGCGAGAGCAAGGCGGTGGAACGGGGCGTCGCCTGGCTGGCCGCGACACAGAACGCGGACGGCTCCTGGGACGAGCCGTACTTCACCGGAACCGGCTTCCCCTGGGACTTCTCCATCAACTACCACCTCTACCGGCAGGTCTTCCCGCTCACGGCCCTCGGCCGCTACGTGAACGGCGAACCGACCGTCATCAGGGAGGCCTGATGGGCGAAGAGCCGGGGCCGCCGGCCGGCTCCGCACCGCCGCTGCTGATCGCCTGCGCGCTCGGCATCGAGCAGCTCGCCCTGCGCAGCGGTGACCGGACCGGCGCGCCCGGCCCCTTCACCGTGGTGCGCACCGGCATGGGCCCGGTCCACGCCCGCCGGGGCGTCGCCCGGGCCCTGGAACGGGAGCCCTGGCGGGACGCCGCCGTCATCGCCTCCGGCTTCTGCGCCGGGCTCGCCCCCGGGATGCACCCCGGAGACCTGATCGTCGCCGACGAGACCCGGGGCGGTCCGGGCGCGGCGGGCGCACCGGACGGCCCTGACGCACCGGACGGCCCAGGCGCCGTCACGGCCTGCGTCGGGACCGAGCTCCTGGTGAAGGCCCTGACCAGGGCGCTGCCCGGGCGCACCGTCCACACCGGCCCCCTGACCTGCTCCGACCACGTCGTCCGGGGCCACGAGCGGGCCGATCTCGCGGCCACCGGCGCCATCGCGGTCGACATGGAGTCCGCCGCCACGCTCCGTACCGCGCTGGCGGCCGGACCGCGTCCGGTTGCGGCCGTACGGGTGGTCGTGGACGCTCCAGAACATGAACTGGTCCGGATCGGCACGGTACGCGGGGGAATATCGGCGTTCCGTGTACTTCGTGCCGTCCTTCCCGCATTCTTCGAATGGCACCGTTCTTTGCTGCTCCCCAGGAGGTGAGCGAGTTATGGCCATGCCGCTCCGTCAGACCATCCGGGTCGGGACCTATCTCTTCGAACAGAAGCTCCGCAAGCGGGACAAGTTCCCGCTCATCGTCGAACTGGAGCCCCTGTTCGCCTGCAACCTCAAGTGCGAGGGCTGCGGAAAGATCCAGCACCCGGCCGGTGTGCTCAAGCAGCGGATGCCGGTCGCCCAGGCCGTCGGCGCCGTCCTGGAGTCCGGGGCGCCGATGGTCTCCATCGCCGGCGGCGAGCCCTTGATGCACCCTCAGATCGACGAGATCGTGCGCCAGTTGGTCGCGAAGAAGAAGTACGTCTTCCTCTGCACCAACGCGATGCTGATGCGCAAGAAGCTGGAGAACTTCACCCCCTCCCGGTACTTCGCCTTCGCGGTGCACATCGACGGGCTGCGCGAGCGGCACGACGAATCGGTCGCCAAGGAGGGCGTGTTCGACGAGGCGGTGGCGGCGATCAAGGAGGCCAAGCGGCGCGGCTTCCGGGTCACCACCAACTCGACCTTCTTCAACACCGACACCCCGCAGACCATCATCGAGGTGCTCAACTACCTCAACGACGACCTCCAGGTCGACGAGATGATGATCTCCCCGGCGTATGCCTACGAGAAGGCCCCCGACCAGGAGCACTTCCTCGGCGTGGAACAGACCCGCGAACTCTTCAAGAAGGCCTTCGCGGGCGGCAACCGGGGACGGTGGCGGCTCAACCACTCGCCGCTCTTCCTGGACTTCCTGGAGGGCAAGGCGGACTTCCCGTGCACCGCGTGGGCGATCCCGAACTACTCGCTCTTCGGCTGGCAGCGACCCTGCTACCTGATGAGCGACGGCTACGTCCCCACCTACCGGGAGCTGATCGAGGAGACCGACTGGGACAAGTACGGCCGGGGCAAGGATCCGCGCTGCGCCAACTGCATGGCGCACTGCGGCTACGAGCCGACCGCCGTCCTCGCCACCATGGGCTCGCTCAAGGAGTCCCTGAGGGCGGCCCGCGAGACCGTCTCCGGCAACCGCGGATGACGTGACGTGTACGGGAGGGTCCGCGACGCCACCGGGCGCGGCCCTCCCCGTACGGCCGAGGGTGTGGAGCCGAACGACGAAAGGGGGCCGAGCATGACGATTCTGGAGACCATCCGGGGGCCGCACGACCTCCGGCCGCTGGGCGGCGCCGAACTCGACGAACTCGCCGAGGAGATCCGGCAGTTCCTGATCCACTCGGTCGCCAGGACCGGTGGCCATCTGGGACCGAACCTCGGTGTGGTGGAGCTGACCCTCGCGCTGCACCGGGTCTTCGACTCGCCCGCCGACCGCATCCTCTGGGACACCGGGCACCAGAGCTACGTCCACAAACTCCTCACCGGGCGCCAGGACTTCTCCAAGCTGCGCTGCAAGGGCGGGCTCTCCGGCTACCCCTCACGCGAGGAGTCGGTCCACGACGTCATCGAGAACTCGCACGCCTCGACCGTCCTCGGCTGGGCCGACGGCCTCGCCAAGGCCAACGAGCTCCTGAAGAAGGACGACCACGTCGTCGCCGTGATCGGCGACGGCGCGCTGACCGGGGGCATGGCCTGGGAGGCGCTCAACAACATCGCCGCCGCCCCCGACCGCCCCCTGATCGTCGTCGTCAACGACAACGAGCGCTCCTACGCGCCCACGATCGGCGGCCTCGCCGACCACCTGGCCGCCCTGCGGACCACCGACGACTACGAGCGGGTGCTCGCGTGGGGCAAGGACGTCCTCCAGCACACCCCCGTGATCGGCCGGCCGATCTACGGCTCGCTGCACGGCGCCAAGAAGGGGTTCAAGGACACGTTCGCCCCGCAGGGGCTCTTCGAGGACCTGGGCCTGAAGTACGTCGGCCCCGTCGACGGCCACGACCTCGCGGCCGTCGAGTCCGCCCTGCGCCGGGCCCAGCGCTTTCACGGTCCTGTCCTCGTGCACTGCCTCACCGAGAAGGGCCGCGGCTACCGCCCCGCCCTGGAGGACGAGGCGGACCGCTTCCACGCCGTCGGCGCCATGGACCCGGTCACCTGCGCACCGCTCGCCCCCGCGGCCGGACCCTCCTGGACCTCCGTCTTCGGGGACGCGATCGCCGAGATCGGGGCCGAACGGCCGGACGTCGTCGCGCTCACCGCGGCCATGCTCCACCCCGTCGGCCTCACGAAGTTCGCCGAGCGCTTCCCCGACCGGGTCTGGGACGTCGGCATCGCCGAACAGCACGCCGTCGTCTCCGCCGCCGGCCTGGCCACCGGCGGACTCCACCCGGTCGTCGCCGTCTACGCGACCTTCCTCAACCGCGCCTTCGACCAGCTGCTCATGGACGTCGCCCTGCACAAGTGCGGCGTCACCTTCGTCCTCGACCGGGCCGGCGTCACCGGCACCGACGGTCCCTCCCACAACGGCATGTGGGACCTCTCCGTCCTCCAGGTCGTGCCCGGCATCCGGATCGCCGCCCCGCGCGACGCCGACCAGCTCCGCGCCCAGCTGCGCGAGGCCGTCGCCGTCGACGACGCCCCGACCGTGCTGCGCTTCCCCAAGGAGACCGTCGGCCCGCCGGTCCCGGCCCTCGGCCGGATCGGCTCGATGGACGTCCTCCTCCGTGACGAGGACCCCGAGGTGCTCCTCGTCGCCGTCGGGGTGATGGCCGAGGCCTGCCTCCAGGCCGCCGACCTCCTGGCCGGACGAGGCGTTCGCTGCACCGTCGTCGACCCCCGCTGGGTCGCACCCGTCGACGAGGCCCTCGCCCCGCTCGCCGAACGGCACCGCCTGGTCGCCGTCGTCGAGGACGGCGTCCGCACCGGCGGAGTCGGCGCCGACGTCGGCCGGGCCCTGCGCGACGCGGGCGTCGACGTACCGCTGAGGACCTTCGGGATCCCCGAACAGTTCCTCGCCCACGCCAAGCGCGGCGAGGTCCTCGCCGACCTCGGCCTCACCCCGGTGGAGCTCGCCGGGAACATCAGCGCCGCACTGACCCGGAAGAAGGGGCGATGAGCAAGGAGTTCGACCTCTCGGCACTGCTCGCCGAACGCGGCGCGGAGCGCTACGAGCTGCACGGCCGGTACCTCAACCACCAGCTCCCGCGCATGCTGCACACGATCGGCTTCGACAAGGTCTACGAACGGGCCGAGGGCGCCCACTTCTGGGACGCCGACGGCGAGGACTACCTCGACATGCTGGCCGGCTTCGGCGTCATGGGTCTCGGCCGGCACCACCCCGTCGTCCGCCGGGCCCTCCACGACGTCCTGGACGCGCAGCTCGCCGACCTCACCCGCTTCGACTGCCAGCCGCTGCCGGGCCTGCTCGCCGAGAAGCTGCTCGCCCACAGTCCGCACCTCGACCGGGTCTTCTTCGGCAACAGCGGTACGGAGGCCGTGGAGACCGCCCTCAAGTTCGCCCGGTACGCCACCGGGAAGCCCAGGATCCTCTACTGCGCGCACGCCTTCCACGGCCTGACCACCGGCTCCCTCTCGGTGAACGGGGAGAAGGGCTTCCGGGACGGCTTCGCCCCGCTGCTGCCCGACACCGCGATCGCGCTCGGCGACCTCGACGCCCTGGAGCGCGAGCTGCGCAAGGGCGACGTGGCCGGCTTCGTCGTCGAGCCGATCCAGGGCAAGGGGGTGCACGAGGCCCCGCCCGGCTTCCTGCGCGCCGCCCAGGAGCTACTGCACAAGCACGGGGCCCTGCTGATCGCCGACGAGGTGCAGACCGGGCTCGGCAGGACCGGTGACTTCTACGCGTACCAGCACGAGGAGGGCGTCGAGCCCGATCTGCTCTGTGTCGCCAAGGCCCTCTCCGGCGGGTACGTGCCCGTCGGCGCGACGCTCGGCAAGGACTGGATCTTCAAGAAGGTCTACTCGTCCATGGACCGCGTCCTCGTCCACTCCGCCAGCTTCGGCTCGAACGCGCAGGCCATGGCCGCCGGGCTCGCCGTGCTCTCGGTGATGGAGAACGAGGGGACGGTGGCCCACGCGCGCCGGATCGGCGAGCTGCTCTCCGCCCGCCTGAAGGAGCTCGTGCCGCGCTACGAGCTGCTGCACGAGATCCGCGGGCGCGGGCTGATGATCGGCATCGAGTTCGGGCGGCCCTCCTCGCTCGGACTGCGCAGCCGCTGGACCATGCTGCAGGCCGCCCGGAAGGGTCTCTTCGCGCAGATGGTCGTCGTGCCGCTGCTCCAGCGCCACCGGATCCTGACCCAGGTGTCGGGCGACCATCTGGAGGTGATCAAGCTGATCCCGCCGCTGATCATCGACGAGGCGGACGTGGACCGCTTCGTGGCCGCGTTCACGGCGGTGATGGACGACGCCCACGGCGGTGGCGGGCTGATGTGGGACTTCGGGAAGACGCTGGTCAAGCAGGCGGTCGCGCAGCGCTGACGGTCGCGTGATCGGAATCCTGCGGTGTCCTGCGCGGTCTTGGCCTCGGTCTTTGCCTGTGGGGCAAGAAATTTGCCTCAGAGGAAAAATCCTGGCGGAATGGAGGCATGGAGCACCTCCCCGGGGAGCCGTCCCCGGACCCAGCCGCAGCGGACGCGACCGCCGTCCTGCCGGACGTCGCACCGCAGCTGCGAGGCCTGCGCAGGCGCCGCGGGCTGACCCTGGAGGCCGCCGCGCAGCGGGCCGGACTCTCCCCTGCTCATCTCTCCCGGCTCGAGACGGGTCACCGTCAGCCCTCGCTCCCGATGCTGCTGGCCCTGGCCCGTATCTACGGTACGACGGTCTCCGCCCTTCTCGGCGAGGTTCCGGCCGAGCGCGATCCGATCGTCCGCGCCGGCCGGTCCGAGCCCGTCGAGGCCGACGGCTGGACCTACCGCCAGGCCGGCGGAGCGGGCCGCGCCCTGCAGGCGCTCCGCGTCCACGTCCCGTACGCCACCCGGGCCGACATCGTGCGCGTCCATCCCGGCGAGGAGTGGCTGCACGTCCTCGACGGCCAGGTGCGCCTCGCGCTCGGCGACGCCGTCCATGTCCTGGACCCGGGGGACAGCGCGCACTTCGACTCGCTCACCCCGCACCGCATCGGCGCCGCCGGGCGCGGCGGGGCAGAGCTGCTCTTCGTCCACACGCTGATGCAGAGCCCCGCCGCCGAGCTGTGCCTCGGCGACGGCGCGCCGCACCTGCGCTGAGCCCTTCCGGAAGGCCCGAAATGGAAAGGACCGATATGTCCGAGAAGCCCAAGCCGGTCACCGGCGAGGAGCGCGAGGCCGGCAAGTTCCCCAAGGGGCTGGTCCTCCGGCTCTTCGCGTACCTCGTGGCCGGACACCTCTTCGCCGGGTTCCTCTATCTGCTCTTCGCCCTCGGCGCGCAGAACCAGTGAGACCGCCCGAGGGGTGTGATCACGCCTCGACGACGAGCCGCTCGCGCAGCCGCGCACGGGTCTCCGGGCTGAGCTTCAGGCCCTCGGTGAGGTAGCTCTCGGCCGTCCCCCAGGTCTGCTCCATCGTCTCGAACGCGGCCCGCAGGTATTCGACCCGCGCGTCGAACAGCGGGCTGATCAGCTCCATCACCTCGGGCGCCATCGCGTCCGAGGCCGAAGAGGCGCGGCGCACCTTGTAGCGGCGGTGCGGGTCGTTCGACTTCACGTAGTCGGCCTCGATCGCCTCGCGCTCGACGCCCACCGCGAGCAGCGAGATGGCGATGGAGAGGCCGGCCCGGTCCTTGCCGGCCGCGCAGTGCATGAGCGCCGGGACGCTGTCCTCGGCGAGCGCGTGCAGGATGCGGCTGTGCTCCGCCGTCCGCTCCACGATCATCTGCCGGTACGAATCGGACATTCGGGTCGCGGCCTTCCCGTCGCCGAGGATCTCGCGGAGCTGCTCCAGCTCGCCGGAGCGGACGAGCTTCCAGAACTCCTTGCCGTCGGCCGGGTCGTTGAGCGGTATGTTCACATTCCGTACACCGGGCAGTTCGACGTCCGGGCCCTCGATCTTGACGTCGGCCTGATTGCGGAAGTCGAAGATCGTGTGCAGCCCAAGGGTGGAGAGGAACGCCGCGTCCTCCTCGGTGGCGTGGGCCAGGTGGCCACTGCGGAAGAGGCGTCCGAAGCGCACCGCACCACCGTCCACGGTCGGCAGTCCGCCCACGTCACGGAAGTTGCGTACCCCGGCGAGCTCGGGTTCGGTCGACGGGACCTGGGGCAGCTGCTGCGTCACGAGTGCTCCTGAAGGTAGACGGATCGCGATCGGTTCCTGATCGATTCCTGGGGCAATCATCCCGGGTGCCGGGGGCCGTGCGCACCCCTGGGTAAGGGAATGGGCGTTCTGTCCGAATTAAACCCTTCGATATAACGCGCCCTGGTTGCAGGGGAGATGGGATTCGGGGCGTGAGCAGCGTCTCAAAGGTGACGGACCGTGCCTGATCGTCCGGACCAATTCCCTGGCCGGAAAAGGAAATCGATCCTCCGTCATCCACGGAGGGTGACCGGAATACGGCGCGAATATCACGCCGCGGAATGCGGGCGGAATCGGGCGGCTTGTTCGGCTCGACTCCGCTCGTCTAGCGTCACGCTCAATCCGGTCGGACCGCCGAATCCTGCCACCGCCCGGAATCGAATCCGCACCCATCCACGTACGGCAGGAGCGGGGGACCCAGGTAAGTACGCCGCACCGGCCCGACCGGACGGCTTGGGGTGAAGTCGCGTGAGAACGCGGCCGGACATCTCCAGTCCGAACCCGACAGCTCACCTCGCAGGCGACGGAGAGGAATTCGCCATGCCCGCGAAGGGTAAGCATCGCCGTCCCAAGGTCAACCCGATCACGCGCGGATTCGTCGCCGCCGGCACCGGTGGCGCCGTCGTCGCCCTCCCGCTGCTCGGCGCGACCGGAGCCCACGCCGCCGAGAAGGCCGCTCCGACCGTGACGCCCGAGAAGGCCGTCGCCGCTCTCGCCGCCACCCCCGCGAAGGCCCCGGCCGCTCCGGCCGCCGCCCCCGCGGCGAAGCCGAAGACGTACTCCGTCGTCCGCGGCGACTACCTGTCGAAGATCGCCGCCGAGCACGACCTCAAGGGTGGCTGGCAGAAGCTCTACGCGGACAACCGCCAGGTCGTCGGCGAGAACCCGTCGCTGATCCTGCCCGGCATGAAGCTCACCCTCGGCGCCAAGTCCACGGCCGCCCCGAAGGCCGCGGCGCCCAAGGCCGCTCCGAAGGCCGAGAAGAAGTCCTCGTCCTCCGACACGAGCGAGTCGCGCGCCTCCCGCTCCTCCGAGCGCAGCACGGCCACCCAGGACTCCGCCCCCGCCCAGGCCTCCTCCTCCGGCTGGGTCGCTCCGGTCGGCGGCGGCATCTCCACCCCGTACCGAGCCTCCGGCTCGATGTGGTCCTCCGGCTACCACACCGGTGTCGACTTCATCGCCTCCTCCGGCACCTCGGTGAAGGCCGTCGGCGCGGGCACCGTCCACTCGGCCGGCTGGAGCGGCGCGTACGGCAACGAGGTCGTCATCCAGCACGCCGACGGCACGTACTCCCAGTACGCCCACCTCTCCTCGCTCTCCGTCTCGACCGGCCAGACCGTCACCGGCGGCCAGCAGATCGGCCTCTCCGGCTCGACCGGCAACTCCAGCGGCCCGCACCTGCACTTCGAGATCCGCACCGGCCCGAGCTACGGCTCGGACATCGACCCGCTGGCGTACCTGCGCCAGCACGGCGTCGGCATCTGACGCCTCCGCATCACCCGCGTCACCAGCAGCACCCCACAGGGGCCCGGCACTTCGGTGTGCCGGGCCCCTGCGGCGTATTCCGGCTTGGTGGAATCTTGACCGGTGGCATATCTCACCCGGCGTCAACCCCTCCTTACGGTCGCGTAGGTCACATACGTAAGGGAAAGATGAACTCCCGTGGCAGACGATTCGAGATCAAGAGACATGAAGGCATTCGGGTCGTACGCGGCGATCGGGGACAGCTTCACGGAGGGCGTGGGAGATCCCGGGCCGGACGGGAAGTACGTCGGCTGGGCGGACCGTTTCGCGGTACTCCTCGCCGACCAATTGCCGGAGCACGACGCATTTCGTTACGCCAACCTGGCCGTCCGGGGGCGGCTCCTCGACCAGATCGTCGCGGAGCAGGTCCCGAGGGCCAAGGAACTCGCCCCCGACCTGGTGAGTTTCTGCGCGGGCGGCAACGACATCATCCGCCCCGGCACCGACCCGGACGACGTCGCCGAGCGCTTCGAGCGCGCCGTCGCCGACCTGACGTCGGCGGTCGGCACGGTGATGGTGACGACCGGCTTCGACACCCGCGACGTACCCGTGCTGCGGCACCTGCGCGGCAAGATCGCGACGTACACGGCCCACGTCCGGGCCATCGCCGACCGCTACGACTGCCCGGTCCTCGACCTGTGGTCGCTCAAGTCGGTGCAGGACAGGCGGGCCTGGGACGACGACCGGCTGCACCTGTCGCCCGAGGGGCACACCCGGGTCGCGCTGCGCGCCGCCCAGGTCCTCGGCATGGAGGTGCCGGCCGACCCGGACCAGGTCTGGCCGCCGCTTCCGCCGAGGGGGACCCTGGAGGTCCGCCGCGACGACATCCACTGGGCCAAGGAGTACCTCGTCCCGTGGATCGGGCGGCGGCTGCGGGGCGAGAGCTCGGGGGACGACGTCGCGGCCAAGCGGCCCGACCTGATGCCGCTCGGGGACCTCATGCCCCTGTGACCACCCCGTCGGGCGCGGCCGGGATCCGCTCCAGGACCCCGCCGGCGAACACGTCGTACAGCGGCAGCGTCTCCAGGTGGACGTAGCCGATGTGGCAGTCGCAGACGGCGAGGGGGCAGGCGCGCGGGCGGAGGGCGGCACGGTACGAACCGTCGTACAGGTTGCCCAGCTCGGCCTTGACGAAGTGGCAGCGGCGCACGGTCCCTTCGCCGTCGACGGAGATCACCGACTCGCCGGTCCGGCACGGCAGCCCGGCGGAGCGGTGCGGACGGCGGCTGTACGGGAAGAGGGGGTCGAGGGCCGTCCAGCCCTCGGCCTCCTCGTCGGTGTACGTGTGGCCCTCCGCCGCGTTCACCCAGAGATAGACCTCGGGCGGGAGCTCCGCGCGCAGGCGCAGGGCGTGCTCCCGGTGCTCCGGCAGACCGACGACCCCGACGCTGAACCGCGTGCCCCGCGCCGCAAGGTCGTGGCACTTCGCGAGGAAGCGGTCGTACGGCGTCTGGCCGGGGTGGTACGTGCACCAGAGCGCGAGGGTCTCGGGGTCGGCCTCGGCCAGCCAGTCGGTGCGGCAGCTCAGATTGGTCTGGATCGCCACCCGCTCGATGTGCGGCAGGTGGGACAGCTCGGCGAGGGTGCGCCGGTACCAGGAGCGGACCAGGCCCTCGCCCCACGGCGTGAACAGGATCCTCAGCCGGTCGCCGGTCTGTTCCGCCGCCCAGGCGGCGAAACGCTCCAGCGCGGCCCGGTCGGCCCGCAGCTGTTCACGGCTGTCGCGGCGCTTGGCGAACGGGCAGTAGGGACAGTCGTAGTCGCAGGAGGCGAGCGGCCCCCGGTACAGGATCGTCAGGTCCACGTCCGCGCCCCCTACTTCGGCTCGTAGGCGGCCATCGCCGCACGGACCGCGGGGGAGAAGAGCGCGGGGCCGAGCGCGTCCGAGTGCGCCAGGCCCTCGGCGGAGAGCCGCAGCAGCCCGGCGGGCGCCGCCCCGTCCAGCCAGCCCAGCACCTCGAACCGGCCCAGCTCGTCGGGGAAGTCCGCGAACGGCGAGGAGCCGAACCGCTCCTCGTACTCCCCGGTCGGCATGCCCCGGGCCTGGAGGAGGGACTGGAGCAGATGGCGGCGGCGCGCCTCGTCCGCGTCGACCCACCGGCCCACCCGCGCCCGGCCGAAGTCCTCCGTCGCGGTGTAGTCGTCGATGATCGCGCGGATCTCCCGCATCTCGACGGCGTAGTCGAAGGAGTAGTGCAGCGCCGAGGTGTACGAGCGGGCCCCGCAGCCGAGGCCGATCATGCCGTCGGTCTGGCAGGCGTAGTCGTCGGCGCCCTGCGGCGGGGCGTCCGCGCGGCGGAACATGCGCATCGACACCTGCTCGTAGCCCCGGGCGAGCAGATGGTCCCGGCCGTGCCGGTAGAGCCGCAGCCGCTGCTCGTCCCAGTCGCGGTCGGCGGTCGCCGAGAGCCGGCCGAGGCCGGTGAGGGGACGGACGTACAGCGGGTAGAGGTAGAGCTCCTCGGGGCGCCAGGCGAGGGCGGCGTCGAGCGACTGGGTCCAGGTCCGCTCGGTCTGGCCGTCGATGCCGTAGATCAGGTCGATGTTGAGGACGGGGACGCCGGTCTCGCGGATCCGGCCGAGCGCGGCCTCGACCTCGGCGCGGCGCTGGGGACGCACGGCCGCGCGGGCCTCCGCCTCCACGAAGCTCTGCACGCCGATGCTGAGCCGGGTGGCCCCGCGCTCGGCGAGGACCGCGAGCCGGTCGGCGGTCGCGGTCGAAGGCGAGGTCTCGACGGAGAGGGGGACGGCGCGCAGGTCGACGCCCATCCGCTTCTCGGCGATGTCGCAGAGCCGCTCCAGCTCGTCGGCGGTGAGGAAGGTGGGGGTGCCGCCGCCGAAGGCGGCCGTGGCGAAGCGGACCGGCTCGGCGTCGGGTACGTCGCTGTCGGCGAGCGCTTCGCGGACGGTGGTCGCCTGGCGGTCGAGGGCGTCGAGGTAGCGGGTCGTCAGCTCGTCCGGGGCGCCGATCCGGGTGAAGAGGTTGCAGAAGCCGCAGCGGACCTCGCAGAACGGTATGTGGGCGTAGAGGGAGAGCGCGTCCTTCGGCTCGTCCCGCCAGAGCGCGGCGAGGGAGGGCGCCGGGTCGGGGAGCGGGCGGTACGCCGTCTTGTGCGGGTAGGCGTAGACGTAACTCTCGTACGGTCGCGGCGACTCGGTCATGCGCGCGCCTCCGGGGCTTCGAGCACGAACTGGGCGTACGGGACGGTCCAGACGACCTCGTGGCCGAGCCGGTGACCGGTGAAGCCGTCCTCTCCGTACGCGGTGCCGTGGTCCGAGCAGACGATCGCGAAGCAGGGGCGGCGGCTGCTCATGGCCGCGAAGAGGCGGCCGATGTGCCGGTCCACGTACTCCAGCGCCGCCGCGTGCGAGGCGCGCGTGTCGCCGGACTCCCGGGTCGCGCCGGGGAGATGGAACCAGTTGGGCTGGTGCAGCGCGGAGACGTTCACGAAGAGGAAGAGCCGCTGTTCGGCGGGGAGCGCGGCGACGATCTCCTCGGCCCTGGTCACCTGGGACTCGAAGGAGGCGGGGGAGGCGACGCCGAAGGCGGGCTCCCAGTGGCTCTCTTCGAAGAGCCCCGGCAGGACCGAGCCGAGCGGGCCCTGCCCGTTGAAGAACCCGACCCCGCCGACGCACGCGGTGCGGTACCCCTCCTTGGCGAGGCCGGCGACGAGGTCGGGGGTGTCGTACACGAACGTGCCGTCGGCGGTGGTCTCGCTGCCCGCGAACCGCGCGGCGAAGAGCCGGGGGTGCGGACCGGGGGCGGCCGGGGTCGGCAGGAACCCGGCGAAGATCGCCTGGTGGGAGGCGTACGTGAAGCTCCCGGGGGCGTGCCGGCGCTCCCAGCGGCCGCCCGGAAGGTGCCGGGCCAGATTCGGGATGCGGCCCGCGGCGGCGAGTTCGGCGGCCACGTCGTACCGGAGGGTGTCGAGCGTGACCAGGAGGAGGTCGTGGCTGCCCACGATCTCGTTCATGTCGGGTGAGTGGTCCTGCCGGTTCACGTGGTGCTCGTTCCTGTGGTGCTTGTGCGGGTGGTGCGGGTGCGGTCGTTGCTCTTGCCGTTGAGGAGCGCGGCGACCTGGGCGGCGTAGGTGTCCAGGCCTTCGGCGCCGCTGCACGGCAGGCCGGTGAGGCCGGGGAGGAGGTCGCCGAAGGCGTTGACCTCGCCGACGGCGAAGCGCCGCCAGCCGACGGCCGGCAGCAGGTCGATCCCGACGCACCGCGTGCCGGGGAAGGCGTCGGCGGCCCGTTCGCACACCTCCAGCGCGTCCGCCCACCGTCCGCCCGCCGCCGAGACGGCCGCGCGCACGGCGCCCAGGTCGCCCCGGGCGCCGCCGAGATGGAGGTTCGTCATCGGGGAGCGGCTGGTCCGTACGACGGCGTGGGTCGCGCGCCCGTCGATCACGACCACCCGCAGATCGGCCGCCCGGCCGTGCTGCGCCGCCTTCGGCAGCCAGCGCTCGATGTGCAGCCCGTCCGGGGCGAGCGCGTCCACGATGGCGGCGACCTCGTACTCCGTCGTGTAGCGGCGCACCCGGAGGGAGTTGAAGAGGCGTCCGTCCGGGGCCCGTTCCACGGAGGTGGTGGCCTGGACGCGTCCGGTGCCGTTCGTCTCGACGGCCAGGACCCCCGAGGCGGACGAGCCGTGCGCGAGCTTCACGAAGACCCGGGGCAGCTCCGCGGCCGCCATGAGGGAGCGGACGTCCGCCCAGTCCCGTACGGGCGGGCCGGCCGCCCCCGACGTCGGCGAGTCCGGCACCGGGACCCCGGCCTCGCGCAGCCGGGCGTGGGCGAGCCGCTTGTCGAAGAGCACCGCGGGCTCGGCGGGGTCGTCGACCAGGACGGCCCCCGCGTCGCCGACGGTCCGGGCGAGCCGCGCCGTGGCGGCCGTGAACGCCGCGTACCAGCGGGCCGTTCCCTCGACCCGGGTCGGGTCGTCCGTGCCACGCAGCAGCCGCTCGACGTCCGGATCCTCGCCCGGCGACTCGAGCCGTACCGTCTCGCCCGGGTGGAACCGTCCCCCGCCCCGCAGCACGTCGAGCCAGGGCTCGACCCGCGCCTCTGGCAGGCCGGCCGCCCGCACCGCGTCACGGAAGTACGCGACCCGGCGGTTGCCCGGGTTGCCGACGACGACGAGCCGCGGGCGCGCGGGGGACGGGTCCGTGAGGGGCGTGTGTGCCGGGGGCGGGGGAGGGGTCATTCGGCGACCGCGACGTACCGGAAGACCTCGCCGTCACCGTCGTCCTCGGGCTCCTGCGCGTCGCCGACGTCGACCGTCACCCCGTAGGGGGTGAGGGCGTCGACGATCCGCTCGCTCATCTTCTCGCTGAGGTAGTGGTGGGAGAGGTCGAGGTGCGTGAGGTGGGTGAGCGGCTGGCCCACGAGCAGCGCCTCGGCGCCCTCGTCGGTGAGCGTGCCCATCGACAGGTCGAGCCGGTCGAGCCGGGCGACCACCGGGGCGCCCGCCACGGCGGCGGCGATCTCGTCCTGGAGGACGCTGTTGCGCAGCGCGAGATCGCGCAGGGCGGGGAAGCCGGTGCCGGCCAGCACCGGCGCCAGGTCGTCGACCGTGGCATCACCGCCGTACTCGTCCGTGCCGAGCCAGAGGTCCAGCTTCTCCAGCGCGGGCAGGTCGCTGCCCACGATGCCGCGCACGACGTCGGCGCCCAGGCCGCCCGTCTCCACCACGAGCGCGCGCAGTTCGGTGTGCCGGACGGCGGGGAAGGCGAGTTCCGTGCCGCCGCGCACACCCAGCTCCCGCAGGCGGGGGTAGGCGGTGAGGAGCGGTGTCACGTCGGACTGCTGGATCCAGGAGATCTCGCAGTCCTCGAAGGTCATGTCCCCGAGGAACAGCGCCTCCAGGGAGGTGAGCCGGTCCTCGGCGGCCGCGACCAGCGCGGTGACGATCGGCGCGGACGAGGAGTCGTAAGCCTCGTCCCAGCCGCCGACGACCAGCGCGCGGACCTGGTGGGTGTCGACGCCCGCGAGGAACCGGGTGAAGACCTGCTCCCACTGCTCGTCCTCGGGTCCGCAGTACGTCGGGCCGGAGACGCGCCAGGCCACGGAGGCCGGGTCCGGCAGTTCCACGACGGCGTCACGGTCCGGGAAGTCGAACACGGGCAGGCCGTGGAACTCCTGCATATCTCCCGAGATGGTCATGAATGCTCCAGACACCGGACGGCGTTGATCTGCTGACGCGAGCAGTTGTACCAACCCCCGCTGACAACGCGGGGCGCGGGGGCGGTCGGAGGCCGTTGCCGAGGTCGTCGTCGAGGCCGCTGTCGAGGTCGTTGTCAGTGGCTCCCTCTAGCGTCGAATACGTGGTCGACACAGACCGTGCCCACCACGGAGGGGAGAGCCATGTACCGGCAGGGAGACGTGCTGATCGTGCCCGTCACGGAGACGGCGGTGCCCACGCACGCCAAGGACGCGGCGGGGGAGCCGAGGGACGCCAGGGGGCGGCTGGTCCTCGCGCTCGGCGAGGTCACCGGACACGCCCACGCGATCCCGGGGCCCGGACGACTGGTGCGCGAGCCCGGACCGTTCGGCCCGTTCCTGCTCGAACTGCCCACGGGCGGCCGGGTGGTGCACGAGGAGCACGCCCCGATCCCGCTGCCGAAGGGCTGGTACCGGGTCGTGCGGCAGCGGGAGTACACACCGGGCGCGTACCGGATCGTCGCGGACTGACACAGAGACCTTCGCAATTACCGACAGGGGGAGAGATGAACGGGACACCGACGACGGTGGACAAGTGGCGGGCCGTCGCGGCCGCCACCGGTGCGGCCGACCGGGCGGCGGCGGAGGCGGGGGTACGGCTCGCGTACGCCACGGCCGGGCTCGCGGCGCCGGAGCGGATCGTCTGGGCGGCCTCGCCCCGGGCGGCGGTCGCGCTCCTGCGCGGACTGACCGACGCGGGCGCCTCGGTACGGGACGAGGTCCGCACCCGGCCCTGGGCGGAGGAGCGCCGCAGGGTCCACGACGAGCTCGGCCCCCGGGGCTGGACGGCGCTGTGGTCGAGCACCGGGGCGCCGCTCTGGGACACCACGCGGGCCCTCGCGGACCGGATACGGGCGGCGGTGGTGGACGAACTCGGCCCGTCAGGTGAGGACGAGGCCGCCGCCCTGCGGCTCGTGCTGCTCGACGCGGTCCTGGGCCAGCACGACGCGGCCTGGCTCGCGGCCTTCGACGGGCGGGGCGAGCGCCTCGCCGGGCTCACGGCGGTCGCCGAGAACGCGGGCTGGTGGTGGCCGTACGAGAAGGTCGCCGTGGTGTGCGAACGGCCCGTCGAACTGCACCGGGACGAGGCCGGCCGGCTCGACCGGGGCGACGGCCCGGCGCTGGCCTACGGCGACGGCTTCGCGCTGCACGCCTGGCGGGGGATGGCCGTGCCGGCGGAGTTCCTCGCCGAACTCGGCGGGCTCACCCCGGAGCGCATACGGTCCGAGGAGAACGCCGAACTGCGCCGCGTGATGCTGGAGTTCTACGGCTACGAGCGCTACCTCGCCGAGTCCGGCGCGCAGCCGGTTGCCCGGGACGAGACGGGCGTGCTCTGGCGGATCGAGCTCGTGGACGACGAGGACGTGGTCATGGTCGAGGTGGTCAACGCGACGCCGGAGCCGGACGGGACCTTCCGCACGTACTGGCTGCGGGTGCCGCCCCGCACGAGGACGGCCCGCGAGGGCGTCGCGTGGACCTTTGGCCTTGCGGAGTCGGCGTACGAGCCGCTGGTGCAGACGTGAGGGGGTGAGGGTGGTGCCGTGGGCGGGCGACGGGCGGTCGTGGCTCGTTGGGTGAAGGCTCTACGCCGTCAGTGGGGCCCTACGCCGTCGCCGGGGGACTAGTCGACGAGTCCAGGGACGGGAGGCCGAGCTCGCGGGCCAGGGCGGCGTCGGCCCACTCCAGCATGGCGGCGCGGGAGAGGGACCCGGCGTACGACGTCATCTGGACGGCGAGCCCGTCCAGGAAGGCGGTCAGCCGCCAGGCGGCCGCTGCCGGGTCGGCGCACGGGAACTCGCCGGCGGCCGCGCCCTCGGCGATCACCCGGGTCAGGGCGGCCTTCCATTGCTGGTCGAGCGCCCCGGCGACCTCGCGGAGCGCCGGTTCCCGCAGGCAGGCCGCCCAGCCCTCGATCCAGAGCCGCCAGCCCTTGGCCTGCCCGGTCGGCGCGTACCACCGGACGGCCGCCCGCAGGCGGCGCAGGGCGGTGGTCCGGCGGCCCAGGAGCCTGCGCAGATGCTCGAGGTCGGCCTCGGCGGCGTACGCGAACGCCTCCGCGACGAGCTTCTCCTTGGTCGAGAAGTGGTAGAGCACGAGCGCGTTGCTGACCCCGAGGGCGCTGGCGACATCGGCGATCCGGACGGCCGCCACGCCCCGTTCCTCGATCTGCTCGACGGCGGCGCGGAGCAGCTCATCCCGCCGCTCCGCCACGCTCAACCGCACTCTCGCCACGGCGGTCAGCCTACACAGACCATGCCAGGGACATGATCATCTTCGCGCCGGGTCGGGGTGGCGTCCGGGCCGCACCTCTGCCGGTCCCCGCTCAGTACCAGCCGTACCGCTCCGCGATCTCCGGCAGCCGCTCCTCGACCAGCGCGTGGGCCGCGGCGCGCGGCGCGGAGCCGTCCGCGTCCGCACGGTCGAGCATCCGGCCGACCAGGGCGCGCATGGCCTCGCGGATGTGGGCGAAGGCCTCGTCCGGGTCGGCGCCGATGTCGCCGAAGAGGGTCCACCACCACCAGGCGTTGGTGGCGGAGTTCACCACGACGTCGGGCAGGACCGTGATCCCGCGGGCGAGGAGGAGCTGCTCCGCGTCGGGGAGGACGGGCATGTTGGCCGCCTCGACGATCCAGCGGGCGGTGATCCTCGCCTGGTTCCGGGTGTCGATGGCGTACGAGACGGCGGCCGGGACCAGCACCTCCGCGTCGACGGCGAGCCAGGCGTCGCCGGGCTCCTCACGGTCCCCGGGCCGCAGCGCGGCGCGGTCCACGGTGCCGTGCGCGTCGCGCGCGGCGAGGAGCGCCTCGACGTCCAGGCCGTCCGGGTTGGTGATCGTGCCCCGTACATCGGCCACCGCCACGATCGTGAGCCCGGCCCGGGCCAGGAAGCGGGCCGTGGCCCCGCCCATGGTCCCGAAGCCCTGCACGGAGACCCGGGTGCCGGGGTACGGCCTGCCGACCCGCTCCAGGGCCACCAGGACCGATTCGGCGACCCCGCAGCCGCCCGCCAGCTCGTCCAGGCCGATCCCGTCCACCTCGGTCTCGAACGCGTCCGCGAGCCTGCGGCGGGCCCGCGCCTCGTCGTCCAGGAGGGGGTAGACGGCCTGGATCGAGGAGACGAGCCCCGCCTCGGCCGCCGCCCTGTCGACCAGGTCCTGGGTCAGGCCGAGGTCCTCGCCGGTGGTCCAGAAGCGTTCGATGTAGGGGCGCATCGCCCGCAGGTAGCGGACCAGGACGCCGTACGCCTCGGGCGAGCGGGGATCGCAGTCGATTCCGCCCTTGGCGCCGCCCAGGGGGACGTACCGGCTCTTCGGGTCGTAGTGCAGGGCCTCCTTCATGGTCATCCCGCGCGCGAGCCCGGCCACCTCCGTCGCCGTGCAGCCTTCGCGCATCCGCAGCCCACCGCTGCACACGCCACGCACCAGCCGGTCGATCACCAGATGACCCTGTCGGCCGGTGACGGGATCCGACCAGGTCAGCGAGATCAGAGGGGCGGTAGTCATGGGGGGGTTCTCCGAGGGGATGCGGCGAGGGATCCGGCGAGGGCGCTACTGAATGACGGTTCAGTATCGCGCATGCTCCGGCCGAGAGCGGCGCGGGCCGACCATAATGGAACGACCCCGACCATCAGGAGGACCCGTGACCGGCACCGGCTCCGACCATTCGCTGCGGGCCAGGCTGCGCGCCCTGCGGCCCGAGGCCTTCGGCGCGGATCCCGCCGGCGAGCGCCTGGAGCGCATCCGCCGCTCGCCGAACTTCGCGGACGGCGTCTTCCAGAACCCCGTGGCCGCCCGGCACCGGCCCACCGGCTCGACGGTCGAGTTCGCGAAGATCTACTTCCAGAAGGAGGCCCGGACGCGCCGGGCCCCCACGGGCACGATCCCCGTCCACGCCACCACCCTGGCCGATCTCGCCAAGCCGCCGGTCTCGGGCCTCCGGATCACCTGGATGGGGCACTCCAGCGTCCTCGCGGAGATCGACGGCCGACGGGTCCTCTTCGACCCGGTCTGGGGCGACCGCTGCTCGCCCTTCGCTTTCGCCGGTCCCAAGCGCCTGCACCCGGTGCCGCTGCCGCTCGCCGCGCTCGGCCCGGTCGACGTGGTCGTGATCTCCCACGACCACTACGACCACCTCGACCTGCCCACGATCAAGGCGCTGGCGGGCACGGACACGGTCTTCGCGGTGCCGCTGGGCGTCGGCGCCCACCTGGAGCGCTGGGGAGTGCCGGCCTCGCGGCTGCGCGAGCTGGACTGGAACGAGTCCACCGAGATCGGCGACCTCCGGCTGACCGCGACCCCCGCCCGCCACTTCTGCGGCCGGGGCCTGCGCAACACCCAGCACACCCTCTGGGCGTCCTGGGTCGTCACGGGCCCCGAGCACCGGATCTACCACAGCGGCGACACCGGCTACTTCCCCGGCTTCGCGGAGATCGGCGCCGCGCACGGCCCCTTCGACGCGACCATGATCCAGATCGGCGCGTACAGCGAGTACTGGCCGGACATCCACATGACCCCCGCCGAGGGCGTCCAGGCCCACCTGGACCTCCAGGGCGGCCGCCCCCACGGCGTCCTCCTCCCGATCCACTGGGGCACCTTCAACCTGGCCCCGCACGCCTGGGCGGAACCGGGCGAGTGGACGACCGACGCGGCCGAGGAGGTCGGCCAGGCAGTGGCTGCGCCCCGCCCCGGCGAGCCGTTCGAGCCCGGGGACAAGCTGCCCGAGGACCCGTGGTGGCGAGCCGTCTCCCAGCCGCTCGCCCGACCGTGGCGCCGCCCGGGCCGTGCCGAGGTCGCGACCGAGCCGCGCAGCGACGACCTCGACCTCGCGGGCGAGCGCTGACGACTCTTGCTGTAGCAGGTGGTGTGTCAGGGCGCGCCGAGGTGTTCGACGTGGCCTTCCGATGGGTGGTGGGCGGGCCGGCCTGGGTTGAAAAGGCCGTCGCCGATGATGAGGGTGCGCAGTTCGGCGGGCGTGGCCACGGGACGCTGTGCCTGGTAGGCGCGTACCCACCCTGGCGGCGCTGGCCCAATGGGTCGCTGGGGAGCGCCGGCAACACAGCAGCACCGAGGGCCGTTCCTCCTGGTACCGCAACGGTCTCTGCTGTGACGGGAGGCACCTGAGCGAACCTCCGAAAGACTGCGCAGGGAGCCCACACGTCCGGGCCTCCCGCCGTCGGGCCGTCAGGGGTGGTCTTGGTGACTCCTGTCGAGGGCCGCGACAAGGTCCTCGAGGATGCTGACGAACTCGGGAGCGGCGATCTCCGCCAGGAAGACTTTGTCGGCATGCTCGGGATGCCTGAGCAGATGTTCCGCGCGCCGGAACTGCAGCGTGATCATCAACCGGTCACCGTCGCGGAACAAGTGGGTGGTTGCGTTGTCGGTTGTGGGTCCCCAGTCCAGAACCCGGTGCCGGCTGCGGAGCTCGTAGTCCGCCTCGGTCTCTTGGTCATGTCCCGCGTCCAGCATGAGGCGGCGGTGTGCGGCGATCGGGGACAGGCCGGCGAAGGGTGGGGGAAAGCCTGCGGGGGAGCGCAGTTGGGCGATCGTGTCCAGCACGGCGTGGCGGAACTGCGGGGCGAAAGCCATGTTGTCGTCGCAGGTCAGCCACTCCCCGGCGACCCACAGGTCCACGCGCCGCAGTGCGTGGTCCCACTCACCAACCTCCGCGGCGAACCTCTGTGTGTCTCCAAGAGCTACGGTCACGCCGGGACGGTCGCAGGTTCAACACCCGCACGCAAGCAAGTTCGGGGGCGTCGAACCCTCAACCGGAGTGCTCTGAGAAGTGGTGAGCATCTGCTGTCCGAGGTCCTCGACGCTGCTCGAGACGTGGTGAAGATCGTGATGAACTCGCAGTTGATAAATTGGGGGCCGGGCTCGGTGCCGGCCGGGCGGGACGGGGGATTCGAGCGGAATGGCGTTCTCTGTGCGGCAAGGGACAGCTCGAACGCAACACGTCAGAGTCCCGGCGTGAGCGAGACCGACGATCTGACGTCGGCGGAAGCGCGTATATGGCGGGCCTTTCCGCGAGGCGAGTCCGTGGACTTTCGCGCTGCCGAGGACGCGGATCCGGCGCTCGCGAACGCCTGGGGCGCTGAGCGGACCGTGCGGGCGAGTGTGCTGCGGGCACTGCTGATCAAGGCTCCGCAGGAGGAGGGAGAGATCCCCGCGCTCAAGATCACTGGGGCGCGGATCATCGGCGTACTGGACCTGAAACACGCCAGGATCGATGCCGCCATCCGGCTGAGTCACTGCCGATTCGACGGCGTTCCCGACCTGCATGGTGCCCAGCTGCGCGAGCTCGATCTGAGCAAGTCGGCTCTGCCGGGCCTGACCTCGGCGACCTTGAGGGTCGAGGGCGTGCTGCGGATGACAGGCTGCCGTATGCGGGGGCCGGTGCGGCTTGGCGGGGCGCAGATCTCCGGGGCGTTGTTCATGGAGGAGGCGGAGTTCACGGCGCCGGACGACTCCGAGCCGGTGCTTCAGCTCAACCAGGCCGTGATCGGTGCCGACCTGTGGGCGCCCGAGATGCGCGCGAACGGACAGGTACGGCTCACCGGCGCCTCCATCGCCGGGCGGATCAACATTCAGGACGCCGAACTCAACCGGCCCGGTGGCACCGCGCTGGACGCACAGAACCTCAGCGTGGGAGCCCATGTACGGGCGCGGCGCGTGCGTACGCAGGGCGGGGTCGAGCTCCGGGGCTCGCGCATAGCAGGCCGTCTCGACCTGCTCCACGCTCACCTGTCGCATCGGGGCGGCACGGCACTGCGCGTCAGTAGCTGCGTCATCGGTGAACTCTGGCTGCTCGGTGGCGATCGCATCGAGGGTGCCCTGAATCTGCGGCGTTCTCGCATAGAGATCATGAACGTCGAACCGAAGATGCTGCCGGACCAGGTGTTCATCAGCAATCTCACCTACACCGTACTCACCCCGCACGAGCCCGCCGAGAGGCGTCTTCCGATGCTGGAGCGGGACGGCGACCGTTATGAGCCGTACGGCTACGAGCAGTTGACGGCGGCCTACCGCCACGTCGGTGATGACGACGCGGCCCGACTCGTCCAGCTTGCCAAGCAGCGCCGTCGGCGCGCCGCGCTCACCTGGTACGGACGACTGTGGGGGTACCTCCAGGACGGCATCGTCGGCTACGGCTTCCGCCCGTTGCGCGCGGCCGTCTGGTTGCTGTCGCTCCTGGCCATCGGGTCGATCGCGTACGGCCTGGACCACCCCAGGCCCGTCAAGGCGGGCGAGGGGCCAGCTTTCAACCCCGTCTTCTACACCCTCGACCTGCTCCTGCCGATCATCAGCTTCGGCCAGGAGTCGGCATTCGCCCCCGTCGGCTGGCACCAGTGGTTGTCGTACGCCCTGATCATCACCGGCTGGATCCTGGCGACGACGATCGTCGCGGGCGTGACCCGTACGGTGAGCCGCCAATGACCCGCTCGGCCGGCCGGAGCCGTGTGCAGGGTGGCGATGCGGGCGCGGACCACCTGGTAGGTGACGGGCGCGTTGTCGGCGAGGAGTTCGCGGTGGAGGTGGGTGACGCTGGTGCATTCAGCGGCGAATCGTCGTTCCAGGTAGGACTTGTAGGGGATCGGGCAAAGGGGCCATCCGCGCGGCGAGGTTCGATGCGTCTCGGTCGGGCAGCAGGTCGATGGGTCGGCGAGTTTCGACGTCGACGAGGACGGTGCAGCAGTGGCGCCCTTTGCGGGTGGCGTACTCGTCGACACCGACCACCCGAAGGGTGGGGACCTCCGGCTCCGCACGTGCGTCGGCCCCGCCGGCCAAGAACTCAACCAGCACCACAACCCTGCGAACAGGGCCATGCCAATGGGGCTCTCAGCCTCGGATGAGCAAGTCTGCGAGGTCCCTCACGCGGCTGGTGGTGATGCCTTCGCGCTGCTCGATCGCGAGGGGGCGGTCGGTAGGTTCCACTTCGATCAGCGGGCGCTCACCGACGGCGCGGGTGTGGACATGGGTCTTGAGGAGGAGTGTGGAGTGCGGGTAGGAGAACGTGTCGCCGCTGTCGCGCACCGGTATCTCGATCAGGCCGTGGACGAAGAAGTGCCGGCCCTTGATCACGCATTGGTCGGCGGTCAGCTCACTGTCCCGACGCCGGGAGTACCGAGGCTTCCACGCCGCCGGAGCCGGAGCCCCATAGGACAGCGGCGGACCGTCCCTGTGTTCTGTGCAGCACGCGCACGCGTGGTGGTGATCAGCAGCCACGGTGCCGAGCCCAACGAGCTGGTCGGACATGTCTTCGGGTGGCTAGGCGGTGGCTGCTGCGGGCCCAGGTTGCCGGATGCGTGGCCTGTTGGGCTTCCAGGACGCCTTGGCGGCTGCTCGATGGAGGGGCGGACCGCTGTGCGAAGATCGCGGCGTGGATGATCTGCGCTTTCGTCTCGCCGAGGATGTCGACCTTGGCTTTGTCGTGCGGCTGCGCGACGATGCCGCCCGCTGGATGCTCGGCCAGGGCGTCACCGGGCAGTGGCGGCCCGGGGAGCTGGGCGAGGAGCACTTCCGGCGGATCATGGAGCGCGGGGAGGTGTGGCTCGCCGAAGACGCCGGGCGCGTGGTCGGGGCCTGGGAGCTCTGGTGGGAGGACGAGGACGCCTGGGGGCCGCAGCCGCCGACGGCCGGTTACGTGCACCGGCTGATGGTGGACCACAGTCGTGTCCCGGCCGGGACGGGGCGCCGGCTTCTGCGTGTCGCGGAGCGGCGCGTCGCCGAGGCGGGCCGATCGCTGCTACGTCTGGACTGCCTGGCCGGCAACGAGCGCTTGACGGCGTACTACCTCGACGCCGGCTACACGGTCGTCGGACACAAGGAGGGCAAGCCGCAACCGGGCGGTACGCCGAAGTCGTTCACGCTCCTCGAAAAGTCCGTACGGGACGCCCCATGACCTCCTTGGCCACCGCCCAGCGGTCCGGCCGTGAGCGGTCACCCGGGGGATTCGAATTCCGCCGCCGCTGGGCCTGTTCGGTGGCGGGAGCGGTGCCGGGGACCTGCTGGCGGACGGGGCCTTGCAGCCGGGGGCCCCGCGTGTAGTGTCACTCGGCCAGGGTCGTCGTACAGGGCGTCCCCGACCTCGGCAGGTTCCCCTTGGCCGCCGAGGTCGGGGACGGCCCCGGGTCAGGTCGCGGCTCGGGCTGGGGCCTCGATCAGGCGGGTCGTGGTGCGGGGGTGGCTGATCATTGCCACGTGGGACGCGCCTCGGGCCTCTACGACATGCCGGGCGCGGGCCCGGTCGTAGAAGAAGCGTTGCAGGGCGGGCGGGATGGCCTTGTCGGTGTCGGCGACCAGTCCCCAGGAGGGGATCGTGCGCCAGGCGGCGCCGATCGTGGTGTCGGTGAAGCAGGTGGCGCTGAAGGGCCGTTGGGTTGGCCTGCATCAGGCGCGTCGTGGCGACCGGCAGGTCGGCGGCGAACGCGGCCCGGAACTTGTCGGGCTCCAGGTACAGGTCGACACCCGTCGTACCGTCGGCGGCGGCGTAGGGGACCGGGCGGGTCGCGGCCTCGATGATGCTGCCGGGGTACTTGTTGATCAGGACATGGTGGCGCCGCCGTAGGAGTGGCCGACGAGCACCACGGGGCCGCTGATCGATCTGACGACGCCGGCGATGTAGGCCGCGTCCGTGGGCAGGCTGCGCAGCGGGTTGACGGGGGCGATGGTCGGGTAGCCGGCGTGCTGGAGCCGCTCGATGACACGCTCGCCCGTACGGAATGGGCGGCGCGGACGGCGAACGTGGTCTTCCCCAGCCCCGCGGAGCCGGTGATGAGCCCCACCACGCCGACACCCGGCGAACTCTCGACGTACACGAGCTCGCTCAACCAGATCAGTTCCTCCGCCCGACCGGTGAAGTCTTCGACCATCCGGGGCAGTTCACACACACCGCTCTGCCGCGCCCAGTGGTCCCGCAGCCGGCCGTCGCGCGCCAGCTCGATCAGCCGGGTGCGATCGCTGTCGTCCAGCTTCAGCGCGTCCGCCGGAGCGGTGACGGTCCGGGCCTGAGGGCCCTTGCTCCGTCCGCGCTCCATGTCCGACAGGGTCCGGGCGCTGACGCCCGAGACCTCGGCCAGCCGCTCCAACGTCAGCCGCGCCGCGCGGCGGTGGTCACGGAGCACTTCCCCGAATGCCGACCGGCCCGTTCCGTCCATGTCACTCCTCAGCGCGCCGGGGGCAATCTGCCAACAGCCTCGGCACACCGGCCTCGTACGTCCATTCCTGGAGTTCGCCGAACGGTCCGGTCTGCTCAGCGGCTCGTTCGCGCTGGGGACCGTCGGAAGCCTCGAAGTCACCACCATCCCCAAGTTGCTGGGGAGTACCACCGGCGGTACCCCCAGGTCGCGGTGACGCTCACCGGGGCGTCGAGCCCGTCCCTCCTCGGAAAGGTCCGCGACGGGGAGATCGACGCGGCCGTGGTCGCCGGACCGCCGGAGGGCACGCCCGCCACCGTGGCCGCGCGTGCTCCTGGAGGACCGCATCGTCGCGGTCCTCCCCGCGAACCGTCCGATGACCCTCGAGGAGGCGGTCCGAGGCCCGGTCATCAGCTACGGCCGCGACAGCGGCGTGCACGCGTACATCCGTGAGGCCTTCACGGCCAAGGCGCTGCGGCTGGAGGTCGCGTACGCGACGAACGACGTCGCCCTCCAGGTCGCGCTGGTCGCGGAGGGCATCGGCATCGCCCTGACCTCCCACGCGAGCCCGGTCCTCGCCGCCGACGCGCGCTTCGTCGTCGTACCGCTGGAGCCGGCCATCCGCCTGCGGAAGGTGTTCGTCTGGCGCGGTGGCACCCGGCCGAGCGCGCCCTTGCGGGCCTTTCTCGACCTGTGGACGGAGCTGTCCGACCCGCACGAGCCGACCCTCGCCGAGTAGGGCTGGTCGGAGCGGCGCAGGAGCGGCGACCTGCTTCTGCATGTCCCACGTGGCCTTTCACGGGCGGCAAGCCAGGCCCAGGGAGTGACGCTCCATCAGTGCCTGGAGCAGGGGATCGCGGCTTCGTCAGTACTCCCGCGGGTGTCGATGCGAACGCGAATGCGAATGTGAACGGTGAAGGGGAGTTCGCGGGGCACGGGTGAGCCTCCCGCGCGGCCCGGAGCGGAGGTGTTCGCTTCGTTGTGCGAGCGGGCGTGGGTCGATTCCGGTCACGGCCGGATCCTGCCGGCGGGGGAGGCGTACGGAAGGTCGGGGGAGGCGTACGGACGCTTCCGTCGCCCTTCCGTTCCGTGCCCCCGACACGCTCGTCGAGTTCCGGCCATGTCTTCTCGGCCTGTCGTGCGAAGGCTGATACCAGAGTGGGTCTCGTCTACGGGTAAGTTTGCCAACTGCGCACCGCACATGAACGGTTGACGTCTAGAGTGGGTGGTTGGTGATCATCGGTAGCCTCGACAGACCCACGTAAGACACCCCCCGTAGTACGCCGCATCCTGGGCACGTACCAAGGACACTCATGTCTCAACTTCGCGCACCCGCCGCGCGGTCCGAACGCCGTGAGGGCGGGCGGCACGGCCGGTCAGGCGCCCGTTCCGCTTCCGGCGCGGGGGCTCCCAACCCCGCGCAGCACCCCGCGCCGCTCCCGACCGAAGCACGCATACGCCCCCAACTCCTTCGTACCTCCGTACTTCCCGCCGTCGCGGTCGCACTCGGTGGCGCCGCCGCCGTCCTCTTCACCCTCCGCTCCACCGGAGCCAGCCCCACCCCCGGCCTCTGGGCCGCGCTGACGGGCGCCGCGGCCCTCACGGTCGCCTCCATCACCGCGGCCGCGCTCGGCGCCGACCGGGCGGCCAAGGCCGTCCTCGACCGCTGCAACGCCCTGCGCCGCTCCAGCGCGCGCGGCCAGAGCGAACTGCGTACGGTCGTCGAACAGTTGCGCAGGGGCGAGGGTGCCCCGGACCGCCCGGTCACCCCGCCGACAGCCGTCTCCGGAGACGAGTTCGACCTGCTCGCGCAGGAGCTGAACCGCTCGCACGAGGCCGCCGTGGCGGCCGTGGTGCAGGCCTCCCGGCTCTCCAGCAGCGTCGGCAACGAGCAGAAGGTCGAGGTCTTCGTCAACCTCGCCCGTCGTCTCCAGTCCCTCGTGCACCGCGAGATCCAGCTCCTCGACGAGCTGGAGAACGAGGTCGAGGACCCCGAGCTGCTCAAGGGCCTGTTCCACGTCGACCACCTGGCCACCCGCATCCGCCGCCACGCGGAGAACCTCGCCGTGCTCGGTGGCGCCATCTCCCGTCGCCAGTGGTCGAACCCGGTCACCATGACCGAGGTGCTCCGCTCCTCCATCGCCGAGGTCGAGCAGTACCCGCGCGTGAAACTGGTCCCGCCGATCGACGGTACGCTCCGGGGCCATGCCGTGGCCGACGTCATCCACCTGCTCGCCGAACTCGTCGAGAACGCGACGTTGTTCTCCGCGCCGCACACCACGGTGCTGCTGCGCGCCCAGTACGTCACCGCCGGCCTCGCCATCGAGGTCGAGGACCGCGGCCTGGGCATGCCGGTCACCGAGCAGAACAAGATGAACGCGCTCCTCGCCGACCCCGACCAGGTGAACGTGGCCCACCTGCTCCAGGACGGCCGCATCGGACTCTTCGTCGTCTCCGCGCTCGCCCGCCGCCACGGCATCGCGGTACGGCTCCAGTCCAACATCTACGGTGGTGTCCAGGCCGTCCTCGTGCTGCCCCAGGGCATCCTGGGCGCCGACCCCGAGGGGCTCGCGCGCAGCGCGAACCAGACGGCCCAGATACAGCAGGTTCCGCAGGTCCAGCAGGCACCTCAGGTCCCGCAGACGCCTCAGGTGCAGCAGGTTCAGCAAGCGCCCCAAGCGCCCCAAGCGCCCCACGCGCCGCAGATGCCTCAGGTTCCGCAGGCTCCCCACGTCCCGCAGGCGCCTCAAGCACCCCAGCACATGCCTCAGCGCGTGCCCCCGGCCGTCCACAGGGTCCCCACCGCCCCGGCCCCCGCGCCCGTACCGACGCAGGCCCCCGCTCCCGTGCCCTCGCCCGTGCGGGCCTCGGCCCATGGGGCGGAGCACGGGTCGGCCGCGCTCCCGCACCGGCCGCTGACGTACACCACCTCCGCCCCCGCGATCCCCGTCCAGCAGGCGGAGACCGTCGAGCGCGCCCAGCCCCCCGGCCGCCCGCTGCTCCCCAAGCGGCGTGCCCAGGAGCACCTCGTCCCGCAGCTGCGCGACGAGCCGGTGGCGCGCAGGCCCGAGGAGCACGCTCTGCACGACCCGGGTCTGATGGCCGCGTTCCAGCGCGGTATCGGACTCGCCGAATCCCAGCCCGCACCCCAAGAACCGCCGCGTCCCGGTGACGCGCACAAGGAGTAGATGCACCATGGCGAGCAATGTGCCGAACGGCCATTCCTCGGATCTCGACTGGCTGCTGAGCGGTCTGGTCCAGCGGGTCCCGTACACGCGGAACGCGGTCCTGCTCTCCTCCGACGGCCTGGTCAAGTCGGTCCACGGGCTCGACACGGACGCCGCCGACCACATGGCCGCGCTGGCCTCCGGGCTGTACTCGCTCGGCCGCAGCGCCGGCGCGCGGTTCGGCGACGGCGGAGAGGTGCGACAGGTGGTCGTCGAGCTGGACTCGACGCTGCTGTTCGTCTCCACCGCCGGCTCCGGCACGTGTCTGGCGGTCCTCGCAGGGAGGGAGGCGGACGCCGCGGTCCTCGGGTACGAGATGGCGATGCTGGTCAAGAGCGTACGGCCGTATCTCGTCACGCCCGCCAGACAGGCGGCCGGCGCGGCGGGCAGCACGGGGCAGTGAGCGCGGTGTCCCCCCAGGAGGGGCCCTGGCTCGACGACGCGGCGGGCCGGCTGATCCGTCCGTACACCGTCAGTGGTGGCCGGACCCAGCCGACCACCGCCCTGGACCTCCTCTCCATGGTGATGGCGACCGGTTCCTCCCCGCAGCCGCATATGGGTCCGGAACACAGCCTGGCCCTCGGGCTGTGCGACGGACCCACCTCGGTGGCGGAGATCGCGGCGCACCTGCGATTACCGGCCGTCGTCACCAAGGTCCTGCTCTCCGACCTCGTGGACTGCGGGGCGCTGACCGCCCGCGCGCCCCGCTTCCACGCCAACCCAACCGACCGTTCCTTGCTGGAGGCAGTGCTCGATGGCCTACGACAACGGCTCTGAGCGCCACGAGAGCTTCGCGTCCGACCCCTTCCCCACCGCGCTCAAGATCCTGGTGGCGGGCGGCTTCGGCGTGGGCAAGACGACCTTCGTGGGCGCGGTCAGCGAGATCGAACCGCTGAGCACCGAGGAGCTGCTGACCCAGGTCAGCGCCGGCACCGACAGCCTGGAAGGCGTGGAGTCCAAGACCACGACCACGGTCGCGATGGACTTCGGCCGGATCACCCTCGACGACAGGAACGTGCTGTACCTGTTCGGCACCCCGGGCCAGGAGCGCTTCTGGTTCATGTGGGACGAGCTCTCCGAGGGCGCCCTCGGCGCGGTCGTCCTCGCCGACACCCGACGCCTCCAGGACTGCTTCTCCGCCGTCGACTTCTTCGAGCGGCGCGGCATCGGATTCGTGGTCGCGGTCAACGAGTTCGACGGCGCCTACCGCTACGAGCCCGACGAGGTCAGGTCCGCGCTCGACCTCAAGCCCGAGGTGCCCGTGGTGCTCTGCGACGCGCGGATCTCCAGCGCCGGCATCCGGACCCTCCTCACCCTCGTCCAGCATCTGCTCACCACCATCCCGGCCCCCGTGCCGAGCTACGGAGCACCGTCATGACCTACGACCCGACCGGTCACCTGCTGCTGACCCCCGTCGACCAGGAGGCGCCCGCCCGTGTGCGGCGGCTGCGGGAGCTGGGTCTCGGGGAGCGTCCGGAGCCCGCGTTCGACGAGTTCGCCCACCGGCTCGCGGAGGTGACCGGTGCCCCGTTCTCGATGGTCAACTTCATCGACGAGCACCGGCAGTTCTTCGCCGGGCTGCACACCCCGACGGGCACCCACACCGGCAGCGACCTCAACGCGGCGGCCGGCGGGAACGTGGGCCGGTACATGGACCGCGACCACGGCTACTGCCCGCACGTGGTGGTGCGCCGCAAGGCGCTGGTCCTGGAGGACGTCTGCGACTACCCGCGGTTCGCGGGGAACCCGGTCGTGGACGAGATCGGCATCCGCTCGTACATGGGCGCGCCGCTGATCGACCGTACGGGGATAGCGCTGGGCACGATCTGCGTGGTCGACACGGACGTACGACCGTGGGGCCGCGCCGGTCTGGAGACGATCAAGTCGCTCGCGGCGGAGCTGGTGGAGCAGATCCACCGTCGTGAGGAAGGCCTGATCTGAGCCCGCGTGGCGGGCCCGGTACGAGTGCCGGGCCGAAACGATGGCGCCCCGGGACGACTCTCATAGGAGCCGTGCCGGGGCGCGTCTGTGTCTGTGATCGGTCATGCGTGTACGGGCTCCAGCTTGAGGAGGTCCGCCAGCCGCTCCGACCAACTGCCCTTGTCCTCGCCGAGAGCGACCTCGGCGAGGCGGAGCAGCTGGATGTCGGAGGTGCCGGCCGGGGCGAAGATGTGGTGCGCGTCGCGGAGATAGCGCTCGATCGGCCGATCCGTGAAGAGCCCGGCGGCCGCGTGGATCTCCATGGCGTTGCGGCCGGAGTCGATCGCCGACTCCACGTTCACCAGCTTCGCGTTCATCAACTCCGCGTCGCAGGAGAGCCCTTGGTCCAGCAGATGGACGGCGTGGTACGCGGCGAGCCGGGCCGTCATCAGCCGCGACTGCATCTGGCCGAGCTTCAGCTTGACGGTGGGCAGGTGGTGCAGCGGCTTACCGTAGCGGTGCCGCTCCGCGCAGAACCGGGTCGTCTCCTCCAGGATCGCCTGGTGGATGCCGAGCGAGACGGCGGTGAGGTTGGCCCGCCCGTACAGCACGCTGGAGGAGTACGCGACGGCCAGGCCGTCACCTTCGTCGCCGAGCCGATTGGCGGCCGGAACACGGCAGTTCTCGAAGACGAGTTCGCCGAAGCTGAAGCCGTGCAGGCCCATCGCGGGCTGCTGGGGACCGGTCCTGAAGCCGGGGCGATCGGATTCGACCAGGAAGGCAGTCAGTCCCTTCGATCCGGGACCGGTCCTGACCACGACGCCGTGCAGATGGCCGACGTGGCTGTTGCCCACGAAGACCTTGTTGCCGTTGAGGATGTAGTCGTCGCCGTCGCGGACCGCGCTCGCGGTCATGCCGAGGACGTGCCCGCCCGACTCGGGCTCGGTGACCGCGATGGTCGGCAGGCACTCGCCGGCGGCGATGGCGGGAAGCCAGGTCTTGCGCTGCTCGTCGCTGCCGAAGTGGACGATCTTCGCGGTGCCGAGCTGGGAGGCCTGCACCATGGCGCCCATCGCGCCGCTGACGCGGGAGAGCTCCTCGATGATGATGGTCTTGGCCAGGTGACCGGCGCCCATACCGCCGTACTCCTGGCTGATGGTGGCGCCCAGCCAACCCTGCTCGCAGATCAGTCGGGACAGTTCGTGGTGCACGGATCGGGACGCTTCCATCTCGGCTATCCGTGGCCGAACTTCACGCTCTGCGAAGTCCCTTACGGTTGCTCGGAGTTGGTGATGAAGTCGACTACTGAAGTAGCTGTCCACGCGAGAGTCCTCCCCTGCTCATCGCCCGCTCGATCGATTGTTCGAGCAGGTCGTGCATCGGCAGTGGTCCCGTCCCGAACAGGCCGACACTTCATGGTGTTGATCTTTACGGGGCGGAGCAATATCGCCACCGAGTTTGTCTTAAACCGGAGTGGTTGACGCCAGCAACTGACTGTGTTTCGGATGGAGTTGACCTGTTCCAGCGGGTCACCAGGGCATTCCCCGTGGACATCTTTCTGCCACATGCCATGGGCAAACAGATCGAGGGCATATGGCCCCGAGAGGGGCGGTGTCGCCTCATCAGTCACCTGTTCACCACAGGGTCGGCATCTCGGAAGGGTCCCGGAATGCGGACGGGGCCGAAACGGTGCGGCCGGGCCCGCGTGAATCCTTCGATCCGCGGGCGGCGGACGGCGTACAGGTGTGCTCGGCGGCGCCGGGGCGCGTCACAGGGAGTGAGGGGGGCGCGCTCCGGCGCGTGCGCGGCCGATCGGCGCCGTCACGTCCGGGGCGAGGGAGGGGCGAGCCGGGGACAAGGGGTGTCGGTGTCTGTGGGGCGTCGTACGGTCGAGGTATGGCCACCGCCGACGACGTACGCCGTATCGCACTCTCGCTGCCCGGGGCGTTCGAGAAGCTCGCCTGGGGCATGCCCACCTTCCGCGCCGGCCAGGGTGGCAGGATCTTCGCCTCGCTGGACGACGACGACCAGGCGATGGGGGTGAAATGCCCCAAGGAGGAGCGCGCGGAACTCCTCGCCGCCGAGCCCGCCAAGTTCTTCGTCCGGGAGGGACACGACGACGGGTACGCCTGGATACGTGTCCGGATCGGCGCCCTTGACGACGAGGACGAGCTCCGCGCCATCCTGGCCGATTCCTGGCGCCAGGCCGCCCCCCGCCGCCTGCTGCAGGAATATCCGGAGGTCGGCGTACCCCCGGAGAGCGGCTGAGGCGACGGGGGCGGGTCCGCTCGGACCTGCCCCGCGCCCGCTCGGGCCCCCTCAGAGGTCGAAAAAGACCGAAACGCGCTCGCGCAGACCTGCCGGGTCGAGGCCCTGCCCCGCGAGGTGCTCGTCGAGCGTGCCGTACCTGCGCAGCTCCCGGCGGGCGACGCCGAGCCCGAGGACCCGGTGCGGCAGCGCGGCGAGGGCGTCGTTGGCGGCGGCGGTCGACGTGCCGGCGAGGTACGGCTCGACCAGGACGACGTCCGGGCGTGCTGTGTCGACGGCCCGGCGCAGGCCCTCGGCGTCGAAGGGGCGCACGGTCGTGGCGTAGAGGACGGTCACGTCGAGGCTCTCGGTCGCGGCGAGGACGTTGTCGAGCAGGGGCCCGACGGCGACGACCACGCCGGCTCGGCCCTCGCGGACGGTGCTGAATCCGGGGGAGACGGGGCGGGCGACGGCGTTGGACTGGACGGAGAGCCGGACGTAGTCGAGGCCGTCGCCCGCGGCCGCCTGCCGCACGAGGGCCTCCGCCTCGTCCGGGTGGCCGGGGACGTGGATCGTCCAGCCGTCGAGGGTGTCGAGCAGGGCCACATCGCCGGGTGCCATATGGGTCAGGCCGCCGGCCGGCCAGTCGTAGGAGGCGCCCGCGCTGACCAGCACCCCGCCCGCGCCCTGGTGGCCGAAGTCCAGCTTGATCTGCTCGAAGGGCCGCTCGACCAGGAAGCTCGCGAAGGTGTGCAGCACCGGCCGCATCCCGGCGAGGGCGAGCCCGCCGCCCGCGCCGATCAGCAGCTGCTCGCGGATCCCGACATTGATCACCCGGTCCGGATGGCGCCGCTCGGCCTCCCGGAAGCCGTCCCTGCTGATCTCGGCGAGGACGAGCGCGAGGCGCGGGTCCTCGTCGAGCAGCCGACTGGTGGTGGCAATGAAGCGGTCACGCATCGTGTCCATTAGGGGAAGCTCCTTCTTACGGGTCTCGGCTAGCAGGTCTCGGCCTACAGGCCTCGGTCTTACGGGTCCCGGTCCGGGCCGATCAGGCGTTCTTGGGCTCGACGCGGGCGACGACGGCGCGCGGTCGCCCCGGGTGGGGCGCGGTGAAGGCGGCGTACAGCGCCTCGTGGTCCCGCCCGTCGACGGTCTCGGCGGACCAGCCGGCGGCCTCGAACCGCGAGGCGATCCCGCCGGGCCAGCCGTGGGTGGCGGAGCCGTTGTCGATCACCAGGGTGTGCAGCCGCTCCAGACCCGCGGGCCCGGCGTAGGCGATGGCCTCGTGGTTGCTGCCCTCGTCCAGCTCGGCGTCCCCGATGAGCACCCACACCCGCGCCTCGGTGATCCCGCGCGCCCGCAGCCCGAGCGCGCTCCCCACGGCCAGCGGCAGCCCGTGCCCGAGCGACCCGCTGCCGATCTCGGCTCCGGGCACGAGGGTCCGGTCGGGATGGTGCCCGAGGGGCGAGTCGTACGAGCCGAAGCCCGTGAGCAGCTCCTCGGGGAAGAACCCCTTGGCGGCGAGGACGGCGTAGTACGCCATCGGCCCGTGCCCCTTCGACAGCAGGAACCGGTCCCGGTCCTCCCGCCCCACGGTCTCGGGCGACACCCGCAGCACCCGGTCGTAGAGCACCCAGAGCGCGTCGAGGGTGGAGGTGGCGGCGGGCGAGTGCTTCTCGTCGCCGGTCATCAGGCCCATGAGCCCGTGGAGCCGGTCGATGTCCGTGTTCGTCATGCCACCCACGGTGCAACCTCAAGCTTGCTTGAGGTCAACCCGTAAAGCGGTTCGTGACCACCCGTGGAAGTGCGGTATTGTTCTCATGCGCGTTCGGCCGGGGGAAACCCCAGGTCAGACGGGCACCGGGACGTGGCGCAGCTTGGTAGCGCACTTGACTGGGGGTCAAGGGGTCGCAGGTTCAAATCCTGTCGTCCCGACTGTGCGGAAACGCAGGTCGGAGGCCGTTCTCTCATCCATGAGAGGGCGGCTTTTCGCGCGTTCGGAGGCGCGGTGGTCGCAGTGTGGTCGCACGCCCGCGCCGGGGCTGGTTTGCCGTGGTGCTGGTGGCGGGTGGTGCGGGGGAGCGGAGCCGGTGGAGGGCTTCGCGGAGGCGGTGGAGGTGGTCGCGCGGTGGTCGCAGCCATGCGGGCCGGTCCGTGAGGCTGGCCGTCACCTCGGCGCCGCTGATTACGTGGTCAATGGTGTCGACGGCCTGGTGCGCTGCCTGTTGGGTGAGGTGGCTGTAGATGTTCGCGGTCGTCGACAGGGTGGAGTGCCGCAGCGTCTTGGAGACCATGGTGAGCGGGACGCCGGCGGTGATGGCGATGGTGGCGGCGAGGTGGCGCAGGTCATGGACCGTGACCCGGGGGACGCCGGCTTCCTCGGACAGCCGGTGGAGCCGGTCGCGTACGAGATGTGGCCCGAGCGGGCGGCCGTCGGGACGTCAGAAGACCAGCCCCGCGAAGGGATCGTTGGGGTCGCCGCGGGTCCGTGCCGCTGAGCGTGCCCGGTGGCGGAGGGCGGTGGCGACGCGGGGTGAGATGGCGACCCAGCCGCGACTCGACCGGGTCTTCGGTGTCGTGATGACCAGACGGTTGTTGCCGACGGCGGAGAGCGTGCAGCGCACGTGGAGCACGCCCTCGTTGAGGTGGACGTTGTCCCAGTGCAGACCGAGGGCCTCGCCCTTGCGCATGCCGGTGCCGATGAGGACCTCGAACAGGTCGGCCATCTCCGGGTCGGCCTCGTGGCAGTGGGTGAGGAAGCGGGCCGCCTCCTCCGCGGTCCAGTTTCGCCGCTCCGGCGACGGCGGCCGGCGCAGGACCGGGGGAGGGGCGGTGGTGGCGGACGGCGTCGCCGAGGGTGTTGGAGAGGGTGGCCAGGCACCTGTTACGGGCGGTCCGGCCGCGGTCGGCGGCGAGCTGTCCGGTGACGAATGCCGAGATGTGGCGATGGTCGAGTTGGTCGAGCTTGAGGGTGCCGAACGCGGGGACCAGGTCGTTGCGCACGTAGTCGCGGTAGCGGGCCATTGTCGTCGGCTTCAGGACGAGTGCCTTCGCCGCCAGCCTTATGTCCAGATAGGCGGTGACGGTCTGGTTTTCGGGTCCGAGTCGAACCCGTCGGCCTCACCCTCGAGGAACCGCCGCAGTGCCTCTTCGGCCGCATCCTGACTGGCGAAACCACCCGGCGCACCGTCGACCGCCGGTGGCCCGGGGCGGGGACGTCGACGGCGAAACTGGTCTAGGAGAGGGCACTGCCGGCGGCGGGCAGGACCTGTTCGGCCCAGATGACCTTGCCTTCCGGTGTGTACCGGGTGCCCCAGTGCTCGCTGAGCTGGGCCACCAGGAACAGCCCGCGGCCTCCCTCGTCCGTGGTGGCGGCGTACCGCAGATGCGGGGCGGTACTGCTGCCGTCCCACACCTCGCAGGTCAGAGTGCGATCGCGCAACAGACGAACGCGAACTGGCGCGGCGGCGTACCTTATGGCATTGGTGATGAGCTCGCTGAGGATCAGTTCTGTGGTGAAGGCGAGTTCCTCCAGGCCCCACTCCTCGAGTTGCTCGGCCGCGAGGGCACGCACGGCGCCGACCTCGCTCGGGTCGAACGGTACGTCCCACTCTGCGACCCGGCTGGGGCTCAGAGTCCGTGTCCGGGCGATGAGCAGCGCGATGTCGTCGGCCGGCCGGAGGGGGAGCAGGGCGTCGAGGACGGCGCGGCGGCTGGCTTGCGGGTCTCGGTCGGGGTGGCTCAGCGCCGTGCGCAGCCTTTCCAAACCCTCTGAAATGTCCCGGCTCCGCTCCTCGACCAGCCCGTCGGTATACAGGACAAGCTGACTGCCTTCCGCCATGTGCAGTTCCATGCTCTCGAAGGGCATGCCTCCCAGCCCCAGCGGGGGACCGGCCGGCAGTTCCGAGATCGTCGTCGTGCCGTCCGGGGCGACCACGAGCGGTGGCATGTGCCCTGCCCGCGCCATGGTGCAGCTCTGCGAGACCGGGTCGTAGACGGCGTACAGGCAGGTCGCGCCCAGGACACCGCCGTCCGAGGGCGGGCTGTCGCCTTCCTGGTCCATGCGCTGGACGAGGTTGTCGAGACGGGCGAGGAGTTCGTCGGGCGGCAGATCCAAGGAGGAGAAGTTGTGCACGGCCGTGCGCAGCCGCCCCATGGTGGCTGCGGCGTGCAGGCCGTGCCCGACGACGTCTCCGACGACGAGCCCGACGCGGCTGCCCGGCAGCGGGATCACGTCGAACCAGTCCCCGCCCACTCCGGACTGGGCGGGCTGGTAGAAGTGCGCGACGTCCACCGCGCTCTGCTCGGGCAGATCCTGCGGCAGCAGGCTGCGCTGGAGCGTCACGGCGAGGTTGTGTTCGCGGGTGTAGCGGCGGGCGTTGTCCATGGTGACCGCGGCGCGGCCGACAAGCTCCTCGGCCAGGGACAGGTCGTCCTCGTCGAACGGTTCCGGCTTCTGCGACCGCCAGAAGTTGACGATCCCGAGCACGACACCTCTGGCTTTCAGCGGAGCCGCGATGAGCGAGTGGATGCCGTAGTCGACGATCCGGGACGTCCGCAGCGGGTCCTGGGCGTGCCAGCCCGGCGCGTCATGGAGATCGGGTACGAGTTCGGTCGTGCCCGTACCGTAGCCACGGGCCTGCGGTGTGGAGGGCAGGAAGTCGATCAGTGCGCCGAGCGGGTACAGCGGGTGATCGGATCGGATGCCGCTGACCGCCGTGCGCCGCATGTCGGCGCCCGGGCCGGGCTCGTCGCCCTTCAGTACCGGGTCGGCCAGGTCGACCGTGACGAAGTCCGCGAACTGGGGAACGGCGACGTCGGCCAGTTCCTTCGCGGTGCGGACCACGTCGAGGGTGGTGCCGATGTCACCCCCGGCGTCGTACAGCAGCTTGAGCCGCTTGCGGGCCGTCTCCGCCCGGCTGCTCAGGAGCTGCATCTCGGTGGAGTCGCGGATGGTGACCGCCGAGCCATGCGGGCGCGTGGGCCGCTGATTGACCACGAGCAGCCGGTCCCCGGCCTCCAGCACCTCGTCGGTGGCCACCCGGCCGGACAGCAGCAGCTCCGCCATTCGGCGATCCATGCCGACCTCGTCGACGGGGCGTCCTTCGGCGTCGTCCGGCAGGCCGAGCAGTCGTCCGGCCTCGTCGTTCGCCAGGAGTAGCAGTCCGTCGCCGTCCGTGATCAGCACCCCTTCGCGGACGGAGTGGAGCACCGCGTCGTGGTGCTCGTACATGCGAGTCATCTCCTGCGTGCCGAGCCCGTGGGTCTGGCGGCGCAGTCTTCGGCTGATCAGCGCCGTGCCGACGGTGGCCAGAGCCAGACCGATGGCGATGGCCAGGAGGATGACCGGAAGCTGACGGTCGGCGATGCCGGTCACGCTTGCCACCGTCAGACCTGCCGATACGAGGGCGACAACCTCACCCTCGGGCGAGGTGACCGGGACGATCGCCTGGATCTCCTTACCGAGCGGCCCGTCCACACTCTCGGTGTACACCTCGCCGGCGAGTGAGGGCTCGATCGTGCCGACGAACCGCTCGCCGATGCGGTCGGGCTGGGGGTGGCTGTAGCGGATGCCGTTCGTGTCCATCACCACGATGAAGTCCACGCCTGCGTCCTTGCGTGTCTCCTCGGCGAGGGGCTGCAGGATCGCGGACGGGTCCGGCGAACTCAGCGCGTCCTGCAGGCCCAGGGAGTTCGCAAAGGTCTGAGCCACGGAAACCGACCGGTTGCGCGCTTCACGGTCGATGTCGTACCGCGACTGCAGCAGCAGAGCCAGGAGGGCCCCGGCGGCGAGCAGCACCACGATCGCCACCTGAAGGACGAAGACCTGTCCGGCGACGCTTCCGAATCTTCTGCCTAGGTTCGACCGCACCGGTACGCCGGGCACGATAGACGAGACGGGCTCACAACCCCAGTTGTAGCACCTCCCCGCGGCCAGGGCTCCTGTCTTTCACGGTACGCGTCTGAACCACTACACAAGGTTCATCCTCTTCCGCGGCCGGCGGGTGAGAGGTGGACACGGCCCGAGTGGTCGCCGCGGCCGGGGAGAACGACAAGTCGCCCGTGTGGCTCGTCCCTCGGCGCCGGCCGTGAGTACGGTGCGCGAGAGGGCTCACGCGAGGGACACCGGCGACCCGGTGTGACGGGCGGGACAGACCGTGCACGGGGTCCTCGGCCGCCTTCGCGCTCCTCACCCGTGTTCCAGCCTGGCGGCAGGTGGGGACCACACAGTGTGCGCGGCGGTGAACGGCCTGGGTGTTCAAGCGCAACTCGGGCGCAGAATTCGTTCGTTATGTCACGACAATCCCCATGGCCCCTATTCCTGGGGGTCAAGGGGTCGCAGGTTCAATTCCTGTCGTCCCGACTCTGCTTTTCGCAGGTCGGAGGCCGTTCTCTCATCCATGAGAGGGCGGCCTTTCGTGTGTCTGGGGGAGGCCGCGGTGTCAGTGGGCTGGGCTATCGTTCCCGCCACCTGACACCGACTGTAGGGATCACGAGATTGACCGGCCTGTCTGCTTTCCCGCTGCCCTTCAACGCCGCCCGTTCCCAAGCGTTCGCGAAGCCCCGAACGCTGCGGGAACTCGAGATCATGCGGTGCAGCGCGCACATCCGGGCGAAGCCGGAGTGGTTCGACAAGATGAACGACGCCGACATCGTCGCCAGGTGGACGCGAGAAGCGGTCGACCAGGGCCTCACCGAAGCACAGGTCCGCTACGTGCTCGCCGAACTCGTGCACTACGCCGCGCTGCGGGATGAACGAACCGGCATCGAGGTGTCCGCCGTCGACGGGGTGTGGCAGTCGGACACACTGATCGACGACGAGCTCGGATCCCGGCTGCGCGAGGCGGTCCGGGTCCTGGAAGAGGTCCCCGACGCGGAACGGGACTGGCATCCCGGATCCGACGGGCAGGTACTGGATCTGGTTCACCCCTCGCTGTTCTGCCTGGTGAACGGGGTGAGCGGCGAGCCCGAGCGGGCCTGGCAGAACCCGACGGACCAGTACTCGAAGTACGAGTTCTCGGAGCGGTTCCAGTGGCTGCCCACGGACGTCGACGTCAGCGACGACGGCGAAGTCGCTTTCCGTTCGTACGTCAACAACGTCCACCCCGAGACCCATCGCGAACTGGCCTCCGTCCTGCCGGACTTGTTCGCGCGCATGCGTCCGCTGCTGGAGAACGTGCTCACCGATCTCCGTCATCCGCGGCCGCTGCGGATCGAGGCCGATCCCTTCGGGTGGTACGACTCGGAGCCGGTGTATCCGAAGAAGTCCGACTACAGCGATGCCGGGGCCCACTCGGATGCCCTCGACGCGTGGACGGACGCCTACGAGGAGTGGTGGGACAACCGCCGCCCGGTCGTCCCGGACGCCCCGGCCTTCACCGCGCCCGAGGCGCCCGACGCGTCCGCCCGAGTCGACCTGCGCGGTCGCCGTCTTCAGGTCATCGTCAAGCTCGCCACCGTGCATCTCACGCCGGAGAAGCCCGAGTACGCGGGGGGTTCCTGGCATGTCGAGGGGATGCTGAACGAGCGGATCGTCTCGACCGGCATCTACTACTGGGACAGCGAGAACATCACCGAGAGCCGGCTGGGTTTCCGGGCCGCACTCGACGACCCGCACTACGCGCAGAACGACGACGACGGCCTGCGCGAGGTCTACGGTCTGGAGGACGAGGACGCGCTGAACCAGCTGCTGGGATCGGCGTCGACGCCGGCGGGCCGCTGCCTGGCGTTCCCGAACGTCCTGCAACACCGCGTCGGCTCGTTCCGCCTCGCGGACCCCACGCGCCCGGGACACCGCAAGATCCTCGCGTTCTTCCTGGTCGACCCGTCGCAACGGATCGTCTCGACGTCCGATGTGCCACCGCAGCAACCGTGGTCCGACACCTCGACCATGACGCTGGAGCAGGCCGAGGACCACCGCGAACAGCTCATGCGGGAACGCAAGTTCTTCGTCGACGAACACAACGAGCAGCTCTACGAGCGAGAGTTCTCCCTCTGCGAGCACTGACCCTCGTAGGCCGTTGAGGGTTACGCGGTCGTGGGTGGCCTGTGCGTGCCGGCTGCGTCCAGGAGCAGTCGGGCGGCGACGGTGGCGCCGTCGGTGCGCATCGCGGCGGCCACGGCCGCGGCTCGGGTTCGGGTGTCGGGGGCCAGGGCGGTGGTGAGCGCGGCGGTCAGGGAGTCGACGGTGGCTGTCGGGCCCTCGTGTGCGACGCCGATGCCCAGCTCGGCCACGCGGGCGGCCCAGGACGGTTGGTCGACGATCCGGGGGACCACCACCTGGGGCGTGCCGGAACGGGAGGCTGTGGTCGTGGTGCCCGCTCCGCCGTGGTGCACGATCGCGGCGACCCGGGGGAACAGGGCCTGCTGATCGACCTCTCCGGCGACGAAGCAGTCGTCGGCGTCGTCGATCGGGGCCAGCCCGGCCCAGCCGCGGGCGAGGACGACCCGGCGGCCCTGCGCGCGGCTCGCCTCGACGGCCACCCGGGCGGTCTCCCCCGGGGAGGCTGTCGCCATGCTGCCGAAGCCCACGTACACCGGCGGTTCACCGGCGCCCAGGAAGGCCTCCAGCTCTCGCGGCAGCGGACGGTGGTCGGGCAGGACCCACGCCCCGGTCTGCACGACGTCGATGTCCGTCCTGTCCGGCGGCGCCGGGCACAGGGTCGCGTCAGCCGCCAGCCAGGGGAAGTCGGTGTGGACGTAGTCGAGGACGTCGTCCGCCGGCGGCAGGCCGACACCCGCACGGTGGTCGTTGAGGGCATCGGCGAACATCGCGATCGCCTTCTGGCCCTGCTCCCAGTGGGCCTTGTCGGCCGTGTCCTGCGCGGTATGTCCGCTTGCCTCAGGGGCGATCTTCCGTGGCGGCAGTCCGCGCACGTGGTAGCACCCGTAGACATAGGGGATGCCGACCTTGTCGGCCGCTCCCCGTGCGCCGGCGGCCGCCATCATGCCGTTCGCCAGGAGCACGTCGCACCCCTCGGCCGCCGTCGTGAGCGTGTCGAACCCGGCGGCGACCAGCTCGGAAGCGAGCCGGACCGCGTCCTGTGCCGTCGGCGGCTTCGCGCCGGCGGTCACCGAGCGCACGGTCGGGCCGATCGGCACCAGCGGCACGCCCGCCCGCGCGAACAGCGTCGCGAACTCCTCGTCCGGCGGCGCGCACACCAGCGCCTCCGCGCCGAGCCCCCGCAAGGCCACCGCGAGCCCCACCAGCGGCTCGACGTCCCCGCGCGATCCCCACGTCGTCAGCAGCACACGCACGTCACATCTCCCACCAGCCGAAGTCGCCGAGGAACGGGGCCTTCAAGCCCTACCCCGTTCTCCTGCACTCCGGATCTCGATGCGACGCGATGAAGTATCCGGGTGATGAACGAATCCGGTGCCCGGGAGGCTCCTCCCGGGCACCGGACTCAGCCTCTGTCCGTCGGCTCCTCGAACGCCCGCAGCAGCCGCTCCGCGGCCGTGGTCGCCGTCAACACGCCGTCCCTCAGCTGCTGTTCGACGTCGGGTGTCGCCGCGCGTACGGCGGGGTGGGCGTGCAGGCGGCCGAGTAGCTCGTCCCTGACCATCGTCCAGGTCCAGTCGACCTGCTGGTCCCTGCGCCGGGCGGCGAGCCGGCCGGTCGAGTCGAGCAGGGTGCGGTGCTGTTCGAGCCGCTCCCAGACGGTGTCGAGCCCCGTCGACTCCCGCGCGCTGCAGTGCAGGACCGGCGGCGTCCACACCGCGTCCGCGCCGTGCATCAGCCGCAGCGCGCCCGACAGTTCGCGGGCGGCGGCGCGGGCGTCGCGTTCGTGTGGCCCGTCCGCCTTGTTGACGGCGATGACGTCCGCCAGCTCCAGGACGCCCTTCTTGATGCCCTGCAGCTGGTCGCCCGTCCGCGCCAGGGTGAGCAGCAGGAACGAGTCGACCATCTCGGCCACGGCGGTCTCGGACTGACCGACACCGACGGTCTCGACGAGGACCACGTCGTAGCCCGCGGCCTCCATCACGATGATCGACTCGCGCGTCGCCTTGGCGACCCCGCCCAGCGTCCCTGCCGTCGGCGAGGGCCGGACGAAGGCCGCCGGGTCCACGGCGAGGCGCTCCATCCGCGTCTTGTCGCCGAGGATGGAGCCGCCGGTCCGGCTGGACGACGGGTCGACGGCGAGCACCGCGACGCGGTGACCGGCGCCGGTCAGCATCGTTCCGAAGGCGTCGATGAACGTCGACTTGCCGACGCCCGGCACCCCGCTGATCCCGATGCGCCGCGCCCGGCCGCTGTGCGGCAGCAGCTCGGTGAGCAACTGCTGGGCAAGCGCCCGGTGTTGGGGGCGGGTGGACTCGACGAGCGTGATCGCGCGCGCCACGACGGCACGCTTCCCGTCGAGCACCCCCTTCACATACGCGTCGAGGTCGATCACAGCTCGTGCCCGAGACCGTCCGACAGTCGCCGTACCAGGTCGTGGGCCGCGTCCGGGATCACCGTGCCGGGCGGGAAGACGGCGGCCGCGCCCATCTCCAGGAGCGTCGGCACGTCCTGCGGCGGGATCACCCCGCCCACCACGATCATGATGTCCTCGCGACCCTCCGCCGCCAGCTCCTCCCGAAGCGCCGGTACGAGCGTGAGGTGGCCGGCGGCCAGAGAGGACACCCCGACGATGTGCACGTCCGCCTCGACGGCCTGCCGGGCGACCTCGCCGGGGGTCTGGAACAGCGGGCCGACGTCCACGTCGAAGCCCAGGTCGGCGAAGGCGGTGGCGATCACCTTCTGGCCTCGGTCGTGGCCGTCCTGGCCCATCTTGGCGACCAGGATGCGCGGCCGGCGGCCCTCGGCCTCCGCGAAGGCGTCGACCAGGGTGCGGGTGCGTTCGACGGACGGGGACTGTCCGGCTTCGGTGCGGTACACACCGGAGATCGTACGGATCTGGCTCGCGTGCCGCCCGTACACCTTCTCCAGAGCGTCGGAGATCTCACCGACGGTCGCCTTGGCGCGCGCCGCCCGTACGGCCAGTTCAAGGAGGTTGCCCTCGCCGCCCGCGGCCCGGGTGAGCGCGTCGAGCGCGTCCTGGCACGCGGTCTCGTCCCGCTCCTCGCGCAGCCGCCGCAACTTGGCGATCTGCTGGGCGCGTACGGAGGAGTTGTCGACCTTGAGCACGTCGATCTGCTCGTCCGAGTCCACCCGGTACTTGTTCACGCCGATCACGGGCTGGCGCCCGGAGTCGATGCGCGCCTGGGTCCTGGCCGCGGCCTCCTCGACGCGCAGCTTGGGGATGCCGGCGTCGATGGCCTGCGCCATGCCGCCCGCGCGCTCGACCTCCTGGATGTGCTTCCAGGCGCGGCGGGCCAGGTCGTACGTCAGCTTCTCGACGTACGCGCTGCCGCCCCAGGGGTCGATGACCCGGGTCGTGCCGGACTCCTGCTGGATGAGCAGCTGGGTGTTGCGGGCGATGCGGGCCGAGAAGTCGGTGGGCAGCGCGAGCGCCTCGTCGAGGGCGTTGGTGTGCAGCGACTGGGTGTGGCCCTGGGTGGCCGCCATCGCCTCGACGCAGGTCCGCGTCACGTTGTTGAAGACGTCCTGGGCGGTCAGCGACCAGCCCGAGGTCTGCGAGTGGGTGCGCAGGGAGAGGGACTTGACGTTCTGCGGCTCGAACTGCTTGACCAGCTTGGCCCAGAGCAGACGGGCCGCCCGCATCTTGGCGATCTCCATGAAGAAGTTCATGCCGATCGCCCAGAAGAAGGAGAGCCGGGGCGCGAACGCGTCGACGTCCAGGCCCGCTTCACGCCCCGCCCGGATGTACTCGACGCCGTCGGCGAGGGTGTACGCGAGCTCCAGGTCGGCCGTCGCGCCCGCCTCCTGGATGTGGTAGCCCGAGATGGAGATCGAGTTGTAGCGCGGCATCCGCTGCGAGGTGAAGGCGAAGATGTCGGAGATGATCCGCATCGACGGCTTCGGCGGGTAGATGTAGGTGTTGCGGACCATGAACTCCTTGAGGATGTCGTTCTGGATGGTCCCGGCCAACTTCTCGGGCGGTACGCCCTGTTCCTCCGCCGCGACGATGTACAGGGCGAGCACGGGCAGCACCGCGCCGTTCATCGTCATCGACACCGTCATCTTGTCCAGCGGGATGCCGTCGAAGAGCTGGCGCATGTCGTAGATCGAGTCGATCGCCACGCCCGCCATGCCGACGTCACCGGTCACGCGCGGGTGGTCGCTGTCGTAGCCCCGGTGCGTGGGCAGGTCGAAGGCGACCGAGAGCCCCTTCTGACCGGCCGCCAGATTGCGCCGGTAGAAGGCGTTGGACTCCTCGGCCGTGGAGAAACCGGCGTACTGCCGGATCGTCCAGGGCTGGTTGACGTACATCGTCGGGTACGGGCCCCGCAGGTACGGCGCCATGCCCGGGTACGTCCCCAGGAAGTCGAGGCCCTCCAGGTCCTGGCCGGTGTACAGCGGCTTGACCGCGATGCCCTCCGGGGTCTCCCAGAGCAGGTCGTCACCGCCGGCGGCCTTCTTCACGGCGGTGCGCCACTCGTCGGCGCTTCCGTCGGCGGCCGGGGTACCCAGCTCGATCCCGGAGAAGTCGGGGACGGACATCAGGACACTCCCATCCGGTCAAGGGTGGCGACGAGCACGGCGACCGTGTCGCAGCCCGCGAAGACATGGCTGTCGACACCCGCGTACTGCGCGGGCCGGCCCGCGAGGAACACATGCCCCGCGCCTGCGGCCCGCAGCTCGCGCGCGCGTTCCTCCGCCTGTTCCTCGTAGAGCGCGTCGCTGGAGCAGAGGCACGCCTCGCTCGCCCCGCTCTCCTCGAAGGTGCCCTCGGTGACGGCCTCGATACCGCCCGCCTGGAAGAGGTTGGCGGCGAACGTGGCGCGTGCCGTGTGCGCGGCGGCGGGGCCGAGCGTGGCGAGGTAGATCCGCGGCCGGGCGCCGGTCGCGGCGAGGTGCGCGTCGGAACGGGCGCGCAGCGCCTCGAAGGCGTCGTCGCGGCGGACCCGGGGGAGCCCGCCGGACGGCGGCTCGGGCGCGGGTTCGCGGACGACGGGGTTCTCGGCGAGGTTCGGGAACTCGCTGACGCCGGTGACGGGTTCGCGGCGCTTGGCGAGCTTCGCGCTGCGGGCCGACCAGGTCTCGGCGAGCCGGTCGCCGATCATTCCGGAGCGCAGCGCGGCGGCCTGGCCGCCGGCGCTCTCGATCGTTTGGAAGAACTCCCAGCCCGCGTGGGCGAGTTCGTCCGTGAGCCGCTCCACGTACCAGGAGCCGCCCGCAGGGTCGATGACCCGGGCGAGGTGCGACTCCTCGACGAGGATGGTCGAGGTGTTGCGGGCGATGCGGCGCGCGAACGCGTCCGGCAGCCCGAGCGCGTGGTCGAAGGGAAGCACGGTGACGGAGTCGGCGCCGCCCACGCCCGCGGCCAGCGTGGCCACGGTGGTGCGGAGCATGTTCACCCACGGGTCGCGCCGGGACATCATCACCGGGGAGGTCACCGCGTGCTGCCGCTGGGCGCCCGCGCCGCTCGCCCCGCTGACCTCGGCCACCCGGGCCCAGAGCCTGCGCGCGGCACGGAACTTGGCGATGGTGAGGAACTGGTCGGCGGTGGCCGCGTACCGGAACTCCAGCTGGCCGAGGGCCTGTTCGACGGAGAGTCCGGCCTCGTCAAGCTGCCGCAGGTAGGCGACGCCGGTCGCGAGGGCGCACCCCAGCTCCTGCGCGGCCGAGCCGCCGGCCTCGTGGTACGGCAGCGCGTCCACGGTCAGCGCCCGCAGGCCCGGGTACTCCTCGACGCAGCGCCTGGCGAGGCCGACGGCGGGGGAGAGGTCGTGGGGCCGGCCCGTGCGGGCCTCCAGGCCGAGGGGGTCGGCGCCCAGGTTGCCGCGCGCCGCCTCCGGGGCGACGCCCCGCTCCTCGTACAGTCCGAGCAGCTCGCGCGAGGTCGCCTCCACGTCCTGCCCGGCGTCGAGGACGACGGGCGCGAGGTCGAGGTAGACGCCGTCGAGGGTCCGGCCGAGGCTGCCGAGGGGGATGCCGCCCTCGCCGACGACCAGCCAGAGCGAGGTGACGCCGTTCTCCAGGTCGGCGAGGACCGTCCCGGCGTCCGCGGTGGTGTGCCGCTGGCGCACGTCCCAGCCGCCGACCGTGTTCCCCTCGGGGCGCCCGGACCGTACGAAGGGCGCGAAGCCGGGCAGGCCGGGCTCGGGGGCGGTGTCCTCGGCGGCATAGAGGGGACGGACGCGGAGCGCGTCCTCCAGGGCGGTGGACAGGGCGTCCTCGGCCGCCGGGCCCTCCACGTCCTTGCCCGACTTGCGCAGTACCCCGGCTACCAGGTGCTGCCACTGTTCACGGGACGCGTCGGGGAATTCGGCGGCGAGGGCGAGCCCGTCGTCGGGAAGGACTGTCATGCTCGGATGTTAGGACAGCTCGCTCAGATGACAGCAGTGCACACCGCTGTGACCTTGCCCTCTCCAAGCAGGTCTTGAAGCCGCGGGCGACTCCGCTCTACTAAGGGGTGTCGCAGGTTCACCCGGCCGGGGGTGGATTTACTAGGACGTCCAACTATATAGTCGCGGCGAAGGCCCGCGGTGCAGGGAAGCCGGTGTGATTCCGGCGCGGTCCCGCCACTGTGACCGGGGAGTACGCCGTCGAGCAGCACGCCACTGACGAGCGATGTCGGGAAGGCGGACGGCGCGCGCTGATCCGGGAGTCAGGATACCGGCCGCGGGATGTTCCGTGTTGTCCACGAGGATGGAGCTGACACGCATGGCACCGGTGCGCCCGCACACTCCCCGCGGATCCGGCCGACGGGCACCCGCCCGTCCAGGACCCCGTCGAGTGGGATCCCACCACCCCACGACCGTCAGGACCTGACGGCGCCTCGCCATTCGCGCTCTCGCGCCGTGCACCGCCACCACGCCGCCGCATCATCACGCCCACCGGCGTGCGCGGACGTGGCGGCCCCCGGCGCGCCATCCGGATCACCTGACGAGAGCAGGCACTCATGGTCCGCGCACAAGACGCCACCACCGTCCGCGAGTTGACCCACTTCATCGGCGGCAGGCACACCCCGGGAACCTCGGGCGCCTACGGCGACGTGTACGACCCCAACACCGGCCAGGTCCAGGCCCGCGTCCCCCTCGCGAACCGGGCCGAGACCGAGGCCGCCGTCGCCGACGCCGCCCGGGCGCAGCGCGACTGGGCCGCCTGGAACCCGCAGCGCCGCGCCCGCGTCCTCCTGCGCTTCCTCCAGCTGGTCGAGCAGGAGAAGGACGGCCTCGCCCGGCTGCTCTCCTCCGAGCACGGCAAAACCGTCGCCGACGCCCACGGAGACCTCCAACGCGGCCTGGAGGTCGTGGAGTTCGCCGCCGGCATCCCGCACCTCCTCAAGGGCGAGTTCACCGACAACGCGGGGACCGGCATCGACGTCCACTCGCTGCGCTCCCCGCTCGGCGTCGTCGCCGGCATCACCCCGTTCAACTTCCCCGCGATGATCCCGCTCTGGAAGGCCGCCCCCGCCCTGGCCTGCGGAAACGCCTTCATCCTCAAGCCCTCGGAGCGCGACCCCTCCGTACCGCTGCGGCTCGCGGAGCTCTTCCTTGAGGCGGGTCTTCCGGCGGGCGTCCTCAACGTCGTCAACGGCGGCAGGGAAGCCGTCGACACCCTCCTCGACGATCCCCGCGTCGCCGCCCTCGGCTTCGTCGGCTCCACCCCCGTCGCCGCGCACCTCTACGCCACCGCCGCCGCCCACGGCAAGCGCGCCCAGTGCTTCGGCGGTGCCAAGAACCACATGATCGTGATGCCGGACGCCGACCTCGACCAGGCCGTCGACGCCCTCATCGGCGCAGGCTACGGCTCGGCCGGCGAGCGGTGCATGGCCGTCTCGGTCGCCGTCCCCGTCGGCGAGGACACCGCCGACGCCCTCGTCGCCCGGCTGAAGGAGCGCATCGGCACGCTGAGGATCGGCCGGAGCGACGACCCGGACGCCGACTTCGGGCCGCTCGTCGGCCCCGACGCCGTCGACCGGGTCCGCAAGTACATCGGCATCGGCGTCGAGGAAGGCGCCGAACTCGTGGTCGACGGGCGCGACTTCGCCCTCCCCGGGCACGAGGGCGGCTTCTTCGCCGGGGCGTCCCTGTTCGACCGGGTCACCCCGGACATGCGCGTGTACCAGGAGGAGATCTTCGGCCCCGTGCTCTGCGTGGTCCGCGCCGCCGACTACGAGGAGGCCCTGCGGCTGCCCAGCGAGCACCTCTACGGCAACGGCGTGGCGATCTTCACGCGGGACGGCGACACCGCCCGCGACTTCACCCGGCGCGTCGACACCGGCATGGTCGGCGTCAACGTGCCCATCCCGGTGCCGGTGGCGTACCACACCTTCGGCGGCTGGAAGCGGTCCGGCTTCGGCGACCTGAACCAGCACGGACCGGACGCCATCCGCTTCTACACCCGCACCAAGACCGTGACCTCGCGCTGGCCCGCCGGGCTCCGCGAGGGCGCGAGCTTCACCCTCCCCACGATGGGCTGAGCGACCATGACCACGACCCTGCTCACCGAGGACCAGCGGGCCCTGGTCGAGACCACCCTCGACTTCGCCCAGGACCACCTCGCCCCGCACGCCCTGGATTGGGACCGCGACAAGCACTTCCCCGTCGACGTCCTGCGCAAGGCCGCCGGACTCGGACTCGGCGGCGTCTACGTCCGCGAGGAGTCCGGCGGCTCCGGCCTCACCCGCTCCGACGGCGTCCTCGTCTTCGAGACCCTCGCCTCCGGCTGCCCGTCCATCGCGGGCTACCTCTCCATCCACAACATGGTCGCCTGGATGGTCGACCACTACGGCGACGACACCCAGCGCCGACGCCGGCTCCCGCGCCTGTGCGCCATGGACGACCTGGCCAGCTACTGCCTCACCGAGCCCGGCGCCGGATCGGACGCCGCCGCGCTCACCACCCGGGCCGTGCGCGACGGCGACCACTGGGTGCTCACCGGCGTCAAGCAGTTCATCTCCGGGGCGGGCGCCTCGCAGCTGTACCTGGTGATGGCCCGCACCGGGGGCGACGGCGCCGACGGCGTCTCCGCGTTCCTTGTCGACAAGGACGACCCCGGGCTCTCCTTCGGACCCGACGAGCGCAAGATGGGCTGGAACGCCCAGCCCACCCGCCAGGTCGTCCTCGATGCCGTCCGGGTCCCCGCCGACCGGCTCCTCGGGGTCGAGGGCCAGGGCTTCCGCATCGCCATGAACGGCCTGAACGGCGGCCGGCTCGGCATCGCGGCCTGCTCCCTCGGCGGGGCCCGCAGCGCCCTCGACCGCAGCCTCACGCACCTCGCCGACCGGCAGGCGTTCGGGCGGCGGCTCCTCGACGCCCAGGGCCTCCGCTTCCGTCTCGCCGACATGGCGACCGAACTCACCGCCGCCCGCGCCCTGGTCCAGCAGGCCGCCCACGCCCTCGACCGCGGCGACCCCCGGGCGCCCGAGCTGTGCGCGATGGCCAAGCGGTTCGCCACCGACACCGGGTACTCCGTGGCCGACCGGGCGCTCCAACTGCACGGCGGCTACGGCTACCTCAGCGAGTACGGCATCGAGAAGATCGTCCGCGACCTGCGGGTCCACCAGATCCTGGAAGGAACCAACGAGATCATGCGCGTCATCGTGGCCCGCGGACTGACGGAGGCCTTCGAATGACCTCGACGGCCTCCCCCGACGCCGCACACGCACACGTCCTGCTCCACACCACCGGCCGCATCGGGCACATCACCCTCAACCGCCCCCAGGCCCTCAATGCCCTCACCCACCCCATGGTCCGGCGGATCGACGCGGCCCTCACCGCCTGGGAGCACGACCCGGCCGTGGAGACCGTCGTCATCAGCGGCGCCGGGGAGCGCGGGCTCTGCGCGGGCGGCGACATCCGCGCCATCCACGAGGACGCCCGCACGGGCGGCCGGGCCTCCGCCGACTTCTGGCGCGACGAGTACCGGCTCAACGCCAGGATCGCCCGCTACCCCAAGCCGTACGTCGCCCTCATGGACGGCATCGTCATGGGCGGCGGTGTCGGGATCTCCGCGCACGGCAGCGTCCGGATCGTCACCGAGCGCTCCCGGATCGCCATGCCCGAGACCGGCATCGGCTTCGTCCCGGACGTCGGCGGCACCTATCTGCTCGCCCTCGCCCCCGGCGAACTCGGCACCCACCTCGCGCTCACGGGCACACCGGTGGGCGCCGCAGACGCCCTGCTGTGCGGCCTGGCCGACCACCACGTACCGTCGGCCGCGCTCAGTGCGCTCGTCGCCGACCTGGCCGAGCTGCCCGTACGGGACGCCCTCGCCCGCCATGTGCGGCCCGCGCCGCCCGGGGTGCTCGCCGGGCGCCGGGAGTGGATCGACGCCTGCTACGCCGCCGACACCGTCGAGGAGATCGTCCACCGGCTCCTCGGCCACGGGAGCCCGGAGGCGGAGGAGGCCGCCGAGACGCTGCTCGCGAAGTCCCCGACCTCGCTCAAGGTCACTCTGGCCGCCCTGCGCCGGGCCCGGCACCTCGGCCCGCTGGAGCGGGTCCTCGACCAGGAGTACCGGATCTCCTGCGCGGCCCTGACAGGACCCGACCTGGTGGAGGGCATCCGCGCCCAGGTCGTCGACAAGGACCGCGCCCCGCGCTGGCGCCCGGCCACCCTCGACGAGGTCACCGACGCGGACGTCCAGCGCTTCTTCGCCCCGCTCGGCGAGCTCCCCGAACTGGGGCTCGCCGGACCCGAATCCACCCCGGAGGTGGCCTGGTGAGCCGTACCGTCGCGTTCATCGGACTCGGACACATGGGCGGCCCCATGGCCGCCAACCTCGTGAAGGCCGGCCATCGCGTCCTCGGCCACGACCTCGACGCCGACGCCCTGGCCTCCGCCGCCCGGGCGGGCGTGGAGCCCGCGGCCTCCGCCGCCGAGGCGGTGTCGGGCGCGGACGCCGTCGTCACGATGCTGCCGGCCGGCCGCCACGTCCTCGATCTGTACGACGGCGTCCTTGCCGCCGCCCGCCCCGGCACCCTGTTCGTCGACTGCTCGACCATCGACGTGGCCGACGCCCGTACCGCCCACGAACGGGCGACGGCCGCCGGTCTGCGGGCCCTGGACGCCCCGGTGTCGGGTGGCGTGGTCGGTGCGGAGGCCGCCACGCTGACGTTCATGGCCGGCGGGGGAGAGCAGGAGTTCACCGAGGCCCGCCCCCTCCTCGACGCCATGGGGAAGAAGGCCGTCCACTGCGGCGGGCCGGGCGCGGGCCAGGCCGCCAAGATCTGCAACAACATGATCCTCGGCGTCTCCATGATCGCCGTCAGCGAGGCGTTCGTCCTCGGAGAGAGCCTCGGCCTCTCCCACCAGGCGCTGTACGACGTGGCCTCCACGGCCTCCGGGCAGTGCTGGGCGCTCAGCGTCAACTGCCCCGTCCCCGGGCCCGTTCCGACCAGCCCCGCCAACCGGGAGTACCGGCCCGGCTTCGCCGCCTCCCTGATGGCCAAGGACCTGGGCCTGGCCGCGAACGCCGCCCGAGCCGGTGGCGTCCACGCCGAACTAGGCCTACAGGCAGCTGAGTTGTACGCCGCCTACGCCGAACGGGCCGGAGCCACCGAGGACTTCTCCGGCATCGTCCGCACCATCAGGCAGAACGACGGAGGACACGCATGACCGCCCCCGAGGCGCAGGAGTACGAGACCATCCTGGTCGAACGCAAGGGCCGCACCGCCCTCGTGACCCTCAACCGGCCCGGCGCCCTCAACGCGCTCAACCTCCAGGTCATGAACGAGGTCGTGGCCGCCACCGAGGCCCTCGACCGGGACCCGGAGTGCGGCTGCGTCGTCGTCACCGGCTCGGCCAAGGCCTTCGCCGCCGGGGCCGACATCAAGGAGATGCGGCCCCAGGGCTACCTGGACATGTACCTCGCGGACTGGTTCGCCGCCTGGGACCGGCTCGCCCAGCTGCGTACCCCGACCGTCGCCGCCGTCTCCGGGTACGCCCTCGGCGGCGGCTGCGAACTCGCCATGCTCTGCGACGTCCTGCTCGCCGCCGACACCGCCGTCTTCGGCCAGCCGGAGATCAAGCTGGGCGTCATCCCGGGCATCGGCGGCTCCCAGCGGCTGACCCGCGCGGTCGGCAAGGCCAAGGCCATGGAGATGTGCCTCACCGGGCGCACCATGGACGCGGCCGAGGCCGAACGCGCGGGCCTCGTCTCCCGGGTCCTCCCGGCCGACGAACTGCTCCCCGAGGCCCTCGCCGTCGCCGAGACGATCGCCGGCATGTCGCTGCCGGTCGCGATGATGGCCAAGGAGGCGGTGGCCAGGGCCTTCGAGACCACGCTCGCGGAGGGCGTGCGCTTCGAACGGCGGCTGTTCCACGCGGTGTTCGCCACCGCCGACCAGAAGGAGGGCATGGCCGCCTTCGTCGACAAGCGACAGCCGGAGTTCCGCCACCGCTGACGGCGGACCGACCGACCGACCGGCGGGACGGGCCGGGGCACCCGCACGTGCCCCGGCCCGCTCGCGCGGGACCTTGGTCAGGAAGCCGGCAGCTCGCCCCGTACCGTGCGCGCCGCCGCGACCAGGTTCTCCAGCGAGGCGCGGGTCTCCGGCCAGCCCCGGGTCTTCAGACCGCAGTCGGGGTTGACCCAGAGCCGCTCGGCGGGAATCGCCTTCAGCCCCGTACGGAGCAGGTCTGCGGCCTCCTCGGCGCTCGGGACGCGCGGGGAGTGGATGTCGTACACACCGGGACCTGCCTCCCGCGGGTAGCCGTGCGCGGCCAGCTCGCGGGCGACCTGCATGTGCGAACGGGCGGCCTCCAGGCTGATCACGTCCGCGTCCAGGTCGTCGATGGCCTGCACGATGTCACCGAACTCGGCGTAGCACATGTGCGTGTGGATCTGGGTGTCCGGCCGTACCCCGCTGGTGGAGAGCCGGAACGCCTCCGTCGCCCAGTCCAGGTACGCGGCCCGGTCGGCGGCACGCAACGGCAGGGTCTCCCGCAGCGCCGGCTCGTCCACCTGCACGACCGAAGTGCCCGCCGCCTCCAGGTCGTTCACCTCGTCGCGCAGGGCGAGCGCGACCTGCCGGGCGGTCTCGCCGAGCGGCTGGTCGTCCCGGACGAAGGACCAGGCGAGCATCGTGACCGGTCCCGTCAGCATGCCCTTCACCGGGCGGTGGGTGAGGGACTGCGCGTACGTCGTCCAGCGCACCGTCATCGGCGCGGGGCGCGAGATGTCGCCGGCCAGGATCGGCGGCCGGACGTACCGGGTGCCGTACGACTGGACCCACCCGTGCTGCGTGGCGAGGTACCCGGTCAGCTGCTCGGCGAAGTACTGGACCATGTCGTTGCGTTCGGGCTCGCCGTGCACCAGGACGTCCAGACCGGCCTTCTCCTGGAATGCGATCACCTCCTGGACCTCCGCCTTGACGCGTTCCTCGTACCCGGCCGTGTCGATCCGGCCCGCGCGCAGGTCGGCGCGGGCGGTGCGCAGTTCGTCCGTCTGCGGGAAGGATCCGATGGTGGTCGTCGGCAGCAGCGGAAGCCCGAGGTGGGCGTGCTGGGCGGCGGCCCGCTCGGCGTACGGCTGGGAGCGGCGGGTGTCGGCGGCGGAGACCGCGCCGGTACGGGCGCGCACGGCCGGGTCGCGGGTGAGCGGGGACTCCGCGCGTGAGGCCAGGTCGGCCCGGTTGGCGGCCAGTTCGGCGGCGATCGCGGGGGTGCCGTGGGACAGGCCCTTGGCGAGCGTGACCACCTCGGCGGTCTTCTGCCGGGCGAAGGCGAGCCAGCGCAGGATCTGCGGGTCGATGTCCCGCTCGGCGGCGGCGTCGAGGGGGACGTGCAGCAGGGAGCAGGAGGCCGCCACGTCGACCCGGTCGGCGAGCCCGAGCAGGGTGCCGAGGGTCGTCAGGGACTTCGCCAGATCGTTGACCCAGATGTTCCGGCCGTCGACCACGCCGGCGACCAGGCGCTTGCCCGGCAGCCCGCCCACGGCCGCGAGGGCCTCCAGGTTGGCGGCGGCGGAGCCGGTGAAGTCGAGCGCGAGCCCCTCGACGGGGGCTTTGGCGAGCACGGGCAGGGCCTCGCCGAGCCGGTCGAAGTACGAGGCGACCAGCAGCTTCGGCCGGTCCGTACGGCCACCGAGTTCGCGGTGGGCACGGGCGGCGGCGTTCAGCTCGGCCGGGGTGCGGTCCTGGACCAGGGCGGGCTCGTCGAGCTGCACCCACTCGGCGCCCGCGGCCCGCAGGTCGGCGAGGACCTCGGCGTACACCGGCAGCAGCCGGTCGAGGAGCGTCAGCGGGTCGAAGTCGGCGGCCACCCCGGGCGCGGGCTTGGCGAGCAGCAGATACGTCACGGGGCCGACGAGGACCGGACGGGCCGTCAGGCCGAGGGAGAGGGCCTCCGTCAGCTCGGCGACCTGCTTGGTCGAGTCGGCCGTGAAGACCGTGTCCGGCCCCAATTCGGGTACCAGATAGTGGTAGTTGGTGTCGAACCACTTGGTCATCTCCAGCGGCGCGACGTCCTGCGTACCGCGCGCCATGGCGAAGTAGCCGTCGAGCCGATCGGCGGAGACTGCGTCGCGGTGCCGCGCGGGGATCGCGCCGACCATGACGGTGGTGTCCAGGACGTGGTCGTAGAGGGAGAAGTCGCCGGTCGGCACCTCGTGGACGCCCGCCTCGGCGAGCCGGCTCCATTGGGTGCGGCGCAGTTCGGCGGCGGTGGACCGGAGGGCGTCGGCGGTGACGCGGCCCTTCCAGTACCCCTCGATCGCCTTCTTCAGTTCCCGGTGCTGCCCCTGACGGGGGTAGCCGTACACGGTGGCCCGTGCTGCCGCGGCTGCGGGCTTGGTGGTCACGGAGATCTCCTTCGCGAGATGAATCCCTGAGATCCCGGCGACGGGACGAGAGCGCGAAGGGGAGACCGACCGGACGGCCGACCTCGCGCCGTACGCGCGTGTCTCCGTCTCGTGTGGTCGCCGACCCACCCTCGAGGTCACCGGAATGTCCGCGCACGCATGGTCCGTACGCGGGCAGTTGGCAGGTCTTCGGACTCGCGGGCACATCCTCCACGGGGGAGGACACCTACTGGCCGTCGCTTCCCAGACCCGTACGGGTCCAGTGCGTATGACGGCGGTCGTTCCCGCTCACCGCTGCGGGGCAGTCCCGGATTCCCACCGGGTTCCCTCTTACGACGCATCCCATCCGGCTGACGGGGCGAACCAGCTGCACCGGCCACCCTAAGGGGCTGGCCGGCGCCGTGTCGGGAGATGCCCACCATGCGGATGGTGAGGTGAGACACGCCCGTCGGTCCGCCCCGCCGGTCCGCCCGGTCCGTCGCCCGGTCGGTCCGCCCGTGGTCCGGGCTCAGCCCCGGCCCGCGTACGGGTGGAACCCCCGGCCCGTCTTGCGGCCGAGCAGCCCCGCCTCCACCATCCGCTGGAGCAGCGGGGGCGGCGCGTAGAGAGGCTCCTTGAACTCCTCGTACAGCGACTCCGCGATCGAGGCGACGGTGTCGAGACCGATGAGGTCGGCCAGCTTCAGCGGGCCCATCGGGTGGGCGCAGCCCAGCTCCATGCCGGCGTCGATGTCGGCGGCGGTGGCGAAGCCGGACTCGGCCATGCGGATCGCGGCGAGGAGGTACGGCACGAGCAGCGCGTTGACGACGAACCCGGCCCGGTCCTGCGAGCGGACGACCGTCTTGCCGAGGACGTCCGTCGCGAAGCGCTCCACGCGGGCGACCGTGTCCGGCGCGGTGTGCAGCGAGCTCACGACCTCCACCAGCGGCAGCACCGGCACGGGGTTGAAGAAGTGAAGGCCCACGACCCGGTCGGCGCGGCTCGTCGCCATGCCGAGGCGCATCACGGGCAGCGAGGAGGTGTTGGTCGCCAGGACCGCCGACGGATCCTCGACGATTTTGTCGAGACGGATGAACACCTCGGTCTTCGCGTCCGCGTTCTCGACGACGGCCTCGACCACGAGCTGGCGGTCGGCCAGCTCCTCGAGATCGCCCGTGAAGACGAGCCGGTCGAGGGCGCCTTGCGCCGCGGCCGGCTCCAGCTTGCCCCGGCGTACGGCGCGGTCCAGGGAGGCGGTCACCCGCTCCCGCGCGGCCCGTGCGGCCACGGCGTCCGTCTCGCAGACGATCGTGTGCCGTCCGGCCCGCGCGCAGACCTCCGCGATACCCGCCCCCATCTGGCCGCCGCCGACCACCCCGACGCGGGTGATCTCCTCGGCGCCCGTGATCGCGGCGCTCATGAGCGGGGCTCCGGGTGGTGCACGAGGTGCCGGGAGTAGGCGTCCGGGGTGAAGAACAGCGGCAACTCGCCGCTGAGGGCGTTTCGTTCGAAGATCGCCCCCACCTCCTCCAGCGGGGCCCACGGGTGCTGGGCGCCGAGCGTGTCGAGCTCCTCGTCGAGCAGCCGTACGACGGTCTCCCGGTCGATCAGCCGGTGCCGCACCCACTGCCAGATCTGGACGCGGGCGATCTCGGCGGTCGCCGCGTCCTCCATCAGCCCGTCCAGGGCGACGGCGCCCTGACCGCGCAGCCAGGCGGCGAAGTAGCCGAGCGCGACCGCGATGTTCGTGCGGAGGCCCTCCTGGGTGGGCGGTCCGCTGATCCGGCGTACCGACAGCAGGTCCGCCGGGGTGACCTCGACGTCGTCCCGCGTCCGGTGGATCTGGTCCGGCAGGTCGCCGAGCACGGCGTCGAACACCTCGCGGCAGACCGGGACGAGACCGGGATGGGCGACCCAGGAGCCGTCGAAGCCGTCCTCCGCCTCCCGCTCCTTGTCGAGCCGCACCTTGGCGAGCGCCGCCTCGTGGGCGGCCGGGTCCTTGCTCGGCACCTGGGCGGCCATCCCGCCGATCGCGTGCGCGCCGCGCTTGTGGCAGGTGCGCACCAGGAGTTCGGTGTAGGCCCGCATGAACGGCGCGGTCATGGTGACCTTCGCCCGGTCGGGCAGGAGGAAGTCGGTGCGGTGGCCGAAGGTCTTGATCAGGCTGAACAGGTAGTCCCAGCGGCCCGCGTTGAGACCCGAGCTGTGCTCGCGCAGCTCGTAGAGGATCTCCTCCATCTCGAAGGCGGCCGTGATCGTCTCGATGAGCACGGTGGCGCGGACCGTGCCCCGGGGGATGCCGAGGAGCTCCTGCGCCAGCAGGAACACGTCGTTCCACAGTCGGGCCTCGTACCGGTTCTCCAGCTTCGGGAGGTAGAAGTACGGGCCGTGGCCCGCGTCGATCTGGCGCTGCGCGCAGTGGAAGAAGTACAGGCCGAAGTCGACGAGCGAGGCGGGCACCGGGGCGCCGTCGAACTCCAGGTGCTCCTCCAGGAGGTGCCAGCCGCGCGGCCGGACGACGATCGTGGCGAGCCGGTCGCGGTCGGCGAGCCGGTACTCCTTGCCGTCCTCGCTGGTGAAGTCGATCCGCCGGTCGATCGCGTCGCGCAGGACGAGCTGACCGCCGACGACGTTCTCCCAGGTCGGCGCCGTGGCGTCCTCGAAGTCCGCCATCCATACGCGGGCACCGGAGTTGAGGGCGTGGACCGCCATGCGGCGATCCGGCGGACCGGTGATCTCGACCCGCCGGTCGGTCAGACCGGGCGCCGGTGGCGCGACCCGCCACGCGAGGTCGTCACGGACGGAGGAGGTGACCGGGGAGAAGACCAGCGGGGCCCCGCCGGCCAGGCGCAGGGCCTGGCGGCGGCGCTCCTTCATCAGGTCCAGTCGGCGTTCGCCGAACGCCTCCGCCAGCTTCCCGACGAAGTCAAGGGCGGCGGGGGTGAGGATCTCGGCGTGCCGGTCACCCGGTGCGGCGAGAACGCGGACACGGTGGGTCAGCGCGGTGGTGGGCATCGGATTCTCCTGGGGTGGGACCTGAGGGAGGCTGGACGGGACCCGGGGCCGGGCCCGACGGGTCCCGGGACCGGACCTGGCGGACCCGTTTCGGGCCTGGCGGAGCCGTATCGGACCTGGCGGACCCGTTTCGGGCCTGGCGGATTTCGGGCCTGGCGGAGCCGTATCGGGCCTGGCGGACCCGTTTCGGGCCTAGTGGAACTGCTCTTCCTCCGTGGAGCCGGCCAGGGCCGTGGTGGAGGAGGCCGGGTTGACGGCGGTGGAGACCAGGTCGAAGTAGCCCGTGCCGACCTCGCGCTGGTGCTTGACGGCGGTGAAGCCCTGCGCCTGCGCGGCGAACTCCCGCTCCTGCAGGTCGACATAGGCGGTCATGCCGTGCTCGGCGTAGCCGCGGGCGAGGTCGAACATGCCGTGGTTGAGCGAGTGGAAGCCTGCCAGCGTGATGAACTGGAACTTGTAGCCCATCGCCCCCAGTTCGCGCTGGAACTTGGCGATCTGGTCGTCGTCCAGGGCCGCCTTCCAGTTGAAGGACGGCGAGCAGTTGTACGCGAGCATCTGGTCCGGGTACCGCGCGTGGATCGCCTCGGCGAACTCCCGCGCCTGCGCCAGGTCAGGGGTGCCCGTCTCGACCCAGATGAGGTCGGCGTACGGGGCGTAGGCGAGGCCGCGCGCGATGACCGGGCCCATGCCGTTACGGACCCGGTAGAAGCCCTCGGCCGTGCGCTCGCCGGTCACGAACTCGGCGTCGCGCTCGTCGACGTCACTGGTCAGCAGGGTCGCGGCCAGGGCGTCGGTGCGGGCGACGATCAGGGTCGGGGTGTCGGCGATGTCGGCGGCGAGACGGGCCGCGTTCAGGGTCCGGATGTGCTGCGCGGTGGGCACGAGGACCTTGCCGCCGAGGTGGCCGCACTTCTTCTCGGACGCGAGCTGGTCCTCGTAGTGGATGCCCGCCGCACCGGCCGCGATCATCGCCTTGGTCAGCTCGAAGGCGTTGAGCGGGCCGCCGAACCCGGCCTCGGCGTCGGCCACGATCGGCGCGAGCCAGTCGGTGGTGTCGTCGCCGCCCTCGGCCGTCGCGATCTGGTCCGCCCGCAGCAGGGCGTTGTTGATCCGACGGACCACCTGCGGCACCGAGTTGACCGGGTAGAGGCTCTGGTCGGGGTAGGTGTGGCCGGCCTGGTTGGCGTCCGCGGCGACCTGCCAGCCGGAGAGGTAGATGGCCTGGAGGCCCGCGCGCACCTGCTGGACGGCCTGGCCGCCGGTGAGCGCGCCGAGCGCGTGGACGTAGTCCAGGTCGTGCAGCTGCCGCCAGAGCCGCTCGGCGCCGCGCCGGGCCAGGGTGTGCTCCTCGCGGACGCTGCCGGACAGCCGCAGCACGTCCTCGGCGCTGTACGTGCGCTCGATGCCGGCCCAGCGCGGGTCGGTCGCCCAGCGCTGGGCGAGCTGCTCCACGGTCGGGTTCGTCGCTGCCATGATCGTCACCGTCTCCTTGGTTCTGTTGCGTTTGCCAAGCCCTGCACGGCTCTGCCGTGGAGCCCTGGTGGGGTGGCACTAGGTGTCTCTCTGTGGGTCGCGGCCCGCCGGCGCCCGGACGGGGCGGAGGTGAGCAATCTGGCCGCTCCAGGCCGTCGCATCGCCGGGATGGCCGACATCAGGGCGCGAATCGGATCCCGGCTCCGGTCGGGGCCTGTGGGGTCCGGCGGGCCGCACTCAGACTCTGGCACTGGCACGCAGTGCCATCAATCGTGGAGCCATGCCACGTTCTGCGAATCTTCCGGAGCCGGATTGCCATGATTGCGAAGGGTGCGAAGAGTGCCGTCTGGCGTACGCTGCCCCTGTCCCGGACGGACATGGAGGGGACAGAGACGGAGGGGGAGCGCGCGGTGGGCAAGACGTACGCGGGGGCGCGGCTGCGGCGGCTGCGCGAGGACCGCCGGATGAGCCAGGCGGAGCTGGCCCGGACGCTGGGCATCTCGCCGAGCTATCTGAACCAGATGGAGCACGACTCCCGGCCGCTCACCGTGCCCGTGCTGCTGCGGCTCACCGAGACCTTCGGCGTCGACCCGGGCTTCTTCTCCGAGCGGGACACCGGGCGGCTTGTCGCGGACCTCCGGGAGGCGCTCGCGGGAGAGCTGTCCGCGTCCCGCGTCGCCCCCTCCGAGCTGGCCGAACTGGCGTCGCGGCTGCCCGAGGTCGCCCGGGTGCTGGTCCAACTGGGCCGTCGTAACCAGGCGTTGTCCGAGCAGCTGGCCGACGCCGCCGACGGCCGGTACGCGGCCGGGGAGTCGCCGCGCTCCGCGCATGAGGAGATCCGGGACTTCTTCTACCGCCGCCAGAACTACCTCCACGACATCGACCTGGGCGCCGAAGGGCTCGCCGCCGAGATCGGCATCCAGCCGGGCGAGGTCGTCCGGGCGCTGACGGCCCGGCTCGCCGACACCCACGGCGTACGGCTCTCCGCCGAGACCGGCGACCGGCTCCACCACTACGACGGGACGACGCGGACCCTCCACCTCTCCCCGCGCCTGCGGCCCGGGCAGCGTGCCTTCCGCATGGCCACCCAACTGGCCCTGCTGGAGTGGGGTGCGGAGCTCGACCGGCACGCGGCCGAGGACTTCGCGGCCGGTTCGCCCGCCCACGCCCTGGCCCGGATCGGGATCGCCAACTACTTCGCGGCGGCGCTGATCCTCCCGTACCGCTCCTTCCACGCCGTCGCCGAGGAGTTCCGCTACGACATCGAGCGGCTCACCGACCACTTCGGTCTCGGCCACGAGACCGTCTGCCACCGGCTGAGCACCCTGCAACGGCCCCGGCTGCGCGGGGTGCCCTTCTCCTTCGTCCGCGTCGACCGGGCCGGCAACCTGTCCAAGCGGCAGTCGGCGACCGGCTTCCACTTCTCCCGCGCGGGCGGGACGTGCCCGCTGTGGAACGTGTACGAGGCGTTCGCCGCCCCCGGTCGCATCCACGTGCAGATCGCCGCCATGCCCGACGGGCAGCGCTATCTGTGGACGGCCCGCGCCGTCACCCGGCACCGCGGCGGCTGGGGCGAGCCGGGCAAGACCTTCGCGATCGGCCTGGGCTGCGAACTCCGGCACGCCTCACGCCTGGTGTACTCCGACGGGCTTGACCTCGACAACGCGGCGGCGGCCACCCCCATCGGGATGGGCTGCCGGCTCTGCGAACGGCTCGACTGCCCCCAGCGGGCGGTCCCGCCGCTCGGCCTCCCCCTGCGGATCGACCAGAACAGCGGCACCTTCGTGCCGTACCCGGTGGCGGACTCGGCGCGGTGAGAGGGCGGGCTCAGGGGCGCCCGGCGGTGCCGTCGTCCACGGGCTCCAGGGTCTCCTCGGCCGGGGCTTCGGCCGGAGCTTCGACCGGCCTGGCCGCGACGGCGGGGGCTCTGCGGAGGCGAGCGGTGACGCGGGTGGCGATCGGCTCCGTGTAGCGGGCGGTGAGCGGGCCGAGGACGACGAGGACGAGGACGTACGCCGTCGCGAGCGGGCCGAGGGCCGGTTCGACGCCCGCGGTGACGGCGAGACCCGCGATGACGATGGAGAACTCGCCCCGGGCGACGAGCGTGCCGCCCGCCCGCCAGCGGCCCTTGACGGAGATCCCGGCCCGCCGGGCGGCCCAGTAGCCGGTGGCGATCTTCGTCGCCGCCGTGACCACGGCGAGCGCGAGCGCGGGCAGGATCACCGGCGGAATGCTGGCCGGATCGGTGTGCAGACCGAAGAAGACGAAGAACACCGCCGCGAACAGGTCCCGCAACGGGCTCAACAGATGGTGGGCGCCCTCGGCGACCTCGCCCGAGAGGGCGATGCCGACGAGGAACGCGCCGACAGCGGCGGATACTTGGAGCTGCTGGGCGATGCCGGCGACGAGCAGCGTCAGACCGAGGACGACCAGGAGCAGCTTCTCCGGGTCGTCGCTGGAGACGAAGCGGGAGATGAGCCTGCCGTAGCGGACGGCGACGAAGAGGACCGTGCCCGCGACGCCGAGGGCGATGGCGAGAGTGACGCTCCCGGCCGCCAGGCTCACCCCGGCGAGCAGGGCGGTGACGATCGGCAGGTAGACGGCCATGGCCAGGTCTTCCAGGACCAGGATGCTCAGGATGGCCGGTGTCTCGCGGTTGCCGAGGCGGCCGAGGTCGCTCATTACCTTGGCGATGACGCCGGAGGACGAGATCCAGGTGACGCCCGCCAGGACGACGGCGGCGACCGGGCCCCAGCCGAGCAGCAGTGCCATCCCGGCGCCGGGCAGGGCGTTGAGGGCGAAGTCGACCAATCCCGCCGGGTATTGGGTCTTGAGGTTGGTCACCAGGTCGCTGGCGGTGTACTCGAGGCCCAGCATCAACAGCAGGAGTATCACGCCGATTTCGGCGCCGATCGCGACGAACTCCTCGCTGGTGCCCAGCGGAAGCAGACCGCCCTCGCCGAACGCGAGGCCCGCGAGCAGGTAGAGGGGTATCGGGGAGAACTGGAAGCGTCCGGCGAGACGGCCGAGCAGTCCGAGCGCGAGGATGATCGCGCCGAACTCGATCAGGAAGACGGCGGAGGAGTGCATGCCGCTCACTCCTGGCCGAGGATCGCGGCGGCCGCCTCGACGCCCTCGCGGGTGCCGATCACGATGAGAGTGTCCCCGCCGGCGAGCCGGAAGTCCGGTGCGGGCGACGGGATCGCGTCGGCCCGCCGCAGGACCGCGACGATGGAGGCGCCGGTCTCCGTACGGGTCCGGGTCTCGCCCAGGACGCGTCCGTTCCAGTGCGAGTGCGCGGACAGTTCGATCCGCTCGGCGACCAGGCCCAGGTCGGTGGTGGAGAGCAGGTTGGGGCTGTGGTGCGAGGGCATCAGCGCGTCGATCAGCGCTTCCGCCTCCTTGGCGGTGAGCTTCGCTGACAGCGCGCACTCGTCGGGATCGTCCCGGCGGTACGCGTTCAGTGTCCGGCTGCCGTCCCGGTGGGCGATCACCGACAGACGCCGGTGCTCACGGGTCGTCAGGTCGTAGCGGACGCCTATGCCGGGGAGCGGCGTGTTGCTCATCCGTGGAACGGGCACGAGGAACCCCCTGTGCGTGTCGTCGAAACAAGATACGAACGCGCCCCCGCACCCGGTCCACCCTACCGGTCCTGTCCGTACGGCTACCGGCCGAGCGTCGCGATCTCGTGCTCGAAGAGGGCTTCCGGTGACACGTCGTCCATGCCCGTGAAGTGGCCCGCGAGTTCGAGCGAGAGCACTCCGTGGAGCCGGGTCCAGAACGCCATCGCCGTGGCGAAGGGGTCCGGCGAGCCCGCGGCCTCGCCGGCGCGCAGGAGCACGCTCATGATCTCGGACGCGATGCCGGTGATCTCGTCCGGCGCGTGGTAGCCGGGCACGGGTGTGCCGTAGACGAGGAAGTAGCGGTGCGGGTCGGCGAGGGCCCAGCGGCGCAGCGCGCGGGCGATGGCGGAGAGGTCGGCGCGCTCGCTCTCCGCCTCGCGGACGGTGTCGGCGAGGCTGCGGTAGGCGTCCCGGACGAGTTCGGTGATCAGCTCGTCCCGGCCGGCGAAGTACCGGTACAGCGCGGGCCCGCTCATGCCCATCTTCTTGGCGATCGCGTTGAGCGACAGAGCCGAGGCGCCGTCGGCCGCGATCTGCTCCCAGGCCAGCTGCTTGACCTCGGCGCGCACCTGGTTCCGGTACCGCTCGCGTGGCGTTCCGCCGGTCTCCGTCATGGGTTCCTCCCGATCCGACACTGATGGTTAGACGGTATCACTCATGCGAATGCTTGACAGCTTCGCGAGAGGCAGGTTATATCTTGTAACGAAAGCGATAAGGCGTAGTCGTTACGTCGTCGACAGCGGAGGCAGGTCGTCATGAGCGTCATCGAGCGAGTAGAGGTCGTCCTTCCCGGCGCGGTGGAGCCCGAGGGGCTCCAGCTGCGGCACGGGCCGGTTCCGGCGGCCGGTGCGGGTCAGGTGCTCGTCGCCATGGAGGCGACCGGGGTCTCCTTCGCGGAGCAGCAGATGCGCCGGGGCCGCTACTACGACCAGCCGCCGTTCCCCTTCGTTCCGGGGTACGACCTGGTCGGCCGGGTCGCCGCGGTGGGGCCCGGGGTCGGCCCGCACCTGCTCGGCACCCGGGTGGCCGCGCTGACCAAGACGGGCGGCTGGGCCAGTCACGTCCTGCTCGACGCCGCCGATGTCGTCCCCGTACCGGAGGGTCTTGGGGCCGCCGAGGCGGAGACCGCCGTCGTCAACGGGATCACGGCCTGGCAGATGCTCCACCGCAAGGCCCGGATCAGGGCCGGTCAGATCGTCCTGGTGCACGGCGCCAACGGCGGCGTCGGCACCGTGCTCGTCCAGCTCGCGCGGAGCGCCGGGGTGAAGGTCATCGGCACCGCCTCCGCCCGCCACCACGAGGCCCTGCGACGGCTCGGCGTCACCCCGGTCGACTACCGGACCGAGGATGTGCCCGCCCGTGTACGGGAGTTGGCGCCGGACGGGGTCGACGCGGTCTTCGACCATGTCGGCGGCCGCAGCGTCGTCGACTCCTGGCGGCTGCTCGCGAAGGGCGGCACCCTCGTCTCGTACGGCAGCGCCGCCACCCGGGACGACTCCGGCTCGAAGCAGATGCCGGTACTGAAGATCCTCGGCCGCGTATGGGCCTGGCAGGCGCTGCCGAACGGCCGGCGCGCGTACTTCTACAACGTCTGGGGCGGCCGGGCCTTCGCGAAGGACCGCTTCCGCAGCCGCCTGCGCGCCGACCTCGGGCAGGTCTTCGAGGCGATGCGGCGCGGCGAGATCACGGCCAGGGTCGCGGCCGAACTCCCGCTGAGCCGGGTCGCCGACGCGATGCGGCTTGCCGAGTCGGGCACGGTGAACGGCAAGGTCGTGCTGGTTCCATGACGCTCGATCCGGGGTGGACAGGGCCGGGCCCCCGGCCCTAGCCTCCTCTCCAACCTATTCAATTATTTGAGTATTGCGAGGGCGTATGCACCCGTTCCGCAAGGCCGTCGAGAACCGTGACGCGGCCGCCATCGAGGCCCTGCTCGCCGAGGACGTCGTCTTCACCAGCCCCGTGGCCTTCAAGCCGTACGCCGGCAAGGCGATCACCGCCGCCATCCTCCGGGGCGTGATGCGGGTCTTCGAGGACTTCACGTACGAACGCGAGATCGCCAACCCCGACGGCCGCGACCACGCCCTCGTCTTCACCGCCACGGTGAACGGCCGCCGGATCCAGGGCTGCGACTTCCTGCACTTCGACGAGGACGGCCGGATAGACGACTTCACCGTCATGGTCCGGCCCCTGTCCGCCGCCCAGGCGCTCGCCGAGGCGATGGGCGCGCAGTTCGACCGCATCGCGCAGGAGGCGGCGGAGGGCGCGGCGGGGTGAGCCGCCCGGACCCGGGTCAGCCGGTCGGCGATGTGGCGGTGTCCGTCGCCTTGAGCAGCGGCAGGTTCCTCTCCACGGCCGCCGCCCACGAGCCGTCCGCCACCATGGCCTTCAGCGCCGTGTCGATGCGCCCCCGCAAGGGGCTGCCCTTCGGCAGCCCGACGCCGTAGCGCTCGTCGGTCAGCTTGAATCCGGCGAGTTTGAACTTGCCCCGGTACTCGGCTTGTGCGGCGTATCCGGAGAGCAGGGCGTTGTCCGTGGTGACGGCGTCGACGGTGCCGGCGGCCAGGTCCTGCATGCACACCTCGTACGTGGCGCGTCCGTGCACGGCCGCCCACGTGAGGTTCTTCGTGATGTTCTCGGCCGAGGTGGAACCGGTGACCGAGCACCATGTCTTGCCCTGCAGATCCTCCAGCCGAGTGACTCCCGCCTCCTCGGCTCGGAGCAGGACGTCCTGGTGGGCCGTGAGATACGGGCCTGCGAAGTCGACCTGTTGGGCGCGCCGGTCCGTGATCGCGTACGTCGCCACGACGAGGTCGACCTCACCACGGGTGAGGGCGCTCTCCCGCTCGGCACTCGTGATCCCCTTCCACTCGATGGCGGCGGGGTCGTGGCCCAGGGCGCGGGCGATGTACGTCGCGACCTCCACGTCCAGGCCCGCGTACGTGCCGTCGTCCTTCTGCCGTGCGAAGCCGGGCTGGTCGGACTTGATGCCGATCGTGACGGTGGGCGTGGTCGCGGGCGTGCGGGGAGTGCTCGGTGACGTGGACGCGGACGGCTTGTCGCCGCCCTTGGCCTTGGCGCCGCCGTCGGGCCACAGCGTCCAGGCCAGTACGCCGGTCAGCGCCACCGCTCCGACAACCGCGAGCCAGCTCTTCCGTACTCGGAGGGGCGCGCGGGTCGGTGCCGGTGGTGCGATCCGGTACGAGGTCGGGGTGTCGGGATCCGCCGGCCGCGCGTCCTCGGGCTCCGGAGCGGTCGCCGCGCCTTCGGCGCGCACCGCGCGCTCCGCCTCCGCCAGCAGCCCGTCGAGCGTGTCCGCGTCCGGGCGGGCCGCCGGGTCCCGTACGAGGACGGCCGTCAGCGCCCCCGTGAGCGGGCCGGCCTCGCGCGGGGGCGGCACGTCCTCGCCGAGGACCGCCGCGAGCGTGGCGAGCGTCCCGCCGCGACGCAGCGGGTTCTGGCCCTCCACTGCCACGTACAGCGTCAGGGCCAGCGACCAGAGGTCGGCGGCCGGACCGCCTTCCTCCCCGCCGACCCGTTCGGGTGCCATGAAGTCGGGGGTGCCGATGAGGGAACCGGCGGCGGTGAGCGCGGTCGACCCGTGGAGCGCCGCGATGCCGAAGTCCGTCAGGACCGGGGAGCCGTCCGGGCGCAGCAGGACGTTCGCGGGCTTGATGTCCCGGTGCTGGATGCCGGCCGCGTGCGCCGCGCGCAGCCCCGTGAGGATCCCGCGCCCGAGGGTGGCCGCCTCGCCGGGCGTGAGCCTGCCCCGGTCGAGCCGGTCCTGGAGGGAGCCGCCGGTGACCAGCTCCATCACGAGCCAGGGGTACGACTCCTCGCCCTCGTCCACGATGTGATGGATCGTCACCACGTTCGGGTGGGTGACGCGGGCGAGCGCCCTCGCCTCGCGCAGGACCCGGTCGCGCAGGGCGCGGGCGCCCGCGGGGTCGTACTCGGCGAGCGCCGGATCGGGCGGCCGTACCTCCTTCAGCGCCACGTCGCGGCGGAGCATCAGATCGCGGGCCTTCCACACAAGGCCCATCCCGCCGCCGCCGAGCCGTGCCACCAGCTCGAACCGGCCGTCGATCACCCGCGCCACGCCGCCCCCTTCGCCCCCGTCACCCTCCGTACCGGCCCGACTCTGCCACACGGGGCGGGAGTTCAGCGACGTGATCCCGAGGCCGCCCGGCCGTCGTTCAGACCCAGTTGATCTCCGCCTGCGCCAGCAGCGGATCGTCGATCAGCTCCCACAGGGGTACGGCGACGTTGCCGAGGCGGTAGCGGCCGCCGAAGTGCAGGCCGAGGACGCGGTGGTCCGTCAGGTCGAAGACCGGGGAGCCGCTGTTGCCGCCGAGGGTCGAGCAGTCGTGCTTCATCACCAGGCCGCCGGCAGTGAACTCCGTCGCCGTACCCGGCTGGAGGCGCTTGACGTTGTAGATGTCCATGAAGATCCGGCGCATCGACTCCGGCTCGTTGCGCCGCCCGTCCCAGGCCGGATAGCCGACCACGTACACCGGCCGTCCGGGCACGTCGGCGGGTGCGTCGGCGGCCACGGCGAGCGGCGTCGGCAGGGGGTCGCCGTCCGGCGGCTCGATCCGCAGGAGGGCCATGTCGACCTCCGGGTGGATGCCGATCACCTCGGTCACCTCGTACGCGGGCGACCCCGACCCAAGGCCCGGATCCGCCACGGGGGCCGCGGCCAGCTCCTCACCCGGGTCGACGCGCGCCGACATGCCCTGCTGGAAGGACCAACCCGCGTCCACGGCGCGGCTGAACTCCACCGCCACGTGCCGGTTCGTCATCACCGCGCGCGGCCCCACGAGGAAGGCCGTGCCGACCCAGTCCAGATTCGGGTGGCCGGTCACCTCGACCCGGCCGACGCGGGCGATCGACTCGCGGATCGCGTCCCGTCCGGCCTCCAGGACCGACCAGTCGCCGTCCTGGGCGGCGAAGTTCTGCCCCTGCACCAGGATCGCCGGCCTGCCCTCCAGGAGGACGATCGCCTCCACGCCGAAGTACTCGTCCTCGTCGATCTCGTCCGCCCGGTGCGCGGCCATCTTCTCCAGGCCGGCGACCCCCGCCTCCAGGACCCGGGCCCGTTCCTCCTGCGCGAAGCGGGAGATCTGGCCGGCCGGTGCCTGGTCCGGTGCCAGCTCCGCCGCCGATTCGGAGATCTCCGCCTCCAGGTGCCGGCGCACCCGCGCGGCGACGCCCGCCAGGTCGTCGAAGACCCGCTCGGGGCCGGTCGCGACCGGGGATCCGTACGCGTTCCGCGTCTCCATCTCACACCTCACCTCACGTCACGCTCAGGCGGCCCACATGTGGGTCTCGGGCCCCGGCACCGCCTGTGCGGCGCCGATCTCCTCGTACAACTCCGGTGCCGTCTCCTTCAGATGGGCCAGGATCCGGCTCATCTGGGTGCCTACGTTCACGAACGCCGTCGTCCTGCCCTGGTAATGGACCTCCTCGACCCGGCGGGTGCCGCGGTGGAGCGCCACGACCGTCCAGTCGTCCGTGAAGACCGGTGAACCGGAGGAGCCGCTGCGGGTGTCGGTGAAGTACCGGAGGTCCCGGTCGTCCGCCTCGAAGACGAGGTTGTTGCGCAGCGCCACCCGCTTGGGCTGCCCGCCGGGGTGCTGGATGATGTTGACCGCGACCGGTTCGGCGCCGGTCAGGAGCAGCGGCGCGGTCGCCACCTTGAGCACCGGGCGGGGCGGCAGCCCGGGCGAGAGCCGCATCAGCGCGAAGTCGAGGGTCTCGTCCCAGGCGACGAGGGCGCCCGCCGTGGCCTCCACGGTCTCCGCCTCGTCGGCGCCGTAGTCGAACCGAGAGCGGGAGTTGCGCACTTGGAGCTGGAGGTCGTCGTCGGCGACCCGGAGCACCACCCCGGGCGAGCGGGTACGGGCGTTCACGACATGGTGGTTGGTGATGAGGAGGTCGGGGGTGATGAGCCAGCCGGTGCCCGCGTGCGGGTAGGCGGGCTGGAGCGGGCGGCCCGACTCGAACGGCGGGACCTTCAGCCGGGCGACCGACGAGCCGGCGAGCACGCCGCCCTGCAGGAACTCGAACGGCACGGTGTCGTCCCGGAAGATGATCTCCTCCTTGGTCTCGGCCGGCAGCGTCCCGGGCGGCAGGTCCGGCTCCCCGGCGGCGTCCCGCGCCACGTCGTCGAGCGCCCGCTGGAGCACCGTCAGCGGGGCCGCGTCGACGGTCTGGGCGATCGCGTTGTGCAGCCAGATCTCCAGCGGAACCGTTCCGTCGATCAACCGCTCCACCTGGTTCATCACGTCCAGGTCGGAGTGCATCTGGCGCAGCGGGGTGTCCATCGCGGGCAGGCTTGCCCGGAAGTGCGCGGTCGTCCCCGCGAACAGCAGCCGGCGCACCCCGTCCTCGGCGAGCCCCGCGTCCAGGGCCGCGTTGCGGACGCGGACGAGATCCTCGGCGGAGAGGTACGGCTCCCCGCGGACCGCGCCCTCGGTCGCGGCGGGCGGGGGCTGCGACCAGAGGCCCCGGCCGTCCCCGCCGGTGGCGGGCTCCGTGGCGGGGCCGCGGGCCGGGGTGCCCGCGGCCATGGCGGCGGCGACGCCCTCGACCAGGTCACCGCTGGCGTCGCGGAGCGTGAGGGCCCGCCAGGCGACGCTGTCGAGCGTCCCGCGCTCGCGCGCCCGGCGCAGCGCCAGCTCCACCTCCGCCCGTGTCATCCGGGCGGTGTGCGGGACCGCGTGGCCGCCCGTCGACGTCCTCGTCGCGGTGGGGGCGGTTCCGGTGGGGACGGTCCCGGTGGGGACGGCCGCCGCGGGGGCCGTCGTCGCGGGCGTGCCGGTCGCCGACTCCAGGATCCGGATCAGGGGTTCGCGCAGCTGCGGTTCGTCGGTCATCGCCGTGTCGATCCAGCGGGCCAGGGCCTCGACGACCGCCTCGTCGTCGGCCGGGAGACCCACGAGGCGCAGCGTGTGCTCCAGGAGCTCGGGATCGACCCGGGAGGCCGTGGCCGCCGCCGCCCGGGCCAGGGCGGGCTGCCGGGCCAGCTCCTCGTCCGGCATGCCGCGCAGCGTACGGGCGAGGCGGCCGTCCATCTCGGCCGAGCCCTCGTCCGACAGCGCCGCCAGGCGCGAACGGGCCACCAGGACCCCCATCGACTCGTGCGCGAGACCGAGCCCGGCCGCGACGTCCTCCGCCTCCTGGAGGTCGTGGTCGGCGTCCGTCAGGTCGCCCTCGTCCTGGGCGAGCCGCGCGGACATCTGGAGCAGTTCGAGGCGGGTCCGCGCGCAACCCGCCTCGGCCGCCAGGCCCACGGCCCGCTCGGCGGTCTCCCGGGCCTCCGCGATCCGCCCGGACCGCGCCAGGGTCTCCACCAGCTGCCCGTGCAGCCTGCTGCACGGCGTCCAGGGCCGCCGCTCGGCCAGCCGCTCGACCGCCGCCTCCACGTACCCCTGGGTGAGGAGGTCCTCGACCTCGCGCGCGGCGATCCGCTCCCAGTCCTCCTGGTCGGCCTCGGCCATGATCCGGTCGGGTACGTGTCCGCCGAGCTTCCCGAGGAGGAACGCGGCCGAGCGGGGCGGCATGTCGCGGTCCGCGCCGGTCAGGTAGGGGGCCACCCCTGGCTCCCAACGCCGTTCCACCGCACGGGGGTTCTGGCCGAGCCGCAGGCGGTGGTAGATCTCCTCGGCGCGAGCCGCGGGCCCCTCGCGTGCGGCGTGGAACTCCACCGCCAGGTGGTCGACCGCCCGCATCAGGTCCGTCCGCGCGCTGTCGGAGAGCCGCAGCATGATCGAGCGCAGATCCGCCCGGTGCCGTACGGCCTGCGGCCCCGCCGGCTCCATCAGGTCGAGCCGCGAGACCAGCCGGCCGAAGAGGGCACGCGCCTCCTGGTCGGAACCGACCTCCAGACCGGCCGGTTCGGCGAGGACGTCCCTGACCAGCTCCGGGGTGATCACCCGCAGCGCCAGGCCCGCCTGCACGAGGGCGCGGACCGCTTCGTCCGCGATGTGGTTGAGGATCCGGTCGTACAACGTGCCCTGGATGAGCATCTGGTCGACCTGGTGGTGGAAGTACCGGCGGCGCGAGGGCAGGGTGCGCAGCAGGTCGCCGAGCGGCTCGGATCCGGCGCCCAGCAGGACGGTGGTCCGTGCGGCGAGTTTCAGGCTGAGCGGATGGCCGCCGATCCGGTCGACGAGGTCCCGGGCGACGGCCTCGTCGTCGACCCCGGAGGACATCAACAGGTCCAGGGACGCCTGCTGGTCCAGCTCGCCCAGTTCCATGGTGCGCGGCGTGAGCACCTTCGCCGGGTGGTCGATGGGGGCGCGCCCGGCGACGAGGTACCGCAGCCTGGGGTACGCGGCGCGCAGCGCCGACCAGATGGCCCACATCCGGCCGAGGACCGGGGAGCCCCGGTACTGGGCCTCCTCGAAGGAGTCGTAGGCGATCACCAGCGGGGGAGCGTCCTCGCCGTCCGGCGTGGCGACCGCCTCGGCGACCAACTCGGCCACCTGGCGGGCCAGTTCCTGTTCGCGGGCGCTGGCCCGGGCGTGGAACCCCGCCGAGTAGTCGCGGCCTAGGGTCGCGCGGGTGGCGGACAGCTGGTACAGCTCGTCGAGCTGGTTCCGTTCGCCGCGATGCGAGGCCGCGGTTTCCTCGCACTCGTCGGCGAGGGCGTCGAACGCGGCCCGGTGGGCGGGGTACTGGACGCCGAGCTGGCGGGCGGCCTCGGCGAGCACCGTGGCCGGTTCGTGGATGGAGAGCGTCGGGCGCTCGAAGTCGATGAAGGCGAAGGGGAATCCGGTGGGGGAATCGCGGAGGCTCTCGACGAAGAAGGTGGCGAGCAGGGTGCTCTTGCCGATGCCGCCCACGCCGTGGATGAGGACGGGCGGCTCGGCCGGTTCGGAGGGCAGCGCGATGTACGCGCGCAGGGCGTCGAGTTCGCGCTGCCGCCCGTGGATCGGGCCGTCGGACAGCCGTTCCAGGGGCTCGAGCAACCGGGCCCGCTCCAAACGGTGTTGAACGTGGTCGACGTCCGGAAGGCCGGCGATGCCGGGGATCTGGCGCAGCCACAGGACCGCCCGCAGGGTGTCGCAGAGCCCCTCGACGCTCAGCGTGTCGAGGTCGGCCGGTACGCCGGACAGCAGGGCGAGCGCGGCGCGCTCGGTGCCGAGCCCGTCGTGTCCCGGGCTTTCGCAGGGGCCTCCGTGGGCCGGTACGCAGTGCTCCGGCGAGGCGCCTTCGGTACGGGGGCCGGCGGGCAGGGTGCCGATGGTGGCCTCCAGGGCACGCCGGGCGGCTTCGGGGGTCGCGAACGCGCTCAGCGTCTCCTCGCGGACCTCGGGCTTCAGGACCCAGGTCTGCGTGGGGTGCGAGGCCAGTGCGGTGCAGTCGTCGACGAGGGCGAGGGCGGCGCGCCCGGTGGGGGCGCTCTCGCCGGGCAGGCGCAGCAGGGCGGGGTCGAACTCGTCCAGGAGGCAGGCCGCCTCCCGGTAGGCCCTGCGCAGCTGCGGCAGCGTGGTGACGGGCGGCGGATGGGCGGCCGTGCTCCGCAGCGCCAGCTCGAGCTGATCGGGGGCGTCGTCGCCGGGGGCGAGTTCGCGGGAGATCCGTACCGTCTCCTCCACCGCCGTGCAGACCCGGCGCATGTAACTGTCCGTGGAATCCGTCGAGTCGACCGCGTACAGCACCCCGGACACCGCCACGTCCACCAGGCGGGCGAGCGTGGCGGGGTCGGGCGGGGGCTGACTCTGGAGGAAGAACTCCCGGAAGAACGTGAGCAGATCGTCCTCGGTCACCACCTGTGCCGTGTCGCGGCACTCGTTCTTCCTTATGTCGTACGGGAGTTGGCGCATGGTGGGGGAGTAGCCGAGCAGGACGAGCCGGGGCACGGAGTCCTGCCGTACCGGTGTGTGCTCGTAGACGGCGAGGGCGAGCTTGCCGATGCAGTCCCAGACGTCCGAGGTCGGGTCGAGCTTGTCGCACTCGTCGAGCACCAGCCAGAAGCGCTCCTCGGCGGCCGTCGCCCAGCTCACGATCCGGTGCACGGCGTCGTCGACGGAGGGCAGTGGATCGTTCAACTGTGTGGGGTTCAACGGCGACCGGTCCACCCCGGGACCCGCGACGAACTCGGTGAGCCGCTCCACGAGCCGCGCCGCCGTCGTCGTCCGCGAGAGCGTGATCCGTACCGGACGGAAGCCGCAGTGCTGCCCGAGGTGGCGGATCAGCCGGTACGAGTACGAGCGCCCGCTGTCCGGCTCGCCGTCCACGACGAGCACCGTCTGCTCCGGGTCGGCGACGAACCCCCGGAGCTTCTCGCGCAGCTCGGCCCGGTCGATGAAGACCTCGGTCCCGTTCGCGAGCACCAGCGTGCCGAACGGATCGCGCGCCGAACGCAGCAGCTCCTCGTCCTCCCGCAGCCGCCTCAGCAGGCTCCGCGCCTCGGCGTTCCCGGCCGCCGTGAGCGCGTCGAGCCCGGTCAGGGCGTCCAGCAGGGCCCGCTGATGGGCGATGTCCTTGCGCGCCGCGGCGACCACCAGGTGCGCGTTCGCGTCCCGGTCCGGAGTGAGCACGAGGGTCCCGACGAATTCCGGCGAAAGCCCCACGCCCCGCAGCCGGCCGGCCGGGTCCGGGGTGTCGAGAAGGTACTCACGCACCCATGTGGTGACGAGTCCCCACTCCGTATCGGTGAGCGGCATACCGCACCTGCCCGGCGGTCCCGACTACCCCTCCTGTCATCGTTTCACCGGGCAGGGACGGTGGCAAACGGGCGACGGGCCGATCCGGACACGGGCGACGGGCCGATCCGGAGACGGCCCGCCCCCTGAGCCGGCCCCGCCCCGGGGTCAGCCCTGCAGCACGATGTCGTCGAACGACTCGAGGCGTCGCCAGCGGTCCTCCGGCGCCCGGAACGGCGGCATCAGATCGACGTCCGGCAGCGGCCCGAAGTCCAGCTCGGTGAGCTCGGCGATGTCCGAGACCGGCACCTGGAAGGTCCGGAACGGGCCGAGCGGCGGCGGCGCGCCCGCCTTCGCCCCGGCGAGCGCCCGCTCGGCGTCCCGGCTCAGATCGGGGCTCTGGTCGAGGACGTACGCGGTCGAGGCCAGCGCCCCGTCCTGCATGAACGCGGCCACCTTCCAGAATCGCAGCGGCACCTGGATACCCCGGTAGGGCGGGTCGGAGTCGTGCAGCACCGGGCCCGTGAGCACCGTGAGCCGCCGGTCGAACTCGGCCGCGTGGTCCAGGAGATGGTTCTCAAGCCCCTGCCACAGCTGCTTGCCCTGGTTGAAGACGTCCGACTGCGGCGCCGCGTTCGTGTAGTGGAAGCTGTCGGTGTTGGCCAGGCTCGCGACCGGCGCCGCGCCCCACACCGGATCGAGCCGGCGGACCAGATGGCCCCGGTCGAGACTGTTGTTCCGGTAGATGTCGTTGCCCGCCTGCTGTTCCTCGGGCAGCCGCGGGTCGAACAGCCAGACGTCGTCCCGGGGTACGTCCTCGGCCAGTTGGCCGCCCTCGATGCAGACGGCGGTCGAGGCGGCGAGCCGCCGGTCGGGCCGGAAGACCACCGTGAAATGGGTGTACGGCAGGATCACCGTCTTCACGGCGGCGCGCACGGGCAGCGGCAGCGGCACGGTCGGTCCCAGGAAGTCCTCGTCGTAGCCGGTGCGGTCGGCGAGCGAGTCCTGGCGCGGCTTGCTCCCGCGCGGATGCGGTGCGGAAGGCGAGGGATCGGTCGGTTCCATACGATGTAAGTACCGCGCATGAAGGGTCGCGCTCGGCACCGGGCGCAGAGGCCACTCGATCAGCCGCCCGGTGTCTCCCTCCCCACCTTGTTGAAGGAGGCACCTCATGCCCGCCGGAATCTCCCTCCACGTCGGACTGAACAAGGTCGACCCCGCCCGTTACGAAGGCTGGGACGGCGCCCTCATGGCCTGCGAGAACGATGCCCGGGACATGGCCGGACTGGCCCGCACCGCGGGCTTCTCCGACACCGTCCTGCTGACCCCCGACGGCACCGTCGACCAGGTCACCGCCGCGCTCCGCGAGGCCGCGGGGAGTCTCGGCCCCGGCGACATCCTGCTCTTCACCTACTCGGGCCACGGCGGCCAGATACCGGACGCCGCCGGGGACGACGAAGAGGCGGACGCTCTCGACGAGACCCTCGTGCTCTTCGACCGCCAGTTCCTCGACGACGAGGTGAACCGGGAGTTCCGGGCCTTCGCCGACGGGGTGCGGATCGTGGCCCTCCTCGACTGCTGCCACAGCGGCACCGGCATCGAGGCGCCCGGGGACGGCCCGTCGGGCGCCGCCGTCCGCCTGATGCCCCCCTTCCGGCAGCAGGAGATCTACGCGCGCGACCAGGGCTTCTTCGAGGACCTGCAGCGCTCCCTCGCGAAGGACTCCCCGAACGGGGCGGGCGAGGCGACGGCGCTCCTGATCTCGGGCTGCCAGGACAATCAGTTCTCCATGGACGGCGACAAGAACGGCGCCTTCACGGCGGCCCTCCTGGAGGTCTGGGACCAGGGCGCCTTCCGCGGCGGCTACCGCTCCTTCCACCGCGCCATCCAGAGCCGCCTTCCGGCCACCCAGAGCCCCAACCTCTACACGACGGGAACCCCGGCCCCCACGTTCCTGCGCCAGCGGCCCTTCACGGTCTGACCGAGCGACAACCGGACGCCCTCAGCCGCGCAGCGCCGTCGCCAGTTGGGCGCGGGAGCGGACGTCGAGCTTCTGGTAGATGCGGGTGAGGCGCGCCTCGACGGTCTTCACGCTCAGGTAGAGCTTGGCCGCCGCCTCCTGGTTGCTGGCGCCCTGGCCCACCAGGTGGGCGAGCCGCAGCTCGGCGTCGGTCAGCGAGGAGAGCGCCGGTGAGGCGTCCTCCCCGGCCGGGGTCTCGCGCACCAGCGCGAGCCAGGGGGCCGCCCCCGCCCGCTCGAACGCGGTGGCCGCCGCCTGCAGGGCGCTCTGCGCCGCCGAGCGGCGCCTGCGCCTGCGCTCCACCCGCGCCAGCGCGAACAGCGCCCGCCCGTGCTCCAGGGGAAGCCCCGCCGCCGCGAACCGCTCGGCCGTGCCGGTGAGCAGCTCCGCCGCCTCGTCCGTCCGCCCGCACCCGGCGAGGTACAGGGCGTACGCCCGGTCGCAGCCGAGCAGGACGGTCGTACGGCCCAGCTCCTCCGCCACCGGACGCACCCCGGCCAGCAGGTCGACCGCCTCCTGCGCGGCGTCGTTGGCGAGCAGGGCCTCCGCGAGCTCCTCGTGCCAGCGCAGCATCGACGGATCGACGGTCGACTGCGCCCGCTCGTTCGCCTGCACCCGGCGCAGTGTCTCCAGGGCCGAGGCGACGTCGCCGTTGACCAACTGGACCCGCCCCAGGGCGTAGAGGCTGCGGGACAGGAAGACCCGGTCGCCCTCCTCCTCCGAGGCCTGGACGCTGCGCCTCGCGTAGCTCGCGGCCCGCGCGAAGCTGCCTCCGGCCGTCTCGGCGAGCGCGAGCGTGTACCAGGCGGGTCCGGGGGAGAGGCCCGCCTCCAGGGTCAGCGCGAGGGACTGGCCCGCGTGCACGAGCGCCGCCGGGCAGGCCCCGATCCGGGACTCGATCGCGGCGAGCGTGGAGAACAGCTCGATCGTGTCCTCCACCGAACCGCGCCGCTGCACCAGCGGCAGCAGCGCGTTCAGCTGGTCACGGGCGTCGGTCAGCCGGTCGTCGAATAGGGTGTGACGGATCGTCAGGATTTGTGCCGCGTTACGGATTCCGAGCGGCCGCTCCGCCATCTCCAGGCCCCGCGCCTGCGCCAGCACCGACTCCGCGTCCGACGCCCCGAGCGCCCGGTCCATCCGCGCCTGTACGGTCAAAGCCTGCGCGGCAGTCCGGGGATCGCCCACCGAGGCGGCCAGCGCGGCCGATTCGACCGCCGCGGCCCGCGAGCGCAGCGGATCCCCGTCCGCGAGCACGTACTTGACGGCCAGTCGGAGAAGCACCCCGGCCCGCAGCGCGGTGTCGCCCTCCGAGTCCTCCATCGCGTGCACGTACATCTCGTCCAGGCCCGTAAGCCCCTGCCCCGCCGTGTCCAGGACGGCGAGCCGGGCCCGTACCCGGTCGGACCGTGCCGCGTCACGGGCCAGCAGATCGCTCGCGGCCCGCATCGCGAGGTCCGCCCGCGCCGCCCTGGCGGCCTCCTCGGCCGCGTCCACAAGCCGGGTGATCCGCTGCGCAGCGTGCTGGACGGGCGTCGACTCGGCGGCGAGCAGGGCCAGTTCGGCGGCGAGCGCGCTGTTGCCCCGGCGCCGAGCGAGATCGGCCGCGGCGGCGACCTCGGCCGCAAGCGCCTCGTCGGGGATGTCCGTGGCGAGCGCCCGGTGCCGTACCGCCTCGACCGAGTCGTCCACGACCCCGGCGAGCGCCGCGTGCCCCGCGCTGCGCTCCGCCCAGCAGGCGTCGTGCACGAGGGTCGAGGGGAGCAGCCCGGCGGTGAAGGCGACCGTGCCGTCCTCGGCGAGCGACACCAGGTCGGCCCGCTCGGCGGCGGCGAGGTCCGCCTCCGCGTTGGGGCGCCCGGCCCGCCGGATCAGCGCCGCCGTGGGGCGCAGGGCGAGGGCGGCGAGCAGCAGCGTCTCCCGTACGGAGGGCGGCGCGGCGCCGAGCAGCTGCCGCGCCAGATCGCGGGCCCGGCCGGACAGGGTCAGCGCCTCGGCGTGGTGGACGGGGGTCCGCGCGTCGGCGAGCGAGCGGCCCACGGCGAGCGCGAGGCGCGGGTTGCCGCCGCTCGCCTTGTGGATGCGGCCCGCCATCCGGGACGGCAGCCGGTGGTGGATGAGCAGTTCGGCGATCTCGTCGGCGTGCAGTGGCGGCACGAGCAGGATGTCGGCCTCCGACGGCACCCAGAGCCGGGTGTCGTGACTGTCCTCGGAGCCGTACGCCTCGGGGGTCTCGATCGCGATGACCCGCAGCGCGGGCGGGGCCAGGTGCAGGGCGAAACGGAGCAGGTCGGCGCTGTCGGCGTCGATGTGCTGCACGCCGTCGACGACGAGCAGCGCGGGGCCGCGGGCGGTGAGGGCCCGCAGGATCTGCGCGATGCCGAGGCGCAGCGCGATCGGGTCCCAGCCGCCGTCCTGCAGCGGCGCCTCCCGGCAGAGCATGGCGACCGCGGTCCGCTGCGGCCCGGGCAGCCCGTCGAAGACCCCGGACGCCAGATCGGTACGGGGCGCGGGCACGCGCGGTGCCGCGGCAGGGGCCTTCGGCTCGGCCGGCGCCGTCGGGTCGGGGAGCCCCGGCCAGGTCACGGTCGCCGCAGCCGAGGCGACGAGGGCGGCCGCCACCGCGCCCGGCATCTCGCGGTCGGCCGGCAGGGTCGCCAGCCACAGGACCGTTTCGCCCCGGGCCTCCGCCCGGGCCGCCTCGGCGAGCGCGACCTCGGTCTTGCCGACGCCGGCGGTGCCCGTGAGGAAGGCCCGGCCCCGAGAGTTGAGGACGCGTTCGAGCCGGGAGAGCAGTTCCTCGCGGCCCACCGGCGGCGGGGTTCCCCCCACGCCCGCGGGGCGCGGCGGAGCGTGCGGCGCTGTCGTCACCCGTCCACCCCCCTCCGGCCCTCGGGGCCCGGCCCGTGAGCCCCGTGGGGCAGAGAATACGGAGCGCACCGGCGCAGTCCAGGCCCTTTGTCCGGCATACGGACAGCGCTTCGCCGTCACCACGCCAGGACGCGCCCGTGGTGTAGACCACGAGCGCGTCGCTGACCAGCAATGATGCTGATGTGGGGGGTGGTTCAGGTGGGGCTCAGAAGGTCAGGTTCCACGAGTTGATGTAGCCGGTGTCACCCGAGGCCACATCGCGGACCTGAAGCTTCCAGGCGCCGTTGGCGACCTCGCTGGAGGCGTCGACGGTGTACGTGGTGACGACGTCGTCGGCGCTGTCCGAGCCGGAGGAGGCCTTCAGGTTGCGCACCGTGCCGTCGGGGGCGACCAGGTCGATGACCAGGTCCCCGCGCCAGGTGTGCTTGATGTCCACGCCGACCTTGAGGGCGGCGGGGGCGTTGCCGGTGCGGCCGGTGACGTTGATCGTGGACGACACGGTCGTGTTGTCGGAGATCGTGACATCGGTCGCGTTCGTGAAGACGGTGCCCGTGGGCGGCGTCGTGGTGGTGACGGCGTCCACGGTCTTCGCGGCGTCGGCGATGCCGGTTCCGCAGCCGCCGGTGCAGGTGCCGGGCAGCGGGCGGGCGTTGGACTTGATCGCGGACTCGATCTCGGCCGGGGTGAGGCTCGTCTTCGCCGACTTCAGCAGCGCGGCCAGGCCGGCGATGTGCGGCGCGGCCATCGACGTGCCCTGGTAGGGCGCGTAGTTCTCGGCGGACTGGGTCGTCGTGCCGGAGTTCAGCGTGGAGTAGATGCCGTTCTGCGGCGTGGTGACCGTACCCGGGGTGTCCGTACCGCGGCGGGTCTCGCCGCCCGGCGCGGCCACGTCCACGATGGAGCCGTAGTTCGAGTAGAACGAACGGTTGCCCTCACGGCTGGTCGACGCCACGGTGATGACGTTCGAGCAGTTCGCGGGGGTGAAGCCGGAGGTGTTGGCGTTGCTGTTGCCCGCGGCGACGACGACGGTGGTACCGCGCGAGACGGCGCCGTTGATCGCGGTCTGGTAGACGCTCGGGCAGGTGGAACTGGCGCCGCCCAGGCTCAGGTTGATGACCTTCGCCGGGGTCGCGTTGGCGGCGACACCCGGGACGGAGCCGCCGGACGCCCAGGTGATGGCGTCGGCGATGTCGGCGGACGAACCGCCGCACTTGCCGAGCACGCGCACGGGCTGGATCTTCGCGTTGTACGCGATGCCCGCGATGCCCTTGGTGTTGTTGGTGACGGCGCCGATGGTGCCGGCCACGTGGGTGCCGTGCCAGGAGGAGTTGGAGGCCTTGGAGCCGACGCCGCACTCGTTGTCGGTGGCGTTCCAGTCGCCCTCGTCCTTGGCGTTCGCGTCACGGCCGTTGCCGTCGCGGGCGTCCGCGGAGTCGGAGATGAAGTCGTAACCGTTGACGACATTGCTCGCGAGGTCCGTGTGGGCCGCGTAGCCGGTGTCGATGACGGCGACGGTCACGCCGGAGCCGGTCGTCTTGTCCCAGGCGGTCGGGACGTTCATGCCACCGGTGGCCTCGAAGAGGTCCCACTGCTTGGCGTACTCGGTGTCGTTCGGGGTGACCGCCATCGCGTAGGCGCGGATGTCGGGCTCGACCGAAGCGACCTGCGGGTCGGCGCGGAACGCGTCCATGACCTCGGCGACGTCCTGCTTGGTGGCGCTGCCACCCAGGTCGACCAGGGCGGCACCGCCGGCGAGGCGGCGCTCGAAGGCGAGGCTCTCGCCGGTCTTGGCGGCCTTGGCCCGAGCGTCGGTCTTGACCGCGTCGTTGGAGCCGGCCTCGGCGGTCTTGGCCTTGTAGGTGACGATGACCTTCTCGACCGGAGCGCTGGGCAGTGCGGTCATCGCCTGTGCGGCCGGAGCGGGCTTCGGCGTGACAGCGGCCGGGGCGGCGGCGAACGCCCCGGAGGAGGTGGCAGCGGCGCCGATGATCGCGGCACTCGCGACCACGACGGATATGACTCTCCGCCTGGAACTGTTCAATGTGTTCCCTTTCAAGCACGACGTAGGTGCGGAGCAGTGGCGGCGGCGCGGGAGCCACGGGGCGAAGTGGGGTCGCGGTCCGTCGGTCCCTTGGGCTGGGGGGCCCGTGCGCCGCCACCGGCGACGCGACGGCCCGGGTCAAGGCCGCCACCGGCGGAGATTACCCACCGCTCCACATGGACCTGTCAGTCGGGGTGGTTCGGAGGGAAGGGATCTGCCGGTGCGGCAGACAGTAGGGAACGACGAGATGAACCCGATACGGGGAAAACCCTTGTCGCCCCCCGAGGGGGGTGGGGGAGGGCCCGCCGGGGAGCCCGAGGGAGCGGCGGGGGAGTGGGGAGGGGGAGGGCGGGGAAGGGACGGACGCGTCGGCTTTCTGCTGCCCGGTATGAGAGGACGGGACGGACCGGTACTGGCGGGTGGCTCCCCGGTACTGGAGGGCGGCCCCGGTGCTGGAGGACAGCCCCGGTACTGGAGGGCGACCGTCACCCGTGTCCGAAGGCGCGGACGGCGCCGCCCGGTGTCAGCCGAGTTCGAGGGTCGTGACGCCGAAGACCCGCTCGCGCGCGATCGGCCGGACCGGCCCGGTGTACATCCGCGCCGTCTCGAACGTCGGCTCCAGGCCCCGGTCGAGCGCGATCCGGGCGGCCTCCGGATGGGACTCCGGCATGTCGACGGCGATCCCGGCCGAGCCGAACGCCCGCGCTTCCGCGGCGAGGGCGTCGAGGAGGGCCGCCGCGTCGGCCGGCGTGTCGGCGAACAGCGGCCCCACACGCGCCTCGTCCTCGGCCGGCCGCACCACGCCGTACCCCGTCAGGCGCCCGTCGACGACCCGCGCCAGGGCCCGGTGACCGGGCGTGGCCAGCCACGCGGCGAGGAAACGGGGGCGCTCGGCGTGGTGGCAGGCGCTGTCGTACGCGGCGAGGGCGGCGGGGTCTACGTCGAGGGCCGGGACGATGTGCGGGTCGGGTGCGCCGGAGCCGCCGAGGGAGTCCGGGGCGCTCGGCTCACCGACGTACCGTGCCGTGCGGTGGACGGAGGAGAAGCCGGAGCGGCGGTAGTTGTCCTGCTGGTCAGGCACCCCGTCGAGCCCGACGGACCGGTCGCCGGCGTGGGCCAGCGCGGTGCGCCAGGTCGCGAGCCCGTGGCCGAGGCCGCGCAGGTCGGGGCGGACGAGATAGAAGCCGAGGAAGGCGTACCGGTCGCTGTAGTTGACCACCGAGATCGCCGAGACGGGCTCCCCGTCGACCCGCCCGAGGAAGAACCCCTCGGGGTCCTGGGCGAAGAACGCGTCCGCGTCCGCCGCGCCCGGGTTCCACCCTTCGTCGACGCACCACCGCCGTACGACCGCCCAGTCCTGGAGCGTCGCGCGGGAGACCTGGAGGGAGCCGGTGGCGGGGAGCGTCATGAGGTTCCTTCGGCGGCCGAGGGAGTATCAGAACCGGGCAAAGCGCCCCGAGCATAGCGACCTGCCGACCCGCCCGACGCCCGCGACGGCGGTTTCCGGCCGTGGGCAGAACCGCATTCACCCCACGAGTCGCAAGGTCGTCGCGGCGACGCCCACGCGGATCGTCTGGCCCCACGTCAGGTCCAAAGTGTCCGATTCCATGCCGTCGCCGAAGGCGACCATGCGGTCCGACTCCACCGTGAGGCGCAGCGACGTGTCGGGGGTCAGGGCGCCCTCGACACGCGTCGTGCCCGTCGTCGGGGAGGGCCAGGCCTCGCGGACGAACCAGGCGAGGCGGCGGGCCGACGGGCCGGGGAGCGCCAGCTCGCTGGAGCGCTCGTGCCACAGGGAGCGCAGCCAGCCCGTCGCCCCCGTGCCCGTACCGACCAGGACGCCCGAGGACGCCTGCGGTTCGGGCGGCGACTCGGCGCCCTCGACCGTGAGGGTGTAGCGCGCGGTCTGGTGACTCGGCGGGCCGAGGTAGATCTCGTTCAGGGCGAGGAGGCGCTGCGCGTCGTCCGTCACCGCCTCCACCATCGTGAGCTCGTCCGCCCCCGCCGCCGGGGCGGCCGCCGCCCTCAGCAGCGCCCCCGCGTCCGCCGCCCGGTGCCGGACGAGGACGCCCGGGTTCCGGCCCGGGTCGGTGTCGACGCCGACGACCGGCTGCCCGGACAGGTACTTGGCGGCGTTGGCCACCAGGCCGTCCTGCCCGACGACCACCACCACGTCCTCGGGGCCGAAGAGGAACCGGTCCAGGTCCGCGCGCTCCACCCGCGCCTGCCGCCACGACAGCGGCACGGCCGCCGCCACCTCCGTGAGCGCCTGCCGGTTCCGCTCGTACCGCCGCCGTACGTCCTCGATGCTCCGGCCCCGGCTCGACAGGAAGAACGCCGCCTGCCCGTGCGTCCCGTGCCGCGCGAGCAACTCCTCGTACTCCGTGGTGCGGTGCACGAGCACCGCGCGCGGCGCCAGGCTCACGACGAGACCCCGCCCGTCCCACCGCCGCTGCCCAGCCTGCCGAGCAGCGCGGTCAGGATGTCCGGGGAGACCGTGACGCTCTCGATCCGCGGCAGGTTCGCCGCCGCCGCGGTCGCCGCGAGGGCGTGCAGCGTGCTCGGGTCGACCTCCGCGTGCACCCGGAGCCAGGCCGCCTGGGCCGCCGCCTGCGCCTCGCCGACCTCACGTGCCGCCTCGGCCTCGGCCCGCGCGAGCCGGACCTTCCGCGCCGCCTCCGCCTCCGCCCGTACGGCGTCGGCGGCGGCGCTCTCCTCCGCCTCGCGCCGCGCGTTGGTGCCGCGCTGGTCGACGAGCCGCTCCTCCTGCCGGGCCAGTTCGATCTTGCTGGCGAGCTCGTTCTCGGCGATGGTCCGCTCGCGCTCGACGGCCACGGCGCGGCGCTCGTAGGTCGCGCGGTCCGCCTCCTGCTGGATCTGCTCGCGTGCCGGGGTGCGCAGCGCCCGTTCGACCTCCGGCTCCGGACGGATCGCCACCACCCGTACCGCCACGACCTCGATCCCGGTGGCGGGCAGTCGCGGTTCGGCCGCCAGCCCGTCCGCGATCCGGTCCCCTACCGCCGCCACGCCGTCGACGAGGGCTGCCGCCAGCGGCGTCCGGGCCAGGACGTCGAGCGCGTGCTGCTGGGCCGTCTCGGTCAGCAGGGTGGCGATCTGTTCGAGGGGCGCGCCGCGCCAGGCGCCGGTGTCCGGGTCGATGGAGAAGTCCAGCCGGGTGGCCGCCGCGTCCGGCTCGCCGATGCGGTACGTGACGGTGGACTGCACGCTCACGTCCTGGAAGTCGGCGGTACGGGCGTGAAAGGCCATGGCCAGCTCGCGGTCGTTCACCGGCACTTCGGAGAGCGCGGCGGAGAGCGAGCGGTACCAGAAGCTGAGCCCCGTGCCGTCGTGGACGAGGCGTCCGCGCCGGTGGTGGCGGATGTGCGCGGTGGGTGCGGACCGCAGGTGGCGCCAGCCGGCGCGGCGGGTGATGTCGGCCATGAGAAACTCCCCCTTGTCGTCAGGTTGACGATAGGGGGTTCAGGCTCTTTTGGTCAAGATGACGAAATGGGGGGCTCGGGGTCGGAGGCGGCGCTTGTCTCGCCCTCCGGATCCGACTCCGGATCCGATGGGTCGTCCGACGGGTACCTGTACAGCTGGGCCGAGACGTCCTCGTGGGCCAAGCGGCGCAGGGACAGCAGGATCGGTTCGTACAGCACGGTGTACGCGACCGCCGCCTCGATCGCCTCCTCCAGGACCGGGTACTCGGCCATCACGTCGTACTCCTCGGCGGCGATCGGATGCATCACCTCCGCGTACCGCCGGATGTCCTCGGTGCCGCCCCGGTAGCCCAGCTCGCGGAGCGTCAGGACCGCGCGGGTCAGCGCGGCGAGCGCGGGCGCCTCGTCGAACACCCGCCAGCCCATGTCGGTGAGCAGCCCCCGCATCTCGGCGAAGACCTCGTCCCAGGGCGCGCGTTCCGGGTCGGCGGCGTCGGGCGGGGTGATCTGCGGGCCGAGCATGTACTGGGCGATGCCGACGCGCTCGTGGCGGCCGAACGCGGGGTCGTCCGAGACCGCCAGGACGTCGCGGGCCTGCTGGATCGTCATCCCGCCGACCGTGAGGAGCGCCCGGACCAGACGCAACCTGCGCACGTGCTCCTCGCCGTACTCCGACTGTCGAGCGGTGACCGGGGTTCCGGGGGGCAGGAGCCCCTCGCGCAGGTAGTACTTCACGGTGGCCACGGACACGCCACCGCGGTCGCTCAACTCGGAGAGGCGCAAAAGGATTCCACCGTTCCCATCGGCTCGACACGGTAGGGGAGTTCTATCCTCCCCTTAGAGGATAGTTCAGCTATCCAGTACGTGCGTCAGGCGACGATCGCGGGGGTGGCGGGAGCCGGGGCGGTCTCGTCGGTGAGGGGAGCGGGCAGCGGCTGACCCGCGGCCACGACCGGGGACGGGGTCGGAGCCGGAGCCTGGGCTTGAGCCGGCGGTACGGAGGTCGCCCCCGCCCCTGTCGTCAGGAGCACCACGCCCCGCGCCGCAACCAGTGAGGCGGCGGCCGCGACCAGCCAGCCCCACGCGCCCGCGCGGAACGTCTCGCCGAGCAGGGCCACGCCTATGACGGCGGCCGCGGCCGGGTTGGAGAGGTTCACGACGGCGAGCGGTGCGGCGAGGCCGCCACGGTAGGCGGCCTGGGAGAGCAGCAGCCCGCCCACGGCGAAGGCGGAGATCAGTACGGCGATGAGTGCCGTCTGCCACCAGACCGGCACCCCACCCGGCAACTCCCGCGCGAGCGCGGCGGTGAGCGTCTGCGTCAGGGCGGAACCCACGCCCGAGGCGACCCCGGAAGCCGTGGCGTGCCCGAGCCCCCGCCCGCGCCGCCGCCCGCCCCGCAGCGCTCCGTACCGGCTCCCCGACGCCAGGGTCGCGATCAGGAAGGCCGTCGCCGCCGCGACGATCAAGGCTTCCTGGAGGGTCAGTGCGTCGCCGGGGGCCGCCGGCCCTGTGACCGAGACGAGGGCGACGAGCCCGGCCAGGGTCAGGAGCGCGCCGCGCCACTCCGCGCGGGTCACCCGGCGCCGCGCGCAGTACGCGCCCAGGGGCAGGGCCGCCACGAGCGTGAGCGCGCCCAGCGGCTGAACGAGCGTCAGCGGGCCGTAGTGCAGCGCGGCCACGTGGGCGAGCGCGCCCGCCGCGTTGAGGCCGACCGCCCACCACCACTGGCCGCGCGCGAGCAGCGCGCGGAGCGCGCCCCGGCCGCCGGTGGAGGCCGAGGCGAGCCGGGACTGGGCGACCGCGGCGAGGGCGTACCCGGCGGCGGAGACCAGGGAGAGCAGGACGGCGAACACCGTGCCGTCGAGGCCGTTCATCGCAGCGCCTCCGCCGGGCGGGGCGCGCTGGCACGCGGTACGGCGCCGGCGTCGATGAGGTCGGCGCGGTCGTCCGGATCGGTCGGAGCCTCGCCCGGTGGCCGTACGAGCGCGAGAGCGAGCCCGAGCAGGGCGGCCGCCGCGAGCGCGTCGAACCAGTAGTGGTTGGCCGTGCCGACGATGACCAGCAGGGTCAGCGCGGGATGCAGCAGCCACAGCCGGCGCAGCCGCCCGCGCCCCGCCACGATCAGGCCGATCGCGACCATCAGGGCCCAGCCGAAGTGGAGCGAGGGCATCGCGGCGAACTGGTTCGCCATCGAGTCCGTCTCGGGCGTCGCGCCGTACACCGACGGCCCGTACACCCGCGCGGTGTCGACGAGCCCCGTCGCCGCCAGCATCCGGGGCGGTGCGAGCGGCATCAGCAGATGCAGCGCGAGCGCGGCGGCGGTGAGCAGTGCGAGGACCCGGCGGGACCAGAGGTAGTGGGCGGGGCGGCGCCAGTAGAGCCAGGCGAGGAAGACGACCGTGGCCGGGAAGTGCACGGCCGCGTAGTAGGTGTTGGCGGCCCGGACGAGCGCGTCGCCGTCGCCGTGCAGGAGGAGCGCCTGGATCGCCCCCTCGCCGGGCAGGTGGAACGCCCGCTCGACGTCCCAGATCCGGTCGGCGTTGTGGAAGGCGCGCAGCTCGTGGCCGTTGGCGAAGAGCCGGCCGAACTTGTAGACGAGGAAGAGAGCGGTGACGAGCAGCAGCTCGCGCAGCAGGGGTGGTCTCGGGGGAGCGGCCGTCGCGGGATGTTCCGGACCGGTCCGCGGTCCCTCCGGACCGGCCTCCGGTCCTTCTCGATCCGGCTGCGGTCCTTCTCGATCCGGCTCCGGTTCGGCGGGACGTGTCCCCCGAGTCCCGCGTATCCCGGCAGCCATGCCGCGGCCCCCTCACATCGTGCGTCAATCCGTCAATTCGGCAGCAAACGGAGGAAGCCTAGATCCGAATTCATCGAGACGCAAGCGTCTCGATACGTTTGCGTCTCGATTGTGCACCCCCTACTCTCGTATGTGCAGAGAGCTGTCCGGGAGGAAGCCATGTCCACGCAGGCCGCGAGCGCCGCCGCCCGCCGCAGCAAGATCACCCCCGAGCGGGAGACCGAGCTGTACGAGGCGGTGCTCTGCCTGCTCCGCGAGGGCGGCTACGACGCGGTGACCATGGAGGGAGTCGCGGCCCGCACCAAGTGCGGCAAGGCGACGCTCTACCGCCAGTGGGGGACCAAGCCGAAGCTCGTCACCGCCGCGCTCGCCAAGCAGCGCTGCACGTTCTTCGCCGGCATCGACACCGGCACCCTGGCCGGCGACCTTCGTGAGGCCGCCCACCTCGCCGCGACCCGCCGCGACCACGACGCCGAGCTGATGGAGGCCGTCAGCCAGGCCTACGTCCAGTACCCCGATCTGCGCGCGGCCCTCCGCGAGACCGTCATCAGCCCCGAGGTCGCGGCGATCGACGCGATCCTCCGCCGGGCCGTCGAACGCGGCGAGATCGACGGCGAGAACCCGGCCATCGGCTTCGTCGCCCCCTGCTTCCTCGGCATGCTCCGCATCGAGCGGCTCTTCGAGGAGCGGTTCGCGGACGCCTCGACCATGCGCGTCTTCGTCGACTCCGTCCTCCTGCCCGCGCTCATGCCGACGGGGCGAGCCACCGAGATGTGAGCGCCGGCCCCGTCCGGCACCCTGGATCCATGCCTTCCCCAGCTCCAGTCCCCGCCCCGGACATCCGCGTCCGACGGATCTACGAAGCCCCTTCACCCGACGACGGCGTACGGGTCCTCGTGGACCGCCTCTGGCCGCGCGGCCTGGCCAAGACCGACGCCCAGGTCGACGAATGGCCCAAGGCCCTCACCCCCTCCACCGAACTGCGCCGCTGGTACCACGGAGCGGAAGGCTCCTACGAGGAGTTCTGCCGGCGGTACGAGGACGAGCTCGCCGAACCCGCCGCGGCCGAGGCCCTCGACGGGCTGCGCGCCCTCGTCGCGCGCGGCCGCGTCACGCTCCTCACCGCGGCCAAGGACCCGTCCGTCAGCCACACGTCCGTCCTGGAGCGCGCGCTGACCGCCACGGGGCCGTAGCCAGGCGCACGCGTCGACGGTCACGATGGGGGAGGGCGGGCACCCGGCAGCGCCCGCGTTCCGCACCTTCCCGTACCGGAGGCGCCGCGTGGACCCGACGACGTACGCACCCCACGAGCTGCTCGACGCGTTGCAGCGCGACCCGTACCCCCTCTACGCCCGTGCGCGACAGACCGACGGTCTGACCTTCGTCCCCGAACTCGACGCCTGGCTGGTCGCCCGCGACGCCGACGTGCGCGAGGTGCTGCTGCGACCCGAGGACTTCTCCTCCTCAGGCTCCCTGCGGCCCGACGTCCTGCCCTCGCCCGCCGCCTTCGGCGTCCTCGCCCGCGGTTTCGCCCCGCGGCCGACCGTCGTCTCCACCGACGGCGCCGCCCACCGGCGCCACCGGGCCCCGATCAACCGGGGCCTCAACGCCGCGCGGGTGGCGGCCCTCGCGCCGTACGCCACCGAGGTCGCGACCGCCCTCGTCGACGGCTTCGCCGCCGACGGCCACACCGAACTCATGGCCTCCTACGCGGGCCGACTGCCCGCAGCCGTCATCGGCCGGCTCATCGGCCTGGCACCCGAGGACGTGCCGATCGCCGTGCACGGGAGCCACCGCGCGGAGCAGCTCCTCTTCCGCGCCATGGCGGAGGACGAGCAACTCGCGGCCGCCGAGGACGTGGTGGCCCTCCACCACCTCCTGGACCGCTACGCCCGCGCCCGGCACGCCGACCCGCGCGACGACCTCTGCTCGCTGATGGTCGCGACCGTGGCGCAGGACACGAGCAGCGAACTCACCCTCGACGAACGCGCCGAACTGGTGGCCAACCTCCAGAACTTCCTCATCGCGGGCCACCTCACCACCACCGCGCTGATCGGCACGACCCTGCTCCACCTCCTGCGCCACCGCGACCAGTGGGAGCTGCTCCGCACCCGGCCCGACCTCATACCCGGGGCGGTGGAGGAAGCGATCCGCTACGACACCGCCGTCCAGGGCTTCCGCCGCACGACGACCAAACCGGTCGTCGTCGCGGGCACCGAACTACCCGCCGGCGCCTCCGTCTTCGTCGCCTACGGCTCCGCCAACCGCGACGAGGCTCGCCACCGGGACGCCGACACCTTCGACATCACCCGGCCCGCGAGCCCCACCCGCCATGTCGGCTTCGGCCACGGCGCCCACGGCTGCCCGGGCTCCCAGCTCGCCCGCACCCAACTCCGCCTCACCCTGGAGCTGTTCACCGACCGCTTCCCCGACCTCCGGCTCGCCGAGGACCGGGAGGTCGTGATGCGGCCGACCCTGATCCACCGCTCGCCCCTGGAACTGCCCCTCACCTGGTGACCGCGTCGGCCGCCGTCAGGGGCGCAGCAGGCGCGGCGCCTCGGCGGCGGCGTCCGTCACCTCGCCCGCCCGCTCCGCCAACGCGCGCGCCCAGCGGACGAGTCCGCCGACATCGATCCCGTACGGATCGCCCTGCCCGGAGATCCGGGCGGCCCCGCGCAGCAGAAGCCGCGCGCCGCCCTCCGCGTTGCCCCGGGCGGCATGCGTGAGCCCCACGGCCAGCTGGGCGAGCCCCTGCCACAGGTCCCGCTCCCCGGCGGGACCGCTCTTCCAGGCGTCCTCGAAGACCTCGTGCGCGTGGAACGGCATCCCCGCGTCGAGCAGCCGCTGGGCCTCCCGCACAGTGTCGTCCGGCGCCCGCACGACCCCCTCGGGCTGCCGGGGCACCCCCTCGACCCCGTACGGCAACGGCCGCCCCAACCCGTCCCGCGGCCGCCCACTCCGCGCCCGCCCCTCGCCATCCCGGTCCCTCGGCGTCCTGTCCACGCCCCCATTCTCCCCCCGCCCCGCCCGGCCTGCGCGAATGGCTCCCACTCCATGCCCGGGGGTGCGTCCCGACGTCGCACGGAGTGAGGTAATGTTCTCTTGCACGCCGCCACCGGGGGAAACCCGGGGGCACGGGCACCGGGACGTGGCGCAGCTTGGTAGCGCACTTGACTGGGGGTCAAGGGGTCGCAGGTTCAAATCCTGTCGTCCCGACTTTTCGAAGTCGCAGATCAAGGGGCCGTTTCAGAGCAATCTGAAACGGCCCCTTGATCGTTTTTGACGGCCGGCCGGCGAGTCATGGCCGGCGATCTTCCACCGAGCTACCTGGACCGCCGGCGCCGGGCGAACCAGCTGAGTCCGGTGTTCCGGAGGTCAGGACTGTCTCCGGCGGGCGGCGAGCCATTCTGTGCGCAGTGTGGATGGGCGGCGCAGTGTCGACAGCCTCCGGGTCAGATGGTCGGCGCCCTTTGCGTAGGCGATGCCGAAGACGAGGGCGGAGATCACGGACAGCGGTTCGGAGATGCCGTCCAGGATCGGGAAGATCTGCCAGTGCGTCAGGTAGATGGAGAGCGAACTGGCGGCGAGGAGTCCCGCTACCTGGTTCACGCGGCGGTGGCTCGGGAGAGCGGGGAACCACACCAGGAGGGCGAAGCCGATGAGGACGAATGCCTCCCGCCGGGGTTCGCCGGGGAAGAAGCCGGGGACGCTGGCGAGCGCGGCGAGGGTGATGAGCAGTCTCTGGGGCTTCGTGCGGGCCTTCGCGGCGGCCCAGCCGAGGGCGAACAGCCAGAAGACGGTGACCGCGTCGGTGATCCGGGCGCGCTCGGGGAGGCCGACCAGCTCGTAGCGGGTGAGCAGGCCCAGTGCGACGAGGGTGAGGGGAAGGCCGTACGGGAAGCGTCGTTCCGCCCGGTCGACGGCGGGCAGGGCAAGCAGCGCGAGGACCGCGAGCAGCATGTACACGAGTGCTTCCACGAACCACAGGTGGATGCGCGGCCCCGTGTCCTGCGGCCAGAGGGCGTTGTGCACCAGGAGAAGGTTGCTCAGGTCGTAGTAGCTGCCGATCAGGATCGCGAAGGCGGTCCAGACCACGCACGGCACCGCGATGCGGGCGATGCTCCGTCCCGTGCGGCGGACGCGATCGCGTCGCTCGGCGGAGGTGAGCAGGAATCGGGCGAAGTTGAAACCGGCCACCGCGAGCAGGAGATGGGCGCCGCCCCGGATCTCGAAGAGGCTGACGTGCGAGCCGACGATGCACACGATCGCCACGGCGCGCAGGGCGACGCTGGTCTCCAGGGACCTTGTTCGGCCCCGGTCCTTCCGTTCGGGGGCCTGCAGGCGGCTGATCGGTGTCGTGTGCCAGCTCGTGGGCAGATGACCGAGGCGCTCTTCGAGGTGCAGTGACATCTCGACGTAGGACAGGGAGTCCCCGCCGAGTCCCACGAACGTGCTGTCGGGTGTCACATCCGTACGGTCCAGGATGCGGGCGTAGAGAGCGCACAGGTCGTCGGCTCCCGCGCCACCGGGCGGGACTTCGGTCTCGCCCGGTCGCCCCAGGGTGCGGACCGCCTGGTAGTCGGGCTTGCCCGAGGGCAGGCGGGGGAGCGCCGGCAGGAGGTGGACGTGTATCGCGCGAGCCGGCAGGCCGAACTCCTCCGCGACGCGTCTTCGGATCCGCCGCTCGTCCCACCCCGCCTCGCGCACGACCGCCAGGGTGAGCCCCCGGTCGTCCCCCGCGCACAGTGCGCTGAGGCCGTGCCGCTCGTCGAGCATCGCCGCGACCTGGTCGGGGTCGATCCGCAGGCCGAGGATCTTCAGGAACCGGCTGCGGCGGCCGACGATCTCGTACAGACCCTCGCCGTTGCGCCGGGCCAGGTCGCCGGTGCGCAGGGTGTCGACGGTGCGGCCGAGGGCCAGGTCGGCCGGGGTATGGGCGTAGCCCAGCATGACGTTCGGGCCGGAGTAGACGAGTTCGCCGATGTCGTCCTCGGGCCCGGAGATCTCGTCGACGGCTTCGAGGGAGAACGAACCGCCGGGAACCGGAATGCCGATCGCTGTCGGATGCGCGGTCGCGAGCTCCGGCGGCAGGTAGGCCATGCGTGCGGTCGCCTCGGTCTGGCCGTACATGACGAAGAGATCCCAGCCGCTTCGCTGCCCCAACTCGGCGTAATGGGAGACCCGCTCGGGAGCGAGACGGCCGCCTGCCTGGGTGACGTACCGCAGGTGCGGCAGATCCATCTCGGCGAAGCCGACCCTGTCGAGGAGGTCGAACGTGTACGGCACTCCGGCCAGTGCGGTGCCGCGGGCGGTGCGGAAGAGGTCCCAGAAGCAGGCATCGGCGACCGAGAGTTCGGTGAGGACGAGGCCGGCGCCGCGCAGCAGGTGGCTGTGGATGACGGACAGGCCGTAGCAGTAGTGCATCGGCAGGGTGGTGACCGCCCGGTCGGTGTCACGGATGCCGAGGTACGTGGCGATCGACTCGGCGTTCGCCTGAAGGTTGTCGTAGGAGAGCCGGACGAGCTTGGGGGATCCGGTCGAGCCCGAGGTGCTGAGGAGGAGGGCGAGGTCGGGGTGGAAGTGGTGGGCGGAGCCCGTCCGGCGCTCCTCGATCCGCCACTCGCCGGCGCCCGGGTGGACGACGATGTCGGGATCGTACGCGGCGGTCAGCGCTGCCACGGACTTCGGATGGTCGCCGGGTACCAGCAGCATCGGGTGGCCCGAGGCGAGCGCGGCCAGGTGGACGACGAGCGCGCCGACCGTGTTGGCGCCAGGCAGCAGTACGAGGCGGCGTCCCGGGCCGAGCTTCCGGGCGGTGTCGGCAACCCGCCGGGCCAGCTCGCCGTAGGAGATCGCGCCCTCGGCGGTGACCAGGGCGGTGTGGTCACCGTGCAGCGCGAGGCCGTCGGCGAGGGGGAGGGTATGGCCACCGGCGGGCGGGGCGGGGAGGAGCGTCACGGGCGCATCGTAGGTAAGGCTTTCCTAAGCGAGAAGGGGGGTGTTGGTAGCGGATGCCCATTCGCGACCGGTCCGTTATCAAAGCCTGCCTTGACCATTAGGTTAGCTTTACCTTATCAATGCCGTATTCACAGGTTCTCCCAGTAGCTCTTCGTCGCTCGTCGTGCGACCCGTCCCCCTGCGACGGCCGCGACCGGCACGGCAGGAAGGCATCACCTCACCATGCGCCGCCCCTTGGCTCGCACGCTCACCGCGCTCACCGCGGCAGCCCTCCTCGTCCCCGCGCTCGCGAGCTGTGGAAGCGACGAACCGGCCGGACTGGTCATCTACTCCGGCCGCAACGAGAATCTCGTGAAGCCGCTCATCGAGAAGCTCGAGAAGCACCTCGGTACCAACGTCGAGGTCCGCTACGGCGACAGCGCCGAGCTCTCCGCCCAGCTCCTGGAGGAGGGCGACAAGACCGAGGCCGGTCTCTTCCTCTCCCAGGACGCCGGCGCCCTCGGCGCGCTCTCCAAGGAGCAGCGCCTCGCGCCGCTCCCGAAGGCCACCCTCGACAAGGTCGACACCGCCTACCGTGGTTCGGCCGGCGACTGGACCGGCGTCAGCGGGCGCGTGCGCGTCCTCGGGTACGACCCCGCCCAGGTCCCGACGCCGCCGAACAGCGTCCACGAGCTCGTGAAGCCCGAATGGAAGGGCAAGATCGGTTTCGTGCCGACCAACGCCTCCTTCCAGGCATTCGTCACCGGCATGCGCGTCCTGGAGGGCGACGAGGCCACCCGTACCTGGCTCAAGGGCCTCAAGGCCAACGAGCCCAAGGTGTACGAGGGCAACCTCAAGGTCCTCGAAGCCGTCGACAAGGGCGAGGTCTCCCTCGGCCTGCTCAACCACTACTACTGGTACGAGCAGGTGGCCGAGAAGGGCGCCGACAAGATGAAGGCCAAGATCCACTACCTGCCCGAGGGCGACCCGGGCGGCCTCGTCAACGTGTCCGGCGTGGGCATCCTCAAGGGCGCCGACCAGAAGCAGGCCGCATACGCGCAGAAGGCCGTCGACTTCCTCCTCTCCGCCGAGTCCCAGACGTACTTCGCCGAGGAGACCAAGGAGTACCCGCTGGCCGCCGGAGTGAAGACCGCCGCGGGCGTGCCGCCGCTGGAGACCCTCCAGCCACCGAAGATCGACCTCGGCAAGCTCGACTCCCTGAAGGAAACCCTGGCCATGCTCCAGGAAGCCGGGCTGGTCTGACGTGACCTCACCGGACTTCCCCGTCCGGACGCGCCCCGACAACCGCCCGGCGAGCGACCCCGCGCCCGCCGGGCGGAAGCGCGCCGACGAACGGCATCAGGCCGAAGGCCGCCTCGACAAGTCCGCGAGACCCTCGTGGGTCCTGATCGTGCCCGCCTGCGTGGCGGCCGCCCTCGCCGTCCTGCCCCTCGGCTACCTTGCCGTTCGCGCACTCGAACGCGGCCCCGCCTTCGCGTGGGATGTCATCGCCGCCGACCGGACAGGCCAACTGCTCCTGCGCAGCCTCGGCCTGAGCGCCACCGTCGTTGTCGCCTGCCTGCTCCTGGGTATCTCCTTGGCCTGGCTCACCACGCGCACCGCCCTGCCGGGCGCCCGCGCCTGGTCGGTCCTCGTCACGCTGCCGCTGGCCGTGCCCAGCTACGTCACCGCCTTCGCCTGGCTCTCCGCAGCCCCCTCGCTCGCCGGATTCACGGGCTCCGCCCTCGCCCTGACCCTCGCGAGCTTCCCGTACGTCTACCTGCCGGTCGCTGCCGCACTCCGCGGAACCGACCCCGGGCACGAGGAGGTCGCGCGCTCCCTTGGGCATGGACCGGTGCGCACCTTCCTGAGCGTCACCCTGCCCCAGCTCCGGCCGGCCGCGGCGGGAGGCGGACTGCTCGTCGCGCTGTACGTTCTCTCCGACTTCGGCGCGGTGTCCCTCATGCGGTACGACACCTTCACCCGGGGCATCTACACGTCCTACCGCGCCAGCTTCGACCGCACCCCGGCGGCAGCGCTCAGCGCCGTGCTCGTTCTCATGACCGTCGCGCTCGTCGCCGCGGAGACCCGCACCCGCGGCCGGGCCGGCTACGCCCGTACCGGAGCGGGAACCGCCCGGCGGGCCGTCCCCGCCGCGCTCGGCCGACTGCGGCTGCCCGCCCTGGCCTGGTGCGGAGCTGTCGTCGCGGCCTCTGTCGGCTTCCCGCTCGCCACCCTCGGGTACTGGCTGGCCGTCGGTTCCTCCGCCACCTGGGCTCCGGCCACCCTCACCAGTACGGCGCTCACCACGCTCGGTGTCGCCGCCGCCGGCGCCGCGCTCACCACCCTGCTCGCCCTGCCGGTCGGTGTCGTCGCGGCCCGCCATCGGGGCCGGCTCGCCCACCTCCTGGAACAGGCCGCATACGCGGGACACGCCGTCCCCGGCATCACCGTCGCGCTCGCCCTGGTCTTCTTCGCGGTCCGCTACGCCCGGCCGGTGTACCAGGAGACACCACTGTTGATCTGCGCGTACGCGGTGCTCTTCCTCCCGGTCGCGGTGGCCGCCGTCCGCGCCGCCGTACTCCAGGCACCACCCGTGCTGGACGACGTGGCCCGCTCCCTCGGCCGCACCGCCTTCGGCGTCCTGCGCGAGGTCACCGTGCCGCTCGCCGCACCGGGTGTCGCCGCCGGCGCGGCCCTCACCTTCGTCGTCTGCATGAAGGAACTCCCCGCCACCCTGTTGCTGCGGCCCACCGGCATGGACACCCTGGCCACCCGGCTCTGGACCGAGACCGGCAGTGGATCCTTCGCCGCCGCCGCTCCGTACGCCGCTGTCCTGGTCCTCCTGGCCGCCGTCCCCTCCTACCTCCTCGGAAGGCACCGCCCATGAACGACCTTCAGGTCAGCGGCGTGGTCACGTCGTACGGCCCCGGCGCCACGGTGCTCGACGGTCTCGACCTCACCGTCCAGGGCGGGCACCTGGCCGCCGTCCTCGGCCCCTCAGGCTGCGGCAAGACCACCCTGCTACGCGTGATCGCCGGCTTCCTGCGCGCCGACGCGGGCACCGTCACCGTCGCCGGCCGCACCCTCGCGGGCCCGGGCGTCCACCTCGCGCCGGAGCGCCGCCGCATCGGCATCGTTCCCCAGGAAGGCGCCCTCTTCCCGCACTTGAGCGTGGCCCGCAACGTTGCCTTCGGCCTGACGGGTGTGGAGCGCGGAGCCCGTGCCAAGCGCGTCGACGAGATGCTGGACCTCGTCGGGCTCGGCGGCTACGGCGCCCGGATGCCCCACGAACTCTCCGGTGGCCAGCAACAGCGCGTCGCCCTGGCCCGCGCCCTCGCCCCCGAACCCCATCTCGTCCTCCTCGACGAACCGTTCAGCGCCCTCGACAGCGGACTGCGCGGAGCGGTACGAGCCGAGGTCCGCGCCGTGCTCCGGGCCAGCGGAGCCACCGCCGTCCTGGTCACCCACGACCAGCAGGAGGCCCTCTCCACGGCCGACGTCGTCGCCGTCGTGCGCGACGGCCGCGTCGCCCAGTGCGCCGCACCCGAGGAGATCTACCGGCGCCCCGCCGACCCCTGGGTGGCCTCCTTCGTCGGCGACGCCGTGTTCATCAACGGCACGGCCGACGAGAACACCGTCACCACTCCACTGGGCCGCATCCCCCTCGGCGCCGCCCCCGAGGGCCTGCGCGACGGTCTCGTACTCCTCCGCCCCGAGCAGTTCCACCTCACCGGTTCGGATCAGGCGACCGCTCAGGGAACGGTCACCGACGTCCGCTTCTTCGGGCACGACTCCATGGTCACGGTCTCCGTCGACGGCCTGGACGAGCCAATCGACATCCGCGCCCCCGGCCCGCTCCAGGTGCGACAGGGCGGCCGGATCGGTATCCGGGTCACCGGCGAGGCCACCCTGCATGAGGTCCCTGCCTGAACCACTGCCCTTGCACCCGGGCGTCGTACAGGGCTCGCCGCTCGCTTTCGAGCCTGTACGTCGACGGCGGCCCCGCCCAGATCTGAGTCCTGTGGCCGCACATTCGGTGAGGATGGGGCGCGGAGCCGACCGGGTTCGCTCGGGCGGGCGAACCCGGTCGGCCAGGGGATTTACGATCGGGAACCGTGTCCGGGGTGGACGCGTCCTTTCCGGGAAGGTGGAAGGGACGCCCATGAGCATCGACCCGCCCCGTCCGTCCCACCCCTCGAGGGCAACCCGCCGCCCTCGTACACGCCGTTGTGGCGACGGCTGCATGAGGACGAATGGCCGCCGCTGGGGAGGTGTTGCGGGGGCGGCGGGAGGAGGCGTCCCCCTGGGTGTTGCTCGTCGGGGCCTGGATGCTGGTGCCGCTGCTGTTGACGGCGGCGAGCAAGGGGATGGGACTGCTGCCCAGCAGCGCCGACGGCCTGTTCGGGCTGCTGCTCTGGGTGTCCGTGGTGTTCGTGTGCTGGGCGCCGTTCTGGTGGGTGGTCTTCTTCCTCTGCTTCGCCGCCGGTCCTGCCTTCCGCCACGCCTTCAACCTGTCCGCCCTGCATGCGGCGCTGCCCGCGCTGGTGACCACCGTCCTGGTCTGGGTGCTCGCCTTCCGCAGCCTGTCGTCGGGCGGCCTGCCGCCGGGCCCGGTGCCGCTCGCGGTCTGCGCGTTCCTCGCCCGCCCGGTGTCGGTGACGGTATTGGCCTGGTGGGAGATCCACCGACTGCGGCGGCTGCACGGGGTGCGGTGGCGGGGATAGCAGCGCGGTGCGGCGCTTCCTGTCACGCGCGGGGCGAAGGGACCTTGAACGACGGGGTCTTCGGGGTGAGCTTCTTCGTGTAGGCCGCCAGATAGGTGTCGAGATACGGCGAGCGCTCGCCCTCGGTGGGCACGTCGTCGGACGGGTCGTCCACGGCGAGGTTCAGCCGGGCGTTCGTCACCGTGGGACCTGGTGCGGCAACGCCAGACCGTCATCGCCGCCAACCCCGAACTCCAGGAACGCGAACTGGCCAAACTCGCCGCACTCGCCTCCAAGCTCGCCCACGCGCTGCGCGAACACGTTCGGGAGACCACCGCCGCGGCACTCGCCGCGGAGTTCGGGATCGCCGTGTTCAAGCTCGCGTCCGAACGCTGGGTCAACGACCCCGACCGGCTCACCCTTGCCCAGCGCATTCGGGAGACCCTGGAAACGACCAGGCAACTCACCGCGCGGTGGTCAGACCCCGCCCTCCCGCAGCCACGCCAGCTTCTCCTCGGCGGCCCGTTGGCGGGGGTGGCCCGGGCCGTAGATGCGAACGTAGTCGCGGACGCAGCGTTCGAGCAGGGCGGCCGCCTCGGCGTGGCGTCCCACGTCGATCAGGACGTTGGCGAGGTTGTCCCGGGTCGACACCGTGACCGGGTGGTCCTCGCCGTTCAGGGCGATCCGGCCGGCCAGAACGTCGCGCAGGACGGGGACGGCGTCCTCGTAACGCTCCATGGCGTGGAGCACGGCCGCCAGGTTGTTGCGCGCGGTGAAGGTGCCCTCGTCGTGCGGTCCCACGGTCGCCTCGAAGGAGCGGATGACGGCGCGGAGCTGCGCCTCCGCCTCGGCGTGGCGGTTCAGCCGGACGAGTACGGCACCGAGATTGGCCCGCGCCGCCGCGGTGCGCTCGTGGTCGGGGCCGTAGCGCTGCTCAAGGCGTGGCACGAGGCTGCGCAACGCCCGCTCGGACTCCTTGTGGCGGCCGCACTTGAGCAGCGACGCGGCGTGGGAGTTGGCGGCGGACAGCACGTCCGGGTGGTCGGGGCCGAGCAGCCTGGTGCGTCGCTCCAGCACGTCCCGCTGCAGCGGTTCGGCCTCGGGAGCGCGCCTGAGGTCCTCCAGGGCGGAGGCGAGACCGGCCGCGCTGCGCAGGGTGTCGGGGTGATCGCGGCCCAGGGTCTCCGACCGGCCGCGGAAGGTGTCGCGCCAGGCCGATTCGGCCAGTCGCAGCTGTCCGGTCCGGTGGAGCAGGTCCGCGAGTTCGGCCGAGGTGCGGAGATACTCCTCGTGGCGGTCGCCGAGGACGGTCCACTGGCCCCGGGCCACCTGCTGGTAGTACGACACCGCCTCCTCGCCGCGTCCGGGGGTCGCCGCGAGGACCCGGGCCAGCTCCCGTACCGCTTCGAGCGCCTCCGGGTGCTCGGGGCCAAGGCGTTCGACGGCCGACCGGGCGCGCATGGTGTGCAATTCCTCGGGAGAGATCTCGATCCGGGCGATCTCCTGCTCCGGGCTGCCTTCCGTCACCTCCGTGAGGGTGATGTGCCAGGCGCCCGCCCGCGGGACCTGACCCACGCCCTGTTCCCGTTCCTGTTCTCGCGCTTGGCCCTGGTTCCGGTTTCCGCCCGCGCCGTCCCCTGAGTCCCCCTCTGCGGCCTTGCGCCGCCACCATCGGCTCATCGCGACTCTCTCCTCCTTGTCCGTACGAGTGCCTAGGCACCCGCGTGTACGTGGGCGGCCCACAGGCTCGGGCTTGTGGCGAACGCGGTGCGGCACTCCCGTACCGCCTGGTGCAGCGCGGTCGCCGTGCGGCTGTCGTCCAGTACCGGCCCGCCGTCGCCGTCGTCGGAACGCAGCCCCTGGTAGAGGAGGCGGGTGACACGGACGGCCACGGCGTCGTGCACCGCCCAGAGCGTGCCGACGGCGTGGGGGTATCCCGCGAGCTGGAACGCGGACGTGATGTGGATGGACTCGTCGGCCAGGTCCCCGTCGGCGCGTGCCGTCTCGCAGGCCGAGAGCACCGCGAGCCGCGCGGCCGGCAGGTCGAGCCGGGCGATCTGGCGGACCGTCAACGGCCGGGTCCGATGGTCGTGCACGAGCAGCCGGCCCGCCGAGGGGTCGGCGGGTTCGCTGACGCCGTGGCAGGCGAAGTGGACGCACGGGTGATCCGGCAGGGCGGCCATGACCCGGTCGAAGGTGGCCTCCTCCCCGTCCAGCACATCGGTCGGCAGCAGCGCCCTCAGCGCCTTCACCTCGCGTCGTGCCCCGCCGAGCGGCCGGGCTCCCGGGGTGTCGGGGAGGGCCACGGCGAGCAGCCGGCCGGGCGGCCTCGGGGCGGCGGCCCGGTCCCGGGCGTACTGGAGCGCTCGGACGGTCGGCGTGTACGAGGAGACCACACGGTCCATGACCGTCCGGGGCGGCCCGGCCGCACCGTCCGCCCGCTGCGCGTGATCGAGGCGCTCGCCGTGGTGCCCCGCCGCGTGCAGGGGCAGGGCGGCCAGCGTCCCGCCCGGCGACCACCACAGCCGGGGCAGCTCGCCCTCGGGAGCGTCGGTCAGGCCGAGGCGGTCGAGCACCGGGCCGGTGACGTGGTCCCAGGTCCATGCCAGGACCTTCGCGACGGCCCGCTGGGCGTCCTTGTCGCGGGAGGGGTCCATCGCGTCGGCGAGCGCGAGCCGGAGCCGGTCCGCCTGTTCGGCGACCGCGTCCGGGGTGGCACGCGGCAGCGTCACGAGGAGAACGCCTTCCGGGCGCAGGACCAAGGCGTCGCTGCGGTAGCCGCTGCAATAGGCGAGCACCACCGGGCCGTTCGCCGCGCACGCGAGCAGGGTGCTCTCGTCAGGGGCGGCGAGGAAGTCGGAGAAGCCCGGTGCTCGGCGGATCTGCGCCACCAGCTCCTCCAGCCGGCTCGCCAGCGTGTGCCGCTGCTCCGCGGGGGTGACGGGCAGCCGGCCGAGGGCGGCTTCCGCCACGTCCGCCGCCTCCAGCGCTTCGAGCCGGTCACGGATCGAGACGAACGCCTCGGCGAGATCCGGGTGGGCGGCGCGCAGCCGACCGAGGCCGTCCCGGGTGGCCATGGCCCGGCTCAGCAGGACACCCCGGCCCTGCTCCAGGAGTGCCACCGCGCGTTCCGGACGTCCCGCGTTGACCGCGCACGCGGCGGCCTCGGCGGCCAGACCCCGCACCCGGGAAAGGCCGCGTTCCTGGTCGCTCCGGGCCAGCCGACCCGAAGCGGCGAACGGCAGCAGTTCCAGGGCCACTTCATGGCCGCGCAGGGCCTCCTCCCAGCGGAGGCCGGCCGCCGCCGCGGCTCCCCAGTCCCAGGCCGCGAGAACCCGCTGGTAGGCGGGGATGGCCTTGGTGCCTGCGGCCTGCCGGTAGGCGTCCTCGGCGGCCAGCAGCATCCCCGGGTCGCCGTCCTGGTCGTGCAGGGCACGTAACGCGTCGCCGTAGGTCCTCAGATAGGTGCCGTGCGCCGAGCCGCCCTCCGGCACCGACCAGACGGCCCGGCCCAGATCGCTGACCGCCTGCTCCAGGAGCCCGTCGTCGGCGCTGTGATGATGCCGCGTCAGACGGGCCGATCCGAGGTTGGAGAGTACGAGAGCAAGCGCCGGATCGCCGTACGGGGCGTGCTCCGCGGCCTCTTCGAGCAGGGCGATCGCCTCGTCGAGGTCCGCCACGTCGAAGCTCTCCCCGAACCGCGCGCGCAGCGCGTTGGCCAGATGGTTCAGCCGGTCCGCCCGGACCGGTCCCGACCGCGGGGCCAGCGCCATGGCCCGGCGCGCCGCGCGGATCGCCTCGTCGGCGGCGGCCGCGTCGCCGGTCGAACCGTGCCAACTCTGCAGGACCACACCGAGGTTGGCGAGGCGTACGACCTGCGCGGAGGGGTTCGCCGCGGCCGCCTCGACGGCGTCCCGGGCGAGCCGGGTGGCTTCCCGCAGAGAGCCCAGGTCGTCCGTCTGCTCGGCGCGCTCCCAGAGGGTGACGGCGAGGTTCGCCAAGGTGTCGGCGTGCGGGCCGGTGCCCGGCCGCTGCTGGGCGAGGGCGGACCGCAGCGCGGCGATCGCCTCGTCGAGGACGCCGTCGTCCCCGGTCGCCCGCGCGAGTCTGTGGAGGGTGTTGCCGAGGCTGTTCATCCGCATGGCCCGCTCGGGGGAGTCGGCCGCGTACAGGGGCAGGGCCTCGCGCAGCAACTGCGCCGACTGACGCAGCAGTTCGGTGTCGCCGTTGCTCTCCGCGGTCAGACGCAACGCGATGCCGAGACCGGCGAGCCGCTCGGGACGGTCGGGGTGGCCGGTGGGGGTCTCGGCCAGAGCGGTGCGGTGGACGTCCAGCATCTCCGCCGAGTCGGCCTCGTCGGGGTGGTGTTCGTTCCACTGGCGAAGCCCCTGGGAGAGGTTCCCGAGCGTGAGCCGACGCGCCTCGCTGCCCGGTGGGCTCTCCCGCACCACGGTCCGCCACAGGTCCAGGGCGTCGCGCAGAGCGGCGGTGTCGCCGCTCTGGAGATAGGCGCTGTGCAGCGCCGTGGCGAGGTTGTTGCGGTAGCCGGGCCGGTCGGGCGAATCGGGGGGAAGGATCTCCAGCGCGTCCCGTAAGGCGCTGGTGGCCCGTGCCAGATCCGTCCCGGGGTCTGCCGGGTCGCCGCCCTGCCCGCGGTACTTGTGCCGCTCCTGGAGCGCCTCGCCCAGTGAGGCCAGTGTCTGCGCGCCGGTCTCGGCGTCCTGCGGGAGATCGGCAGCCCGTTCGAACAGCTCGACCGCCTGGTCGAGATCGCTCGCCTGCCCGTGGAGGCCGAAGCGGTGGCGGTACCCCAGGGCGAGCAGCACGATGTCCTGGCGATTCACGCGAGCGACGGACACCCGTTCTCGGCCGAGAGTGATCAGCGCTTCCAAATCGCCCTGCTCACCCGCCAGTTGCCACCGGCGGAAGAGGGCGATCAGGAGATTCCCGGCGAGGTGTTGTGCGGAGGCGGCACCCTTCGCGACCGCGAGTTCCTGACGGTACGCCCGGACGGCCTCGTCGAGCGCCCGACGGTCGCCCGTCCTCAGATGGTGCCCCAGGAGTTGATCGGCGCCCGGCCGCGCACCGGGTCCTTCGGCTGCCGTCGCATCCGTCGCGCTGACCACGACCACCCCCGGTTGACGCCCCGGACCGCACGCCCCCTGCGTGTCCTCCACGTTACGGCCCGTGTTCACGATAGCCAAGGAGCCCTCGGATCGTTGAGGTCCGGCCGTACAATCAGCCCCACGTGACAACCGGCGTTCTGGGGGAGCGGAAGCGTGGCGGACACGGCCGACGGGGCGGGGACTGGCGACGGGCGGCTCGGGGAGCTCTGCCGCCGGCTCTCGGACCCCTCCTCCGCACCGGAGTTCGGCGCTCTGGGCGAACAGGGCGCCCGGCTCGTCGAGACCATCGTCTCCGCCCTGCGCGACGGCCGCTCTCCCGAACAACTCGACGATCGCCTCGACGAGTTGGAGGAGCTGCTCCTCGCTGCGGGACACAGCGCCGGACTCGGCTCGTACCGTACGACGCCCCTCCCTTCCACCCCCGGCTTCCAGAGTCTGCCGGTGGCCGGTCCTGGCCATCCCGGGCTGTACGTCCTTGCCTGCCCCACGGGCCGGTGCGGGCGCGTGGAGGCGCCGGACGCCGAAGCCCCGGACCTGCCCGCCTGCGGCATCCTGGGCCGGCCGCTGAGCGAAGTACCCCTCCGGTGACCAGCGCCTTCCTCAGCGCGCTGGGGGGTCGGATCGCCGACCGGTGGCTGACGCTCCTCGCGCTCCCCGGACTGCTCTTCATCGCCGCCGTCACCACGGCGACGGTGCTCGGCCACGAACACGGGGCCGACGTGGGGACGTTGCGGACCTGGCTGGACACGGCGGCCGCTTCCCCCGCGTCCCGGAGCGTCGGCACCATCGCGCTCGTGGCGCTTGCGCTGCTCCTCGGCGCGGCCGCGGTCGGCGCGGCCGCCCAGACCCTCGGCGCCGGAGTGGAACTCCTCTGGTGCGCCGAGCCCCGCGGGCCCCTGCTGCGGCGCCTCGCCGACCGCCGGTCGCGCCGCTGGCGCTCCGCCGACGCCGTGTTCCACGCCGCGCTGGTCACGGCCGGCCGCGCCCGTGTCGCCGGGGCGGACGACGCCGACCGGCTCGCCGACCTCGCGGAGCGCCACCTCGCCGAACGCGACCGCATCGCGGCCGTCGCGCCACGCCACCCGTTCTCCATGGGCGACCGACTTGCCGCGCCCGGGCAGCGGCTCTGGCGCATGTACCGACTGGACCTGGCCGCGGCCTGGCCCCACCTGTGGCTCCTGGCCGCCGACGGCACCCGCGCCGAACTGCAGGCAGCCCGCGTACGGTTCGGGGCGGCGGCGCGCCTGTGCGCCTGGGGCGCCGGCTACCTGGCCCTCGGCGCGTGGTGGTGGCCGGCCGCCCTGGTCGGGATCTGCGCCGTCGCCGCGGGCCTCCGCCGCGGCCGGGCCGCGGCCGACGCGTTCGCCGAACTCACCGAGGCCCTCGCCGACCTGCACGTCCGCGACCTGGCGGCCGCCCTCGGCATCGACTCCCCGTCGGGCCTGGACCGCACCCTCGGCGAGCGCCTCTCCCGGGCGCTGAGGAAAGCCGGCTGACGGGGGCGATCGATCGGTCCGTCGGTCAGGACGTCACGCGGTGTTGGAGCGCCGGTTGCCAGGTCGGGACGGGGGCTTCCGGTGGGGAGTCGGTGCGGCGGCCGCCGCGGGCGAAGAAGGCTTCCAGGGGGAGGATCGCCGCGCCCACGGTGACGGCGTCCGGGCCCAGGGTGCCCAGTTCGATACGGGTCCGCTCGGCCGGGTAGCGCAGGGCGAAGGCGGCCGCGTGGGGTTTGACCGTCTCCAGGAAGCGCGAGCCGAGCTGAAGGCCCGCCCAGCCGCCGACGAGGATGCGCTCCGGCTGGAAGAGGTTGATCAGGTCGGCGAAGCCGGCGCCCAGGTACTCGGCGGTCTCCTCCAGGACGGCGAGCGCCGTCGCGTCGGGCTCCGCGTCCGAGCCCTCCGGCGGGTAGGCGGCCGTGAGCATCGAGGTCAGCGCCGTCTCCTCGTCCGCCCCGGTCGGCGGCCTGCCGCCCGCCTCCCGCCAGCGCTCCAGGAGCGCCTCGGCTCCCGCGTACGCCTCCAGGCAGCCCTGGGAACCGCAGCGGCAGCGGCGCCCCCGGACCCGTACCGTCAGATGGCCCCACTCGATCGCCCGGCCCGACTCCGTGCCCTCGCCGATCACGCACGCGCCGACACCCGAACCGAAGAGCACGACCACGGCCTCGGAGACCCCGCGCCCCGCGCCGAACCACATCTCGGCCTGGCCGAGCGTCTTGGAGCCGTTGTCGATGAGGTACGGCACGCTCTCGGGCACCGCACCCGTCTCCCGGAGCAGCCGCTCCAGCGGGACGGCGTCCCAGCCCGTGGTCTGGCCGTGCACCACCGCGCCGTCCTCGGGCGTGTGGGCGACGATGCCGGGGACGCCGATGCCGACGCCGAGCAGCCGCTCCGCGGGCACGTCCGCCGCGCGCAGCACTTCGGCGATGCCGTCGCGTACGTGACCGACCACGATGCCGACCTCGTACCGACCGTGCGGGCCAGGGTCGCCGCCCGTGCCGCCGTCAGGGCCTCTGCCCGTGCCTCCGCCCGTGGCTTCGCCCGGGCCGCCGCCGGCCCCGTCGCCCTGGCCGTCCGTCGCCAACGGAAGCTCCATGCGCGCGAGTTCGGTGAGGGCGAGGTCGAAGAGCTCCACCCTGATCCGGGTCTCGCCGACGTCGACGCCGATCATGCAGCCGCTGCCGGGGCTGACCCGCAGCAGGGTGCGGGGGCGGCCGCCCGCCGAGTCGACGCTGCCGGCCTCCTCCACGAGGCCCTCGGCCAGGAGCTCGCCGACCACGTTGCTGACCGAGCCCGAGCTCAGGCCCGTCGCGGGACCGAGCGCCAGACGGCTCTGCGGCCCGTCGAAATACAGTCGCCGCAAGACGGCGGTGCGGTTCTCCCGCCGCAGGTCACGCACCGTACGGCTGCTCTTCGCTCGCACTCTGCCCCCAGTTCCTGAAGTCCTGATCGCAAGATACCCCTGTCGGGGCCCTTGACGCGACCTTCTCTCGGTATTTAACTCACGTCCTAAAATAAGCCGGGAGGGTGTACGGGGCGAGCACGGGACGTCTCGCCCGCCCCACCTCCTCCCCGGACTCCGTCACTCCCCGAAAGGGCCTTGAGGAGCCATGCGCAGAATCAGAGCCGCGGTCACCGGTGCCGTCACTCTCTCCCTCGTCCTCACCGCCGCCGCCTGCGGAGGCGGCACCTCCGACGGTTCCGGCTCCAACTCCCAGCCGAAGACGCTCACGTACTGGGCCTCCAACCAGGGCTCCAGCATCGAGGTCGACAAGAAGGTCCTGCAGCCCGAACTCGACCAGTTCGAGCGGGAGACGGGCATCAAGGTGAAGCTGGAGGTGGTGCCCTGGTCGGACCTGCTCAACCGGATCCTCACCGCCACCACCTCCGGCCAGGGCCCCGACGTCCTCAACATAGGCAACACCTGGAGCGCCTCGCTCCAGTCCACCGGCGCCCTGCTGCCCTGGGACGACGCGGCCTTCGCGAAGATCGGCGGCAAGGACCGCTTCGTCGACTCCGCGCTCGGCTCCACCGGAGCCCCCGGCAAGGATCCGGCCGCCGTCCCGCTGTACTCCATGGCCTACGCGCTCTACTACAACAAGAAGATGTTCAAGGACGCCGGCATCGAGAAGCCGCCGGCCACCTGGGACGAACTGGAGGCCACGGGCAAGCGCCTGAGCAAGGACGGCAAGTGGGCCATCGGCGTCGAGGGCTCCAACCTCTCCAACAACATCCACCAGGTCTTCGTCCTCGGCAAGCAGCACGGCGCCGACTTCTTCACCGCCGACGGCAAGGCCGACTTCACCTCCGACGGGGCCGTCGCCGCCGTCAAGCAGTACGTCGACCTCATGGCCGTCCAGAAGATCGTCGCGCCCGGCAACGCGGAGTACGCCCAGAACCAGTCGCTCAGCGACTTCGCCAAGGACAAGACCGCCATGGTCCTGTGGCAGACCCCCTCGCAGACCTTCGCGTCCCAGGGCATGAGCGAGGACGAGTGGGGCGTCGCCCCCGCGCCCGTCCTCTCCGGCGCGCCCGGCCAGGGCACCTCCGTCAACTCCATGGTCGCCGGCATCAACCTGGCCGTCTTCAAGAACACCAAGAACCTCGACGGCGCCACGAAGTTCGTGAAGTTCATGACCGGCGACGAGGAGCAGAAGATCCTCAACCAGGCCTACGGTTCCGTCCCGCCGGTCAAGAGCGCGCAGGCGGACCCCGCCTTCGGCACCCCCTCGCTCAAGGTCATCCGCGACACGCTCGCCACCAGCGCGTCCGCCCTGCCCCAGGTCCCCGAGGAGTCCCAGTTCGAGACCGTCGTGGGCACCGCGGTCAAGGAGCTGTTCGCCGACGCGGCGGCCGGCCGCCCCGTCACCACCCAGTCGGTGAAGGCGGCCCTCGACAAGGCCCAGCAGCAGATGCCCAAGAAGTAGGCACGGAAGAAACCAGGCCGGACCTCTCATGACATCGACCGTCACGCACCAGGCAGGGCCGCGGACGGTGCGGAAGGCGCCGTCCGGAGAGGCGCGCACCCCGCGCCGCCGCTCCGGACGGCTGCGCCGCATCTCGCTGCCGTACCTGCTGCTCCTGCCCGCACTCCTCCTCGAACTCCTCGTCCACCTCGTGCCGATGGTCATCGGCATCGCCATGAGCTTCAAGGAGCTCACCCAGTTCACCATCCGGAACTGGGGCGACGCGCCCTGGGCCGGCCTCGACAACTACGCGCTCTCGATCGACTTCGACGCCCCCGTGGGGCAGGCCCTGCTGAAGTCCTTCGTGACGACCTGCGTGTTCACCGTCGCGTCCGTGGGCCTGTGCTGGCTGCTCGGCACCGCCGCAGCCGTCTTCCTGCAGGAGTCCTTCCGCGGCCGCGGCCTGCTGCGCGCGCTCTTCCTCGTGCCGTACGCACTGCCCGTCTACGCCGCCGTCATCACCTGGGCCTTCATGTTCCAGCGCGACAACGGCCTCATCAACCACGTCCTGCACGACCAGCTCGGCATCGGCGACAGCCCCGCCTTCTGGCTCATCGGCGACAACAGCTTCTGGGCGCTGCTCGTCGTCTCCGTCTGGAAGGGCTGGCCGTTCGCCTTCCTCATCGTGATGGCCGGTCTGCAGAACATCCCGCGCGAGCTGTACGAAGCCGCGGCCCTGGACGGCGCCGGGGCGTGGAAGCAGATCCGGCACATCACCCTGGCCTCGCTGCGACCGGTCAACCAGGTCCTCGTCCTCGTCCTTTTCCTGTGGACCTTCAACGACTTCAACACACCGTTCGTGCTCTTCGGCAAGGCGGCGCCCGAATCGGCCGACCTCATCTCCCTGCACATCTACCAGTCCTCGTTCCAGACCTGGAACTTCGGCACCGGCTCGGCGATGTCCGTCCTGCTGCTGCTCTTCCTGCTCCTCGTCACGGGCGTCTACCTGCTGCTCACCAGCCGAGGAAGGAAGACCGGCGATGTCTGAACCCCTCACGCGGAGGCCGTCACGCTCCCCGATGGCCGCACCCCGCTCCTTCCTCTGGACCCGGCGGATCTTCCTGACCCTCCTCACCGGCTTCGTCCTGCTTCCGGTGTACGTGATGGTCTCCAGCTCCCTCAAGCCGCTGGAGGACGTCTCGGAGAAGTTCCAGTGGATCCCGAGCGGGCTCACCCTCCGGCCGTACGTCGACATCTGGCAGACCGTCCCGCTGGCCGACTACTTCGTGAACTCGCTCGTCGTGGCCGGCGCGGCGACCGTCTGCTCCGTGGTGGTCGCCGTCTTCGCGGCGTACGCGGTCAGCCGGTACGGCTTCCGGGGCAAGCGGGTCTTCACCGTGACCGTGCTCTCCACACAGATGTTCCCCGGCATCCTCTTCCTGCTGCCGCTGTTCCTCATCTACGTCAACATCGGCAACGCCACCGGGATCGCGCTCTTCGGCTCGCGCGGCGGGCTGATCCTGACGTACCTCACCTTCTCGCTGCCGTTCTCCATCTGGATGCTGATCGGCTACTTCGACTCGATCCCCCGTGACCTGGACGAAGCCGCCAAGGTCGACGGCTGCGGCCCGCTCGGCGCCCTGTTCCGGGTGATCGTCCCCGCGGCGATCCCGGGCATCGTCGCCGTCGCCGTCTACGCGTTCATGACCGCGTGGGGCGAGGTCCTGTTCGCCTCGGTGATGACGAACGACACCACCCGCACCCTCGCCGTCGGCCTCCAGGGGTACGCCACCCAGAACGACGTGTACTGGAACCAGGTCATGGCGGCCTCGCTCGTCGTGAGCGTCCCCGTCGTCGCCGGCTTCCTGCTCCTCCAGCGCTACCTCGTCGCCGGCCTCACGGCAGGTGCGGTGAAGTGACGCTCTTCCGTGACCCCATGTCTCCACCCATGTCTCCACCCATGTCTCCACCGATGTCCCCACCGCAGTCCCGACCGACGTCAGAGAGGTCCTCCGTGTCCGACTCCACCGACGCCCGCACGCCCTCGGCGCTCGACCTGGGCGCCTTCCCCGCCGGCTTCTCCTGGGGCACCGCGACCTCCGCCTACCAGATCGAGGGCGCCGTGGCCGAGGACGGCCGGGGCCCGTCCATCTGGGACACCTTCTCCCACACCCCGGACACCATCGACAACGGCGACCACGGCGACGTCGCCTGCGACCACTACCACCGCTGGCCCGAGGACATCGCCCTGATGCGCGGCCTCGGCGTCGACGCGTACCGGCTGTCCATCGCCTGGCCCCGCGTCCTGCCGGCCGGCGACGGCGCCCTCAACGCGCCGGGCCTCGACTTCTACGACCGGCTCGTCGACGGCCTGCTCGACGCCGGGATCACGCCCTCCGTCACCCTCTACCACTGGGACCTGCCCCAGGCCCTCCAGGACCGGGGCGGCTGGGCCGAGCGCGAGACCGCCGAGCACTTCGCCCGGTACGCCGAGATCGTGGGCGCCCGCCTCGGCGACCGGGTCAGCCAATGGGCCACCCTCAACGAGCCGCTCTGCTCGGCCTGGATCGGCCACCTGGAGGGCCGCATGGCCCCCGGTCTGACCGACCTCACCGCCGCCGTCCGGGCCTCGTACCACCTGCTCCTCGGCCACGGCCTCGCCGCCCAGGCCCTCCGCGCCGCCGCCCCCGCCGCCCAGGTCGGCATCGTCACCAACCACTCGACCGTGGCGCCCGCGTCCACCCGGCCCGAGGACATCGCCGCCGCCGCCCGCATGGACGGCCACACCAACCGCTGGTGGCTCGACCCCGTGTACGGCCGCGGCTTCCCCGCCGACCTGCGCGAGCTCTACGGCGTCGAGCTGCCCGAACGGCCGGGCGACCTCGACACGATCGCGACGCCGCTCGACTGGCACGGCGTCAACTACTACTTCCCGGTCACCGTCGCCGACGACCCCGAGGGACCCGTCCCGTACGCCCGTGAGGTCCGTCTGCCGGACGTGCCCCGCACCGGCATGGACTGGCAGATCGACGGCGGCGGGCTCGAAGCGCTCCTGATGCGGCTCACCGACGACTACGGCGCCCGCCGGCTGTACGTCACCGAGAACGGCTCCGCCTTCCCCGACCGCGTCGGCCCCGACGGCACGGTCGACGACCCCGAGCGGACCGCGTACCTGGAGGAGCACGTCGCCGCCTGCGCCCGCGCCCTGCGCAAGGGCGCACCGCTCGCGGGTTACTACGCGTGGTCCCTGCTCGACAACTTCGAGTGGGCCTACGGCTACGACAAGCGCTTCGGCCTCGTCCACGTCGACTACGCCACGCAGCGGCGGACCGTGAAGGGGAGCGGCCTGCGGTACGCGGACATCATCCGCGACCACCGTGGGCTGACCGCCTGACCGATCCGTGGGTGGACCCCCGCCGGGGGGCGGGGGCCCACCCACGGAAGCCGGTCCTCAGGACGAGTCGCGTACGAGCAACTCGGGGGCGAACACCAGCGTGGCGGGTTCCGTACGCGTGCCCTGGAGGTGCTCGGTCAGCAGCTCCGCCATGGCCGCGGCCATCCGCTCCACCGGCTGCCGTACGGTCGTCAGGGCCGGCCGGCAGGCCACCGCCGCGCTCGAATCGTCGAAGCCGACGACGGAGACGTCACCCGGCACCGACCGGCCCCGCTCGCTCAGGTACTGGCAGGCGCCCCGGGCCATGAGGTCGTTCGCGGCGAACACCCCGTCCAGGTGCGGGTGTTCGCTCAGCAGACGGGCCGCCGCGGCGGCCCCGCTCTCCACCGTGAAGCACCCCTCGACCACCGGGACTTCGGAGATCCCGGCCTGCCCCAGGGTCTCGCGGAAACCGCGCAGCCGCTCGCGCGCCGCGGGCAGGTCCTGCGGGCCGCAGATCGTCGCGATCCGGCGGCGTCCTCGTGCGAGCAGGTGCCCGCCCGCCAGGCGGCCGCCCTCGGCGTTGTCGAGATCCACGTGGCTCACCGGCGGCTCCCCGGAGGGGCGCGCGAAGTGCACGGCCGGGATCGCCGTGTCGGCCAGCATCGCGGCCAGCGGGTCGTCGGCCTGGACCGACACCACCAGGGCGCCGTCGGCGCTGCCCTGGCGCAGATACGCGACGACCTGCTCCCTGGCCGCCCCGGACTCCGCGAGCAGCAGCACCGGATGGACGCCGCGGGCGCGCAGGAAGCCGAGCGCCCCCTCGACCACCCGCCCGAAGAACGGGTCGGAGAAGACACGGGCCGTGAAGGTCTCGCCCGCCCCGGACAGGATCAGTGCGACCGTCTCGGTGCGTCGGGTCACCAGCGACCTGGCCGCCAGGTTGGGCGCGTATCCGGTCCGGTCGATCGCGCGCCGGACGGCCTCCTGGATGCCCGGGTCCACGTTGCGGACGCTGTTCACCACCCGTGACACGGTCGCGCGCGACACCCCCGCCTCGCGCGCGACGTCTTCCAGCGTCGGTCCCCTTCTGCCCACCACTGCACCCTAACGCGCCCTTTCTCTCCGCATTCCGGTGCCCGGTGTACCGCGGGGCTCAGGTCGGACTCAGGCTTAAGGCAAGTCGAAAGAAAAGTGCGGTCAGACTTATTGACCGTCAGATTCCGGGCCGTGCAGGGTGTCGGAGAGCGCTCTCCCGCTGTCCGTTCCCTCTAGGAGCCCCGCATGTCTCCCCTTGGGCAACACCCACCCCTCACGTCTCGCAGTCGCGGAAGCGGTCCCGGCCGCCGTCACGGCCGCGGCCGCGGATCCGCGCCGGCCCGCCGAGGTATCGCCGCCGCCGTGGCCACCGCCCTCGCCGGCGCCCTGCTCGCGCTGACCCCGACCACCGGCGCGCAGGCGGCGCCCCTGCCTGTCTCGCAGGGCAAGCCCGTCACCGCCTCCAGCGTGGAGCAGGCCGGCACCGCCGCCGCGGCGGCCGTCGACGGCGACCTCGGCACCCGCTGGTCCAGCGCCTTCTCCGACAACCAGTGGCTCCAGGTCGACCTCGGCGCCCCCACCGCCCTCTCCCGGGTCGAGCTGCGCTGGGAGGCGGCCTACGCCTCGGCGTACCGCATCGAGCTGTCCACGAACGGCACCGACTGGACCACCGCCCACTCCACGACCACGGGCGCGGGCGGCACGGAGAACGTCCCCGTCTCCGGCACCGCGCGCTACGTCCGCCTGCAGGGCGTCACCCGCGCGACCGGATACGGCTACTCGCTCTGGGAGTTCCAGGTGTACGGCACCGACGGAGGCCCGGTCATCCCGGGCGGCGGCGACCTCGGGCCGAACGTGCACGTCTTCGACCCGGCCACGCCCGGCATCCAGGCCAAGCTGGACGAGGTCTTCCGGCAGCAGGAGTCGGCGCAGTTCGGCCCAGGACGGCACGCCTTCCTCTTCAAGCCCGGCACCTACAGCGGGCTCAACGCCCAGATCGGCTTCTACACCCAGATCGCGGGGCTCGGCCTGCGCCCCGACGACACCTCGATCAACGGCGACGTGACCGTCGACGCGGGCTGGTTCAACGGCAACGCCACCCAGAACTTCTGGCGTTCGGCCGAGAACCTGGCCCTCAACCCGGTCAACGGCACCAACCGGTGGGCGGTCTCCCAGGCGGCCTCCTTCCGCCGCATGCACGTCAGGGGCGGCCTCAACCTGGCCCCCGACGGCTACGGTTGGGCCAGCGGCGGCTACATCGCCGACAGCAAGGTCGACGGCCAGATCGGCAACTACTCCCAGCAGCAGTGGTACACGCGCGACAGCGCGATCGGCGGCTGGTCCAACTCCGTCTGGAACCAGGTCTTCTCCGGCGTCGAGGGCGCCCCTGCCACCAGCTTCCCCGAGCCCCGCTACACCACCCTCGACACGACCCCGATCTCCCGCGAGAAGCCCTTCCTCTTCTGGGAGGGCGGGGAGTTCAAGGTCTTCGCGCCCGCCAAGCGGACCAACGCGCGCGGCACCACCTGGGCGAACGGCACCCCGCAGGGCATGTCGATCCCGCTGAGCCAGTTCTACGTCGTCAAGCCGGGCGCCAGTGCCGCCACGATCAACGCGGCCGTCGCGCAGGGCCTGCACCTGCTCTTCACCCCGGGCGTCTACCACGTCGACCGCACGATCGAGATCAACCGCGCCGACACCATCGTCCTGGGCCTCGGCCTCGCCACGATCATCCCGGACAACGGCGTGACCGCGATGCGGGTCGCCGACGTCGACGGCGTCCGGCTCGCCGGCTTCCTCATCGACGCGGGACCCGTCAACTCCCCGACGCTCCTCGAGGTCGGCCCGCAGAACGCCTCCGCCGACCACGCCGCCAACCCCACCACCGTGCAGGACGTGTACATCCGTATCGGCGGCGCCGGCGCGGGCAAGGCGACCACCAGCATGGTCGTCAACAGCGACGACACGATCATCGACCACACCTGGGTCTGGCGCGCCGACCACGGCGAGGGCGTCGGCTGGGAGACCAACCGGGCCGACTACGGCGTCCGAGTCAACGGCGACGACGTGCTCGCCACCGGCCTGTTCGTCGAGCACTTCAACAAGTACGACGTGGAGTGGTACGGCGAGCGGGGCCGCACGATCTTCTTCCAGAACGAGAAGGCCTACGACGCCCCCAATCAGGCCGCCATCCAGAACGGCGCCACCAAGGGCTACGCCGCCTACCGCGTCGACGACTCGGTGAACACCCACGAGGGCTGGGGCCTCGGCAGCTACTGCTACTACAACGTCGACCCCACCATCCGCCAGGCACACGGCTTCAAGGCCCCGGTCAAGCCCGGGGTGAAGTTCCACAGCCTGCTCGCCGTCTCGCTCGGCGGCAACGGCCACTTCGACCACGTCATCAACGACATCGGGGCGCCCACGTCGGGCACGGAGACCATCCCCTCGACCGTCGTCTCCTTCCCCTGACCGACCGGGGCCGGTGTCCGCCCACAACGCCCCGCCACGGCGGACACCGGCCCCTCCGGCACACCCCACACCCCCACCCCACCCGCAGGAGCCGCCATGCCACGCACCGGCGCGACCTCGCTCGTCACCCCGCTCACCCTCGCTGCCTTGCTCGCCTCGTCCCTCACCCTCGCCGCGGCCCCCTCCGCCGGCGCGGCCGAGACCCTGCTCTCGCAGGGGCGGACGGCCACCGCCTCCACCACGGAGGGCGCCGCCTTCCCCGCATCGGCCGCCGTCGACGGCGACCTCACCGGCACCCGCTGGGCCAGCGACCGCAGCGACCCGCAGTGGCTCCAGGTCGACCTGGGCCGCAGCGCCACCCTCAGCCGGGCCGCCCTCACCTGGGAGGCGGCCCACGGCAAGGACTACGAGATCCAGGCCTCCGACAACGGCACCGACTGGCGCACCCTCAAGGCCGTCACCGGCTCGGACGGCGGCACCGACGAGATCGCCCTCTCCGGCACCGGCCGGTACGTACGGATGCTCGGCACCCAGCGCGCGACCGGATACGGCTACTCGCTCTGGGAGTTCCAGGTGTACGGAGACGAGGGCGGCACCCAGCCGCCCGCGGCCGGAGCCGTCCGCGTCACCGGCACCCAGGGGAACTGGCGGCTCACCGTCGGCGGAGAGCCCTACACCGTCAAGGGCCTGACCTGGGGCCCCGCGATCGCCGACGCCGCCCGGTACATGCCGGACGTGCGGTCCATGGGCGTCAACACCATCCGTACCTGGGGCACCGACGGCTCCACCAAGCCCCTCCTCGACTCCGCGGCCGCGCACGGCGTCAAGGTCGTCAACGGCTTCTGGCTCCAGCCCGGCGGCGGCCCCGGCTCCGGGGGCTGCGTCAACTACGTCACCGACACGGCGTACAAGAGCACCATGCTCACCGAGTTCGCCCGGTGGGTCGACACGTACAAGACGCACCCCGCCACCCTCATGTGGAACGTCGGCAACGAGTCCGTCCTCGGCCTGCAGAACTGCTACTCCGGAACGGAGTTGGAGGCCCAGCGCAACGCGTACACGACGTTCGTCAACGACGTGGCGCGGAAGATCCACGAGATCGACCCGGACCACCCGGTCACCTCCACCGACGCCTGGACCGGCGCCTGGCCGTACTACAAGCGCAACGCGCCCGATCTCGACCTGTACTCGATGAACTCCTACGGCGACATCTGCGGCGTCCGCCAGGACTGGGAGGAGGGCGGCTACACCAAGCCGTACATCATCACCGAGACCGGCCCGGCGGGGGAGTGGGAGGTGCCCGACGACGCCAACGGGGTGCCCGACGAGCCGACCGACGTCCAGAAGGCCGCCGGCTACACCCAGGCCTGGAACTGCGTCACCGGTCACCAGGGCGTCGCCCTGGGCGCGACCCTCTTCCACTACGGCATCGAGCACGACTTCGGCGGCGTCTGGTTCAACCTGCTGCCCGACGGCCTCAAGCGGCTCTCGTACTACGCGGTCAAGAAGGCGTACAGCGGCAGCACCGCCGGGGACAACACCCCGCCTGTGGTGAGCGGCATGACCGTCACTCCTGCCGGGAGCGCCCCCGCCGGCGGCGAGTTCACCGTCCGCGCCGACGTCCGTGACCCCGAAGGGGATCCGCTGACGTACAAGATCTTCCTCAGCGGCAACTACGCCAACGGCGACAAGCGGCTCGTAGAGGCGCAGTGGCGCGCCACCGGCAACGGCACCTTCGCCGTCACCGCCCCGCAGAAGCTCGGGGTCTGGAAGGTGTACGTCCAGGCCGAGGACGGCCGCGGCAACGCCGGCATCGAGACGAAGTCCGTCAAGGTCGTGGCCCCGCCCGTATCGGGGACCAACCTGGCCCTGAACCGGCCGACCACGGCCTCGTCCTTCCAGCCGTCCTACGGCGACTGCCCCTGTCCGCCGCAGAACGCCACCGACGGCAACGGCACCACCCGCTGGGCCAGCGACTGGAGCGACCCGCAGTGGATCCAGGTGGACCTGGGGTCCGTACGGTCCGTCCGGCAGCTCCAGCTCGTCTGGGACCCCGCCTACGCCCGGGCCTACGAGGTCCAGGTCTCCGACGACGGCACCACCTGGCGCACCGTCCACACCACGACCACGGGCGACGGCGACGTGGACACCGTCGACGCGGCGACGACCGCGCGGCACGTCCGACTCCAGCTGACCGCCCGGGGCACCGGCTGGGGCTACTCGCTCCACGAGTTCGGCATCTACGGCTGACGCACCCTCCCCTTCCCTCCCATCCAGGAGAAACCCATGAGAACACGATCGAGATCCCTGCCCGCCGTCTTACTCACGGTGGCCCTCGCGGCCACCGCCCTGGGCGCCGGCACCTTCGCCGCCGCCTCCGACAGCGGCGGGCGGGCACCCTCCCCGGCGGCGGGAGCGCACGCCGGACACACGCAGGCGCAGGCCGCGCTGCCCACCGCGGACGACCCCGACGGCGACGGATACATCCCCGCCGTGCCGGCCGTCACCGGAGTGACGCCGTCCACGGCCACTCCGCCGCAGGCCTACTTCCACGAGTTCCAGGCCAACTGCTCCGTGACCCACACCGCGCCGGACGACCCGATCGTCTACCCCGGCCGGGCCGGAGCCTCGCACGACCACACCTTCATGGGGAACACCTCCACCAACGCCTCCAGCACGACCGGTTCGCTCTACGGAGGGACCACCACCTGCAAGGCGCCCGCGGACGCCTCCGCGTACTGGATGCCCTCGCTCTACAACGGGGAGCAGAAGATCCTGCCCGTGGGACCGCAGGTCATCTACTACAAGGCGGGCGTCACCGACTACCGCAGTGTCCGTCCCTTCCCCAAGGGGCTGCGGTTCGTCGTCGGCAACCCGATGCAGAGCGCCCAGGAGTTCCGCAGCCACAAGGGCTTCGTCGAGGGCTGGGAATGCGGTGACAGCTTCTTCAACACCGACATCCCGGCGAGTTGCCCCAGTCGCCCCGACGTGCAGCTGAACCTCCGGATGCAAGCGCCCAGCTGCTGGAACGGCCTGTACCTGGACACCCCCGATCACCAGAGCCACATGGCCTATCCGGTGGTCAAGCCCGGGACCAACGACAACATGTGCCCGGACTCCCACCCGGTCGCCCTGCCGATGGTCGAGTTCAAGATGGCCTGGCCGGTCAACGGCGACATGAGCCAGGTCCGTCTGGCCAGCGGTCGGGGCTACTCCTTCCACTACGACTTCTTCAACGCGTGGGAGGAACGCACCCTCAAGGCGATGGTCGACCACTGCATCGTGGGCGGCCTCCAGTGCGACCCGCGCGGGTACGACCAGAACAACCCCGGCCGCGGCGCGGTCCTGAACGCGGAGTACCGCCTGCCCTGACCGGGGCGGGCGGGCGCAGATCTCGAGGATCCGAGGGTGGGGGATGGACGACGAAGAACTCGACCGGCTGGTCGGGAAGTTGAGCACCGCACAGAAGGTCCGCCTCCTGACCGGTGCCACGACCTGGCGCACGGCGGCCGAACCGGCCGTCGGGCTGCGCCCGGTCGTGACCTCCGACGGTCCGGCCGGGGTCCGCGGCGAGGCGTGGGACGAGCGGAGCCCCTCCGCGCTGCTGCCCTCGGCATCGGCGATCGGCGCCCTGTGGGACGAGGAGCTGACCGAGGAACTCGGCGGCCTCCTCGCCCGCGAGGCGCTCCGCAAGGGCGTCGACGTCGTCCTCGCCCCCACCCTCAATCTGCACCGCACCCCGCTCGGGGGCCGGCACTTCGAGTGCTTCTCCGAGGACCCCGAACTGGCCGGACGTACCGGAGCGGCCCTCGTCCGGGGCATCCAGGCCCACGGCGTGGCCGCCACGGCCAAGCACTACGTCGCCAACGACTCCGAGACCGACCGGCTGACCGTGGACGTACGTGTCGGGGAGCGCGCGCTGCGCGAGGTGTACCTCGCCCCGTTCGAGGCCGTGGTCGCGGCGGGCGTGTGGGCGGTCATGGCGGGCTACAACGGGGTCAACGGCTCCACCATGTCGGCGAGTCCGCTCCTCGCGGACCCGCTGAAGACCGACTGGGCCTTCGACGGAGTGGTCCTCTCCGACTGGGGTGCGGTCCGCTCCGTCGAGGCGCCCGCCCGCGCGGCCCTCGACCTCGCGATGCCCGGACCGCACAGCCCCTGGGCAGAGGGCCTCCTCCAGGCCGTGGAGGACGGCCGCGTCCCGGAGGCGGCCATTGACGACAAGGTACGGCGCCTGCTCCGCCTCGCCGAGCGGGTCGGCGCCCTTGGCGGCTCCCCCCGTCCGCCCGCACCCGCCGGCGGGCCCACCGGCGCGCTTCTGCGCAGGGCGGTCGCGGCCGGCTCCGTCCTCCTGCACAACCGGGCCCTGCTCCCCCTGGACGCCGACCGCATGTCCTCCCTCGCCGTGATCGGCACGCACGCCGCACACCCCCGCCTGCAGGGCGGCGGCAGCGCCGGGGTCTTCCCGGACTCCGTGGTCACCCCGCTGGACGGCATCCGCGCACGGCTGCGGGGGCGTGCGAAGGTCACGTACGTCCCAGGGCCTGCCGCGCCCGCCCCACCGCCCCCGCTCGCCGTCGACAGGTGCCGCAACCCCGTCTCCGGGCGACCCGGCGTGCTGCTGCGGCTTCTGGACGCCGACGGCCGGGAACTCACGGCCGAGCACCGGTTCACGGGACGCGTCCTCGAACCCGAACGCGCCCCCGGCGCCCACACCGTGGAGATCAGCGCGCTGCTGACGCCCGAGACCCCGGGGGAGTGGACCTTCGCCGTCGGCGGCTTCGGCCGGATGTCCCTCACGGTCGACGGCCGCACGGTCCTGGACGGCCTCTTCCCGCGGGACGTCGACGACCCGGCCGTGGTCCATGTCAACCCACCGCAGCGGACGGCCAGGACGGTGCTCGGGACCGGCCGGCCCGTCCACCTGGTGGCCCGGCGGGAGCTGGTGCCCGGCTCCGGCCGCGCCACGACCGTCGCGGCCGCCCCACCGGAACCCGACGCCTCGGCCGCGCTCGCCGCCGCGGTGGAGGCCGCCCGCGCCTGCGACGCCGCGATCGTGGTGGTCGGCACGACGGAGCACGACGAGACGGAAGGGCACGACCGCACCGACCTCCGGCTCGCCGACCCGCAGAACGCCCTCGTACGGGCCGTATCGGCGGCCAACCCCCGGACGGCCGTGGTCCTGAACAGCGGCGGCCCCGTCGAACTCCCCTGGCGGGAGGAGGCGGGGGCGGTCCTCCTGTCCTGGTTCCCCGGCCAGGAGGCCGGCACGGGACTCGCCGACGTCCTCTTCGGCGCCGCCGAACCGGGCGGACGCCTCCCCACCACCTGGGCCGCGACCCTCTCGGACGCACCCGTCACCACCACCCGCCCGGCCGACGGCCGGCTCCCCTACACGGAGGGCCTCCACATCGGCCACCGCGCCTGGCTGCGCGCGGGCCGCGCGCCCGCCTACTGGTTCGGGCACGGACTCGGCTACACCACCTGGGAGTACGACACCGTCGACGCCCCCACCGAGGTCCGCGCGGGCACCGACGTCACGGTGCGCGTCGACCTCCGCAACACCGGCGGCCGGCCCGGCCGCGAAGTCGTCCAGCTGTACCTGGCCCGCCCGGACTCGGCCCTCGACCGCCCCCACCGCTGGCTCGCGATCCACACCACCGTCCACGCACTCCCCGGCGCCCAGGTCACCGCCACCGCCCGGATCCCGGCGCGGGCCTTCCGCCACTGGTCACCGGTCGACGCCGCCTGGCACACGGAACCCGGCCCCTACGAGATCCTCGTGGGCCGCTCGGCGGGGGACATCCGCGCCCGGACGGTGACCACCGTCCGCGTTCAGGCCTCCGTCCCCGAGGAGACCTGAACGCGCCCTTGCCCCGCCTAGGGCCTGTCCGGCGGATCATGGCCGGGGCCGCGACGCCTGGCACGGCACCTCGCCGCGTTGCCGAAACGCCCCGATAGCTCCGCTATCGAGACGCTCCGGCGCCTTGCGATGCACCGCGCCAGACGCCGCGTCCTTTCCGGCCCTGATCCGCCGGACAGGCCCTAGTAGCCGAGCCCGCCGCCCGGGGTCGGGCCCGGCGTCGGGGGCTTGGGGCAGAGCCGCATCACGGCGGCACGGAGTTCGGGTTCGCACGGGTCGTGGGAGAGGCCCGTGCCGGCGAGCCGGTCCCGAAGCCGCTTGGCGATCATCGGGTCCGCGAAGTGCTGCCGCAGGACCGTGGAGTTCGCCGCCTCGCGGGTCAACAGGGTGACGAGTTCGGGGCTCGCCGTGGTGGCCTCGTACCAGTTGGTGTCGAGCGTGCCGGTGGCCGGGAGCAGGCCGGCTCGCGCGGCCGCGAGCAGGACCCGGGCGGTCTCCTGGGGGTGCCACTGGTGGGAGGCGAACCGCTCGTAGTGCGCCACGGCCTCCGCGACCGTCGAAACGGACCAGTCCGTGCGGGGCAGCCACGTGGCCGCCCAGGCCACGGCGGACGTGTGGGCCACGATGTTGGGCGGCAGCACCGGGACCACGTCCGGGAGGTGGCGCTGGGCGGAGCACTCGTGGAGCGCCTGGGCCGCCCATCCGATGCCGAGCCAGTGCGCCTCCGCGTCCACGACCAGATGGCGACCCGCCACCTGCTCGATGAGGTCGCCCACCGCCTCGGCCAGGGAGTCGGCGGACCTGTTCGCCCGGTGGATCACCTTGAGGAGCCTGCTCGACTGATGGACCCCCAGCGCGTTCGCCAGGACATCGGCGTTGAGCCCGAGGACGTGGTCGAGGATGTCGTGGAACGCCTTGTCCGCACCGGTCAGCCACAGGGCCTGAAGCAGTCCGGGGATCTCCTGCATGTCCGACCGGAGGGTCAGCCGGAGCCTGTTGACCAGCCGCTTGACGTTGACGCTCGCGGCCAACTGCTCACCCCACTGCGCCTCCCACATGTGGGCGAGCGTCAGCATCTCCCGTACCGCCCGGGGGCTGGCGAAGAGGTGCATCGTGGACTCCAGCCGGCCGGTGACCAAGGTGTGCATCCACTCGGTCTCCTCGGTGCTGTTGGTCACCCCGAGCCGGGCCAGGGCGCGCCCCACGTGGCCCTGGGTCAGCGGGTCCTGATCGAACTTGAAGGCTTCGACGAGCGTCGCCCAACGCCGCCCGCCCCGCAGCGCTTTGAGCTCCTCCTTGCCCTGGCCCGGCAGGCAGCGCTCCACCTCGCTCAGCAGCTCCGCGGTGAGGGGTGGATGCACGACACTGCGGTTCACGAGTTCCCGCAGGTGGGAGAGCTCCTGTCCGGCGTGCGGCTGACTCAGGTTCTTCACCGCCGTGGCCGCCTTGCCCGGATCCAGCGTGCGGAGCTGGCCGAGGGTGGTGGCGAAGGCGCCGATGCTGCGGCCGACCTGAAGCCGCTCGGCCCAGTCCCACTGGGGGTGTTCCTCCTTGAAGTGGTTGAGGACGCGCGTGGTCGCGTCGACGTTGCCACCGGCCCGCAGAGTGTCGGCCATCACGTGGAGCTTCTGCGCGACGCTGCTCGCACTGCTCAGGAGTGGAGCCTGCACGGCCTTCTCCATCCTGATCCGCTGCGCGTAGTCGACTCCGATGTCGGGCACGAGTGCGAGACCGAGGCGGTGGGTGTGCACCATGCTCTCCGGGTCGAGCCCCGGCTGGGACATCCGGTCGCACAGCACCTTCCGGTCCAGCCGCGCGGCCAGCGTGTGGAGGAAGCTCTGACCGAAGTACTCGTCCTGGATCAGCAGCATGGCGAGGCGCGGACCCCAGGGCCGTGCCGTGCCGCGCTGGGTGTGGATGCTGGAGACGACGAGTCCGAGCGCTCCCTCCTCGATGTCCCGCCGGAAGTCCGCGCCCGCCTCCCACAGTCCGCGCAGCAGGTGGTAGACGATGGCGGGCCGGCGCTCCCGCCGCATGACGTTCTCGACGAACTCCTGGCCGATCTCCATGGCCAGGCGGTAGCTGAACCGCTCCTTGGTCGCGCAGTAGAGGTCGTCCACCCGGCTGACCGCGCTGAGGAGCATGCCGGCGCCCCGTGCGTCCTTGAAGTCGCGGACAGTCTTGGCCAGTTCGCGGGCGAGCCCGGGGTCGGCGATCAGGTCGCCGTCCCGGTTCTCCTGGTACAGGAGCGTCCGCAGCGTGCCGCCGTGGATGTTCCGCACCGTCGAGATGAGGATGGCCGCCTCCGCGGGAGGTGCGGCCTTCACCACGGGAACCAGAGTGCGCCCGAACTTCAGATGGTTGAGCAGGCGGTTGCAGAGCCCGCGGTTGCTCTGCGCCAGATCGAACAGGGCCTGGCTTATCTGGATGGCGTCCGAGTGCGCCAGAGCGGCCTGGAGCTGTGACTTGTACTGCTCGATGATCTGGTCCCAGTCACCCGTGCCGTCGAAGTGCAGCTTCAGCGAGATCCAGGAGAGGATGGCGGCGAGGGACCTGTCCTTGGTGGGACTGGCCTTGATGAGGTCCTGCGCGGGCCGGTGGAAGGGGCGAAGCGCCGACGCGGGATTGTCCTGCCGGGCCTGCCGTGACCTGGCGAAGATCAGGTCGTCCATGCGCCGTACGGCGATGAGGTCCCGGTGGTTGGCGGGATCCGCGTCACGGACGAGGTCGTCGGTGCGCTTCTCCAGCCAGTCGCAGACCGTCGCCGTCGGCGTGGTCCCCTCGCCGGCCAGCTTGATCAGCGCGCTGACGAGGTGGTGCCGGTCCGTGAGGCTGGAGGGCCGTCCGAAAGCCCGGTCCAGTCCACCCCGCGGTTCTCCGACCCATGCGACGAACTCCGCCAGCATGTTCGTCCGGGACAGCCGGAACTCGTCGTCCCACAGCGCGGTGAGCCCGAACGTGAGATCGCGGACCGTCAGATCGTCCGTCTCCATGAGGCGTTGGAGTACCGCGGGCAGCGCATCGGCGGTCCATTGGGCGTCGCTGTTGCGCCGGCACAGCCGCAGCACCGACAGTGCCTTGCGCGGGTGGGCCCGGCCCGCCCAGCCCGTGATCGCCTCACGGACCGAGGCCAGCTTCAGCAGCTGCGAGAGCGGGTCGGGCGCGTACGCCGCGCACTTGCGCAGCAGCGCGTCGAGCCGGGCCTGGTTGTCGTCCCCCAGCAGGCTCAGCACGTACGGTTCGAGCTGTGTCGGGAAGGCATCAAGGCCGTCGGGGCTCGCGGAGGTGATCAACGCCTCGGCACGGACGGTGCTGGGGATGCGCGCGAGACCATGGTGGACGACGACGCCGAGGGCCTGGAGCGTCTCCTCGGGGATGGCGGCCACGTGGGCGGTCGGGACTCCGTCGTCCAGCCACGACACCGCCGCCAGCAGGTACACCGCGGCGCGGGCATCGGCTTCGAGGGCGTCACAGACGGCCTTCGCCCGTGCCCGCACGAGGTCGGCCCCCAGGCTCCTCCCCGGCAGCGTCCCTTCGGCGGCCGGCTTGCTCGCGGGTTCCTCGCGCAGCAGATCGGCCAGCAGACGGAGGTCTCCGTGGCACGCTTCGACGGCCAGGGCGACGGCCGCGGTGTCGTCGGGGCGGACCCGGTACTCCCCGGGCGCCTGACGGATCATGCGCTGGGCCAGGTGGGGAAGCTCCTCGGGCGGTACGAGGGTGACGTACGAGGTCACCCCGTGGTTCTCCCAACGGTTGGTGGCCCCGTCCACGAAGCGCGTCAGTGCGAGCACGGCCACCTTGAGCTCGCCCAGGCTCTCCAGGGCCTCGCCGACGTTGCCGTCCTCCAGGGCGTGCAGGTTCTCCAGGACCACGAGCACCTTCCGGCGCACGGAGCCGAGTCCACTGGCGGTGAGCGCGGCGCGGACCACGGACAACAGGTCGCCGTCCGAGGGAAGCTGGCGACGGTCGGGGGAGAGGACGAGGGTCTTCCAGCCGGCGGCCTCCAGCTTCCGTACCACCTGCTGGGCGCAGACCGTCTTCCCGCTGTTGCGCGACCCGGACTGGATCACCCGGGACAGGGGCCGCTGGTGGTAGCACCGGAAGAGGAACGAGGACCGCTCGAAGTCGACGAGGCGTCCGTCGGCCGGTCCGCTCCACCCCGGCTCCGAGTCGCCGCTGGAGGTCGAGTGGAGGATGCGCCACTCCTCCTCGTCGAGGAGCTGCGCCGCTCTCCGGCCCACCGCGGCGTGCCACTCCTCCCCCCAGAGCAGGCGAGCGGCTCCGAGCAGCGTCGGATCGGCGTCGGTCTCGACGGTGCCCGCCCGGTGCAGCCGCCAGCCGTCGGTGTCGCGCCGCAGGACGTCGAGCCCGGTCTCGGCGGCCGCCCCCATCGCCCGCTCGGTCACGGCCGGCGGCAGCCAGTCACCGTCCTGTGAGATGCCCGCCAGGGCGAGCACCCCCAAGGTGCCGAGGTCGGGGAGACCGCCTTCGGTGGCGATCCAGGACAGGGCTACGGCGGCCGGGGCGGAGTCCGGGGCGACCGTCGACGGACTGAGGACGTAGGGGGCGTCGACCCGGGGACGGACGTCGGCGGAGAGCTTGCTGCCCACGGTCGCCACGAGGGGCCGTGCCGCGCGCAGCCCCCGCTCGATCGCGGCGGAGTCGGGGAGCGGTGAAGAGGGCAGGGCGCCGTCACCGGGATCGAGCACGATGTCCGCGCCGGCGATGACGTACCAGTCGTCCACCGGCGCGAGCAGCAGGGGCGCCCCGCCCACCGGCGTGGGCCTGGATCCGTCTCCGTCGCCTGCCGCCACGCCGTCGGCCCGGGTCACCAGCTGGTCGAGCTCGGCCAGCAGCCCGGTGTCGAGCTCGCGGAGCAGTTCCCCCAGGTGCGTCGCGCCCTCCTCCGCGTACTCGAGCAGCAGCGCGCCGGGGCCGATCGGCTTGCGCTCGTCCGAGAAGTCGAACGGACGTCGGGGGAGCGGGATCCTTCGGTCCAGGGACCTCTGCCCGAGGCCGATGACCATCCGGAGCCGGGATTCGACGCGGACGCGGTCGACGGTGGGACCGGTGAGGTCCGTGGCAAGCGCGTGGAGCGCCATGTGCAGTTCGTGCGTCAGGGACGAATCCCTGTCGACGGCCGACGAGTTCAGGTTTTCCTTGCTCACGCTCGTCCCCCTGTGCGTGCTGTTCATGGAGTGATGCGGACCAGGCCCTCGACCGTTCCGACGAGGATCTGGCCGTTGTCGTGCACGTCCACCGAGTGGACTTCGAGCCCGATGTCGAAGTGGTGGACCGTACCGGAACCGGTGGCGGGCGACAGCCGGATGTCGCCGCGGACGCCGGCGCTGACCAGGACCTGCGTGGCACCCACGGTGCACAGACGCAGATCACTGATGCCGCTCGCGTGGTCTGCGATCCACCGATGGCTGCGGCCCTGCCAGTCCGACCACCAGACGGAACCGTCGCCCGCTCCCGTGTAGATGCCGTGGGCGTTGGAAGTGATCTTCTTCAGGCCGCGTTTCTGCGGCGGTTCGAAGGTGTGCAGGCGTTCGCCGTCACCGCGCCACACGACCACCTGCGACGCCGTGCGCGCCGCCACCCGGACACCGTCCGAGGTCAGCGCGGCCGTCGCTCCTCCCAGTCGTAGTCCCGGCTTGTCGACACGATCCCGGGTGACGCCCGGGCTCCGCCAGTGCCACCCCTCGCTGCCGACGATCAGCAGGTCCTGCCCGACCTTGAGACAGGTGTTCAGCTGGCAGTGGAGGTCCAGCCCTTCGATCTCCTGCGCGGTGCCGTTCAGGAGCGTGAGCCAGGCGGCGCCCTTGATGTCCCCGGCGATGAGCATGGGCTGCCCGTCGTGGTCGGAGACCGACGACGCGGTGATCCGTGGCGGGACCTTTTCGCGGCGACTGTGTACCTTCTCGGGATCGGGGTTCAGCACCGCCCAGGCGGTGTCGTCGGCGCCTGCCGGCCGGTGGAAGACGCGGTGCCCGGTCAGCGCCAGCTCGCCGCCGTCGGGAAGACAGTGGACCGACTTGACCCCCCGGTCCGCCGGGACGTCACGATCGTTCGTCTTCATCTTCGACTTCGGTTGCGGACGCAGCTCCGGCGGGCGGCAGTCGACTGCCACGGCCTGCCACCCCGAGGCGTACTCCCGGGACCTTCGGGCGAGTTCGTCCAGCGCTCGCACCTGGGCGTGCAGGGCGAGGCGCGCCAGGGTGTGCCCGTCGGGCCGCCAGCGTGCCCCCATCAACTCCCAGCAGAGCGCCCGGACGTTGGCCACCCGGTCGTCGGTCGTCTTCTGGATGAGGCCCAGGGTGCGGTACAGCGTCTCGCCGTGCATCGCGAGCAGGAACTCCGGGTCGTCCAGGTACTGCTCCAGGATGCCGGCCAGCCGCGCGTGGTACGGCAGATGTTCGCGGGTGTACTGGTCGGCGCTGGACCAGTCGCGCTGCCCGGACGGCAGCAAGGGAAGCTCTTCGATCATGGCCGCGACGAACAGCCCGTGGTACCGGTGGGTGTTGTCGTCCGAATCGGCCAGGTAGTCGGCGGTCGGAGGGCGTGTGAGCCTCCATCCGTGACCGTTCATTCCGTCCTCCGGGACATCGAGGTAGTCCCTCGCCTCTCTGCACACGTCGATGATGTCCGCCGGGCCCGCTCCGGGCTTGCCCGCCGCGCGGACCACGGCGGCCCAAAGCCGTCCGTCGGCCGGAAGGCCGTCGCCCCCGGCCAGGGCGACCGGGAGGAGCATGTCCCGGGCCCATTGGGGATCGTCGTCGTCCAGCTCGCGGCTGAGCCGGGCGAGCGCCTCCAGAAAGAGATCGGCGTTGGACCGCTCGGCCTCGACCTTGGCGGTCGCGGGGTCCTGGGCGCTCGTGTCGACGGCGAACAGGTACGCACGGAGCCACGACCGCCCGGCCGCCGCCGAGGTGGCGAGCGCGATGTCACGTATCGACCCGGTGTCCGTCGTCGACCACCGCGTGTCCTTACGGTTCCGCAGGACGTGCTCCACGAGCGCGACGACGTCGGCCTCGTGGAAGTACGCGTCCGCGTCAAGGTCGATGAGCGGGCCGTCGAAGCCGTCCGGTACCTCACTGGTGGCCAGGACGACGCGGGTCCTGGGCTGCGCGGCCAGGGGCGCGAGCAGGGTGCGGTAGAGGAGCTCCGGCTCCTCGCTCGCGTCCACGGAGTCGAAGACGAGACGCAGTCCGCGGTCGCCGAGGGCCTCCACCAGGCCGGCGCTGTCTTCCTCGTCGGTGCGGCAGCGGCGGGCGAGTTCGCCCACCACGGCGTCCACACTCTTGCCGCGGACGTCCAGCAGATGGTCGACGGACCCGCGGGGCGCGGGAGCGGGCGCCCGTGCCCCGGCGGGAAGCGGTGGCTCGTCGGACGACGAGGCGTGGATCCAGTCGAGCAGTACGGACTTCCCCGAGCCCGGCCGCCCGGTGAGCACGAGCGGTGCTCCTGGATCCGACGGTGTCTCCTCTTCGAGGTGGCGGAGGAGGTCCCGTACGGCCTCGGCGCGTCCGCAGAAGGCCCACCCACTGGTGTCGTTCGCCTCGGGCGGCCGCCGTACCCGGCGACGGGGGTTGTACCGCGGATTGGGAAAGGCCCGGATCCCCTCGCGAGGCGGCACCCAGTCCGGCAACTGGGGCTCCTTGGGGTTGACGGACCCCTTCCTCATGCGGACTTCCAGCTCCGCGAAGAGCTTGTAGGTGTCCAGGTGTTCTTCGTCGTGGCCGGCGCGGGTGTTGCGCAGGGCGGCCGTGAAGGAGTCGGCGAAGTGCATCTGCTGCGCGTCGGTGGTCTGGTCCGTGGAGCTGATCAGGGTGAGCACCGGCATCGCGGCACTCTTGCCGTGCTGCTTGCGCGCCTCCTCGCCCAACCGGTGGATCGCCAGCCCGGACCGGCATGCGTCGAAGAGGACGACCACCTCGCGCGGCCGGGGCTTCTGGTCGATGCCCGGAATGATGGAGGACATGAGCGCGGCGACGTCGAGCATGGTGTGCGGCTCGGCCTTGACGCTGTCGTGAGCGGCGAGAAGGACGTCCCTGTTCCCGATGTCGATGCCGTGGCCCGAATAGTAGAAGAGCAGGATGTCGGGGGGTGTGCCGTCGACGCCGTCCAGCGCCTTCTCGAAGCTCTCCTTGAGCTCCGGGACCTTGGGATCGGTCTGTGAGTCGTGGTGGATCGTGAATCCGGCCTCCGCCAGGACGGCCCGCATCATCCGCAGCTCGTCCGGCACGCGCGGTAACGGCTCGAAGCCGTCACGGAAGGTACTGGTGCCGGAGACGAGTGCCACCCGGGTCAGGTCGGTCGACCTGCCGACGGGGAATGAAGCTGTCGTCACCGCTCGCCGGCCGCCAGCCCGGTCGCGACGGCCTCGGCCACCTCTTCGGTCGTGAGGTAGCGGAGCACGGAGTGGCTGCCGAAGAAGTACTTGCCGGGCTTGTGCCAGGGCAGGTTGACGACGGGCCGGTCGTCGACGTCGCCGAAGGCGGGTTCGAGGTGCTTGACCAGTGCGATGGGGTCGTCCTTGGCGGCCACGTTGACCCAGCGGGCCACGGGCGGCAGCGCGTTGCCCGCGGAGGGCGGCGTCGGCAGCAGGCGGTCCTGGACCGCGCGCAGGCCCAGCGGGGAACCGACGCTGATGAACGTGTGCACGTTCCACTCGGGGTGGGCGCGGAGCGCCTCGTACGCGACGACGGAGCCCAGCGAGTGGCCGATGACGACCCTCGTCTCCGGGGTCACCACGCGCGCGAAGCGCTTCTGTGCGCATTCCCGCACGGTGTCGGACGCGTCCAGGTACCGGCGTACCTGACGGATCATCCAGATGACCGTGCGGCCCATCGGCTTCCCGAGCCCCTCGTGCCGCTCCAGCCGGCGCAGCGCGATCTGGCCGATTCCCTTCCCTCCGGGCAGGGGGGCGTCGGTTCCTTCGGCGAAGGCTTCCAGCAGCTCCAGCTCGAACGGGTCGCGCACGTCGCCGATCTCGAACGGCGGGATGTCCCGGAGCTCGTCGTCCACGCCACCGCCCTTGGTGCCCCGGCTGCGGAAGCAGCTGCCGTAGTACACGGCGGCGACGTCCGCCGGGTCCGGCACAGGGTGCGCGGCGTCCGTCATGCCGACCCGCAGGGCTTCGTACCACTCGGTCAGCATCGTCTCGGCGTGCTTGTACTGGTATCCGATGCCGTGGCAGATGACTACACGCGACACTGTGCCCCCCTGGTGCTTAGGTCGAGGTGGTTCCCACGCAGAAGACCTGAGGAACCATCATGCCGCAAGTTCCGTGAGCGGATATCAGCTATGCGTCATCAAGTCGCTCTGCGTAGCCGAAGGTTCAAAAAACGCTTGGACCGGGCGGGGGTCGGCACGGAAGACTTTCTGGCTCACCCGACGGCCCGAAAGTACAGGCTTGTGATGGGATCACATCAATCGTCCGAAGGAGCCCCGAGCAGGGGTTCCGTCCTCCTCGCCCTCCGCCACTACGGACGGGAACTGGCCCGTCTCCGATGGATGACCCTGCCCGCGATGCTGCTGCCCGCGCTCGGCAACGTCGGCATCCAGTACATCGCGCCGCTGGTCGTCGCCAAGCTCGTCGGCCGGATCGCCGGCGACGGCGGCGCCGCCCTCGCGGTCGGCCCGATGCTGCCGTACGTCCTCACCTTCGCCGGTGTCCTGCTGCTCTCCGAGGCGCTGTGGCGCGTCGGGCTGCACTGCCTGAACCGCCTCGACGCCCGGGGCATCGAGCACCTGTACGTCGTCGGAATGGGTGAACTCTTCGCCAAGGACGCCTCGTTCTTCCACGACAACTTCGCCGGCTCGCTCACCAAGCGGGTCCTCAGCTTCGCCTCCCGCTTCGAGGAGTTCGTCGACACACTGACCTTCTCGGTCATGGGCAGCCTCGTCCCGCTGGCGTTCGCGTCCGTGGTGCTCTGGCAGTACGACCCGCTGCTCGTCGTCGGGCTGCTGACGATGATCCTGGTCACGGCGGTGGGCGTGGCACCCCTGATCCGGCGCCGGCAGGCCCTCGTCGCCCAGCGGGAGCAGGCCATCGCCCGGGTCTCCGGGCACGTCGCCGACAGCCTGATGAACATGGACACCGTCCGGTCCTTCGCCGCCGAGGAACGCGAGGCCGCCGAACACCGCTCGCGGGTCGCGGAGTCGCGCCGCCTCACGCTGCGCTCCTGGGACTACGGCAACCTGCGCATCGACACCCTCGTCGCGCCGATGTCCGTCCTCACCAACGTCCTCGGGCTGCTGCTCGCACTCACGCTCGGAGGGGGACAGCTCGGCGTGGAGGCGGTCATCGTGGCCTTCACGTACTACGCCAACGCCACCCGGATCATGTTCGAGTTCAACCAGATCTACCGGCGACTCGAAAGCTCGATGACGGAAGCGGCGCAGTTCACCGAACTGCTCCTGGACCCGCCCACCGTGCTCGACCCGCCCGCCCCGGAAGCAGTGGTCGGCCGGACCGCCGACGTGCGGTTCGAGCGGGTCACCTTCTCCCACGCGGGCGCCGAGCCGCTCTTCAAGGGGCTCGACCTGACCGTGCCCAGCGGGGCGAAGTTCGGTCTGGTCGGCCGCTCCGGCGGCGGCAAGACCTCGCTCACCCGGCTGTTGCTCCGGATGACGGACATCGACGACGGACGGATCCTGATCGGCGGACAGGACATCAGCCGGCTGCGCCAGACCGAACTGCGCGGCCAGATCTCCTACGTACCGCAGGACCCGGCCATGTTCCACCGCTCGCTCCGGGACAACATCGCCTTCGCCCGGCCCGACGCGACCGAGGCGGAGATCCGTCGGGCGGCCGAGGCGGCGCACGTCACCGAGTTCGCCGACGCGCTGCCCGACGGCTTCGACACGATGGTCGGCGAGCGCGGGGTGAAGCTCTCCGGCGGCCAGCGCCAGCGGGTCGCCCTCGCCCGGGCGATCCTCCGGGACGCGCCGATCCTGCTGCTCGACGAGGCGACCAGCGCCCTCGACTCCGAGAGCGAGATCCTCGTCCAGGACGCCCTGTGGCGGCTCATGGAGGGACGGACGGCGCTCGTCGTGGCGCACCGGCTCAGCACGGTCGCCACCATGGACCGCCTCGTCGTCCTCGACCGGGGGCAGATCATCGAACAGGGCACCCACCAGGAGCTGCTCGCCACCGGCGGCGCCTACGCGAAGCTCTGGCAGCACCAGTCGGGCGGATTCCTCGACGACAGTCCCGCGGGGGCGGAGGTGGGGTGAGGGCGGGGGCGGGTCGGGACTTCGGCCGGGAATTGGTCCGGGCCTGGTCCTGGCTTGGTCCGGGGCTGGTCCTGGCTTGGTACGGACCTTCTTCGCTGGTGGGGCGCCCTCCCTACGGATGTGGCACCAAGCTGACAGGGCGCGTCAGCTTGCTGTCACGCCGGGGCGCTCCATCCGGCCGGGTCCGCTGGCATCGTCGGGACCGCCGGATCCGCTCCGGCGAGGCGGGGAATCCACCACCAGGCCAGGGGGATCCATGGACGCACATCCGTGTAAGAAGAAGCCCGGCACGTGGGCGAGAACCGCCGCGGCGCTCGCCCTGACGCTCGGCGCGCTCACCCTGTCGGCCGGAACGGCCGCCGCCGATCCCGTCGGGCCGCCTCCGCCTGCCGCCCCGCACGTCCCCGCCACCGGGTTCCCGCACACCCCGGACGAGGCCGTTGCCGCGCTCTGCGCCGAGTGGGAGGCCTTCGCCGCCTCGTTGCCCTTCGCCGTCGCTCCGCCGCCGGTGTGCAAGCTGGTCAACGGCTGGGACTAGGCGGCGCCGCCATGCGGTTCCAGCTGCTCGGGCCGCTCAGCCTCGCGGACGGTGCCGAGACCGTCGTCCTTGCGCCGTCCCGCCCCACCAACCTCCTCGCGGCGCTGCTGCTCCACGCCAACGGGGTCGTCTCGGCCGACTACCTCCAGCAGGCCATCTGGGGCGAGGAACAGCCCGCCACCGCCAAGGCCGCCCTCCAGACCTGTGTCATGCGCCTGCGCCGGCTCTTCGTCAAGCACGGCGTGACCCAGACCCCGATCGAAGCCGTACCCGGCGGCTACCGCATCGGCGCGGGCCCGCGCACCCTCGACCTGATCGCCTTCCGCGACCAGGTCGGGCGGGCCTCCGCCGAGCACGACCCCGAGGCCGAACTGCACCTGCTCAAGGACGCCCTGTCGCTCTGGCAGGGGGCCCCGCTCGCCAACGTGCGCTCCGACGTGCTCCACCGCGACGTCGTGCCACGCCTGGTCGAGGAACGCCTGCGCGCCGTGGAACGCGTCTGCGACCTGTACCTCGTTCTCGACCGCTGCGGCGACGCGCTCGTCGACCTGTGGGACGTCACCCGCGCCCACCCCGGTTACGAGCGCTTCCACGAGCAGCTGATCGAGGCCCTGTACCGGACCGGGCGGCAGGCCGAGGCGCTGGCCGAGTACCGGCGGATCAAGGAGTACCTCCTCGACGAACTGGGCGTGGACCCTTCCCCGGCGCTCCGCAGGCTGGAACTGGCCATCCTGCGCGGCGACGACCTCGGCCCGGCCCGGTCCGCCCCGGCCGCGCCCGCACGCCTCGCGCTCACGGCCCCGGCGCTCGCCGCCGAACCCGGGCCGCCGCTCGTCGCGCCCGTCCCCGTGGTCCCCTCCTTCACCGGCCGCGCCGCCGAGGTCGCCGCCATGACGGCCCGGCTCACCGAGCCGCGCGACGAGGCGGTGACCGTCCTGGTCTCCGGCGCGCCCGGCATCGGCAAGTCGGCGCTCGCCGCCCACGTCGCCCACCTGGTGCGGGACGCCTTCCCCGGCGGCCGCCTCCTGGTCCGCATGACCGACCCGCACGGCGCGCCCCGCCCCACGGGCGAGGTCGCGGCCGAGGTCGCGGCGGCCCTGCGCGACCGGCGCCCCGAGGACCGCGCGCTGCTGGTCCTGGACGACGTGACCGACGCCGAGCAGGTACGCCCGCTCCTGCCCGTCGGCCCCGGCGGAGCCGCCGTCGTCACCAGCCGCATGGGGCTCGCCGGACTCATCGCCACCCACGGCGGCTGGGTCCACCGGCTCTCGGTCTTCGCCCCCGAGGAGTCCCACCGGCTCCTGCACACCGTCCTCGGCCCCGAGCGCGCCGACGCCGAACCGGAAGCCGTCCACCGACTGGCCGCGCTGTGCGGGCACTTCCCCCTCGCCCTGCGCATCGCGGCCGCCCGCCTGCTCACCCGGCCCGAGCTGCGGCTCGCCGACGGCGCCGACTGGCTCGCGGGCGACCCCGTCGCCCGGCTCGCGCTGCCGGACTCCCCGGACATGTCCGTGGACCGGGTCCTCACCGGCGCGATCGGCCGACTCGACCCGCGCCTGGCCGAGGTCTTCGGCCGGCTCGGCGCCCTGCCCCCGGAGTTCCGCGCCGAGGACTGCCGGGGCATCGAGGAGGCCGAGGCGACGCTGGAGCGGCTCGCGGACTCCGGCCTCCTGGAGGCGGGGCCGCCCGGCCCGTACCGGATGCACGACCTGCTGCGCAGATACGCGCGGCGCAGCGCCGAACGCGCCCCCGATCGCAACCCCGAACGTCCTGCTGAACGTACCGCCGCCGCACGTACGCGACCGACAGAGAAGGTGTGACGCACATGGCTGAGGCTGAGGCTGAGATGGCTGGCACGGCGTCCGCTCCCGGCGGCGCCCCCCGGCCCGCGCCCGCCCCCGACGCGGCGTTCGACGCGCTCGCCGGGACCCGTCCCCGCATCCGCCGCGACGTCCTCTTCACCGAGACGCCCGGCGGCGTCCTCTTCCACAACGCCGACGGCGGCTTCCATCTCACCGGCAAGACGGCGTACCGCTTCGCCTCCCTCGTGGCCCCGCACCTGACGGGCGGTCACACGCTCGGTGAGCTGTGCACGGGCTTCGGTCCCGCCCAACGAGCCATGGCCGCCGTCCTGGTGGGCACCCTCTACGAGCGTTCGTTCGCCCGCGACGTACCCGAGACGGAGACCGGGGGCCCCGGGACCGACCTCGGCGCGGACCCGGACGCCGAGGCCGTCCTGCGGGAGTTCGCGGCCCAGATCGCGTACGTCGACCACTACGTCGAAGGCGCCCCGGCCCGCTTCGCGCGCTTCCGGCACACGCGCGTGGCCGTGCTCGGCGGCGACGAGACCGCCCGCTGGTGCGCGCTCAGCCTGGTCCGCAACGGCTGCGCCCACATCGGCGTCGGCCAGGACTTCCCGGAGGTCACGGAGGAGGCGGCCGAGGCGGGAACGCGCGGCTGCCCCGTACGGATCGAGCGCCTCGCGCCCGACGCCGACTGGGCGGACCTGGCCGACTACGACGTCGTGATCGTCACCGGCGAGGGCGCCGCGGGCCGGGTCCACCGGCTGCTCGACTCCGGCGTGCCCCAGGGCCGTACGCTCCTCCCGGCCTGGACCTTCGGCGAACGCTCCGTCGTCGGGCCGCTCGCGACCGCCTCCTCCACCGGCTGCTGGTCCTGCGCCGTGCTCCGGCTCGGCGCGAACACGGACGCGGCGGCCGCCGCCGAGCTGTGGGCGGAGGTGGCCGGCGCGTCCACCGCGTCCACCGCGGATGGAGGGCTGCTGACCGGACCGGTGGCCGCGATGACCGGGAACCTGCTCGGGTACGAGGTGTTCCGCCTCACCACCGGCGCCCTGCCCGCCGAGACCGCGGGGCAGGTGCTCCTCCAGGACCTCGCGTCCCTCGACGTCGTCGCCGAGCCGCTCCACCCGCACCCGCGCTGCCGCCGCTGCGCCACGCTCGCGCACGCAGGTTCGGCCGCCGGCGGCCGGGAACGCGAGGCCGTGCCCGCCATGCTGGCGCTGCCCGAGACCGCGAGCGTGACGACCGCGCGCGAGGCCGAGGCCGAGGTCGACCGTCTGAACACCCTCAACTCCGCGCTCGTCCGCCCGCACACCGGGATCTTCCGCCGTTACGAGGACGAGGACCTCACCCAGACCCCGCTGAAGATCAGCCTCCTGGAACTCGCCCTCGGCCACGGCGTGCGCCGCCGCATCGCGGCCTTCGACGTGCACCACCTGGCGGGCGCCCGGACCCGGGCCCTGTACGCGGCGGCGGAAGCGTACGCCGAGCATGTCGCCGTGCCCGAGGCCGCCGGGCAGGAGGCCGGGGCGTCAGCCGTCCGCCTGCTGCCCGACGCGCTGACCACCGGCGGCGGTACGGGTACGGGCGCCGAAGGCGTCACGGCGTGGGCGAGCGCCACCTCGCTGCCCACCAAGGAGAGCGTGTACGTCCCCGAGGCGGCCGTACGCCCCTTCGGGGCCGCCAACCGGGACCGCGCGCACCTGGCGACCGGCGCGGGCGCCGGCGCGGGAGCGACGGCCCAGGAGGCGGCGGGCCGGGGGCTGTTGTCGGCGCTGGCGCACGACGCGCTGGTACGGGCGGTACGCGGGGACACCCGGGTGACGCCCGTGGCGCTCCCGGCCGCGGACACCGACCCGGTCGGAGCGGACGACCCCGAGCTGGTGTTCCTCGTCCGGTCCGCCGCCAACCTCGGCGTCACCGTGGAGCTCCTCGACCTCGGCGAGGACGAGCGCTCCTCGGCGTACGCGGTGCTTGCCCGTGAGACAGGCGCGACGGACGGCGCCCGCTGGGCCGTCGGCGCGGGCCTCTCCCGCCGGGACGCTGCCTGCGACGCCCTGCGCGACCTCCTGGGCCGCGCCCAGCTCGCGGCGGACCCCTCGGCGGACCCCGCCGAGGACGCCGACCTCGGTCTTCCGCTCGTCACCGACCTCGCCCCGGCGACGATCGCCGTCACCGACAAGACCGAGCGCCCGGCGGAGGGCGCGGCCACCACCTTCGACGCCGTACTGGACCGGCTGCGGACGGCCGGACGGGACGTGCTGTACGTGGCGACCACCCCGGCCGACCTCGCGGCCTGCGGCGTGAGCACGGCGCGCGTCCTGGTCACCGTGCCGACGACCACCGAGGGCGGCGCCGCCGATGCCCACCGCTGACACCACCGCGCCCGAAGAGGTGTGGGCGCCGTCCGCCCGGGAGTTGGCGCGGCTCGTCCGGCGCACGCTCCAGGGCCACGGCCGCCCGGAGCAGGCCGTGGAGGTGGCGCCGATCGGCGTACGTGACGCCTTCCGGAGCGGCGACGGAAACGGCGGCGGGACGGCGGTCACCGGTGTTCCGGTCCGCTTCTACGGACGGCAGGCCGTCGTCGGTCCCTTCCCCGACGGCCCCGACGGCCGGCCGGCCTGCGCCTCCTGCCTGGAGCGCCGCTGGCAGGCCGTCCGCTCCGTCGCCCTGCGCGAGGCGCTCGAGCTCGGCTCCGGCACCCGCGCGGCCGGGGAATCCCCGTACGTCACCCCCTTCGCCGGCGACGCGATCGCGGGTCTGATCGCCGCCCGGCTCGCCGGCGGCGGCCCCGGCGAACCGGTCTTCCCCGCCGTCCACCTGGTCGACCTGATGACCCTGAAGATCCGCCACTACCCGCTCGTACCCGACCCCGAGTGTCCCGCGTGCGGCCAGGTCGAGGAGGACACCGCGGCCCGCGCGGTCCTCGACCTGCGGCCCGCGCCCAAGCACCGCCCCGGGAGCTTCCGGGTCCGCGACATCGGCGCCTACGAGCTGCCCGTCGAGCCGTACGCCAACCCCGTCTGCGGGTCGCTCGGACCCTCCGTGGTCCAGGACGTCGCCTCGCTCTCCACCTCCGCCACCATCGGCTGCTTCTCGATGCGCTCGGGGGAGTACCTGCGCGAGACCTTCTGGGGCGGCCACGCCGACACCTTCGCCGAGAGCGTCCGCATCGGAGTCCTGGAGGGACTCGAGCGGTACGCCGGTATGCGCGCCCGGGCCAAGCGGGCCGGGGTCCGCGACTCGCTCGACGGGCTCACCGCGCGCGGCGTCCCCGCCCTCGACCCGCGCCGGTGCGGGCTCTACTCGGAGGCCTTCCACCGGGCCAACCCCCGGGTGCGGCCCTTCACCCCCGACCGCACCATCCCCTGGGTGTGGGGCTATTCGCTGCGCGACCGCGAACCCGTCCTCGTGCCCGAAGTTCTGACGTACTATCACGCACCCGGCCTGGAGAACCGCTTCGTGCAGGAGTCCTCCAACGGCTGTGCCTCCGGCGGGAGTCTGGAGGAGGCCGTCTACTTCGGCCTGATGGAGGTCGTCGAACGGGACGCCTTCCTGCTCGCCTGGTACGGGCGGGTCGCACTGCCCGAGATCGACCCGCGCACCAGCACCCGGCGCGCGACCCGGCACATGGTCGACCGGCTGGCGATGTACGGCTACGAGGCCCGCTTCTTCGACACCCGGATCACGTTCCCCGTCCCGGTCGTCACCGGCGTCGCCGTACGCCCCGACGGCGGGCTCGGCCGGATGTGCTTCGGCGCGGGCGCAGGACTCGACCCGGAGGCCGCGCTCGCGGGCGCCCTCTGCGAGATCGCCACGGACGCCGTCAACCTCCAGGGCCGCACCGAACGCGACGAGGAGCGGCTGCGGGCCATGGCGTACGACTTCGACAAGGTGGCGGCCCTGCACGACCACCCGCTGGCGTACGGCATCCCGGAGATGGGCGACCACGCCCACTTCCTGCTCGGGGAGCCGGGCGCGCCCCGTCCGCCCAAGCGCTCGTTCGCCGAGGTGTACGGGGACGGCCGGGTGCTGCCCGTCTCCGCCGACCTGCGCGAGGACCTCCAGGTGTGCGTGGACGCGGTCGCCGACGCCGGGTTCGACACGATCGTCGTCGACCAGACCATGCCCGAGCAGCGGCGCCTCGGTCTGACCACCGTGAGCGTTCTCGTGCCGGGTCTGCTGCCGATCGACTTCGGCCACACGCGTCAGCGCGCGCTCGGGATGCCGAGGCTGCGCACCGCGCTCCGGGAGGCGGGCCTGCGCGAACACGACCTGGTTCCTGGGGACTTCAACCCCGCTCCCCACCCCTTCCCATGAGTCGACCGCTGCCGCCGCACCCGAAGGAGTCCCCCATGGGGTACGCCCACGACTACGCCGCCGCCATCATGCGGCGCGGCCGGGTCCCGATGCCCCCGGCCGACCACGTCCCGAACTGGGCCGACGCCCCGCGGAAGACGAAGTTCTACCCGGGCGCCGACCGCCTTCCCCTGCCCGACGGCGACTACCCGGCCGAGGCCGCCCTCGACGCCGGCCTCGGACTCGCCGAACCCCCCGTCGAGGCAGGCCCGTTCGACCTCCCCGCGCTCTCCGGCATGCTCCGTGACTCCTACGGACTCACCGGTCGCCGCCTCGGCGTCCAGGCCAACACGGACCTGAGCGCCCTGCCCTCGTACCCGCTCGCCAACTGGTCCCGGGGCACCGCCTCCGGCGGTGGGCTCTACCCGGTCAGCGTCTACTGGGTGTCCGGCGCGAGCGGTCCCGTGGCGCCCGGTGTGCACTACTACGCGACCCGCCACCACGCGATGCAGCGCCTGCTGACCGGTGACGTCACCGGCGAGGTGCGCGCGGCGCTCGGCCAGGGGGCGCCGGGGCCGGACCTCACGGACCAGTACCTGGTCCTCGGCGTCAAGTACTGGCAGAACGCCTTCAAGTACAACAGCTTCTCCTTCCACGCCGTGAGCATGGACATCGGGACCGTCCTCCAGACCTGGCGGATGTGGGCCCGCGCCCGGGGACTCGAGATCGAACCGGCCCTGTGGTTCGACGAGGAGCGGCTCGCCCGCCTCCTGTGCGTACGGTCCGTGGAGGAGGGCGTCTTCGCCGTCGTGCCGCTGCGGTGGAAGGGCACGCCGAAGGCGGCCGCGCCCGTCGGCGCCTCGGTGCGCCGCTTCGACGTCGAGCGGTCCCGCACCGTCCTCACCTTCGAGGCGGTGGCCGGCATGCAGGCCGCGACCTCCCGGCGCGCCGCCGACCGTCCCACCGCCGCCGCGCTGGCCCAGGCCGCCGTGGAGCCGCCGCGCGCGGAGTCGGACGAGGTCCGGCTGCCCGCGCCGCGCCCCCTGCATGCGGATGTCCGCACCGCGCTGCGCCACCGGCGCAGCAGCTTCGGCCGCTTCGACGCTCAACGGCCGCTCTCTCTCGACCAGTTGACGGCGTGCCTGGCCGCCGCCACGTCCGCGTCCCGGCTCGGCGGCGACACCCGCGGCGCCGAAGACGCATCGCTTGCGCGGCTGTACGTGTTCGCCAACCACGTCGAGGGGCTCGCCCCTGGCAGCTACGCCTACGACCCCGACGCGGGCGCCCTGCGGCCGGTGAAGGAGGGGCGCCCCGGTGCCTTCCTCCAGCAGAACTACTTCCTGGCCAACTACAACCTGGAGCAGGCGGGGGCCGTGCTCGTGCCGGCCATGCGGACCACGGCGGTCCTCGACGCGGTGGGCGACCGGGGGTACCGCCTGGTCGGCGCGACCATCGGGGCCGTGTCCCAGGCCGTGTACACCGCCTCGGCCGCGATGGACCTGGGCTGCGGGGTGGCCCTGGGCTTCGACAACATCTCGTACATCGAGGAACTCGGCCTCGACGGGACGGGCGAGTCCCCCCTGCTGATCATGCTCATCGGCAACGAGCGGCCCGTCCCGGCCGACTTCCGCTACGAGATCGCCTGAGGGGGAGGGGTCATGGCGCCGTTCGTGATCCGGGTGGCGGGGCTGCCCGTGGAGACCGTGCGAGAGCTGCGCTGTCCCGGCAGCCGCCGCTGGGCCGACGAGGTCGCCGACGCGACCGACGCGCTCCGGGCGGCGGGCGAGGCCGTCGGCGACCTGCTGCACGGCCTGGTCGGACGTACCGAGGACGGGCAGGAGGGTGTCCGGCGGCGGCTCCTCGCGCTGCGGCGCGCCGTCTTCAACGGGCGTCCGCCTCAGGACCCGGTGGGCGTGCGGGAGTTGGTCGCCTCGCTCGACGTGGAGACCGGTCGCGCGCTCGACGCCTGGCTGGCCGACCACCGCAGGCTCGCGGAGCGGCGCGCCGAGGGCGCGGCACTGCTCGCGGAGGAGACCGGTCGCGCCCGCGCCGCCCTGGCCCGTCTCGCCGACGAGGAACGGCTGCGCAAGGCCCTGCTGCTGGCCTCGCCCGTCCTGCACGGCCAACTCGACGCGTACGTACGGGCGGTGGGTCTGGATGCGGGCACCCCCGGGAAGAAGCTGCGCAAGATCGAGCGGTCACTGCTGTCGTATCTCTACCGGACCGTGTGCAAGACCAGCCCGTTCTCCACGTTCACCGGGGTCGCCCTCGGGGAGTTCGCCGCGCACGAGGACGGCCTCGCCGTCCGGGTCGACGACGAGTGGACCGGGCACGCCCGGCTGAACGTGGTCGCCCTCGGGCGGCTCGCCGAGACGATCGCCGCCGACCCGGTCCGCCGCGCGGACCTGCCCGTGTCGCTCGCCAGCGGCTGGGGGCGGGACGACGACCGGGTGCGGTACGTCCGGCGCTGGGTCACCGCGGGCGACGACGACACGGCCGTGACCTTCGACGCCGTACAGGACCGGCTGTTCTTCCTGCGGCGCAGCGGCACGCTGGAGCGGCTGCTCGGCCTCTTCGAGGAGCGCGGCACCCTGCGCCACGGCGAGCTCGCGGTCTGGCTGGCCGCCGAGCACGGCGCGGGCCCGGACGGTGCCGAGGACGTCGAGCGGTATCTGGGCGCCCTCCTCGATGTCGGCATGCTCCAGGTGCCCGTCCTGCGTACCGAGGTCCACGACACCGATCCGCTCCGTGCCTTCCAGGCGGCCCTGCGCGCCGTCGGCCGCCCCTGGGCGGACGAACTGGCCGCCGAACTCGACACCCCGGTGTCGCTCGTCGACCGGTTCGCGGAGGCCGCCCCCGACGAGCGTCCGGCCGTGCTCGGCGCGCTGCGCGAGCGGCTGCGGGAGATCCAGCGCGGGCTGGGGGCCGAGGAGGGGCGCGTACCGCAGACCGTGCTGTACGAGGACGCGGCGGCGGGAACGGCGACCGGTCCCGACGCCGGGACCTGGGCGCGGCTCGCCGAGGCCCCGCTGGCGGCGGTGGAACGGGTCCTGCCCGCCTTCGATCTGACGCTCCCTCAACGGCTCATCCTCAAGGGCTTCTTCCTCGCCCGCTACGGAAAGGGCGGCCGCTGCGACGACCTGCTCAAGCTGGTCCACGACTTCCACGAGGACTTCTTCGAGCAGTACATGTCGTTCACCGCCAAGCGCACCCCCTTCGACGCGGACGGCCGGTACGTCCCCGAGGAGAACTGGCTCGGGCAGCCCGAGCTGAAGGCGCTCGACACCGCTCGACTGGCGTTCGTGGACCGCATGCGTTCCCTGTGGGCGGCGGCCGGCGACACCGGCGCCGACGAGATCCTCCTGGACGACGCCTTCATGGCGGAGATCGCGACCGAACTGGACGGCCTCGCACCGCACTTCGCGCCCATGAGCCACCACCTTCAGCTCGCCGACCGGCCCGACGGCGGACCGCTCCTCGTCCTCAACCGCTCGTACGGTGGCCTCTCCTTCCCCTTCAGCCGCTTCACGGAGCTCTTCGACGGGCTCGCCGAGCGCCTGCTCGAAGCCTCGGCCGCCGTCGTGCCGCCGGGCGCGGTCCTCGCCGAGGTCACCGGCGGCCCGGTGACCAGCAACCTCAACCTGCACGGCCGCCTCGTCCCGTACGAGATCGTCTGCCCCGGCGAGACGGGCACCCTGGAACCGGAGTACCGGATCGACCTCGACGACCTGTGCGTCGAGCACGACGAGGCCACCGACCGGCTCGTCCTCCGGTCCACCCGCCTCGGGCGCGAATTGGTCCCCGTCTACCTCGGCTACCTCGTCCCGCTCGCCCTGCCCGAGCTCGCCCGCACGCTCCTGCTGCTCTCGCCGACCTCCATGGCACCGCTGAACGTCTGGGGCGGCGTGCCCGAGGGCGAGCCGACCGCCGGCGTCACCTCCCGCCCCCGCGTCCGCCACGACGGCCTGGTCCTGGCGCGCCGCAGCTGGAGTGCGCCCGCCACCGCGCTTCCGCCGCGAAGCACGGCGGGCGAGGGCGAGGGGCCCGCCGCCGACGCGGAGCGGTTCCTCGGCTGGCACCGGTTCCGGCGCGCCCACGGGCTTCCGGACCGGGTGTTCGCCACTGTCTCGGACAGCGGGGCCCGTGGGGCGACCGGGGCCAAGCCGCAGTACGTCGACTTCGACAGCGCCCTTTCGCTGGCCGCGTTCGAGGCGCTCCTGAAGAGCGAGCAGGCCCGCGTGGTCTTCCGCGAGGCCCTGCCCGACGAGGACGAGCTGCACGTCACGACCGGGCGAGGCCGCCACGTGGCCGAACTGTCCGTGGAAACCCTGCCGCCGGCGGCGGAGGCAAACCGTGCGGCCCCGGCGATCCCCGCGACCCCCGTGACCTCTGCGACCCTCGCCACCCCGCCGTCCCCGCAGCCCCGGAAGGGGAACTCCCGATGACCGCCACCACCCCACCCGCGACCCCGCCGTCCGCCACCGCGACCCCGGCGGCCGGGCAGGGCGCCTGGCAGGCCACGCACGTCTTCTACGCCGCCAACCCCCGCCCCTTCCTGCTCCAGTGCGTGCGCCCGCTGGTGGCCGAACTCGCGGCGGACGGACTCCTCGGCAACTGGTTCTTCATCAACTACTGGCTCCAGGGCCCGCACGTCCGGCTCCGGATCCGCCCCTCCTCGCCCGCCGCCGAGGACGAGGTGCGCCGCAGGACCGAGCAGGCGATCGACACCTTCCTGGCCGAGCGCCCGGCGCTGTACGAGGTGGACTCGGGCTTCCTGCACGACTTCTACAACACGCTCTTCGAGATCGAGTTCCCCGGCGCGGAGCGCGCGCCCTTCGTCGACGACGACGGCCGGATGATGCTGCGGCCCAACAACTCGCGCAGCGCCGAGCCGTACGAGCCGGAGTTCGGCAAGTACGGCGGCCCGGCCGGGGTCGAGCTGGCCGAGTGGCACTTCCGGCACTCCAGCGAGCTGGTCGTGGACGGCTTCCGCACCAAGAACCTCCACCTGCGGACGGTGCTGCTCGGCACCTCCGCCCAGCTGATGATGGTCATGTCGGCTGCCTTCCTGCCGGAGGAGCGGGAGCTGGCCGACTACCTCGACAGCTACTACGAGTTCTGGCACAAGGCGTTTCCCGGCACCGGCTTCATCGGGAGCGAGGAGTACGACCGCAACTACGCCGCCATGGCCCCGGACCTGACCGCCCGCTTCGCCGCCGTCCGGGCCGCCGTGGCGGCGGGCGGGCAGCGGCCCGTACGGCTGCCTTCGTTCCTCGGCGGGTGGGCCGACCACTGCCTCGAACTGCGCGAGCGCGCGGAACGGCTCGCGCGCGACGGCGACCTGGTCTTCCGTTCCTGGGACGGCGAGCGGGACGAGCGCGTCACCGACCCGGCGGTCGCGCTGCCGCTCCTGCTCTCCCCGTACATGCACATGACCAACAACCGGCTGCACGTGACCATCCGCGACGAGGCGTACCTCTCCCACGTCCTGGGCCGCTGCCTGCGGGAGTCCCCATGACGGCGGAGGTCGAGTACCGGCCGGCCCTCCGCGCGGGCGTGCTCGTGAGCGACCCCTACCTGCGCGGCCCGGCCACCGTGCACCTGATCAAGGACACCGTCGGCGGTCAGTCCTTCAAGGTCGGCGTCAAGGAGTCCTTCCTCATCTCCCGGATGGACGGCAGCCGTACGCTCGACCAGCTCGGCGAGGCGTACGCGCGGGAGTACGGGCGCCGGCTCGGCGACGCCAACTGGGGGCAGCTGCTCGGCATGCTGGGCACCCGCGGCCTGCTCGCGGACTCGGCCCCGCACGACGGCTCGGCCTCGGCCGCCGTCCCCGAGGCGGCGCCCGCGCGGCGCCTCCTCGCCGGCAGCATCCGGCTCGTCGCGGACGCCGACGCCACCACCGCGCGCCTGCACCGCGCCGCCGGCTTCCTGTTGTACCCCGTGTGCATGGTGCCGCTGCTCGTCGCCGTCCTCGCCATGGAGACCGTCCTCGCCCTGCGCCTGGGCGACGCCGTGCTCGCCGCCCGGGACCTCTTCCTCAACCCCGTCCTGCTGGCCGCCACGGGCGTCCTGCTCTGGCTGAGCACCGCGCTCCACGAACTGGCGCACGGAGTGGTCGCACGCCATTTCGGCGGACGAGTCGGCGAGATCGGCCTGCGCTGGCGGCTCCCGGTGGTGATCATGTATTGCACCGTGGACAACTACCTCTACCTCCGGACCCGTTGGCACCGCATCGCGACCGCCGTCGCGGGCGCCGTGATGAACCTCCTCTTCCTGCTGCCCTTCTGCGCCCTCTGGCTCTGGGCACCGGTGGACGCGGCGACCCACGACGCCCTGACCGGACTGCTGCTGCTCGGCAGCCTGCAGGCGTTCGCGATGCTGGTCCCGCTGCCGCCGCTCGACGGCTACAAGATCGTCAGCCAGTGGGCCGGAGCCACCGAACTCGCCGCCTCCAGCCGCGACTTCCTCCGCCTCGCCGTCCGCCGCGACCCGGCGGCGGCCGGCTACCCGGGCCGGGCTCGTACCGTCTACACCGCCTACGGACTGGGCACCCTGCTCGTCCTCGGAGTTCTCGCCGCCTCGGCGGCGGCCATCGTCCACCACCTGCTGACCGCGGCCCGAGCCGCGTGACCAAGGAGCGCACCATGCCCCCCACCACCCCGTCTCCCGCGCGGGAGAGCGCGGCCCCGCACGAGACCACCGAGCCGGGAGGGGGCGCCGAGCGCCGGGACGCGGCCATCGTGCTCGACTCCGTGCACAAGCGGTACGGCTCCAAGCAGGCCGTGGACGGCATCTCGCTCACGGTGGCGCGCGGCGAGTTCTTCGGACTGCTCGGCCCCAACGGCGCCGGGAAGACCACCCTGATCGAGATCGTGGAGGGGCAGCGGCAGGCCGACTCCGGCACGGTCGCCGTGTTCGGGGAGAGCCCCTGGCCCCGCAACGTCGGCCTGCTGCCCCGGATCGGCGTGCAGACCCAGACCTCCGCGTTCTTCGTCCGGCTGACGGCCCGCGAGCACCTGGAGACGGTCGCCGCGCTCTACGGCGCCGGAACGGACGCCGCCGCACGGGCCCTGGAATCCGTGGGTCTCACCGAGCACGGCGCGGTCCGCGTCGAGGACCTGTCCGGCGGCCAGCGCCAGCGGCTCGCGATCGCCTCGGCTCTCGTGCACGAGCCGGAGCTGATCTTCCTGGACGAGCCGACGGCCGCCCTCGATCCGCAGGCCCGCCGCGCGCTCTGGCAGGTCCTGCGCGAGCTGAAGGGCGCCGGCCGCACCATCGTCTACACCACCCACCACCTCGACGAGGCCGAGGCGCTCTGCGACCGGGTCGCCATCATCGTGGACGGGCGGGTGCGCGCGCTCGACACCCCGGCACGGCTCGTCTCCGCGGGCAGCCCCACCACCTGCCTGGTGGTCCCCGCCGGGCGGCTCACCCCGGAGGCCGCGCGGGCCATCCCCGGTGTCATCGGCGTCACCGAGGAGCCCGACGCCGTCGTCCTGGAGACCCTCGACGCGGGGCCCGTCCTGGCGGCGGTCGGCGAGATCGCCGGCCTCCAGGGCATCCGCACCCGTACGGCCAGCCTGGAGGACGTGTACCTCCAACTGACCGGCGACGTCACCCCGCAGCCGTAACCACGCCCCGCCCGGTCCACCGGACGTGGACAGAGTTCAGAGAACGGACACGGAGACCCACCCCATGAGCGCATACGCCGCACTGACCCGCGCGGGCTACCGGGCCTACACCCGCGACAAGACCACCCTCTTCTTCACCTTCGCCTTCCCGCTGCTCTTCCTGGTCGTGTTCGGGCTGATCTTCCACGGCAAGGAGGTCGAGCAGAGCGGGCAGCCGTACATCAACTACATCGCCCCCGGCGTGCTGTCCTGGGGTGTCGCCAACGCGGCCGTCTTCGGGGTGGGCTTCGTGCTCATGCAGTGGCGCCGAGACGACATCCTGCGGCTCATCCGGATGACGCCGGTCCGGCTGCCCTCCGTGCTCGCCTCCCGCTACGGGCTCGCCGTCGCCATCGGCATCGTGCAGACCGCGCTGTTCGTGGGGGTGGCGCTGCTGCCCTGGTTCGGGCTGAAGCCGGCCGGCTCCTGGCCGCTCGTGCTGCCGGTCCTCGTGCTCGGCATCACCGCCTTCCTCGCCCTCGGCGTCATCGTCGGCTCGTTCGCGAAGACGCCCGAGGCGGTCGCGGCCGTCGCCAACTGCCTGATGATCCCGATGGCGTTCCTGTCCGGTTCCTTCTTCCCGCTGGACGCGATGCCGGAGTGGATGCAGAGCCTCGCCCACGCCCTGCCGCTCTTCTACCTCAACGACGGCGTCTCCGCCGCGCTCACCGGCAACGGCTCGGGCGGCGACATCGGCGTGGCCTGCGCCGTCCTCGCCGGAGTCGCCGTCGTCCTCGGAGCCATCGCCTTGAAGACCTTCCGCTGGAGCGACAAGTCATGACGACCCAGGCGCCGAGCGCACAGTCCGCCGCCCCCGCGGGCGCACCGCTGGAGGCGGCCAGGGCGCTGCTCCAGCGCGCGCTGACCGCCCGCCACGCCGGACAGGAGCGGCTGCCCGCACCCCTGGTGGTTCCGCTCGGCGCCGCCGACACCCTGGGCTTCGGCCGCCCCGACCCGTACGCCCGGATTCGGCCCGAGGCCACCGTCCACCTCACCTCACGGGCCGTGCTCCTCGGCCCCTGGGGCGGCGGCCGGGACGGCGCGCGGGTGGCCTGCGGGCAGTGCCTCGCCATGCGCTGGCAGCGGCTGCGCAGCCGCTCCGAGCGGGAAGCCCTGGAGCTGGGGTACGCGTCTCAAGGCGCCGTCGCCTGGCCGGTGTTCACCGACTACGCCCTGGACGCCGTCTGGGCCGCGTACCGGGCGACGCTCCCCGGCGACCGCACCGGCCCCTCCACAGCCTCGGCGCCCGACCGGGAGCTGCCGCAGGTCACCCGGGTCGACCTCGCGACCCTCGCCACGGCGACCTTCCCGCTGCTGCCCGAGCCGCTCTGCCCCTCGTGCGTGCGCGAGCGCCCCGACACCGCCGAGTCGGCCCGGATGACCCTCGGCCCGGCGCCCAAGCCGGACCCGTCCGGATACCGGCTGCGGTCCCTCGGCTCGTACCCGCTGCCCACCACGGCCCTGGCCAACCCGGTCTGCGGCGCCCTCGGCTCCGACGTCTGGATCAACCCGGTCTCCACCACCACCGCCCCGGTGGCCGGCACCCATTTCGTCCGGGGCTACGCGGGCCTCAACGACGTCACCTGGAGCGGCCAGGCCAACAGCTACGGCACCAGCCGTACGCTGGCCCAGCTGGAGGGCCTGGAGCGCTACGCGGGCACCCACCGCCGACGCGGCACGGCGCCCGTCTCCGCCTCGTACCACGAACTCCTCGCCGCCGGGACGCCCGTCCTCGACCCCGCCGAGTGCGGTCTGTACGCCCCGGAGACGTACGAACGCGACCACCTCGTCAGCCCGTTCGACCCGGACCGCGCCATCCCCTGGGTGTGGGGCCACTCGCTGCGCTCCGACGCGCCCGTCCTCGTACCGGCGCGCCTCGCGCACTACAGCGCGGGCGTCGACGCCGACAACTTCGTCTTCGAGTGCTCCAACGGCTGTGCCACCGGCGGGAGCCTCGAAGAGGCCATCCTCTTCGGCCTGTTGGAGCTGATCGAGCGGGACGCCTTCCTGCTCGCCTGGTACGGCCGTGCCCGGCTCACCCGGATCGACCTCGCCACCTGCCGCGCCCCCGCGATCCGTTCGATGATCGACCGGGCCGCGCTGCACGGCTACGACGTGTACGCCTACGACAACCGCATGGACCTCGCCGTCCCCGTCGTCACCGCGCTCGCCGTCCGCCGCGACGGCGGTCCCGGCGCTCTCTCCTTCGCCGCCGCGGCCGGCTTCGACCCCGAGAGCACCGTGGACTCCGCGCTCTCCGAAGTCCTCACCTACATCCCCCATCTGCCCTACCAGGTGGCCGAACGGATCGGCGAACTGGAGGAGATGGCCCAGGACTTCACCAAGGTCCTCCACCTCAAGGACCACGCCCAGCTCTACGGGCTGCCCTCGATGACCGTGCACGCGGCCGAGTACCTGGAGCCGGACGGCGTCCTGTCGCTCGACGAGGCCTTCGCCGACTGGGAGCCGAAGCGCCCCCGCACCGGGGACCTGATGGACGACCTGCGGCTGCTCCGCGACGAGCTGGTCCACGCCGGGCACGATGTGATCGCCGTCGACCAGACGACCCCCGAGCAGCGGCGGATGGGCCTGCACACGGTCGCCGCGATCGTGCCGGGACTGCTGCCCCTCGACTTCGGCTGGACCCGCCAGCGGGCCCTGCTGATGCCCCGGCTGCGCACCGCCCTGCGGGCGTCCGGCAGACGGGCCGCCGATCTGCGCGAGGACGAGATCAAGGCCGTGCCGCACCCGTTCCCGTGAGCCGCCTCCGTACGGCCGGCGAACGAGGGGAAGCCCCCGCCCGGGCGGGGTTCACCGCCGGGCGGGGGCTGCCGATCGCGGGGTACGCGCGATCAGGCGCTGCAGGAGGTGGTGCTGGTGGTGCTGGAGCAGGTGGAGGTCGAGGAGGACGAGGTGCACCCGGCCAGGACGACCTCGACCGCGTCCGAGTAGTCCGAGATCTCGAAGGTCTCCGACTCCAGCTCGAGGATCTCGTCGGCGAGGGTCGCGAGCTCCGTCTTGGGCGCCATGGGGTTCTCCTTCGCGTCACAGGGGTCCGCCGGCTGCTCCGGCGGCACTCCCTTGCGAGGCCTCATTCCAGCCGGGCCCGCTGTCAGATCGGCCGTCGTGCCGCTGTCAGTTCGCTGTCACCCCGTGACAGCGCCCCGCAGGCCGCACTGACCGGCCCGTACCCCACCCTCGCGAAGAGCGGGACACCCAGCCGCACCAGGACGCTCAGCAGCCCGAGGGCACCCCGCAGCCCGACGGCACCCGGCAGCCCGAGGACACCCAGCCGCACCAGGACGCCCGGCCGTCCGCAGCCCCGGCAGGAGACAGACATGGACACGACGCCAGCCACCGAGGTGCCCGAGGTCGTCGAGGTGCCCGAGGAGGAGCTGCGGCCCGCCCTCGAGCTCTACCTCGACCTGCACACCCACCCCGAGCTCTCCGGCGACGAGGCACGCACCGCCGACCGCTTCGCCGCCTGGCTGGAGCTGCACGGCTGTACCGTCGCCCGGGGTGTGGGCAAGGGCCACGGCGTCGTCGGAGTCCTGCGCAACGGCCCCGGACCCACCGTGCTGCTCCGCGCCGACCTGGACGCCCTGCCGGTCACCGAACGTACGGGCCTGCGGTACGCCAGTACGGTCCCCGGCGTGATGCACGCGTGCGGCCACGACCTGCACCTGGCGGCCGCCGCGGGCGCGCTCGCCCGGCTCGCCCGCTCCCGCTCCGCCTGGCGGGGCACGGTCCTCGTCGTCGGCCAGCCCGCCGAGGAGACCCTCCAGGGCGCGCGGGCGATGGTCGACGACGGTCTTTACGAGCGGTTCGGCACCCCGGACCTCGTCCTCGCCCAGCACGCGGCGCCGTTACCCGCCGGGACGGTCGCGCACGCGGGCCCCGGTCCGCTGATGCCCGCCAGTACGGCGCTTGAGGTCGTCATCCACGGGCGCGGCGGCCACGGCGGCACCCCGCACCTCTCCGTCGACCCGGTCCTGACCGCGGCCGCCACCGTCGTACGGCTCCAGTCGGTGGTCGCGCGGGAGACCGCGCCGGCCGAGCCGGTCGTCCTCACCGTCGGCTCCCTGCGCGCCGGTGACCGCGCCAACGTCATCCCCGACCGGGCCGAACTGAGCGTGTCCACACGGGCGTTCGGGGACGCGGCGCTCGCCCGGGTCGACGCGGCCGTGGAGCGGATCGTCCGCGCCGAGTGCGCGGCGTCCGGCTGCCCGAGAGAGCCGGAGTTCACGGTCACCGCCCGCTCGCCCGTCCTCGTCCCGGACCCGGCGGCGACGGCCGCCCTGCGCCGGGTCCACGCGACCGCGCTCGGCGCGCGCCGGGTCACGCTCACGCCCCCGCTCACCGCCACCGAGGACTACGCCGCCTTCGGCGCGGACGGCGTCCCCCTGGCGTACTGGCTGCTCGGCACGGTCGGGGCCGCGCGGTGGCGGCGGGCCGTGGAGTCGGGCGAGCCGCTCCCGCCCAACCACGCACCGGAGTTCGCCCCGGACGTACGCACCGCCCTGCCGACCGGCATCACCGCCCTCACGGCCGCCGCCCTGCACGTCCTCACGGCTGGAGAGGGGACATGATCGTGACCGACCACGCGCTCCGATTCGTCGACGTGGTGGCCGTACGCCACGACGCCACGGCCCCGGCGGGGCCGACGACCGTGATCCGCCTCCTCTGTCTGCTGCCGGGTCACTGGGCCTGTACGCCCCAGGTGGCCGCCGACCGCATCCGGCTGCGGATCGCCCTCGACGGGGACGTCGACCGTCCGGCCGTGCGGCGGACGGTGGCCGCCGTCCTCGCGGACGCCGCCCTGCACGGCTGGTCGGTGCCTGGCGGCAGTCGGTAGGCCCCGGGTTCAGATCCAGCCGCGCTCGCGCGCGAGGAGGGCGGCCTGGGCCCTGCTGTTGGCGCCGAGGGTCTGGAGCAGTTCGGCGACGTAGCGCCGATAGGTACGGACCGAGACCTCCAACTCGCGTGCCCCCGCCTCGTCCTTGGCACCCGTGCACATGAACGCAAGCACCTGTCGCTCGCGTTCGGTCAGATCGCCGCCGCCACCGGGTCCGGAGCCCTCGGAGCGAGCCGAGGAGGCGAGATCCTCCGCGCCCTCCCAGATCTTCTCGAACAGCGCGATGATGTTCGTGACCAGGCCGCTCTGGTGCGCGAGCAGCGCGCCGCGCGCGGTGTTGCGCGGGTCGAGCGGTACAAGGGCGGTGGAGCGGTCGTACACGATCATCCGCTCGGCGGTGTCGCCGGTGACCCGTATCTCGGCCCCGTGGGAGGCCAGTTCGCGGAGGTAGTCGGCCGTCGGCCGGTCGTCGAGCGCGGCGCGTACGACCACGTTGCGGATCCGTACGCCGCGCCGCAGACATCGCAGGTCGAGCGGCCGGGAGCGGGCGATGTTCTCGGGGGAGAGCCGGTGGGAGGTCTCGACGGCCAGGATCTCGTCGCGGGCGAAGAAGGCGAGGTCGTCGATCCGGTTGCGGATGTTGGAGAGGCCGTCCAGCTGCTCGATGCCGACGGAGGTCTCCGTGCGGGCCGAGGTCTCCGCGCGTAACCCGTCGATGACGTGCCGGGATCGGGTGACCCGTTGCAGCTCCCGGTGCAGCTCGGTGAGCCGGCGGTCGGTCAGCCGGGTCAGTGCCGCCTCGGGTTCGGCGGGGGAGACCCGTCCGTCGGGCCGTTCGGGGTGGAGCAGTTCGAGGGCGCGCAGCCGCGCGAGGCAGGCGCGGGTCTCGTCCGGGTCGGTGTGCAGCAGCAGATGGACGTCGTCGGCGGGGGTGTCCGGGTTGCGGAGGAAATGCCGGTAGAGCTCCTCCTCCAGAGCCGAGACTCCGAACACGGCCATCTCGTTCTCGGCCACGTGCGCATCGCCCCCAGTCCCTGATCCACGGTGGCGGTGTGCGGGTCTCGCGGGCCACCGGTGTGGTCGTGGGAACACTAGATGATCGCACCGCTGGCCGTGACCGGCTCGGACCGGAGCGTGTACGAAGCGTCGGTGAATTTGTGGGTGGTTCCCCCCCCGGGATGGGCCACGTGACCGTCCCCGTCATCGTCCTTGTCGCCGTCCTCATCCCCGTCCTCATCCCCGTCCTCATCGCCGTTCTCGGCCGGGCGCCGCGTACAGTGTCGGCGGGCGCGGTGTGATCACGAGGAGTACGAGTGACCGCGGTGAGTCTTGAACACACCACCGTCCCCGCCGACACCGGCGAGGTGACCCTGCTGATAGCCCGCCGGGTGGAGCCCGGCTACGAAGCGGCCTTCGAGCGGTGGGCCAGGGGCATCCTCGAGAGCGCGGCCGCCTTCCCGGGGCACCTCGGGTACGGGCTCTTCCGCTCGTCCGGAGGCGACGCCCCCTGGTTCCTCGTCCACCGGTTCCGGGACGCGGAGGCCTGCCGGATCTGGCAGGAGTCGCCGGAGAGGGCGGCCTGGTTCGCGGATTGCGAGGGGCACCACCACACCGAGATAGCCCGGCGGAAACTGACCGGCATGGAGACCTGGTTCGCCAAGCCGGGCTCGACCCGGCCCGCGCCGCCGCGGTGGAAGATGGCGATCAGCGCGACGCTCGCGATCTACCCGATCTCGCTCCTCGGCGGCTGGCTCCTGGTGCCCCGGCTGACCGCGCTGCCGTACGTGCTGAGCAGCGCGGTCGTCGCGTGTGTCTTCAACGTCCTGATGACGTACGTGTCGATGCCGGCCGTGAGCAGGCTCCTCAGGGGCTGGCTGAGCCGCTGAGGAGTCGCCTTCAGGACGCTTGAGAGGTGTCTTCAGGGCGCTTGAGGGTGTCCTCAGAGCGCGGCGGTCGCCGTGACCCGCGCCTGGTGGACCCGCAGGTGCAGGGTGGCGAGGCCGAGCAGCGGCGTGGGCACGGACAGGGCACGCGCGCGTGCCACCAGGTCCCCGAAGAGGTGCTCGACCTCCGTCGGGCGCCCGGCGACCAGGTCCCGGTACAGGGAGGGCACCATGGGCGACCCGGTGGCGGTCACGATGCCGAGCGTCATGTCCCGTTCCGCCTGCGGTACGGGATGGCCTGCCGCCTCCGCGACCGCCGCCGCCTCGGCGAGGACGGCCGGGCCGAGCTCCGCGCCGCCCGGGACGGCGGTGACCTCCCCGACCGTGCCCCGCATCAGGCTCGTCACCGCGCCGAACGTGGTGATGAAGACCCATTTGTGCCACATGGACGTCATGACGTCCTCCGGCACCAGGGCGTCGATGCCGGCCTCGGCGAGGACGGACCGGACCTTCTCCACGCGCGCGGTGGGCGTCCCGTCCTGCTCGCCGATCGTCAGATGGGCGATCGGCGCGAGGCGGACGATGTCCCCGTGTTCGTCGAGCGTGGTGACCACCTTGGCGACCCCGCCGAGGACCCGCGCGGCGCCGAAGCGGGTGTTCAGGGCGTCGATGTGGGCGAGACCGTTCAGCAGCGGCACGATGACGGTGTCCGGTCCGACGGCCGGCGCGACGTCCTCCATCGCCTGCTCCAGGGCGGTGGACTTCACCGAGAACAGGACGAGGTCGTACGTCGTGTCCAGCGTGTCGGCCGTGACGAGCCGGGGCGCGACGGACCACTCCTCGCTCGGACTGCCGCGCCCGACGACGCGCAGGGTGCGCTCGCGCAGCTCGGCCGCGCGGCGCGGGCGGACCAGGAAGGTGACGTCCTGTCCGGAACGGGCGAGCAGCGCCCCGAAGTAGCCTCCGGTGGCTCCGGCGCCGACGACCAGGATCTTCATGAGTGCGGACCTCTCGGGGAACGTTGCGCGGTGGACGGTACGAGCAGGGGGCGGAGCAGCCGGTGCGGGCGGGCGAGGGCCGCCGTCACCGGGTCGTCGTCCTCGGCCGGAGGCGCGAGGCCAGGGCCCGGCGCCACGAGGACGTCGCCGACCGGGACCGGGGCCCCGCACCCCGTACACCGGCCGTCCTCGGCGATCGGCGCGTCGTCGTCGGCGTGGCGGAAGACGCGGCGCGGCCCGCCGGCGGAGCCGTAGAAGTCGTCGCCCCAGGACGTGAGCGCGCGGACGGCCGGCCAGAGCGCGACGCCCTTGGAGGTGAGGGCGTAGACCTCGCGGCGGCCGGTGTCCGGAAGGCGGGCGAGGACGCCCGCGTCCGTGAGCGAGGCGAGCCGGTCGGCCAGGACGGCGCGGGGGAGCCGGAGATGGGCGGCGAACTCGCCGAACCGGCGGACCCCGAAGAACGCGTCCCGCACGATCAGCAGCGTCCAGCGCTCACCGACGACCTCCATGGAGCGTGAGAGGGCGCAGCTCTGGCCGCTGTAGTCGCGGGGGAGTGGCATGCGGCAGACAGTAGCGCAGAGAGTTCGGTGGTTGAACTCTTTTCGCGGAACAGGGAGGAACGGGGTGAAGGAGAAGGGGGCGGAGGGGGATTAGGCTCGGGGACGATGAAGACGCCACCGACCCGGGAGCCCAAGGCCGACAAGGCGAGCGTGCGACGCCACAACCTGAGCCTCGTCCTGCGCACCGTCCACGACGCGGGCGAGACGACCCGCGCGGCCGTCGCGGCGCGCGTCGGCCTCACCCGCGCCGCCGTCTCCTCCCTGGTGGAACAGCTCATGGAGCAGGGCTTCCTGGTCGAGTCGGGCAAGACCTTCAGCGGCCAGGCGGGCCGGCCGGGGACGGTCCTGAAGCCCGCCGGCACCGGTCCCGCCGGGCTCGGGGTCGAGATCAACGTCGACTACGTGTCCGTGTGCGTCGTCGACCTCGCGGGGAGCGACCGGGTCCGGGTCGCGGAGTCCGTCGACAACCGGGCGGCCGAGCCGGCCGAGGTCCTCGCGCGCGCCGCCGGGCTCGCGGCGCAGGCGCTGCGGAGCGCGGCGGAGCGGGAGCTGCGCCCGGCCGGGGTACGGCTCGCCCTGCCGGGCCTCGTCTCGTCCGGAACCGTCCAGCAGGCCCCGAACCTCGGCTGGAACCGCGTGCCCGCCGACCGGCTCTTCGGCGAGGCCCTCGCGGAGCGGTGGCCCGGGCAGGGCGAGCTGCCGGTCACCTCCGACAACGAGGCGAACGCGGCCGCGCTCGCGGAGCTGTGGTTCGGCGCCCTCGGTGACGTACGGACCTTCCTGTACCTGACCGGCGAGATCGGGGTGGGCGGCGCGATCGTCGTGGACGGCGAACTGCTGCGCGGCGCCCACGGCTTCGCCGGCGAGATCGGCCACCTGCCCGTGGACGCCGACGGGCCCCTGTGCCGCTGCGGCTCGCGCGGGTGCCTGGAGCAGTACGCGGGCCAGTCGGCGCTGCTGCGGGCGGCGGGGGCCGCCGGGGTGGAGGAGCTGGCGCGCGCCGCCGACGCGGGGGAGCCCCGCGCGGTGGCCGCCGTCGAGGAGGCGGGCCGGATGCTGGGCCTCGCGCTCTCCGGCGCGGTGAACCTGCTCGACCCCGAGGCGGTCGTTCTCGGCGGGATCTACCCCCTGCTGATGGCCCGTCTCGGCCCGGCCGTGAACGCCGAACTCGCCCGCCGCGTTGTCTCCGGCCTCTGGCCCCCGGCCGCGGGCCGGCTCCGCCCCGCGTCCCCGGCGACCCCGGCGTCCCGAGGCGCGGCCGCGTTCGTCATCCGCCAGGTCCTCGACGATCCCTTGACGTACATGACCTGAGGCTCGCGGCCGCGGCGCCCCGCCGTTCGCCGGGCGGCCCGTGCCGCACTCCGTCCTGCCGCAGGGGCGCGCCGGCCCCGTTCCGCGCGTCCCCCGGCCCCCGTCGCGACTCTCATCCCACTCTCACGCAGGCCTTATCCAGCCATCACCGCGCGCCCCTAACTTCACGCTCATGTTCTTCACCTACCTCCGGCGCGAGCTGCGCCGTCGCAGAAAGGCGGCGCTCGTCGTCGCCTCCGGGCTCGCGCTCGGGATCGCGTTGGTCATCGTCGTCAACTCCGTGGCAGCCGGCATGAAGCAGGCCCAGACGCAGGTCCTGGAGTCCCTCTACGGTCTCGGCACCGATCTGACCGTCACCAAGGCCCGCGAGGAGCCCCAGGCCGGTCAGCAGGCGCAGCGGCCGCGGTTCGAGTTCGACGCCAACGAGGACGGTGAGGAGCAGAGCAGCGACCGGCTGATGGTCCAGGGCTTCCAGACCCTGGCCGCGTCGACGGTCACCACCGTCGCCAAGCAGGACGGTGTCGCCCAGGCGGTCGGCGGGCTCAGCCTCACCAACCTCAAGATCGACGGCGAGTTCAAGCGCGGCGAGTTCAAGCAGGCGCAGCCCGCCCAGCCCGGTGGCCCCGGCGGCTCCGGCAACGGAAGCGGCGGCGGAGGCCGGGTCGAGGGCGGAGGCGCCGCCTTCGACGTCAACTCCTTCACCCTCTACGGCACCGACGTCACCACCCCCGACCTCGGCCCCCTCACCACCTCCACGATCACCGCGGGCCGTACCTTCAAGACCACCGAGACCGACGCCAAGTCCGTCGTCGTCGACAGCGCCTACGCCAAGCAGGAGGGCCTCGCCGTCGGCGAGACCCTCACGGTCAAGGCGGTGAAGTTCGAGGTCATCGGCATCGCCACCGCCGACAGCGGCCAGTCCGCCGCCCAGGTCTACCTGCCGCTCAAGCAGGCGCAGACCCTGTCGGACTCCAAGGACAAGATCACCACCGTCTATGTGAAGGCGACCGACTCGACGCGGATCGACGCCGTCAAGTCCGCCATCCAGAAGAACGTCGCCGGCACGACGGTCACCACCTCCGCCGACCTCGCCGAGACCGTCTCCGGCTCCCTCGACACCGCAGCCAACCTCGCCACCAACGTGGGCAAGTGGCTTTCCTACGCCGTCCTGGTCGCCGCCGTCCTCGTCGCAGGGCTGCTCACCTCCTCGGCCGTCAGCCGCCGGGTGCGCGAGTTCGGCACGCTCAAGGCGCTCGGTTGGAAGAGCGGCCGGGTCACCCGGCAGGTGATGGGCGAGGCGCTCGTCAACGGCCTCATCGGAGGAGCCCTCGGCATCGCCGTCGGCCTCGCCGGCGCGTACCTGGTCACCGCCGTCAGCCCCACCCTCACCGCCGAGCTCGGCAGCGGCGCGCTGACCAGCGGCGGCCCGGGCGGCGGCCGGGTGCTCGGCGGACCCGGCATGGGCGCCGCGAGCCAGGGCGCGGCGGGCAACACCCTCGACATCGCCCTCACCGCGCCCGTGAGCGTCACGACCGTCGGCCTCGCCGTCCTCCTCGCCCTCGGCGGCGGGCTCGTCGCGGGCGGCTTCGGTGCCTGGCGCGCCTCGCGCCTGCGGCCGGCGGACGCGCTGCGCCGCGTCGAGTAGCCCGAACCCCCTTCACGTATCGCAGGAGTTGCACCCATGTACGAACTCACCGGCGTCACCAAGCAGTACCGCAGGGGCCAGGAGAGAGTCGACGCGCTCGCCGGCATCGACCTGACCATCAGGGAGGGCGACCGCCTGGTCATCCAGGGACCCACCGGCGGCGGGAAGTCCACGCTGCTGCAGATGCTGGGCGGTCTCGACCGGCCCACCTCGGGCAGCGTGGTCCTCGACGGTGTCGATCTGGCCAAACTGCCGGAGAGCCGGCTGACGGCCGTCCGCAGCCAGAACATCGGCTTCGTCTTCCAGTCCTTCAACCTCATCCCCACGCTCACCGCCCAGGAGAACGTGGAGACGGCGCTCGTCCCCATGGGCATCAAGGCGGGCGAGCGGCGCACCATGGCGGCGGAGGCCCTGGACTCCGTCGGCCTCGGCGAGCGCCGCGGGCACCTGCCGGCCGAGCTCTCCGGCGGCCAGCAGCAGCGCGTCGCGATCGCCCGTGCCCTGGTGAAGCGCCCCAAGGTGCTCCTCGCCGACGAGCCCACCGGCAACCTCGACGAGTCCATGCGCGACGAGATCGTGGACCTCCTCGAAGGGCTCTGGAAGGAGCACGGCCTGACCTTCGTGATGGTCACCCACGACAGTGCGATCGCCCGCCGCGCCCCGCGCCTGGCGACGATCCGCAAGGGCCGCATCACGATCAAGGAAAACCGCCACGCGGAGGCCGTGGAGGCATAGGTCCACCACCGCGAACCCCCCGGTGATGCCATGATGTGCGCCATCACGTACGAAAGTACGAAACTCGCACAAAGGTCCTGGGGGGTTCGTGGGAACGGGAACAGGAACGGAAGCAAGAGCGGGAGCGGGCACGATCGGTACCGCGCTGAGCGAGTTGCGATCCGCCCAGAAGTCCGCGAAGGGGGTCTCGCTCTACTCCCGGTTCGTCAACCGCCCGGTGGGCCGCCTCCTCGCGGCAGGTTCGTACGCGCTCGGCCTGACGCCCAATCAAGTTACCTTGATCAGCGCCGGGTTCAGCTTCGCCGCCGTCGCCGCACTGGCTCTCGCCACCCCCTCCTGGACCCTCGGTCTGCTGGTCTGGCTCGGGCTCGCCGTCGGCTTCGCCTTCGACTCCGCCGACGGACAGCTCGCCCGGCTGCGCGGCGGAGGCAGCCCCGCGGGCGAGTGGCTCGACCACGTCGTGGACTGCGCCAAGATCACCGCGCTGCACCTCGCCGTACTGATCGCCTTCTACCGCCACCCCGGCCACTTCGGCACGGCCGACGACGGCTGGTTCCTGGTCCCCCTCGGCTTCCAACTCACCGCCGTGGTCACGTTCTTCGGCGGACTGCTGACCGAGAAGCTCAAGCCCCGCCCGGCGCCCGGCACCCCGGCCGCGCAGCCCTCGACGCTCCGTGCGGTGGCGCTGCTCCCCGTCGACCACGGCGTCTTCTGCCTGGTCTTCCTGCTCCTCGGCGGCGGAACCGCGTTCCGCTGGGGCTACACGGCGCTCGCCGTCGCGAGCGCCGTGTTCCTCCTCGCCTTCCTCGCCAAGTGGTTCCGCGAACTCAGCGCAGCCCCTCGCTGACCCCAGTGCCCGGCTCGACCTCCTGCGTCAGGAGGTCGAGCGCGCGCCGCAGCTGGGTGCTGGAGGTGTGCATCGTGTACGGGAAGTAGACGATCTCCACCCCCACCCCCGCGAAGTCCCGCTCGAGCCGGTCCCCCTTGGGCGTGCCGCGCCAGTCGTCACCCTTGAACAGCACGTCGAATCTGACCTGCTTCCAGGTCTCCAGCTTGTCCGGCACCGTCTCCACGAACGCCGCGTCGACGTACTTCACGTTGCGCACGATCTCCAGGCGTTCGACCAGCGGGATCACCGGCCGGCGGCCCTTGGCGAGCTCCGCCATCTCGTCCGAGACCACCCCCGCCACCAGGTAGTCGCACTGACTGCGCGCGTGGCGAAGGATGTTGAGGTGCCCTATGTGGAAGAGGTCGTAGGCCCCCGGTGCGTAGCCGACGCGGTACGGCCTTCCTGCGGTCATGTGCCAAACCCCCCAGGTGCGTTCGCGCTCCCCAGCGCGAAGGAGTTCCGACGATAGCGTGCACGTTCCGTTGAGAGTGGGTGAACGACTAGGGTGAAGTCCGGTTCGCGTCACTGGGGGAGAGGGGCGGTCGCGTGGGCGAAGTGACGGCGGGGAGCGGTGACTTGGGGAATCCGGCGACGCGCAGGCGGCTGCTCGTGGTCTCCACCAACTACGCTCCTGAGCACGCCGGGATAGGGCCGTACGCCACGCAGATCGCCGAGCACTGGGCGGCGAGCGGCCACGAGACCCATGTCCTCGCCGGCATGCCGCACTACCCCGCCTGGTCCCTGGACCCGTCCTACGCCAGGGCCTGGCGCCGCACCGAGGAACGCGCCGGGGTCGTCGTCCACCGCCGGCGCCACACCGTGCCCGCCCGCCAGACGGCCCTGAAACGTGCCGCGTTCGAGGCGAGCGTGCTCGCCCACGGACTCCTCGCGCCGCCGGGCATGGCCCGCCCGCACGCCGTGCTCGCCCAGATGCCCAGCCTCGCCGGTGGCGTCATCGGCGCTCGCCTCGCGGCCCGTTGGCGCGTTCCGTACGTTCCCGTCGTCCAGGACCTGATGGGCGCGGCCGCCGCGCAGAGCGGCATCCGGGGCGGGGACCGCGCCGCCGCGCTCGCCGCCCGGGCGGAGACGTACGCGCTGCGCAGGGCCGCGCTCGTCGGCGTCATCCACGAGACCTTCGTCGACAAGGTCGCCGCCATGGGAGTCGACCCCCGCCGCATCCGGCTCGTCCCCAACTGGTCCCATGTGCCCGGTCCTTCGGGCTCGCGCGCCGAGACCCGGCACCGCCTCGGTTGGGTCGACGGCGAGACCGTCGTCCTGCACTCCGGGAACATGGGGCTCAAGCAGGGACTCGACGTCCTGGTCGAAGCGGCCCGGCGCGAGCCGAAGATCAGGATCGTCCTGCTCGGCGACGGCAACCAGCGCGCCCACCTGGAGCAGTTGGGCGCCGACGTCCCCAACCTCGACTTCATGGAGCCCGTCGGCGACGACGAGTTCCCCGACACGCTCGCCGCCGCGGACGTGCTCGCCGTCACCCAGCGCGCCTCGGTCCTCGACATGAGCGTGCCGTCCAAGCTGACCTCGTACTTCGCCGCCGGACGCCCCGTCGTCGCCTCCGTCGCCGCCGAGGGCGGCACCGCCCAGGAAGTCCTCCGCTCCGGTGCCGGAGTGCTCGTACCTCCGGAAGATCCCGACGCGCTGCTGGCCGAAATCCGTAGACTCGGCTCAGATCCGACGGCCGCCGACGCACTCGGCGCCCAGGGGCCCCGCCACGTCGAGGCCCATCTGACCCGAGCGGCCGGCCTCGCCCGGATCGACGCACTGATCGACGAGGCTCTGGGGGGTCCGAGCACGTGACACACTCGCACGTCACCGCGGTCGAGGACGACGAACCGGAGCTGCTGCGCGACCAGTTCCGCCAACTCCTGCGCTACCGCGCGATCATCACCTGCGGCATCGGCATCGGACTGCTCGGCGGCGTCTGGTTCGGCATGTCCAACGCCGACACCTACGTGGCCACCAGCCAGGTCGTGCTGCGCGCCCCCGTCAACGACCCCTTCAACCCCAGCATCTCCCAGGACAAGACCCTCAACATGGGGTCGGAGCGGCAGACCGCCCTCAGCAGCAGCGTCGCCGAACAGGCCGCGAAGAAGCTCGGCTGGACCGGCACCATCGGCAAGCTGCAGAAGGACCTCCAGGTCACCAACCCGCCGCAGAGCCAGGTCCTCCAGTTCACCTACACCGCCGACACCCCCCAGGCCGCCGCCGACCGGGCCAACGCTGTCACCCAGGCCTACCTCGCGCTGCGCCAGAAGCAGTGGACCGATGTGCGGGCCACCATGCTCGCCGGTCAGCAGCGGCAGCTCGACGAGGTGGCCAAGAAGCACGACCAGAAGACCAAGGAACTCGACCGGATGCCCGACGGGGCGGCCCGCGACGCCGAGTACGGCGTCAAGACCAACCTGCTCAACCGCATCAACGAACTCGATGCCCGGATCAGCCAGCTCAAGTCCCTCGACATGTCGCCCGGCACCGTCATCCGCGTCGCCACCGCCCCCGGCTACTCCGACGGCCCCGGACTGCCCATGAGCCTCGGTCTCGGCGCCCTCGTCGGCGTGGCGCTCGGCCTGCTCGCCGCCTGGGTCCGGCTCGTCTTCGACCCCGCGCCGCGCTCCGCCGGCGACGTGGCACGGGCGGTGCGCGCCCCCGTCCTCGGCACCCTGCCCCGCGGCGCCACCGACGTCCTCCTCGCCGACGACCACACGGACGCCCGGGCCGCCGAGGAGTACCGCTCCGTCGCCTTCCGGCTCGCCTACGACCAGCGGTTCGCCGACCGCCGGCGCCTCCTCGTCGTCGCCCCGCGCGGCTGCAACGAGGCCGCCGTCTCCGTCGCCTCCCACCTCGCCGCCTCCTTCGCCGAGACCGGCAAGGACGTCCTGCTCATCGAGGCCGACCTGCGCGACCCCACCCTCAAGGGCCGGCTCCGCGCCCACGCGGCGACCGCGCCCCGCTGGAGCAGCCCGGTGGAGAAGCCGGAGCAGGAGGAGAACGGCTGGCCCACCGGGCGCCAACTCTCCGTCGACGCGGGCGAGTCGGGCTCCTTCGGCCTGGTCCCCGGCGAGCGGGTGCGGAACGTGGCACGCGCCCTCACCGGACCCCGCGTCACCCGGCTCATCGCCGAGGCCGACTCGCCGAACGCCACCGTCGTCGTCCTCGCCCCGCCCGTCCTCAACTACGCGGACGCCCTCGCGCTCGTCGACCGCGTCGACGGCGTCCTCGTCGTCTGCGACCCGCGCGCCGTCCACCGTACGGATCTCCAGCGCATCCGCGAGCTGATAGCGGGCGCGGGCGGCACCGTCCTCGGCGCCGTCGTGCACTCCGGGCGCCGTCGCCGCCGCGCCGCCAAGCAGGAGAAGGGCCATCGCGGGTCCGGCGGCGGCAGACGGCACGTGCCGCCGCCCGCCTCCGACGAGTTCGCCGCCGAACCCGAGCAGATCCTCCTCGGCGACGGCTCCGACACCGTCGCCCTGCGCGCGCTCCGCGCGGAGGACGTGCGCACCGGCGACATCCGCGCGGGCGACCGTTGAGACGTGCCGTGACCGTCGCCGCCTCGGTCCTCGACCAGGCGGCGGCGAGCCTCACCAACATCGCCGTCCTGGTGATCGCGGCGCGCGCCTCCAGCGCGGACGGCTTCGCCGCCTTCTCCATGGTGTACATCGTCTTCACCGTGCTCCTCGGCCTCGGCGCCGCCTTCGTCGGCCAGAGCGTCGTCCTGGAGAGGGGCGAGGAGCCCGAGGTCGGCGCGGCGGTCCGGTCCGCCGTCACCTTCACCGCCGCCGCCTCCACGGCCGCCGGAGTCCTCCTCCTGGCCGTCGGCGCCCTCATCGGCGGGCCCACAGGGCTCGCCGTGCTCGCCCTCGGCGCGGTCCTCCCGGTCGTCCTCGTCCAGGACGGCCTGCGCTACGGCTTCTCCGCCCTGCGCACGCCCCACCGGGCCCTCGCCGCCGACCTGCTCCGGCTCGCCTGCGTCGTACCCGCCCTCCTCCTTCAGCCGCACGGCAGCTCACCTGCCCGCCTCGTCCTCGTCTGGGGCCTCTCGGCCCTGCCCGCCGCGCTCCTCGGGCTCACCCTGCTGCACCCGTACGTACGGAAACGGCCGGGCACGCCCCGCCGCTATCTGCACCGGGACCACCTGGGCCGTCGGTTCGTCGTCGAGTTCGCCGTCGGCAGCGGCTCCAGTCAGCTCGCCGTCCTCGGCCTCGGGCTCTTCGCGAGCCCCCTCGTCGTCGGCGCGCTGCGCGGCGCGACCACCCTCTTCGGCCCGCTCAACACGCTGTTCACCTCCGTCAACGCCTTCGGACCGCCGCTCCTCGGCCGGACCGGCTCCCGCCGCGCGACCGTCCGGGCCGCCACCGCGCTCGCCGCCGTCCTCGCCCTCGTCGCGCTCGGCTGGGCCGCCGTCCTGTACGCCCTCCCCGACCGCGTCGGCCGCCAACTCCTCGGCGCCACCTGGCAGTCCACCACCGAGCTCGTGCCCGCCACGGGTGGACAGTACGCGGTGATGGCGGCCGGCACCTGCGCCCTGGTCACCCTGCGCGTCCTCAGCCCCCGCGCCACGCTCGGGGTCCAGGTGGTCTTCTCCCTGCTCTCCGTCGCCCTGATGCTCGCCGGGTACGCCCTCGCCGGCGCCCCCGGTGCGGCCTGGGGCCTCGCCGCGGGCTCGGCGCTGAAGGCCGTGGCCGCGTGGATCCGGGTGAAGCGCACCCGCCCGGAGCCCGTCGCGACGCGCCCGGAGGATCAGCGCAGCGCCGCGCCCTTGTCCTGACGCCAGGTCATGACGAGGGCGATGCAGATCAGCGCGATCGCCACCCGGCCCGAGGCCTGGAGCAGCGGCCCGCGCAGCAGGATGAAGGAGTACCCCGCCACCAGCGGCACCACCAGGGAGATCAGACTGCCCGGCGGAGCCCTGCGCGTGCCCCGGCGGGCGAACCGCCCGTCGACCCGGGCCGCCGCGTAGCCGAGCCCCGTCATCCCGGCGACCATGCCCACCGCCCCGAAGTCGATCCACAGCTCGGCCCAGACGGGGGAGGAGAGATTGGTGTTCACCGTCCCCATCCACTGGCCGACCATCACCCCGGTGTCGCGCGGCTTGCCCGGCCACACCGAACGCGGCACCGCGAAGAACACGGATCCGGCCAGCTGACGTCCGTACCGGTGCCGGCTGCCCGAGTTGACCAGCGTGATGGTGTTGGCGAACATGCCGACCTGGTCGTAGTCCTTGAGCGCCAGCGGCTCCAGGACCGATGTCGTCTCGACCGGGCGGTAGTTCTTCTCGTCGTACCGGAAGCGGTCGGAGAACGGGAAGACGATCAGCGCCATCACCACCCCCAGGCTCAGCGCCGACCGGTACATCGCCGCGCTCACCGGAAAGACCGTGAACAGCAGCGAGAACATCACCGTCAGGAACCAGTAACGGGGGTTCGAGATGGGGTTGTTCACGACGAGGTTGAGTGCCACCAGGGCCAGGAAGACGCCGGCCACCATGGGCCGGCGCCTGGCCCGCCGCGAGGTGACCAGCCAGCGGCTGTACACGAGCAGCGCGAAGAGCGCGGGCACGGTGCCGAATCCGCGCAGGAACGCCTGGCCGGCCTGCGAGTCCGCCTGGGAGACGCCTGCCTCCTCGATCCCCGCGATGATCTCCTGACGGCTGGAGAAGAACACGGCGGGTCCGCCGAGCTTCATGACGAACAGGCCACTGCACGCGAAGGCGAGCAGCACGAGCAGATACAGCCGCCGCCGGTGCACGAGCGCCGGCCGCCCCTCTGCCCGTCGGGACGTCCCGGGCCTGCCCCGCGCCAGCAGGGACCCCACGTCGAACGCGGCGCAGCCGACCAGGACGAGCGCCACCGCCATCGTCAGATCCGAGCGCGGACCCACCACAGGCGTCGGCACCCGCCCCAGGACGGCCTGGGCGAGCGGCGCCACCCCCATCGCCATGTAGACGAAGAGCCAGAACGAGCCCTGCAGCAACTTCCGCCGGCTGGTGAGGATCATCGCCGAGAGCCGCGCCCCGGCGTACATGGTCAGCGCGATCTGAAGGAAGTACGCGGCGTCGTGGACGCCCGCGCCCGGCTGGATCGCCACCAACAGGGGCAGGAACACCGTGAAGCCGAGCACGAGGGGGATCGACAGCGCCCGCGACAGGAGCGTGCGCGGCGACACGGCAGGCGCGAGCAGCAAGGGCGCCGGTACGGCGGGATCGGGACCGGCGGGATCGGATCCGCCGGGATCGGATCCGGCGTGGTCAGGTCCGGCGGAATCCGGTCGCGCCGGGGTGTTCGTTCCGCCGCGCACTTCGGTCGTCATCGCGCCCCCTGGAGCCCGGGAGCCACGGCTCCACGGATCTCGAAGTCCCCACCCCGGACCATCACTTCGCGCCAGTCTACCGACGCCCCCCTGTCATCTCCCGTCAACCGTTAGTCTGATCGGCGGGCGCCTGGGGAGGCGCCGGTGGGGGTGAACTCATGCGGAATCTACCGGCCTTCACTCTGGCCGGATACGACAAGGGCCGCGGCAGACTCGTGCAGGCCCTGTGGTTCGCGGTGATGAACACGGTCTTCATGGCCTGGTTCTGCCCGGCCCGGCTACGGGTCGCTCTGCTGCGGGCCTTCGGCGCGACCATAGGCGACGGCGTGCTCATACGGCACCGGGTCAGGGTCCTGTGGCCTTGGAAGCTGACCGTCGGCGACCACACCTGGATCGGCGAGGGCGCCTGGCTGCTGAACCTGGAGCCCATCACGCTCGGCGCCCAAGTCTGCGTCTCCCAGGAGGCGTTGCTCTGCACCGGCAGCCACGACCACCGGGCCGCCGACTTCCGCTACCGCAACGCCCCGATCACCGTCGAGGACGGCGCCTGGGTCGCGGCCCGCGCCACCGTCCTGGCCGGCGTCACCGTCGGCCGGCACGCGGTCGTCGCCGCCGGTACGACGCTCCACAAGGACCTCCCGGAGCTCACCCTGCACACGGCCGACGGCCGCCGACCGGTTCCGGTGCCCGCGTGAGCGGCCCTGGGGGAGCCCGAAGCCTCAAGGTCCTGCACGCGGTCACCCTGCACAGCCCCACGCACGCCTTCGGCGGGCCGGTCCGGGTCGCCGTGAACCTCGGCAAGGGCCTCGCCGCACGCGGCCACCGGGTCCGGCTCACCGCCCTCGGTGACGGCTTCCCCGGCCCGCTGCCGACCGACGTCGACGGTGTGCCCGCCCGGCTCTACCGGGCCCGCTCCGTCCTCCCGCTCGGCTTCAGCGGCATCACCTCGCCCGCGCTCCTCGCCGCGGCCGCCGCCCTGGTCAAGGACGCCGACGTCGTCCACGTCCACCTCGCCCGCGACCTCGTGACCCTGCCCGTCGCCCTGGCCGCGCTCCGGGCCGGGCGCCCGCTGGTGCTCCAGACGCACGGCATGGTCGACCCGAGCGACAAGCCGCTCGCCAAGCTCCTGGACGCGGTCGCCGTCCGGCGCGTGCTGCGCGGCGCCTCCGCCGTCCTGTACCTGACGGACCGCGAGCGCAGGGACCTGGACGCGGTCGTCGGCGCCCCGCTCACCGGAGCCGTACGCCTGGTCAACGGCGTACCGGCCCAGGAGCCGCGCCCGGCGCCGATAGGGCCGCCGCGCATCCTGTACGCGGCCCGGCTCCAGGCCCGCAAGCGGCCGACCGACTTCGTGGCGGCCGTCCCGGAGATCCTGCGCCACCACCCCGACGCCACCTTCGTCCTGGCGGGCCCCGACGAGGGCGAGCGGGCCGCCGTGGACGCGCTCGTCGCCGAACTGGGCGTCGGGGACCGGGTGAGCCTGCCCGGCCCGCTGACCTCCGAGCGGATGCTGGAGGAGCTGCGCCGGGCGCACGTGTACGTCCTGCCCTCGGTCGACGAGCCCTTCCCGATGTCCGTCCTGGAGGCCCTGTCGGTGGGTACCCCGGCCGTCGTCACCACCTCCAACGGGCTCGCCCGGGACATCGCGGAGGTGGGCGCGGGCCGGGTGGTCACGGACGCGGCGGGCCTGGCCCCGGCCGTACGGGAACTCCTGGAGCCGGGCGAGAACGACGCCGCGTCGACGGCGGCCCGGAAGCTGGCCGCCGAGGCCTTCTCGATGGACGCGGTCCTGGACACCCTGCTCGGGGTGTACGAGCGGGCCGCGGGCCCGCGCTGACCCCCGCTCCGGACGCGGGAGAGCCCGGTGCGGTCCTCGGACCGACACCGGGCTCTCCCGCTTGAGACGGTTACGCCGGCAGCCAGGCGTAGCACGCGCTGGACGTGAACTCCTTCGCCCCCGATGGGACGTTCGCGCGCACCGGCCCCTGGGAGCCGGGCGCGGGCCCCGAGGCGAGGACCTTGCCGTCCGCGCCGAGGGCCTGCCACGCGCAGGCGGGATTCGTGGTCAGGGCACGGTAGGTGCCGGCCTTCGGGGCCTTGACCGTACCCTCGCCGAATCCCGTCCTCGCGGTCGCGAGCAGCGGCTGCTGCGCGGTGCACAGGTGCGTGATCACCGCCTCGGCGTCCGGGATGTCCCCGGCGACGATCGCGCCGACGGCCGCGTCCTTGTCCCGTTTCGCGGTGCGCTCGAGCCGCTGGCAGGACTCCTGCCCGGTCTGGAGCACGGCGGCCGGGTCCGTGTTCACCGGCACCCGCCCGCTCAGATACTTCTTCTCCTTCTCCGTGAACGAACCCGTGACGGGCTTCAGCTGCGCGTCGGGCACGACCGGCCCCTTGGACGCGGAGGCGGAGACGGTCGGACCGGCGTTCTCCGCCGCCTCGGCCTGCCGGTCGGGAACGGCGGCGGACCGCGTGGGCCCGGCCGCCGTGGGCGAACCTTCGGTGGGGCCACCGTCGCCCGGGGACGAGCAGGCGGTCAGGGCGAGCAGCGCGGCGAACACGGCCGCCGCCGCTGCCGGGCGCCGGTGAAGAGGTCGACGCATGAGGGAACTCCCGTGGTACGTCGGATGCGGGGCCCGGTCGGCCGGGCCCCGCATCCGGTGGTGGAGGGACGGTGACCGGTTACGGCGCGCCGAAGGTGAGCACCAGCTGCGGAGTGCCCTCCGCCGCCGTCGCCTCGGACGACCAGAGCCAGAGCGGATCGGTCCCGGTGCTGGTCAGCGCCAGGCCGTACGAGCTGCCGAGCGCCGCCGCGACCGCCGGGGTGTCCAGCGCGGCCGAGTAGACGGTCGACCCGTCCACCGCGCCGCTCAGCGTTCCGACCGCACCCGAGCCGAGCGCGGGCCGGTTGTTGTACGTCACCGTGTTCTGCGCCCAGGCCCCCGTGACGGGTACGACCGAGATCGAGTCGGTCGACCCCGCGCCGGTCATCGTGGTCGTCTTCACCGCGAGTCTGGCGCTCTTGAGGACCTTGCCCGCCGGGGCGGCGGGCAGCGGGAACCTCAGGTACGACTCGTACGCCGAGGTGCCCCGGACGGCCAGCGAGCTGGACGTGCCGTAGTTCGTGCCGGGCGCGCTCGCGTTGGCGTAGGTGTCCTCCGTGGCCGTTACGGTGGTGACCGTGTCGGCGGGGGCGGAGGCCAGGCTGTGGTGCTGGGCGACCTGCGTGGCCGTGAGCGCCTTCGGGTAGACGGCGGCCTCGTCGAGCTGGCCGGCGAAGAAGGAGCTCGTCGGGCGCAGCGGCCAGCTGCCGAGGTTGTCGGCGCCGACGTGCCAGTACCCGTCGTAACTCTGGTTGGTGGTCACGCTGTTGGAGCCGACCAGCTTGCCGTCGATGTACAGCCGCATGCCCTCGGGGCCCTGGGTGCCCACGGCGTGGTGCCAGGCACCGTTGTTGTACGAGCCGAGGGAGGTGAGGGTGCGCGTGGAGCCGCTGTACACGCCGAAGACGATATTGCCGAAGTTGGTCATGTACAGGTGCTTGTCGTAACTGCCGCTGTTACGAGTGGTGTTGTTGCCGAAGCCGATCAGCTTGCCGCCGCGGTTCGTGGTGGTCTTGAACCAGGTCTCGACGGTGAACGGGCCGGTGACGGACTGCCGCCGGTCGCTGTGGATCTGCTCGTCCGTGCCGTTGAGCGCGACGGCCGTGGAGGCACCGGAGACGGCGCCCGGGGTCTGGCGCAGCGCGGGGGCGTTGACGTACAGACCGCTGTTGTCACCGCCGTCGGAGGAGTCGGCCGCGTACGGCGTGGTCGACTCGTCGAAGCGCCAGTAGAGCGAGGCACCGTCGGCGATCACCCGGGAGGCGTACGGCTCAGGGGAGGTCGGCACGGTCACGGTGGACGTCGCCGAGAGCGCGCTGGTGTTGCCGGCGTCGTCCCCGGCGGTCACCCGGTAGCTGTACGTCTGGCCCGGGGTCACGTCGGTGTCCTTGAAGGACACCTGCGGGCGCGACCAGTGCAGCGAGTTGCCCTGGACGGTCGCGATCGGGGTCGCGGCACCGTTGCGGTAGACCTTGTACGTCAGCCTCGAGTCGTCCAGGTCGAGGCTGGAACGCCAGCGGATCTGGACCGCGTTCGGGCCGACGGCGGCGGCGCTGGCGACCGGGACGGTCGGCGCGCCGGTGTCCGGGCCGGAGGCGAAGCGGGTCAGACCCTGTGCGGGCGCCCCGTTGGTGGTGGTGAACTCGCCGCCCACCCACAGGTACTTGATGGCGCCGGTGCCCGAGATGGTGAAGGCGCGCGGGCCGATGCCCTCGCCGATGCCGTCGTTGGTGTCGGGGAACCAGCCGAGCTTGCCGGTCGACGTGGTCGGCTGGGCGAGCAGGTGGTAGCGGCGCCCGTCGGGGAACTCGCCCACGCTGGAGCAGTCGTGGGCGTGCGAGGCGCTGTAGAGCACGCCCTCGTACGAGCGGACGGCCTGCGTGGCCCCCAGGCAGGTGTCGCGCCAGCGCTGCTCGAAGTTCGACAGGTTCAGGGCGATCCGCCCGTCGAAGACGCCGCCGCCGGTGCCCTCGTTGCCGGTGTAGAAGCCGGTGGCGTCGGTCTCGATGTCCTTGACGACGGAGTTCTGCGGGATCCAGCCGTTGGGGTACGCCTTCGTCACGGCGCCGGTCGTGGCGTTCACCACGGCCAGGGCGTGCGAGTTGGCTCCGTTGACGGAGAAGAAGTCGCCGCCGAGCAGGACGTTCTGCCCGTCCGGCGTCACCTCGATCGCGCGGCCCGGCTCGTCGGCGTTGGCCGTGAACGGCAGCAGCGCACCGGCGGTGGTGATGGCCGCGAACCGCTCCCGGGTCTGCCCCTCGACGGTGCCGAAGTCGCCGGCCGCGTAGATGGTGGTGTCGGTGACGGCGAGCGCCCGCACGGTCGCGGGGAAGCTCGGGGTGAAGGAGGGCCTCGGTGTGCAGGTGGCGACGTCGATCGCGACGAGGCTGGAGACCGGGACGCCGTTGACGGCGCCGAAGTAACCGCCCGCGTACAGCGTCTGCTTGTCCGGCGAGACGACGAGTGTCCGCACGGTCGCGGTGCCGCTGCCGACGGTGAAGGAGAGGGCGCAGTCGGTGGGCGCGCCCGTGGCCGCGTCCATCGCCGCGAAGTTGACGGCGCTCTTGGGAGCGCCGGCGGTGCCGTCGGGCGGGCGCACCTCGGAGAAGGTGCCGCCGACGAAGACGGTGTCGTTCGTCTCGGCCAGTGCCCAGACGACACCGTTGGTCTGCCAGGTCGGCAGATCGTCCGCGGTGAAGGCCACCGGCGGCGTCAGGGCCGCGGCCGTCGGGGCCAACGAGCCCCCGGCTCCGGCCGCGACGGTCAGGACGAGGGCAGCGGTGAGCCCCCAGGATCTACGCATGTTCCCCCCAGGCGTGATAGCCCAGTCAATGTGGCGTGAAGTGGTGCAACTGCCATCTGATGAATGCGAACTGTACGACGAACTGACAACCGGATAAGGCCACTTGGCGAATCCCGTACCATCCGGCCCCGCAGCCGCCTGGGCCGCCACCGCCCCACGGGCGTCCACCGGGCCGGAAGCCGCAGGTCAGCGGTCGATGCGTACCGTGGCGCCGGCCAACTGGTCCTCCACGAGCCGGACATCGGCGTCGACCATGATCCGGGCCAGTTCCTCCACCTGGACGGCGGGTTTCCAGCCGAGCAGTTCCCGTGCCCGGCTCGCGTCGCCGATCAGCGCGTCCACTTCGCTGGGGCGCTCGTACTTGGGGTCGTACCGCACGTGCTCGGACCAGTCGAGCCCCACGTGCGCGAAGGCAGTCTCGACGAACTGCCGTACCGTGGAAGGGACTCCGGTCGCCACCACGTAGTCGGTCGGCTCGTCCCGCTGGAGCATCCGCCACATCGCGTCGACGTACTCGGGGGCGTACCCCCAGTCGCGCACGGCGTCGAGGTTGCCCAGATAGAGCCGGTCCTGCAGCCCCGCCTTGATCCGCGCGACCGCCCGGGTCACCTTGCGGGTCACGAAGGTCTCGCCCCGGCGCGGCGACTCGTGGTTGAAGAGCACCCCGTTCACCGCGAACATTCCGTACGCCTCGCGGTAGTTGACCGTCGCCCAGTACGCGAAGACCTTCGCGGCGCCGTACGGGCTGCGCGGGTGGAACGGGGTCCCCTCGTTCTGCGGCGGCGGGGTCGCGCCGAACATCTCGGAGGAGGACGCCTGGTAGATCCGCGTGTCGATCCCGCTCGCCCGGATCGCCTCCAGGAGCCGCAGCGCGCCGAGACCGGTCACGTCACCGGTGTACAGCGGGGCGTCGAAGGAGACCCGCACATGCGACTGCGCGCCCAGGTTGTAGACCTCGTCGGGGCGGATGTCGCGGAGCAGGTTCACCAGCGCCACACCGTCCGAGAGGTCCGCGTGGTGCAGAACGAACGAGCGGTTCGCCTGCTGCGGGTCCTGGTAGATGTGGTCGATCCGCTCGGTGTTGAAACTCGACGAGCGGCGGACCAGGCCGTGCACCGTGTAGCCCTTGGACATCAGCAGTTCGGCCAGATACGAGCCGTCCTGCCCGGTGACGCCGGTGATGAGTGCGGTCTTGCCCATACGTTGCTGCCCCTCCCTGACGGACCGGCCCCCAGCCGGTCCGTGTCATACGGAAATGGTGTGTTACAGGCCGTAATTCCCGATCTGGTGTACTAGAGCCCCCCTCGGCCTGGCATGATCCGGGCCATGACTGAATCGACGACCGCAGCCCTGAGAGCAACGACGTCGTACCTGCCCGAACGGGCCCGGATATTCGTGGCGGGCCACCGCGGTCTCGTGGGCTCCGCGATCGCCCGCCGGCTCACCGCCGACGGGCACGAGGTGATCACCAGGACCCGCGCCGAACTCGATCTGCGCGACGCCGAGCGGACCGCCGCCTTCCTCGCCGAGACCCGCCCCGACGCCGTCGTGCTCGCCGCGGCGAAGGTCGGCGGGATCATGGCGAACAGCACCTACCCGGTGCAGTTCCTGGAGGAGAACCTCCGGATCCAGCTCGCCGTCGTCGCCGGCGCGCACGCCGCCGGCGTCACCAGGCTGCTCTTCCTCGGCTCGTCCTGCATCTACCCCCGGCTCGCCCCCCAGCCCATCACGGAGGACGCCCTCCTGACGGGTCCGCTGGAGCCCACCAACGAGGCCTACGCGCTGGCGAAGATCGCCGGGATCGTGCAGATCCAGGCGTACCGCAAGCAGTACGGAGCCTCCTACGTCTCGGCGATGCCGACCAACCTCTACGGCCCCGGCGACAACTTCGACCTGGAGAGCTCGCACGTCCTGCCCGCCCTGATCCGCCGCTTCCACGAGGCCCGCGAAGAGGGCAGGGAGGAGATCACCCTCTGGGGCTCCGGCACCCCGCGCCGCGAGTTCCTGCACGTCGACGACCTCGCCGCCGCCTGCGCCGTCCTGCTCGACCGCTACGACGGCGACGAGCCGGTCAACATCGGCTGCGGCGAGGACCTCACGATCCGCGAACTCGCTGAAACCATCGCCGAAGTGACGGGATATCAGGGCAGGATCGCCTGGGACACGAGCAAGCCCGACGGCACCCCGCGCAAACTCCTCGACGTGTCCCGGCTGACCGGCCTCGGCTGGAAGCCGGCCGTCGCCCTGCCGGACGGCATTGCCGCCACCTACGCCTGGTGGCGGGAACAGCGCTGATCTCATGCGGCGGCCGGCCCGTCAGTACGCTCCGCGACCGTCGACGACGGCGCGGAACGTACGGGCCATGACATCCACATCACTGGTGAACGACCAGTTGTCCACGTAGTGCAGATCGAGCTCGACCGTCTCGTCCCACGACAGGTCCGAACGGCCGCTGATCTGCCAGAGCCCCGTCATCCCCGGCCGTACGGCGAGGCGCCGCAGCTCCACGTCCCCGTACCGCGCCACCTCCTCCGGCAGCGGCGGACGCGGCCCGACCAGCGACATCGAGCCGAGCAGCACGTTGATCAACTGGGGCAGTTCGTCGAGCGAAGTGCGGCGCAGCAGCCGTCCCACCCGCGTCACGCGAGGATCGCGGCGCATCTTGAACATCAGACCGTCGTGCTCGTTGGCGCGCTCCAGCTCCTCCTTGCGGGCATCGGCGTCCAGGAACATCGTACGGAACTTCCACATCACGAACGGCTCCCGGCCCTGTCCGATCCGCACCTGCCGGTAGAACACCGGACCCTGCGAGCCGAGCCGCACGGCCGCGCCGATCGCCAGGAACACCGGCGAGAGCATCAGCAGACCGAAGGCCGCCCCCGCGCGGTCCATCACCGACTTGAGGGCCGGCTGGACGCCGCTGCGCAGCGGCGGAGCGACCCGCAGCAGGGCGAGCCCCGCCGCCGAGGTGGTCTCCAGACGCTTGACCGCGCACTCCACCAGGCCCGGCGCCAGGGCGAGTTCGGTCCCTGCGTCGTGCAGCCCCCAGGACAGCCTGCGCAACCGCTCTCCCGCCATCGCGGGACCGGCCGCGACGAGCACGATGTCCGCCTCCAACTCCCGCGCTGCGGTGAGAACATGGCAGGTGTCGCCGTCCGCCTTCTCCGGCGTCGCGGTCCCCAGGCGGGCCGCGACGGGGGCCCCGGTGCGGACCGGGCCCTCGCCGATCGCGACGACGCCGACCACCACGTACGGGTGCTCGGTCCGCCCCGCGAGATGCTCGGCCACGTCACCGGCCGCCGCGGGCTCGCCGAGGACGAGCACGCGGGTGACCACCTGCGCCTCCCGGCGCGCGGCCACCAGGTGATGCCACGTCAACTTCGAACAGATCAGGGTGAGTACCGGAGCGGGCAGCAGTACGGCGAGGCAGAGCAGCGCCGGGTGGTGCAGATCGGCGGCGGCCCGCATTACGGCCAGGACGCCCAGCAGGATCAGCCAGTCGTGCAGCACGGGCAGACTGCCCCGCGACTCCCCGAGTTCACGGCGTGCGTACCTCCGGCGCAGCGCCCGCACCGCGACCCAGGACAGGGCGGCGACGAGGGCGCCGGCGTAGGCGTACGGCTGATGCTGGAGCCGGAGAATCAGCGCCACCGGCACGCCCACCCCCAGGGCGTCGACGGTCAGCGCGACGACCGGATACCAGCCCGCCTTCGTGCGGGAACGCGTCGCCGCGGCCGGTGAACCGGCTGCGGATCCAGTGGAGTTGGTCTCAGTGGTGCGGGCATGCCACATGTACCCCCCAGGCACGTGTCGACGTTCGCCACCCTGTTCGTCGACCCCCTGATCGACGAACAAGCGTCGCAACGCCGGAACAGTACGACATACACGCGCACGTCCGCTGCAGTTCACGCGAACGACCTCAGAAGGTGATGGCGTATTCATCTCGTGACATCGGGGCCGGTGTGGACACGGCCGGACGCATGATACGTCTGTGCAAAGGGAGTTGACGCACGTGAGGACATGAAAAGAAGGGGTGGGGATGTGGTGGAGGGGGACGAGGTCGGCATGGGGGAGAGCGGCAGAGATGTGGCGGAAAGCACACCACCCGTCACGCCGCGTAAGCATCGAGTGAGCCCGAAACGCGTCCTGTTGGCCGCGCTCGCCCTCCTCGGCATCGGCATCCTGCTGGCAGGCGGCGCCGGCTGGTGGGCGGTCGAGCACTACACCGGCAAGGTCGACCGCATCCCCGGCGCCTTCCCCACCCATGTCCCGCCCGCCGAACAGCCCGCCCCCTCCAAAGGCGGCCTCACCTTCCTGCTCATCGGCGTCGACAGCCGCTCCGAGCTGCCCACCACCGGACGCGACGCCAAGGCCCCGACCTGGACGTACGGCGCCCAGCGCAGCGACACGATGATGCTGGTCCACCTCCCGGCCGACCACTCGGGCGCCTACGTGGTCTCGCTGCCCCGCGACTCCTGGGTCGACATCCCCGGACATGGCACGTCCAAGCTCAACGCCGCCTTCTCCTGGGGCGGCCCGCCCCTCCTCATCGACACCGTCCAACGCCTCACCGACGTCCGCGTCGACCACCTCGCGATCATCGACTGGGAGGGGTTCAAACAGCTCACCGACACCGTCGGCGGGGTCGACCTCCGCGTCGACGGCACGGTCCGCCACATGAACGGGGAGCAGGCCCTCGTCTACGTACGCGAGCGCAAGAACCTGCCGCGCGGCGACCTCGACCGCACCCAGCGCCAGCAGAACTTCCTGCGCGCCGTCCTCACCAAGGCCATGACCACGCGCAACCTGACCAACCCGGTCAGGACGGCCGAGCTGCTCGACGACCTCACCGCGAGCGTCAGCGTCGACGACCGCCTCAGCGACGGCGATCTGCGCGAACTCCTCTGGGACAACAAGTCCGTTCGCCCCGGCGACATGGTCTTCATGAACGCCCCCGTCACCGGCACCGACACGATCAAGGGGCAGTCCGTCGTCCTGCTCGACGCGAAGGAATCCGGCGCGCTGTGGGCCGCGATGCGGAACGACACCATGGCCGCCTACGTCGCCGCTCACCGCACCGACCGCCTCGGAAGCGGTACGCCCTAGGCCGCCCGGACTCGCCCGCCGCGCGCCCGACGGTGGTTGTTCCCCCGCCGGTCATCGGCTGTACTACAGCCAGCCCGCACGGAGCCGATGCCGCCCGCGGGACCGGCGAGCAGCTCCGAACGACCCTAAGGACGGCCATGGCTGACAGGTCCTCAGGCCGAGACCATCGGGCGCCCGGACGGCGCAGGATCCTCCCGGGAGTCGTCCTCGGCGTCCTGCTCCTCGGTGCCTGGGCCGGCATCGGCGCGGCGGGCGTCCTCCGCGCCGACGCACCCGCCGCGTCGGCGCCGTCGAAGGCGTACAGCACCGCGCTCCCCTTCGACCTGCCGCCGACGGCCGAACTGCGCCGGTCGGAGAAGCTGGTCTTCGCCCACTACTTCACCCCGTACCCCCTCTCCCTCGACAACGAGCCCGCCGACCGCGACTACTACACGAGGAACTACCTGACCCCGCACGGTGAGAAGGGCAAGCACAGCGCCTACGGAGGCCTCCTCCGCGACCGTCCGCTCCCCGCCGCACCCGAGAGCGGGAACTGGGAACTCGCCCACCTCCGCCAGGAGATCCGCACCGCTCGCGACGCCGGACTCGACGGCTTCACCCTCGACCTGCTCTCCGACAGCGGACGCAACCGGGACCGCGCCGAACTGCTCCTCAGGGCCGCGCAGGAGGAGGACCCGGGCTTCCGGATCCAGCTCATGCCGGACATGACGGCACTCACTTCCGCCACCCCCAGCTCCCTCGCCGACCTCCTCGCGGAACTGGCCCGCTCGCCCTCGGCGCACCGGCTGGCCGACGGCCGGCTCGTCGTCTCCCCGTTCAAGGCCGAGGAGAAGAACCCCGACTGGTGGCGGGCGTTGATGCGCGAACTGGAGGCCCGGCACGGCATCAGGACCGCCCTCGTCCCCCTCTTCCTCGACTTCACCCCCGACCGGGACGGTTACGCGGCGATCAGTCACGGCCTCTCCGAGTGGGGCGCCCGCAGCCCCGACCGGCAGGCCGGCGCCGTCGCCGACGCCCAACGGGCCCACCGGCTCGGCAAGATCTGGATGCACCCGGTCTCCGTCCAGGACGCCCGCCCCAACCAGGGCGTCTTCGACGAGGCGGGCAACACCGAGACACTGCGCGCGAGTTGGCAGGCGGCCATCGACTCCCGCGCCGACTGGGTCCAGCTCACCACCTGGAACGACTACTCCGAGGGCAGCCAGGTCGCGCCCTCCCTGCACAACGGCCACGCCTACCTGGACCTCTCCTCCTACTACCTGACCCGGTTCAAGACCGGCGCCTGGCCCAGGATCCTGCGCGACACGCTGTACCTCACCGCGCGCGTCCAGTTCGTCGACGACCTGCCGCCCGCCACGCTCCAGCCCCAGGTGATACGGCCCCGCGAAGGCACCGCCACACCCCGCGACACCGTCGAGGTCCTCTCCTTCCTCACCGCCCCGGCCGAGGTCCGCACCAGGACGGGCACCACCGCCGGGAGCCACCGCGCGCCGTCCGGGGTGCACGCCCGCCTGCTGCCGCTGCGTACCGGACACAGCTCCGCGACCGCCGTGCGGGACGGCACGACCACGACGACGGTCACCAGCCGCTACCCGGTCCGCCGCCCGGTCGACCGGCAGGACCTGCAGTACTACGCGGTGACGAGCGGCCGCGCCCAGCGCTAGTGGCCGTGCGGGCGGTTGTCAGTGGCCGGTCCTACCGTGGGGACATGACGACGAACCGGGGGGTCTTCGAGGCGGCGACGGGGGACGAACCGCCGCTGCCGGAGGGAGACGTGGAACAGAGATCGCGTGAGGTGCGGGCGGCCCTCGACGGGCTGCTCCAGATCCGTCGGCTGTCCGGCGGGACGGGTGCGGGCGCGGGCGTCGGTGCGGGCGCGGACGACGTGCGTCGGCGGCCCGCCGAGTGGGAGCGGAGGCAGCCCGTGAGGGCGGTGGCGCTCGCCCTGGAGGCGGCGGGGATCACGCCCTCCGCCGTCGACACCTCGGGCGTACGGGTGTCAACGGGATACCGGGTCACGGCCGGGGAGCGGCTCGGCACGACCGTGGTGGAGTGGGTCGGACCGCCCGGTGGTGGGGCCGCGCAGGAGGAGGAGTCCGCCCTGCGCGGCTGCGTCCCCGCGCTGGAGCGGCTCGGCTGGGAGGCGTTGCTGTATCGAGGGCCGCGCCGCAGACGGTTCCTGGAGGTGGAGCCGCTGGGGGGCGGCGCGCCGAGCGCGTAGCGGGGGCGCGCACAAGGCGCCCGGTCTCAGGCGATGGAGGCGGAGACGATCGCGGAGACCGCGAGGTTGCAGGAGGCCGTCACCCAGACCGCCGGGTGCGGCTGCGGGTCGACGAGGGTGGCGCCGAGCTTGCCGGGCGTGACCAGGTCCACCACGAGGAAGGCGACGGCCATCATGACGAGGCCGAGCAGACCGAAGGCGGCCGTCGAGGCGAGGCCCTTGCCGAAGTTGTCGTACGTCGTCCAGATGGAGGTGAAGACGATGCCGCCGATACCGAGCAGCGCGGAGCTCAGCAGGGTCGCGGCGTTGCGGTTGCGCTCCTCCCATATCTGGCGCCCGAGCTTCCCCGGCGTGAGGACGTCCACCAGGACGATGCCGAGTATCAGCAGCACCACGCCGAGGGCGCCGTAGGCGGAGGCCCGGCCGAGGCCGTTGATGATGTCGCTCATGGGTTGCCGGCTCCGAGAAATGAGGGATCGTGAGTGATCGCGGTCAAGGACCGGCAAAATGTAGCGCATACGCCGAGGGCCCCGGCCAGGCGGCCGGGGCCCAGGTCGTCCGCGGGGGTGGGGTGGGTCGGCCGTGGGACCGGGTGGCGTCGTCCGCCGGACCAGGGTGGACGGTTCAGACGCCCGGCGGCAGGTCCTTCGCCCGCGAGCGCACCCGGAGCGCGGTGACGATCTCGACGACGCCCACGACGAGCAGCCACACACCGCCCAGGACCATGAGCACCGCCGCCGATTCGAGCGGCGACACGATCAGGACGATGCCGGCGAGGGCGTTGACGACCCCGAGGAAGATCTGCCAGCCGCGGGCCGGCATCGCGGGGTCGGAGGCTGCCGCCACGGTCTGCGTGATGCCGCGGAACAGCCAGCCGATGCCGATCCAGATCGCGAGCAGCAGGATCGACTGCGTCGCGCCCTTGAAGCAGAACAGGCCCAACAGGATCGACAGGGCGCCGCTGATGAACGCCATCACGCGCAGCGCGGTCGAGGCGTGCGTACCGAAGGCCGCCACCAGCTGCATCACACCGCTGAACAGCAGATAGAGGCCGAACAGGATTCCCGCCACGAACAGCGAGGCACCCGGCCAGACAAGGACCAGGATCCCGAGGACGAGCGAGGCGAGACCGGCGACGAGCAGCGCCTGCCAGGCGGCACCGGCCAGCGCGCCGAGCGGCCCGGGCAGCACGTCCCGGCCCGGGCGCCCGCTCCCGTAGGGGTCGGACCCGTAGGGATCGGAACCGTAGGGGTCGGAACCGCCGGAGGGCTGGTGAGGGGTCTGCGTCATGGAACACTCCCGTCCGCTCAGCGCGGTGTCGCGTACGTACGGAGGAAGAGCGCCTCCGCCAGCGCCATGTGCTCGATCTCCCCGGGGTCCACGCTCTCGTTGGGGGCGTGGATGAGACAGCCCGGCTCCTCCACCCCGATCAGGGCGATCTCCGCGTCCGGGAACTGCCCGGCCAGCACGTTGCAGAGCGGGATCGAACCACCCTGCCCGGACTGGACCATGTCCGTCCCGTAGGCCTCGCGCATCGCCGCGCCGAGCGCCCGGTACGCCGGCCCGTCCGTACGGGCCCGGAAGGGCTGCCCGGTGCCCTCGGCCTCCACCTCGACCCGCACGCTCCACGGCGCCGCCGAGGTCAGATGGTCGGTGAGCGCGCGGAGCGCGACGTCCGCGTCCAGACCGGGCGGGACCCGCAGGCTCACCCGGGCCCGTACCTTCGCCTGGACGGCCGCGGAGGAACCCACCACCGGCGGGCAGTCGATGCCGAGGACCGTGACCGCGGGCCGGGCCCACAACTCGTCCGCCACCGAGCCCGAGCCGAGGAGCGCGACCCCGTCCAGGGCCCCGACGTCGGTACGGAACTGGTCGACCGGGTACGCCACCCCGTCCCAGACCCCGTCACCGGCCAGGCCCTTGATCGCCGTGGCGCCCCGCTCGTCGCGGAGGCTGTCGAGGATCCGTACCAGCGCGGCCAGCGCGTCCGGCGCGGGGCCGCCGAACATGCCCGAGTGCATGGCGCCCTTGAGCGTGGAGACGGTGACGACGACATTGGCCAGACCGCGCAGCGAGGTCGTGGCGGTCGGCAGGCCGAGCGCGAAGTTGCCGGTGTCGCAGATCAACAGACAGTCCGCGGCGAAGAGTTCGGGCCGCATCGGAACCAGCCGCTCAAGCCCTCCCGTGCCCTGCTCTTCCGATCCCTCGGCCACGAACTTCAGCGAGACCGGGAACCCGCGCCCGCCCGAGCCTGCCTGAAGGGCCCGGAGCGCGGTGAGGTGCATGGCGATGTTGCCCTTGCAGTCCGCCGTACCGCGTCCGTACCAGCGGCCGTCGCGCTCGGTGAGCTCGAACGGCGGGGTGGTCCAGGCGCCGTCGTCGAGGGGCGGCTGCACGTCGTAGTGGCAGTAGAGGAGCACGGTGGGGGAGCCCTCGGGGCCGGGCGCGTGCCCGACGACCGCGTCGGTCCCGTCCGGGGTGGTCACCCGGCGCATGTCCTGGAGCCCCGCGTCCGTGAAGGCGTGGACCAGGAAGTCGGCGGCCTTCGCGCACTCCTCGGGCGGGAACTGGCGGGGGTCGGCGACCGAGCGCATCGACACCAGCGCGGTCAGATCCTCCTTGGCCCGGGGCATCAGCGCCCGGACCTGCGCGCGGAGGGCGGCGGTCGCGGCGGATTCCGTGCCGGCGCCGGACTCCGTACCGACGCCGGACTCCGTGGACTGAGTGGACATGTGCACCCACTTCCTTGCGGCCTGCTCCTGGGCGGCCCGATCGCCCGATTGGCATGAGCCCTCCCACTCAAGCAGTGCGGGAGAAAAGCCGCAAAACATCCCCATGTGGAGCAACAACAGTGAGGCCTCGGGGCGGGTCGCGGCGACAGTGGAAGACGTACGTACGCCGTCGGCTCTGCCCAGGGAGACCCAGATGACCACCCTCAACCGACGCGACCTCGGGCTTCTGGTCCTGCGGGTCGGCACCGGTGCCGTACTCGCCGCGCACGGGACGCAGAAGCTCTTCGGCTGGTTCGGGGGCGGCGGGGTGGAGGCCACGGCGAAGGGCATGGAGGCGATGGGCTTCCATCCGCCGCGCGAGAGCGCGATCGCCGCGGGCCTCGGCGAGGCGGGCGGCGGGGTCCTGCTGGCCCTCGGCCTGGCCACCCCGGCGGCCGGCGCCGCCGCGGCCGGGGCGATGGCGGGCGCGGTCGCCGTCCACCTCCCGGCGGGCTTCTTCGCCGCGGGCGGTGGCTACGAGTACCCGGCGTTCCTCGGCTTCTCGGCGGCCGCCATCGGTATCGCGGGCGCCGGCCGCTACTCCCTCGACCACGCCACCGGTCACGTCCTGGACCGCCCCTGGGTCGTGGCGACCGCCTTCCTCGGCAGCGCCCTCGCGGCCGCCGCCGTCGTGGGCCGCCGCGCCCAGGGGAGGGCGGAGGCGGCGCACGAGGCGGAGGCCGAGGAGGGCGGGGCGCCGGAGGAGGGCACCGCCTGACGTGAGGACGGCCGACACGGGCTCCGGTCGGGCGTGGCCGTCACACGTTCAGCTCGCGCTCATTCCGTGCTCGGGCCATCGCCCCGAGGTGTCGTACAAGGCGTTGATCTTGCGCGAGGCCTTGAGGAACGCGTAGTCGACCGTGCCGTCCACCGGGTGGGCTCGGCGGCTGGTCGTGTCCATGGTGAGGAGACGGGGTGTCTCCGCCGGGGCGGAACCGAAGGCGTATTCGACCGAGCGCTCCGCCTCGGCGACCTTGCGGAAATAGACCAGCGAAGCCAACTGCCGTCCCCTTGACCCGTTTTCCGGCGCCGTGCCGCTCACGGACACCACCGGTCCATGGTGACGCACTGACGCCTGACGCGCTGACGCACACACGCGGGCACGCGTCAGTCGAGAAACTCCCCGTCGCGGGCGACGACGACCCCACCGTGGACGACCATGTCGCGCCGGGGCATGTCCACCACGACCTGGGGCAGGCACTCGCCCGCGACGAGCACGAAGTCGGCCGGGGCGCCGGGCGCGAGGTCGGCATGGGCGAGGCCCATCACGTCCGCGCCGCCGTGGGCGGCGACGCGGTAACAGTTCGCCAGCTCCTCGTCGAGGCGCACGTCCGTCACCCACCCGAGCAGGTGCGCGCGGTGGAGCATGTCGGCGTTCCCGAACGGGCTCCAGGAGTCGCGCACCCCGTCGGAGCCGAGCCCGACCCGGACGCCGTGCTCGCGCAGCCGGGCGATCGGCAGCACGAGGGAGTCGGACGGCGCCACCGTGGTGAGCGCGATGTCCTGCTCGCCCAAGTCGGCGGCGATGGAGCCGAGTTCCTTGTCCGTCAGGCCCGGAAGGCAGAAGACGTGGCTGACGGTGACCTTGCCGGCGAGGGACAGGGCGCGCGTCCGCTCGACGATGCCGCGCATGGCCCGCATGCCCTTGTCGCCGCGGTCGTGGAGGTGGATGTCCACGCCGATGCCGTGGCGCTCCGCGATGCCGAAGACGAGGTCGAGCTGCTCGTCGAGGGCGTCGTCGAAGCCGATCGGGTCGATGCCGCCGATCATGTCGATGGCCCCCGAACGCGCCGCCTCCTCCAGCAGCTCCGCCGTACCCGGCGTGCGGACGACACCGTGCTGCGGGAAGGCCACGATCTGCACGTCGAGCGCGTGACGCAGCCGCTCCCGGGCCTCCGCGACGCCCTCGACACCCGCGAGCCCGTAGGCCGGGGCCACATCGGCGTGGGCGCGCATCGCCCGCGTACCGCGCGTGACGGCATGGGTCATGAGCCCGTACGCCCGCTTCGCGACGGGGCGGCGCTGGCTGCGGAACAACTCCACGTCCTGGGCGACGTAGTCGGCGATCCCGCTCGCCGGCCGCCGCGAGACCCAGGAGCCGCCCCAGGTCGTCTTGTCGGGGTGGATGTGCGCGTCCACGAGCGAGGGCAGCACGATCCGCCCACCCCCGTCGACGACCTTCGCCCCACGCGGCGCGGGACCGCTCGCAATCCGCCCGTCGACGACCACGAGGTCCGTGGCCTTGGCGGCGCCGAACACGCGCACGTCACGGAAGACGACGGCCTTGCTGCGCCGGTCGGCGCGGTTGGCGGCGGTGGGTGCAGCCGCAGTGGCGGGTGCGGCTGCGGCGCCCGCTGTGGCCGTCGCCCCGGCGAGCGCGGCGGCGCCGGCCAGCATCGTGCGGCGGGAGAGCGCGCTGGGGGAGGGGGAGGTGGGCTGCATGGGGACTCCTTGGGGAGGGGGCGGGTGCATCCGGCCAGGCCTTCGGCTGGCGGCGGCGCGGCCGCGGCTGTGAGAAGGCGGGTCGTACCGGGCCTGTAGGCGGGAGGTTGTGCGACGACCCCGTAGTGGGGTCGCGGGGCGAGGAGGTTGGAGGGCGAGGCTGGTCTGGGCCGCGCGGCGACGTCAGCGGGCGAACCCGTACGCGAGCCCGTGCGGCTGGGTCGGCGGGCGAACCCCTGCTACGGCCGCGTGGCGGCGTCAGCGGAGGACCCTGTTCGCGAGCCCGCGCGGCGTGGTCAGAGGGCGATGCCCGCCCGTACCACTCGGGCCGGTTGCTTGAGGACGGTGACGTCGGTCAGGGGGTCGCCGTCGACGAGGATCGCGTCGCCCGTGAAGCCCCGTGCGAGACGGCCTGCCGTGCGTTCGAGGCCCAGGAGGCGGGCCGCGCCCGTCGTGGCGGTGCGGATCGCGGCCAGGGCCGGAAGGCCGGCCGCGCGCATCAACTCGACCTCGCGGCCGATCGGGCGCACGGTCCCGCCGGAGGAGTCGGTGCCGGCGGCGAGCGGGACGCCGAGTTCGTACGCCGCGAGGACCGCGCGCTTCAGGACGGGGAGGTACGTGCGGCCCCGCTCGGCGAGCACGGGGTCGGCGGACTCGGCCAGGCCGGCGATGGCGGTGAGGGTGGGCGTGAAGAACGTACCCCTGCGGCGCATCTCGCCCAACGTGCGCTCGCCGACGAACGCGCCGTGCTCCAGGGAGCGGATGCCGGCGGTGACGGCGTCGTGGCAGCCCTGTTCGCTGTAGCTGTGGCACAGGACGCCCTTGCCGTGACGGCGGGCCGCGGCGACGATCTCCGAGAGTTGCTCGTGCGAGTACACCTGGGCGAGCGGGTCCTGCTCCGGAAGGCCGGCGCGCTCGTTGACCCGCGTCTTGATGACGTCCGCGCCACGGGCGAGGTTGACCTCGACGACCCTGCGCAGGGCCTCGGCCGAGCGCACGCCCTCCTTGAGCCGGGCGAGCGGGGTGAGGTCGGGGTCGGCGAGGACGGTGTCGCCGAGGTCGGGGGTGACGAAGACTCCGGCGGCCGTCAGCCGGGGCGCGAGCGCGGGGCTGTGGCGGGCGAGTTCGCGGACGGCGATGTCCTGGTAGAACGAGGTCGATCCGCTGCGCGCGCTGGTCGCGCCCTTGCGGACGGCGTCGCGGGCTTCGGCGGCGGTGCTGAGGTGGATGTGCGCGTCGATCAGGCCCGGCAGGATCCACCGGCCGTGCGCTTCGAGGACCTCGACACCACGGGGGACGGTGACGCTGCCCTGGGGGCCCGCGGCCCGCACGGTCCCGTCCACTATGAGGACCGCGGCGTCCTCGACGACCGCGCCGGTGGCCGGGTCGAGGAGGGAGCCGCCCCGGATCAGGAGGCTCCCGCCCGACCGCCGGGCGTCAGCGGCGGAGGCTGTGGTGGCCGAGGCGGTGGCGGCGGTCGCGGGCCCGGTGGCGGTGGTGGCGGCCATGGTCCCGGCGAGCGCGGCCGCACCCGCGAGGACACCGCGGCGGGTCAGCCGGCTGGACGGCGGCGGCGTGGCTTCGACGCACATGGGGGCTCCCTGGGAAAGGGGACAGTGGCACTCCGTTTTGTATACTAAGCCGGGAAGAGCCAGCAAGGGTGGCGAGGAGAAGAGCAGGAATTTCGGGGTGGAGGCGACCTCTGACCCTCACCTGGTATACAAAGATCTCACTCGGAGCCGAAGAGCGAGCGAAGGGCGACCGCCCTGCTGTCCCGCACGTGCAGCAGCGTGCTCGCCGCTGCTGCCTCCGCGTCGCCGGCGGCGATGTGCCGGTACATCTCGGCGTGTTGGGCCCGCATGTGCGCGGGTTCCTCGCGCAGGCCGAAGAGCAGCCGCAGCTGCCAGCTCAGCTGCTCCATGGTCCGCGCGAGCAGCGGATTGCCCGCCAGCTCCACGACGCCCTCGTGGAACGCCGTGTGCGCGGCCACCTCCCGCGTCCCCTCGTCCGCCGCGGCCGCCGACTCGGCCTGGCGCAGGGACGCTTCCAGGGCGGCCAGACCGGGCAGCCCCTTGTCACCGCCCGCCACCACAGCCCGGGCGGCGAGCCGCGACGCCTGGACGGCGAGCGGCTCCCACACCTCGTACAGGTGCTCCACGTCGTCGCGTTCGAGGCGCCGTACGCGGACACCGCTGTTCGGCAGGAGTTCGAGCAGCCCCTCGGCGACCAGCGCGCGCAGCGCCTCCCGTACGGGTACGCGCGACATGCTCAACTCCTCGGCGACCTCGCGCTCGACGAGCCGGGCCCCTTGCGCGTACCGCCGGTCCACGATGCGCTGCAGGACGGCGTCCCGCGCCCGCGCGCTGAGCGAGGTCGATCCGCCCGTCGCCGAGCCACTGCTGCCGCGCTCTGCCACTTCGCCGCCTTCTTCCGTCCTTCGCCACGGGCCCCTCACCGGGAGCCTGCCCGTGGCGAGAATACGTCGCTCCTGTACGTCAGCGGCCGTACGTCTTCCGGCAGAGCTCGACGACGCCGGAAGGGACGGCCCCGGACCCCTCGGCCTGCCGGCACAGGGCCCGCAACCCGGTCGGCGACTCGGTGCGCGTGGGCTTCGCGGACTTTGTGGCCGTCCCAGGCTTCGCGGGCTTCTTCGGCTGTCGCCGAGGGGGCGGTGGCTGGGTGCCCTTGGGCCGGGAGGACGAGGTGGGCGCCGACGCCCGCCCCTTGGCCTTCGCCTTCGCGCGCGTCCGCTCGGGCTCGGCCCCGCGTTCACCCTCCGGCCCCGTGGCGGCGAGCGTCTCCCGGGGCTCGGCCTCCGGCGGCGCGGGCCACTCGGGCAGCGGCGAGGGAGGCCGTACGGCAGCAGGCGAGACCTCACCGCCCCGGGCCGACGGACCCGGGGCGGAAGGATGCGGGACGGCGACGCAGCCGCTCGTGAGCAGCGCGGTGAGCAGGACGAGAGTCGTTCGGCGGTCCATGCGGCTCACGTTGCCCGAACCCCGCCGCCGAGGCCGCGCGCACGGCCCCCGGCCACCATGACGAGTGAACGCGACCGCCCCGCCCCTACGCCCCCGTGCCGACGCGCCCCCACGACCGACGGGACCCACGGGTCACCACCTGGCCGAGTGCCAGCATGCTCAGCCCGAACATCAGTATTCCCAGGGGAACATGGAGCGACGGCACGTGCGCGATGCCCAGGATCACCTGCACCGAGGCGAGAACGAGGAAGCCGGTCGCGTACAGGATGGGGCGGGGCGAACCGCCGCCCGGCCGCCACGCGAGGATCGCGGCGAGGACGTACAGCATCGACGCTCCGTACATCACGCGGGATCCGACATCGTGCAGCGTTGCCCCGAGCGACGAGGACAGCAGCATTCCGGCGGTGACCGCCTGAAAGAAGAGGGCGGCGGTCTGCAGGACGATCGAGACCCGCAAGAACGGTGTGGTGTCGTGTACTTCCGTCGTCCGGGTGGTGGCCATGACGGGTCCTCTTCTCTCTGTCGGTACTGTCTCGGAAGTCCGACGACGCAGGCCCGCGAAATGTGAGGCGCGGCAGCGGAGACGGACGAGACGACGTACTACGGGGAGCGGAGCGGCAACGACCATGGACAACCTGACCGAGCCGGGACTCGGCGCGATCGTCGCGGAGCGGCGGCAGTTGACGAACCTCGCCTACCGGCTGCTCGGTTCGCTCGCCGAGGCCGAGGACGCCGTGCAGGAGACGTACACCCGCTGGTACGCGATGTCGCCGCAGAAGCGCGAGGCCATCGAGTCCCCCGGCGCGTGGCTGACGACGGTGGCCGGCCGTGTCTGCCTGGACGTGCTCGGTTCGGCGCGGGCGCGGCGCGAGCGCTACGTCGGCGCGTGGATACCCGAGCCGCTGCCCGACCGTACGGAGTGGAGCGGCGCCCGCTCGTCGGACACCGGGGCCGACCCGGCCGACCGGATCACGCTTGACGAGTCGGTCAGCATGGCCTTCCTGGTCGTACTGGAGTCGATGACGCCCGCCGAGCGGGTGGCGTTCGTGCTGCACGACGTCTTCCAGTACCCCTTCGCCGACATCGCGGAGATCGTCGGCCGGACGCCCGCGGCCTGCCGGCAGCTGGCGTCCTCGGCCCGCCGGCGCATGCGCGCCGCGAAGGACCCGTCGCCTCCGGTGGCCGGACAGGCCGGTCTCGTACGGCACTTCAAGCAGGCGTGGGAGGCCCGGGACATCGAGGCCCTCGTCGGCCTCCTCGACCCCGACGCGGCGATGATCGCCGACGGCGGCGGCAAGGTCGGCACGGCCCTCCGCCCGGTCGAGGGCGCCGAGCGCATCGCCGAGTACCTGATCCAGATCGCCTCCCTCGCCCCCGGCCTCACCCTCCTGGAACGCACGGTCAACGGCCGCCCGGGCCTGGTCGCCCAACACACCGACGTCACGGTCACCGTGGCGGCCTTCGACGTCACCGACACCCGCGTCACCCGCATCTGGGCCGTCCGCAACCCGGAGAAGCTCCGCTCGTGGAACGCGCCATGCGGCGGCGAGGCAAAGGAGGGCGGGTCGGTATGAAGCAGGAGATCGTGCCCGACCTCACGCAGCTGTGTGAGCCGCACGCGGTCAGTCCGGGGCTGAGGCGCCGGCTCGTCGACTGCTGGATCGCCGTCACGAACTCGGGCGGTGCTGCGGGATTTCCGTTCCCGCCCGTGGACGACGTCGACGTCGATCCCGTCGCGGACGAGCTGCTGGGCCGTCTCCACCCCTCACGCAGCCGGCTCGTCATCGCCAGATTCGGAGACTCTCTCGCGGGGTGGGTCGTCCTCAACCGTGATCCGTTTCGGCTTGTCGCGCACTGGGGTACGGTCCATCACCTCCAGACCGATCCCAGCCTCCGCGGCCGTGGTGTCGGCTCCGCACTCATGGGGGAGCTGCGGAAGGTCGCCCGGGACGAGTGGGGGCTCGAACAGCTCCGTCTCGCGGCGCGGGGTGGGGAGGGACTGGAGGAGTTCTACGGCCGCCTCGGGTGGCGAGAGGTGGGTCGTTGGCCCGGAGCCCTGCGCTTCGGACCCGACGACACGCGGGATGAGGTTCTGATGGTCCTGGACCCTCTCTGATATGTGAGTGATCCGCGTGCCCGGCACGGTGGTGCTTGCTCTCCTGCGCGGTCAGACCGGGGCTACGTCCGTCAGCGGAGGCAGTGTGCGCGGACGCAGGACCGTGAGCGAGCCCTCCTGCGCGGCCACCATGGCGAAGGGGAAGCGGTCGACCTCAAGACAGAGCGCGACGTCGTCAGGGTGGGATCCTTGGCGCACCCCGTTCGCCAGATCAGCGGCGGCGCGTGATGTGGCGGCCCGGCGGAGGAACGCGGCGGCGGCCGTCCCGGCATCGGTGGCCCTCCGGGCGATGTACTGAGCGCACGCCAGGTCTTCCTCGGCGCGCCCGTCCTCGCCGGTGACCACGAACGTGACGCCGTCGCTCGCGCGCGTCCGCAAGAGCCGGGCCGTCGCCTCCGCGACCACGAAGCTCGCGCACAGCACCAGCGGCGCGTCCTTGACGGCGAGGGCGCCGACCGTCCCCGCCGTCGTCTTCTGCACGACGGTCCGCCCGCCGAGGTCCATGGACCGCAGCAGCGCCGGGGAGTTGACGGTGTCGAACCCGGGCGCGGGCGGACCGTCCTTGATCGCCACCCAGTCCGGGTGATCACCCTTGAGCGCCAGGGCTCCGTCCAGGGACTCGGCGAGAACGATCTTCTCCGCCCCCTGGGCAAAGGCCCAGGCAGCCACGGTGAACGCACGCATGACGTCCACCACGACCGCCACGGACGGGACTTCGGCGAGCTCGGCGATACCGAGGAAACGAGCGTCCATGCCGCTCATGATCGCGCATGCCCACTCCGTAGCGCCGGGAGATTGATGCGCATCACGTCGGCTGTCGGCGAGTGGTCCCCCGCTGGCCGTTGCTCAGCGGTGAAGCCCACGAGGGATCGTGCCACGGTCCCTGCGTCAGGTTGCCGAGCAGGTGCTCCGCCGCGGTGTCAGCGGTCTCCTGCGGCGCTCCGGCCGAGACCAGGTCGGCGCTGAGCCGGGGCAGCGCCTCATCCGGTACGTCCATGTCGTTGAGGAGGGGGAGGAGAAGGAGGAGGCGTGCGGCCGTGTCCTTCACGCCTTCGGCCGTGGCCGACGGGTTGTCGGCGATCCGGACCAGCTCGTGCCACGTGAGCCCGCTGCCGGACACGTGACCTTCGCAGCCGCCGCCGGGGTGGGTGAGCAGGTAGTCGATGCCGTAGTCGCCGACCAGGTTGCGGTAGATCACCACGGCTCCGGGGCCGTCATCGGCGGGTACGCGGAACACCGGCCAGCGTTGCGGGTCGAAGAGGACCTCGCTCATCGCGTCGGCATCGGCGTCGTCGCCCCCGAACCACTCAGTCACCGCACGCTCGGCACGCGTTCCGTCGCCGGGGATCGCCAGCAGGTGGTTCGACCAGAAGCCCGGGCGAGCCGGCAATGATTCCCCCGCGACCAGCGGGCTGTCGTCGTATCCCTGAATCAGCACGACGCAAGGGTGCCACCCCCTGGGAAGATCGTAGGACGGAGGACCGTCACAGCCGCTCGGCGGGCAGCACCGCGTACGCCTCCTGGAGCGCCCCGATCACCGGGTCGTCGGCGGCGAAACGCACGCCGTCGACGGCCTCCAGCGCGCGCACCCCGATCCCGGCGCTCGTGGCGAACGCGGCGCGCAGGGAGGGCAGTTCGTCGACGTGGACGGCGCGGACGGTGGAGCCGGGGTCGGCCGCGCGCAGCAGGCGCATGGTCACTCCGGGGAGCACGTCCGCCTCCGGCCACACCACGCGACCGTCCCGGTCCACGAACCCCACGTTCCAGGTGCACCCCTCCGACACCAGGCCGTCGGGCCCGGTGAACAGGACATCGTCGTACCCGCCCCGCCGCGCCTCGCGCCGCATCCTGAGCTGACCGAAGAGCGCCGTGTGCTTCACCTCGGCGGCGTCCCGGACGTACCGGAGCGCCGCCACCCGCAGCGGAGGTGCGGGCAGGACGCCCGCCGGGCGGGTGGTCACCAGCACATGTGGGTCGGCCCCCTCGCCCGGGCGGGCGATGTCGAGGGCGGGATCGAAGACGGTGACGCGCACGGTCGTCGCCCCGGCCCGCCCGCCGACCTCCTCCCGTACCCAGCCGCGCACGCGCTCCGTGTCGAGCTCCGCCCCGAAGACATCGGCGCAGTCCCGCACGAGCCGGTCGAGATGGAGGGAGAGTCCGGGGACCGCGCCGTCCTCCACTCGCATGGTCGTGAAGTGCCCGTAGTTGGTGAGGGCGAGGGCCGTCAGCTGAGCGACGGACGCGGGTTCTCCATTGACAGTGGCCATGCCGGCAGTCTCCCCCGCCGCCCCGCCCACCTGGCGCATTGCAGGGTTTCGTCAGGTGCCTGCGCGGGACTCGGACACGGCGATCACCCCGCCGGTTCCACCCAGGTTCACCCGCCGGACGCGGGACGCCTCAACACTGCGTCCGAAGGCCATTGGCATATGACGATTGACGGAGGTCGTGCAAGATGAGGCGTCGTGAGCTGCTCGGGGTGGTCGGCGCGACCGTCGGTGCGGGAGTGGTGGGGGCGGGCACGGCCCAGGCCGCGTCCCGGGGTGGTCGGCCGCAGCCGGCGCACCGGACGCTGAAGGTCCTGCAGTTCAACATCTGGCTGGGTGGCAGCCAGGTCGTCGGCGGCCGGGCGGGCATCGCCGACACGATCGCCGCGGTCGAGCCGGACGTGGTCATGCTCAGCGAGTCGAACCCGGAGCGGGTCGCCAACACCCTCGCCGACCTCGCGGCCCGCGGGCTGACCTACCACGACAACCAGAACCCGACCGACCCGGCGGTGATCTCGCGCTACCCGATCATCGAGCACCAGTCCTTCCCGTCCTGGTCGAAGGCGGTCATCGACGTCGACGGCACCGAGGTCGCGGCCTACTCCGGGCACCTCGAGTACCGCTACTACGCCAACTACCTGCCGCGCGGGTACGGCGGCGGCACCCCGGCGCCCCTGGAGACCTCCGAGTACGGCTGGGACGAGATACCGACCGGGCCGATCACCGACGTCGACCTGATCAACCGGATCAACGAGGCCTCCGGCCGTACGCAGGTCACCAAGACGGTCCTCGCGGACGCCGCCAAGGAGCGCCGCCGCGGCCGCCTCACCATGCTGGCCGGCGACTTCAACGAGCCGTCCCACCTGGACTGGACCCGCAAGACGCGGAACCTGTTCGACCACAACGGCACCGTCGTCCGGTGGACGACGACCAAGGCGATCGAGGACGCCGGATTCCGCGACAGCTACCGCGAGATCCACCCCGACCCCGTCCGCACGCCCGGCTTCACCTGGCCCAGCGACAACGCGGGCGCCGAGCCCGGACAGCTCACCTGGGCGCCGAAGGCCGACGAGCGCGACCGGATCGACTTCGTCTTCTACCACCCGGACCGGCGCATCCGCCTCCTCGACAGCGTGATCGTCGGCCCGTCCACCTCGATCGTCCGCAACGAGCGGGTGGAGGAGACGGGACGGGAGCCGTTCCACGAGCCGACCTGGACCTGGCCGACGGACCACAAGGCCGTCCTCAGCACCTTCCGGGTGTCCACGTCCCGTAACAAGGGCTGACCCCCCGGCAGCCGCCACACCCCGCCGCCCTGCTCCGGAACCTCGCCCGGAGCAGGGCGTTCGGTTTCAGCTCCTCTTCTTGCCGCCGGCGTCGGCGTCGGCGCCGTTGCCGGGGGAGGCCGCGCCCGCCCAGAAGCCGCACTGGTGGTCGGCCGCGAACGTCGTGGACGTACGGGTGCGCTCGGGGTTGAGGGTCAGGACCGTGTGCCGCCCGAGGGTCGCCGGCCAGCGGGTCGCGCCGGGGATGTTGGGGTCGCCGGTGCGGGCGAACGCTCCCCAGCGGCGCTTGATGTCGTCCGCGAAGGCGCGCTGTTCGGCGGTGAGCGGGCGGTCGGTCAGGCTGAAGTCGTGGACGTAGGCGAGTTCCGCGCTGTGCGCGTTGGCCATGTCCACCCCCGGCGGCTGGACCCCGAGGAGCGTGGGGGACCGGGGGTCGTCGAACTCGTAGACGTAGGTCGGCACCTGCGAGGCGAAGGAACGCGCCGTTTCGAGCGTGTGGCAGGCGAAGGTGGAGTCGGTGACGACCGCCGACATCGCATCGAACGGAGAGGGGTAGCCCGCCACGGGATAGCGCGCCAGCACCTGCGGCGCCGCCGGACCGTACGTGGCGTTGATCTGGTCGGTGTACTCCCGCGCCGTGAGGTACGGATGGGTCCCGGCCAGGAAGAACTTGGCCTCGGCCCGGGTGCTGCCGATCAGGACCGGGACCTTGTTCCACCGGCCGGAGGCGATCGCCTCGGACGGCTGGATCGGGAGCAGACCGTCACCGTAGGCGGGCCCGGCGGAGGTACGGGTGCGGGCGGCGGCGATCAGATCGGTCGCCGGGACCGTACGGAGGCAGGCCGCGCGGGTGGCCGGGTCGGGGCAGCCCGCCGCGGCCGCGAAGTCGCCCGCCGCCTCGGCGGCCCGGGCGGAGCCGGGCGCGCGGAGCAGCGTGCACGGTCCGCTCTGGAGCACGGCGCGGGAGAACAGCCCGGCGGCGCGCGGGGAGGTGAGCATGGCGCAGACCGAGGCGCTGCCGGCGGACTGGCCCCAGAGGGTGATGTTGGCGGGGTTGCCGCCGAAGGCGGCGATGTTGTCGCGGGTCCAGTTCAGTGCCGCGATCTGGTCCAGGAGTCCGTACGACCCGGAGCCGAGGCCGTTCTCCCGGGTGAGTTCGGGCGCGGCGAGGAAACCGAGCTGTCCCAGGCGGTAGTTGACGCTCACCACGACGCTGCCGGTGAGGTCCGCCATGGTCCGGCCGCCGAACTGGGTGCCGGTGCCGATGACGAAGGCCCCGCCGTGGTTCCAGAGCAGTACGGGCAGACGGTCACCCGGACGGGAGTGACGGGGCCGGTACACGTCCAGGTAGAGGCAGTCCTCGCTGACGTACTCCGGGTCGCTGAGCCCGACGGGCAGGAACTGCACGCACGCGGGAGCCTGCCGGGTGGCCTCCCGCGTCCCGGACCACCGCGCGGCCGGGCGAGGCGGACGGAACCGGAGGTCGTCCACGGGCGGTGCGGCGTACGGGACGCCCAGGAACTCCTCGGCCCGGCCGTTGACCTGGCCGGCGATCCGGCCCTGGTCCGTGGTGACGACCGGGCGCGCCGTGGCGACGCCCTGCCGGGACGGGGCGGCGACCGCCGGGTGCGTGAACAGGGCGGTGACGGCGAGCACCAGAGCCGGCGCCACGGAGGGAACGATCGAGCGCGTCATCCTTGTCAACTCTCCTCCATGAGGGGTGTCGAGCACATGACAGTCGTGGGGCGGTGTCCCGGCGGACCGGCGGACCGGCGGACCGGCGGACCGGCGGACCGGTGGACTGGCGGACGCGGTCCGCCGGGACGGGGAGCGGGCGTGCGCGGGCGTGAGCGGGCGTGCGGGCCCGCCTACGGGCGCAGCGCCCGCCTACGAACGCAGCGCCTGCCTACGGGCGCAGGCCGCCCAGGAGCGTCGCGACCTTGGCGAACTCCGCGGTGCCGGTGTTCCAGTCGGGGGAGATGGGGGCGACGGACACCTTGTCCGCGCGAACCGCCTCCACGTCGCCGCCCTTCCGGTCGGGCGCCGTGACCAGGCCGACGCCGACCTTCCAGGTCCCGTCGCCGTTGTCGGTGTACTCCGCCGCGAGGCCGGGCTGCGGATCCTGGGTGGTGACAGAGGCACCGCGGGCGGTGCCCGTGCCGTCCGCACCGACCACGGGGTGGTTCACGTTCAGGCCCACACCCTCCGGCAGCAGCCGGCCGTTCCTCGCCTGCGCGCGCAGCCGGTCGATGAGCTTGACGGTGAAGTCGTTGGTGGGCCGCATGGCGTTGAAGATCTGCTCGGGAACCGGGACCGCGAGCTCGCCGGTGCTCACCGCGATCGCGGGCACACCGCGCTCCACAGCGGCGATCGCGCCGCCGACCGTGCCGGAATGGGTCGCCAGGGCGGCCACGTTGGGCCCCAAGTTGGTGCCGGAGACCACCAGGTCAGGGGCGCGGTCGCCGAACACCGCGGCGAGGCCGAACGACACCGAGTCGCCGGGCGTGCCGTCCACGGCCCACACCCGCGGCTCGGGGTGCTCGACCTTGACGGTGCTGCCGCTCATCAGCTTCGTCCCGGCGCCGCTCTGATTGGTGAGCGGGGCGACGATGGTGACGTCGTGCCCCGCGGCGGTCAGCCGCTGGAACATCAGGCGGATACCAGGGGCGTTGTAGCCGTCGTCGTTGGTCAGCAGGATGCGCAGCGGGCCGGCCGGGGCGGCGGGTGCGGCCGCCGCGGCGGCGCTCGTCGGCACCGTGCCGGCCAGGGCGGGCGTGCACAGCAGCAGAGCGGCCAGGGGCAGAGCGCGCTTGCGTCTCACGGAGTTGCTCCTTCGATGCGGGAGGAGAAGCTGGGAGGAAGGAGGGGGAGGGGTGGAGATCGCCGGGCGCACGCCCCCTCGACATGCGCCCGGCGGGCTTGGTGGCAGCCGTACGGCCGATGCCTCGTGCGGGCGGTACGGCCGGTAGACCGGTAGGGCCGGTAGGACCAGTACGGCGGTACGGCCGGTCAGCGGACCCCGCGGATGAGGACCACGGAGAGCGCGCCCAGCAAGGACAGGGCGCCGCCGATGATGAACAGCGGCGTGTAGCCGCCGAGCGCGGTCACGATCGCGGAGGCCACGAACGGGGCGACGATCTGCGGCCCCGCGTTGGCGACGTTCAGGACACCCATGTCGCGGGCGGCGTCCTCGGCCCGGGGCAGGACCAGGGTCACCACCGCGGTGTCCACCGCCATGAAGCAGCCGAAGCCCAGGCCGTTGAGGGCGCTGAAGACCAGCATGCCGGTCCAGGTCGGGCTGATCGCGGGGATCGCCATCGCGGCCCCGGCGAGCGCCGCGGACACGCCGACGAAGATCTTCCGCCGGTCCCAGCGGTCGGACAGCAGACCGCCGACGACCGTCGACAGCGCCATCGCCGCCATCGACACCGGCGTGAGGATCGCCATCGCCTCGGGCGGAGTCAGCCCGTCGGGCAGCGCGATGTGGTCGTCGAGGATGTACAGCTGGTAGCCGATCACCGAGAAGTAGCCGAGCACCATCAGCGCGCGGCCGATGAAGGCCCAACGGAAGTCGTGGTGGGACAGCGCGGACAGGAAGGCGCCCAGGCGCTCGCGCTTCCGTGCGGACGGAGAGGGCGCGGCCGCGCGCCGCGGTACGTCGCGGCAGAAGGTCGTGAGCAGCAGCGCCGCCCCGGCCGCCAGCGCGCCGAGCACCAGGTAGCCGATCGTCGGCGTGCCCGCCGTCTGCGAGGCGATCATCACGCCGGCGGTGCCGCCGACGGGCAGCGCCAGGCCGACCAGGGCGGAGGCCGTGCCCCGGCGGGCGGCGGGGACGCGGTCGGGCACGATGGCCGTGACGGCGGCCTGGTAGATGTTCATGGTCGCCTGCACCAGGCACCACGCGATGCCGACCATCAGCACCGTCTGGACGCTGCCGAGGAGAGCGAGGCCGGCGAGGGAGGCGAGCGCGCCGCCGAGGATCCACGGGTTGCGGCGTCCGGTCCGGTCCGACAGGGCGCCGGCGATCGGATTGAACGCGGTGGCGAACACCGCGCTCACCCCGCCCACGATGCCGAGGATGGCGACCTTGTTCGCCGGATCGAGGGTGGCGATGTGCGTCGGCAGGAGTACGGAGCCGACGCCCATGTACACGGCGAGCATGGAGGCGTTCGCGAGCAGGAGGAGCAGCATGAGGCCGCGCTGCCGCGGCGCGGGCTCCTGCGCCTGCGCTGCCGCGTCGGGCTGGATCAGTTCATCTGCAGTCACGGTGACCACCGGGGGATGCGGGCGCGTCGTCCGCGCGGCGGGGGATCGGGGCGTGCATGGCGACTCCTCGGGGGACGGAGCTGAGCGGTGAGCGCTGAGCTACGAGCTGGAGCGATGAGGGGATGGCGGCCGGGGGGACGTGCTTCGCGCCTGGGGCTTTCGCGTGACGGCGACTACGGAGGGACGCGGTGATGCGACCATCTAGTTACACGTGTTAATTCCGGCTTGCAGCATTGTGTAGCACTCGTGAACTCCTTTGGGTAGGGGTTCAAGGCATTTGAATGGCGACTGTGACCGCGCGGAGTGGCTCCGTTGCTAACACGTGTAGCTACTCACGGGTCGCTCTTGTGCCGAGTGCCGCGAAGGTTCAGCCTTGGCCTGAAAGCGCCGTGCGGGTCGATCACCGCGCACGGCGGGACCGCCCCGCGCGCTCCCTGCTCTCCCTCGCCGCGCGGCCACCGTCGCCGCCCGCTCCCGCTCGCATCTCCCGCACCGCACCGCACCGCACCGCCGCGCCGCGCCGCGTCGGCGTCGCGGTTCCCCCGCATTTCCCGGAGGTCAGCCATGTCCCTTTCGCCCGCCGTTCCCGTCCCGCCGCCTCCGCCACCTCCTCCCGAGCCGGCGCGGCACCCCGTTCCGGCCGCACCGCCCCGGCGCGCCGTTCTGGCCGGATCGGCGCTGACGGCCGCCGGCCTGGCGGTCGGGCTCGCCACCCTCGGTGAGGGCGCACCGTTCTTCCAGCGCGTCGACGATCTCTGGATGCGCGCGATCCACGGCTCGCCGGGCGACGCGGTGACCGGGCTCGCGCGCGCTCTCGACGTCCTCGGCGGGCCCCTTGGCATGGTCGTGCCGCTGGTCCTCGCGGGCTGTCTCGCCGTTTACGGGCGCTGGAGATCGGGGGCCTTCGTCTTCGCCGCCTGCGTGGTGGCCGACATCCTGGTGGTACTTCCCGTGAAGCAGTTCATCGACCGCCCGCGCCCACCGGAGCCGTGGGTCCTGGTGGGCGGCGGCTCCTTCCCGTCCGGCCAGGCCTTCACGGTGACGGCGCTCGTGGTGACGGCCGGCGTGGTGCTCTTTCCGCCGGTCGCGCGGCGCTGGTGGTGGCTCTTCGCCGCCGCCCTGGTGGCCGCCACGATCTGGAGCCGCACCTGGCTGCACGCCCAGTGGCTGAGCGACGCCGTGGCCGGTGCCGCCATGGGTGCGGGCGTCTCCCTGCTGGTGTGGTGCGCGTTCGCCCGCCTCTTGGAGGAGGAGGCCGCCCGTTCGGCGTCGGGCCGCCTCTGGGACTGAGGCTGCGGGCACTCTCGTATAGTGAATGATTGACGATCGTCATGAATGATGCATAGCCTTGCTGTCCGGCCCGTGTGGCGGCGCGGATGCGCCCGGCGAACGATGGACCAAGGAGGACAGGCATGGCTGACATGCAAGAGGAGGCGGCTTCCGTCGTCGTCGGGCTGCCGGCCGGGCGGCTGCGCGGCCGGACCGAGGGCGGCGTCGCGGTGTTCAAGGGCGTGCCGTACGCCGAGCCCCCGGTGGGCGACCTGCGCTGGCGCGCCGCCCGGCCGCACCCCGGCTGGAGCGGCACGCGGGACGCGACCGCGTACGGCCCCAGTGCGCCGCAGATGTACATCGAGGGCGGCGACCCCGTCCTGGGCGGTCACGGGCAACCGCCGTTCGACGACGACTGCCTGACGCTGAATGTCTGGACGCCGGCTCCCGACGCCGCGCGGCGGCCGGTGCTGGTCTGGATCCACGGCGGCGGGTTCGTCTCCGGCTCGGGATCGTTGCCCATCTACTCCGGTGAGACCTTCGCCCGCGACGGCGACCTGGTCGTCGTCACCGTCAACTACCGTATCGGGCCGCTCGGCTACCTCTCCTTCTCTGGGGAGGCCGGCGAGGCTGCCTACGAGGTCGAGGGGGTCGACGGCCAGGCCGACGCTGGCGGGCATCCGGCCAACTTCTGGCTCACCGACCAGCTGGCCGCGCTGCGTTGGGTGCGCGACAACATCGAGCACTTCGGCGGGGACCCCGACCGCGTCACGGTCGCCGGCCAGTCGGGCGGCGCGATGTCCACGGCCGCCCTGGCCGGACACCCCGAGGCGCGGAAACTGTTCCAGCGGGTCATCCTGCAGAGCCCGCCCTTCGGGCTGCACATCCCCACCCCCGTCGAGTACGAGGAGCGCGTCGAGGCCTACCTGCGGTTCGCCGGGGTGAAGGACGCCGACGAACTCCGCGCCCTGCCCTGGCCGCGGTTGATCGAGGCGGCGGGCGCGCTCTTCGGGCTCACCATGCGCTGGGGGTACTGGCCCACCCCGTTCCTTCCCGTACGGGACGACGTCACGCTCTTCCGGCATCCCGCGCACGCCCTCCTCGACGGGCCGGCGGCGGACGACATCGACGTCCTCATCGGCTGGACCCGGGAGGAGGCCAACTTCGGCTTCGCCCTGGACCCGGGATACGCGCAGGCCACCCGCGAGCAGGTCGTCGACCGCATCGCGGAGACGTTCGGCGCGGGACAGGCGGCCGAGGTGTACGAGGAGTACGCGCGAACCCGCCCCGGCGCCCGGCCGGTGGACGTGCTCATGGACCTCATCACGGACGAGCTGTTCCGCGTGCCCTGTCTGGAACTGGCCGAGGCCAGGGCGGCGTCCGGGCGCCCGGTGTGGGCGTACCAGTTCGACTTCCCGACCCCCGCCCACCAGGGGAGGCTCGCCGCCGCCCACTGTCTGGAACTCCCCTTCGTCTTCGACAACTTCGCCACCTGGGCGCACGCTCCGCTCGTCGAAGGGATCGACCCGACGGTGGGGGAGGGGCTTGCGCAGAGCATGCACCGGGCGTGGATCGCCTTCGCCAGGACCGGCGACCCGAACCATGCGGGACTGCCGACCTGGGAGCCGTACCGGAAGGACGGGCGCACCACCATGCGGTTCGACTCCGTCACCCTCCCCGTGGACGACCTCGCCGGACATGCCCGGCGCCTGCACGGCCGGCGCCCGGCGGTGGCCGAGTAGTCGAGTAGTCACGGTCGTCCCAACGTCTCGTATCGCCTCACGCTCGGACGTTTCACGTGTAACCAACCGACCGTGATCACCTGCGACGCGTACCCCTGCCGACCCCGGGCCACGAGAACGAGCCCGGGGCCGTCGGCGTCCCCGTCCGCCCCGCCGCTAACGCGTGTAACCTGGACGGTGGCCGACCGGCCGACGAGGAGACCGGGCAGGGGACGTCATGGGCAAGAAGCCGACCGCCGGGGCGGCCGTCACGAGCGCCGATGTGGCGCGCCTGGCGGGAGTGTCGCGGGCGACGGTGTCCTTCGTCCTCAACAACACGCAGGCCCACCGGGTCGGCGAGACCACGCGGGCCCGGGTGCTGGCGGCGGCCGAGCAGCTCGGCTACGTACCGCACGCCGCGGCCCGGTCGCTCAGGGCGGGCCGCAGCAACCTCGTGCTCATCCCCGCGTCGGTCTCCGCGGCCGGGCGCCTGGTCAGCATGTGGGTCGACGACCTGGAGAGCGAGCTGGAGCGCCATGGGTACGTCCTCGTCCTGCACGCGGGGCGGTTCCCCGACGTGGTGAGCTCGGCCCGCGCCTGGGCGGAGCTCCGTCCCGCGGCGGTGGTGGCCCTGGACGGCGACAGTCTGTCGGGGCAGGCCGTGGAGGTGCTCAGCCGGGCGGGGGTGCGCGGCGTGCTGGCCTTCGCGTCCCGGGAGGTGCCCGGCGCCCACGTCGTCGACTTCGACCAGACGCGGATCGGCGCGGTCGCCGTCGAGCACCTGCTGGCGCAGGGGCGCCGGAGGATCGGCGTGGTCATGCCGCAGGAGCGCGGCCTGGAGACCTTCGCCCGGCCGCGCCTCGTCGGCGCCGAGGGCGTGGCCGCCCGCAGCACGGCGACGATCACCCCGGTGGAGCTGTCCTACACGCACGAGTCCGCCGCCGAACTCGCCGGGCGCTGGCGAGAGTTGGACCTGGACGGGGTGTTCGCCTACAACGACGAGTACGCCGCGCTGCTGCTGCACGCCCTGCGCGACGCGGGCGTCGCCGTCCCGGAGGACGTCGCGGTCGTCGGCTGTGACGACCTGGTCCTGTCGTCCATGCAGCAGCCGCCGTTGACGTCCGTACGGCTCGACCTGCCGACGCCCGCGCAGGTGGCCGACGCCCTGCACGAGCTGGTGGACCGGGGCACGTCGCCGCAGGTGCCGGGCATGGAACCCGTCCTGGTGCACCGCCGGTCCTCGTGAGCCATCGGCTCCCGGCTTGTTCGTGCGGAGCGCGGGGCGCCGTCATGTCGGCGCCCCGCGCGGGGTGTTCGGCGACGGCGGTGCTCAGGCGCCGAGGCGGCGGGCGAGGAAGTCGACGCTCTCGCTGACGATCGGCGTCACGTCCGGAGCGCCGAGGAAGATGTGGTCGGCGTTCTCCACCGGCCGCAGGGTGACGTCTCCGCCCGCCTCGCGGAGGGCCTCGGCGAGGGCCTCGCTCTGGCTGTACGGCAGCAGCTGGTCCGCGGTCCCGTGGACCAGGAGGAACGGGGGCGGGGTCGTGCCGCCCGCGTAGGTGACCGGGCTGGCGGCGCGGGCGAGCCCTGGCCGCTGCTCGGGCGTGCCGCCCAGCAGGGCGTCGAAGGGGTTGGGGTAGGCGGAGCCGTCGGGTGCGGGCGGCATCGGCAGCGGGTGCCCGAGCAGCGGGCCGATGTCCGTGGCCGGGTACCAGGCGACGACGGCCTGCACGGCGCTGTCCTGGTCCCGGACGCCGACGCCGCCCTCCAGCGCCGCCGTGTCCTGGGTGGCGCCCGGCCGCGCGAGTCCGGCCAGTGCGGCGAGGTGGCCGCCCGCCGACTCGCCCATGACCGCGATCCGGTCCCCGTCGATGCCGAGCTCGGCGGCGAACTGGCGGACGTAGCGGATGGCCGCCTTCGTGTCGTGCAGCTGCGCCGGGAACGGAGCCTCGAGCCCGTGCCGGTAGTCGATGCTGACCAGGGCGAGGCCGGCGCCCAGGACGGTGCCGTGCAGCAGCTCGACCGGCACGGTCGGCGGCGGGTAGCGGCGGTCGCCCTCCAGCCAGCCGCCTCCGTGGATCCACACGACGGCGGGCACCGGCCCCTCGGACGCCGGCACGTGGACATCGAGCAGGCAGGGCCGGTATCCCGCCGTGCTCGCGTAGGTCAGTCCGTCGAAGTGGCGCACACCGTCCTGGCCGACCAGCGGCGCAGAGGGGGCGCGGTAGGGCGGCGGCGGCCATCCGGACTCGGGTCCGGGGGCCGGTTGCACGGCCGGGGCAAGGGGAGGTGACTGCGTCATGACCGCCTCTTTCTGCGGGTGTGTGGCCGGATTTCCATTGAATGTCCGAAATGCCTTGTGATCTCAAGGCGGTCCGTCGTACGGTGTTACACGTGTAACACAATATGTGCGGCGTAGTAAACGTCTCGGACGTCGATTGAGTCGGCTGATGTGTGACCCGGAGGTTACACGAGACATCTCGGTGTGCGTCGCCCCCTCGTCAGGGAGTTCCCATGCCTGGTCCCATGCTCGTCGCCGCGCAGTCCCCGGCCGTCCCGCTGCCGCGCTCACGCGCTGGGTCGCCCGCCCCTTCCGTCCCGCCGTCCGTGCCCGCTCCGCCGTCTCCGGGGCGCCGCCTCGCCTGCTGGGCCGCGTGGGGTGCGGCCTTCGAGGTCCCCCGGGTGCGGGCGCGCCTGCGCCGGACGCTCGAAGCCTGGGGCGTCGCGCTTCCCTGCGTCGACCTGCTGCTCCTGGCCGGCACGGAACTCCTGTCCAACGCCGTCCGGCACGCGGGCGGCGCGGGCGGCCGGCTGCGGGTCACGGTCTCCCTCGGCGGCGGTCGGCTCCAGCTCGACGTCGCCGACGGGGACCCTCACCTGCCGTGCCTCACCCAGGGCACCGACTCGGAGGCCGACCCGGACGCCGACATGGACGTCGACGCGGAGGCGGAGGGCGGTCGCGGGCTCGCGATCACGAGCTTCCTGGTCGACGAGGCGGGCGGCCGGCTGGCGGCATTCCGCGCGGCGACGGGGAAGGTCGTGCGGATTCGGGTCCCGATCGCCTGACGGCTGCCTCCTGACGGGCCTCTGCGTGATCTGCGGCGCGGGCCAACTCCGTTGGCCCGCAAGGACCGTGCGCAAGCGGCCATGTCGTCGTCGACGGCCTCGGGGCGCCCGCCGTGCCGTCCGCGTGGACTATGTTGTCGGGATGACTACCGGGACGGCGTCGCGCCACACACGGATTGGTGACCCGGTGCTCTTCTGAGCGCCGTACGGGCCGGTGCGGGCCCGTTGCTCGATCGAGGATCCTGTGCTGCTGCGCGGGCTCCGCCTCCGTCGTGTTGATCAGAGGCTCGACAGATCAACCACGACAGGAGAGTTCATGTCCACGTCCACCAAGACGTTCCAGATTCCCACCGCGGACGGCCGAGCCGACGCATTCGCCGCGTTCCCCGACCGTGGCCAGCAGCATCCAGGGGTGCTGATGTACGCGGACGGCTTCGGCATCCGGCCCGTACTGCGGGAGATGGCCCGCGAACTGGCCGGGCACGGGTACTACGTGCTCGTCCCCAACCTCTTCTACCGGCACGGCCCGGCGCCGGTGATCGAGCTTCCCGAGCACATCGGAGAAGAGGCCAGGCCCGCGATCTTCGACCGGCTGATGCCCTTGATCGAGGCGCACACCGCCGACCGCGTCCTGAGCGACGCCGGCGCCTACCTCAGGTTCCTCACTGCCCAGCCCGAGGTCGGCGTGGGCCCGGTCGCGGTGACCGGCTACTGCATAGGCGGCCTCTTGGCGATGCGCACCGCCGCGGCCCACCCCGGCCAGGTCGCTGCCCTCGCTGCGTTCCACGCCCCCGTGGCCGCCGATGGGCCCGGCCCGTTCTCCAAGCTCACCGCCCAGGTCCACCTCGGCCACGCCGAAGGCGACGTGACACCCGAGGCCCTTGGCCGGCTCAACCAGGACCTGGATGCCGCAGGTGTCAGCTACACCTCCACGATCTACCCCGGCACGATCCACGGCTTCACCATGTCCGACACCGACGCTTTCAGCGCCTCCGGGCTGCAGCGCCACTGGGACCACCTGCTCCCTCTCCTGGACCGCACCCTGGGCACCGGCTGAGGCTCCGGGGCACAGGCGGCAGTGCCGTAATCACCTGGGGCTGGGTCCCACTCAGCGGACGGTGACCGCCATGAACCGGCCTGAACCGGCCTGGACGCCGAGTCGGGCCGGAGAGTACGCCCCGGCAGGGTTGAACCCGCCCCCGCCCCCGTCCGTAGTCCACCGTGGTGCGCGTTCTCGGATTCCCTGACCCGGCGCACACGGGCAGGTCCCGGTACCAACTCCCCCCGGGATCGGGGCCTGCCCGCACCCGCCCCGACGGGTCAAGTACGCGTGCTCCACTTCTGGTTGTCCGTGCCGCCGCACTCCTTGCCGCCCGACACGGCGATGCAGCGCCCGCCAGACTCCTCACCGAGTGCACCGGAATCGGTGTGCACCCAGGTTTCACCTGATCGGGGACTGTGCGCAGCCGCCCGGAGCTGGCTTTCATGGGCCCGGTGTCCCGCATGTGGCGGAGCACGTGTTCTTCTCGAGACTTCGCGTGAGGTGATCCTGAGATGGCGACCGACAGGTACGGCCACTTCCTGTACGAGGGGACGGCGGAGGGGGCGGCGTGCCTGGACCGGGCCGTGGAATCCCTGCTGTTCTTCCGCCCCGCGGTGACCCCGGCCGTCGAGGGCCTGCTCGCGGCCGACCCGGCCTCGCCGTTGGGGCAGGCCTTCGCGGCCTACCTGGGGGTGCTGGGGACCGAGCCGACCGACGCCGCGGCCGCGCGGCGCCGGTTCACCGCGTACGCCTCGGGACTGGACCGTACGGCGCTCCCACCGCGTGAGCGTCTGCACACGACCGCCGCCGAAAGCCTCCTCGCCGGGGACCTGTTGGGGGCCGGCAGCGTCCTGGAGCAGCTCACCCTGGCGTACCCGCGGGACGCGCTGGCTCTCTTCGTGGGGCACCAGCTCGACTTCCTGACCGGCGACGCCGTGCGCCTGCGCGACCGGGTCGGCGGTGCCCTGTCCGCCTGGGACCCGGACGATCCCCACCTCGGGCCGCTCCTTGGCATGTACGCCTTCGGTCTGGAGGAGGCGGGACACTACGACCGCGCCGAGGAGGTCGGCAGGGCCGCGGTCGAACGCCATCCCGACGACGTGTGGGCCATCCACGCGGTCACGCACGAGATGCGGGGCCGGTACACCGACGGCATCGCCTACTTCGACATGCGGACCGGGGACTGGTCGGGCGACAACTTCCTCGCGGTGCACAACTGGTGGCACTACGCGCTGTTCGCGCTGGAGGCGGGCGACACCGAGACCGCGCTGCGCGTCTACGACGCGACCCTGCACAACGAGACGTCCGCCGGCCTGGCCATGGAACTCCTCGACGCGGCCGCCCTGTTGTGGCGCTTCCGCCTGGCGGGCTCCGACCAGACTCCGCGCTGGGAGGCGCTCGCCGACGCGTGGTCGGCGCGGGCCGACCCGCCGTTCTACGCCTTCAACGACGTGCACGCCGTCATGTCGTACGTCGGCGCCGACCGTCAGGCCGAGGCCGAGCGGCTCATCGCCGACCGCAGGCGGTGGCTGGAGCAGACCCGTGCGGGCGTCCTGACCAACGACACGATGACGGCGGAAATCGGCCTTCCGGTCTGCCGGGCCCTGCTCGCCCACGCGCGCGGCGACCACGCCGCCGTCGTCGAGCTGCTCTGGCCGCTGCGCCGCCGGCTCCACGAGTTCGGAGGCAGCCACGCCCAGCGTGACGCCGTCCAGAAGACCCTCCTCGAATCGTCGTTGAGCGCCGGACGGCACGACCTGGCCCGCCTCCTGATCAGCGAGCGGATCGGACTGCGACCGGACAGCCCGTACAACCGCCTGAGCCAGTCCCGCCTCACCGCCGCGCTGGGCGAGGCGGCGGAGTCCGCAGCCGTGCGGTCGGCGTGAGCCCTGGCAGGGGCGTGTGTCCTGACGCCGTGGAGGGACGGCGGCACGGACCCGGCCAGGCCCTGGAGTTCGGCGTCGGTCAGCCGGACGCCGCGTCCAACCAGGGCCGGCGTCCCGGTCCGGTCGGGTGGGTCCCGGTGTTGCCCATGACCACCGAGTACAGACTGGTCTCCGCGGTGATGAAGAGACGGTTGCGCTTGGCACCGCCCCACGAGATGTTCGCGACCGCCTCGGGGACGTTGAGCCGGCCGATCAGGGTGCCGTCGGGGTCGTAGCAGTGCACGCCGTCGTCCATCGCGGCGACCCAGAGCCGACCGCCGTCGTCGAAACGGAGGTTGTCGAAGCGGGCCTTCTCGCGGGCGCTCGCTTCGGCGAAGACGTCGCCGTCGGAAAGGGTGCCATCGTCGCGTACGTCGAAGACCCGGATGACGCCCGCCCGGGTGTCGGAGACGAAGAGCTGCCGCTCGTCGGCGGAGAAGACCAGGCCGTTCGGCGCGCCGAAGCAGTCCGCGACCAGCCGCACCTCGCCCGTGGCCGGGTCGATCCGGTAGACGTTGTTGGCGCCGATCTCACTCTCCGCGCGGTATCCCTCGTAGTCGCTGGTGATGCCGAAATCCGGATCGGAGAACCAGACCGAACCGTCGGACTTCACGGTCGCGTCGTTCGGGCTGTTCAGCCGCTTGCCCTGCCACCGGTCGGCCAGCACGGTGACCGTGCCGTCGTGCTCGGTCCGGGTCACCCTGCGACGACCCTGCTCACAGGTGATCAACCGGCCGTCGCGGTCCAGGGTGTTGCCGTTGGTGTACCCGGCGGATCGGCGGAAATGGCTGACCGCGCCGGTCTCCTCGTCCCACCGCAGCATCCGGTCGTTGGGGATGTCGCTCCAGACGAGCTGGCGCCAGGCGGGCACGTAGACCGGTCCCTCGGCCCAACGGCAGCCGGTGAACAGGACCTCCAGCGCGTCGTCACCGTTCATGCACCTCCCCGCGCGGAACCGGTCGTCCAGCATCTCGTACAGCCCCGGGCGCTCGCCGCTCATGGAGTCCACTCCTCACGAAACCTGCCACGTACCGAATCTGAATCGGCCTCAGCGGCATGCTGCAAGATGACGTACTGTTCTGGCCAGTCCTACCCGAACGGAGAGTTGTGGATCACATGGATCGGGCGCTGCTGGAGCAGCTCCAACAGGACGCCACCCAGTCCTACGCCGCACTCGGCCGGGCCGTCGGTCTGTCCGCCGGCGCCGCCCACGAGCGGGTACGGAAGCTGCGCGAGCGAGGCGCGATCCGGCGTACCACCGTCGATGTGGACCCGGCTGCCGTCGGCAGCGCCGTCCTGGCCTACGTGATGGTCGACTCGACGTCGTGGATGGGGGATTCGGCGCAGGACTTCGCCGCGCTCCCCGAAGTCCTGGAGGCGCACGTCATCGCCGGGAACGCCTCGGTGCTGGTGAAGGTCAGGACCGCGACGACCGAGCAACTGCAGGACGTGCTGCGCCGGATCTACGCCATCGACGGGGTCAGCGGAACGCAGGCCACCGTGGTCCTGGAGACCTTCTTCGAGCGACCGCTCTCGCCGCTCACCGCCGACCACGTGTGACTTCCTCGACCGGGCCTTCGTTACGACTCGGGGCGTCCCGCCCGGGATTCGCCGCTCCGTGCGCCAACGAGCGAGAATGCTCGCCATGTTGTCGAACCGCCGCATGCCAGGATGTCGATCGTGACTGAACTGTCCTCCGAGCCCGTCGCCGAAACCAGCCCTCCCGCCCGCGGCATGGGACCCCGTACCGCAGCCGTGCTCGTGTTCGGGTCGTCGGCCGCGGTCCTGGTCGTGGAGATCGTCGCTCTGCGGCTCCTGGCTCCCTACCTCGGCCTCACCCTCGAGACCAGCACCGTGGTGATCGGGATCGCCCTCGCCGCCATCGCCGCCGGCTCCTGGCTGGGTGGACGCTTCGCCGACCAGCTCGATCCGCGCAGGCTCATCGGCCCCTCGCTCGGGGTGTCGGGAGTGGTCGTCGCGCTCACCCCCGCCGCGCTGCGCACCACCGCGGAGTGGGCGCCGGGGCTGCTCCTGTTGACCGCGATGCTGACCATCCTCGTGCCCGGCGGGCTTCTCTCGGCGGTGACGCCGTTCGTGACCAAGTTGCGTCTGACCAGCCTCGCTGAGACGGGGACGGTGGTCGGCCGACTGTCCGGCGTCGGCACCCTCGGCGCCATCGTCGGTACGGTCCTCACCGGCTTCGTCCTCGTCGCGCGGTTGCCGGTCAGCGGCATCCTGATCGGCCTGGGATCGATGCTGGTCGTGGGCGCGGCCCTGTTCGAGTGGCGGACGCGCGGCTGGAGGGGCACGTCTGCCCTGGCCCTCGCGGTCGTGGCCGGCGGCCTCGCCACCCTGGTCGCGCCCGGTGGCTGTGACACCGAGACCAGGTACCACTGCGCACGGGTCGTCGCGGACCCCGACCGGAGCGGTGGCCGGACCCTCGTCCTGGACGGCGTGCGGCACTCCTATGTCGACGTCGACGACCCGACCCACCTGGAGTTCGCGTACGTGCGCGCCATCGCGGCCGTGGTCGACGCCGCCTTCCCGGCACGTGAGCCGCTCGCCGCCCACCACGTCGGCGGTGGTGGGCTCACCTTCCCCCGGTACCTCGCGGCAACGCGGCCCGGAACGCACAGCCTGGTGTCCGAGATCGACGGCGGGGTCGTGGCCATCGACCGCGACGACCTGGGGCTGAAAGCTCAGGACGGCATCGACGTACGCGTCGAGGACGGCAGGCTCGGCCTGCGACGACTGGACGCCGCGAGCCGCGACCTCGTCGTCGGCGACGCCTTCGGGGGAGTCAGCGTGCCCTGGCACCTCACCACGGCGGAAGCGATGGCCGAGGTACGGCGGGTCCTCGACGAGGACGGGGTGTACGTCGCCAACCTCATCGATCACGGCGCTCTGGCCTTCGCGCGTGCCGAAGTGGCCACCCTCAGCGCGACCTTCGAGCATGTCGCCGTCGTCGGCGAACCCGCGGACATCGGCCTCGATCCGACCGCCACCTCCAGGGGCGGCAATCTGATCGTGCTCGCCTCCGACCGTAAGGTCGACCTGCGCGCGGCCCAGGAAGGGCTGGACGCCCGGCGGACCGGCTGGAAGATCGCCACCGGCGACGACCTGACCTCCTGGGTCGGCGATGCCCGACAGCTCACCGACGATCGCGCACCCGTCGACCAGCTCCTCCAGCCCTACAAGCCCACGGAGCGGTAGCGGTAGGGGAGGCCCGCCGGACCCCCCCGACCCCCGGCACGCGGATCAGCAGCCGCGGCACCACGAGACCGAGCCGACTCGCCACGGGAACCGCGGAGACTCCCCCAGGGGAAGCTCCAAGGAGCGACCGGGGTTCGTGCACGTGCCCTCCCGGAACACGTAGTACGCCCGCCCGGAGTTGTTGATGACCGATCCGGGCGACTTCTCGACGAAGTCGACACAGCCGTTCGGCTCCTCGTTCGGCTCGGCCGGGCCGCCCCACTGGAAGCCCTGGAAGTCCGCGCCTTCCCACAGGCAGATGTGGCCCGCCGGGCAATCCGCCCTCGGTGCCGACGGCAGTGCGGAAGCCGCGTGGGCGGCCGTCGTGGCGGACATCACGACCACCGTCGTGATCAGTGTGGTCAGAAGGTTCCTGACGCGCATGAGAGCTCCCAGGTTCGGTGGGCGGGTCGAGCTGACCCTGAACGCCGGACGGTGGTCGTGAGCGCCCCGGAGGCGACCCGGTGCACGGCGCTCTCCACGGCCGCGGGCAGGCGCCGGGCGAGGCCCGCGCGCCGTCGCGTACGGTAGCGAACTCTTGCCGCGGAAGAGGTGATCGACGCGGCGGCTCGCTCGGAACCACCACGAGCAGTCAGAAGTTCGCGGCGGCGCAGGCGGCCCGACCCGCCGCTACGGAAGGACCGATCGTGAACGCCCAGTCGGCGGCGACGCTGTCCGCGGTCCTGCTCGTCCTCGTCCTCGCCTGTGCGGTCGTCCGGCCCTTCGGCCGGTCGGAGGCGGTCGTGGCCGTCCCGGCCGCGGTCGTGGTGGTCGCGACCGGGGCCATCTCCTTCGACGAGGCGCTGGCCGAGGCGGAACGACTGGGGCCGGTGATCGGCTTCCTCGCGGCCGTCCTGGTGCTGGCGCAGCTCTGCGACGACGAGGGGCTGTTCCAGGCCTGCGGGGCCTGGATGGCGCGTACGGCGGCGGGCCGGCCACGCCGACTGCTGGCCCAGGTGTTCCTCGCCGCGTCGTCGATCACGGCCGTGCTCAGCCTGGACGCCACGGTGGTGCTGCTCACGCCCGTCGTGTTCGTCACCGCCGCCCGTATCGGCGCCCGCCCCAAGCCGCACGTCCACGCCTGCGCCCACCTGTCGAACACGGCCTCCTTGCTGCTGCCGGTCTCCAACCTGACCAACCTGCTGGCCTTCGCGGCGAGCGGACTGACCTTCACCCGGTTCGCCGCGCTGATGGCCCTGCCCTGGGCGGCGGCGATCGCCGTCGAGTACCTGGTCTTCCGGCGGTTCTTCGCCACCGACCTGGACGCCGGAGCCGAGGCCCCCACCGCCGTCGAACAGCCGCCGCTGCCGCTGTTCGCCCTGCTGACCGTGGGCTGCACGCTCGCCGGCTTCGTGCTGACCTCGGTGATCGGCATCGACGCGGCGTGGGCCGCCCTGGCGGGCGCGCTGGCCCTGGCCGTACGGGCCCTGATCCGGCGCCGCACCACTCCGCGGGCGCTGGTGCGCTCCGCCTCCGTGCCCTTCCTCGCCTTCGTACTGGCCCTCGGGATCGTCGTCCTCGCGGTGGTGGAGAACGGTCTCGACGACGCGCTGGGCCGGTTGATCCCCCAGGGCACGGGACTCCCGCAGCTGTTCGCCCTCGCCGCTCTGGCCGCCGTCCTCGCGAACGTCATCAACAACCTGCCCGCCGTCCTGGTGTTGCTGCCGTTGGCCGCCCCGTCGGGACCCGGCGCCGTTCTCGCCGTCCTGCTCGGGGTCAACATCGGTCCCAACCTGACCTACGCCGGGTCGCTGGCCACCCTGTTGTGGCGTCGTATCGTCCACGCGCACGACGGTGAGGTGGAGCTGAAGGAGTTCACCCGGCTCGGCGTCTACGCCGTACCCGCGAGCCTGGCCGCCGCCGTCCTCGCGCTCTGGCTCTCGCTGACCGTCATCGGAGCGGGCTGACCCCGGCGCACGATGTTCGGGAAGGTCTTCGATTCGAAGGTGTGCCGTTGTAGAGTGAAGGCCGCCCCTGACCAGCAGAAAGCCGGCGGGGAGCCGTCTTTCCAGGAGTCTAAAGTGCTGCGCACTCTGATGAAGTCCAAGATCCACCGTGCCACCGTCACCCAGGCCGATCTGCACTACGTCGGTTCCGTGACCGTCGACGCCGAGCTCATGGAAGCGGCCGATCTGCTGCCCGGGGAGCTGGTGCACATCGTCGACATCGACAACGGCGCCCGGCTCGAGACCTACGTCATCGAGGGGGAGCGGGGCTCCGGGGTGATCGGGATCAACGGGGCCGCCGCGCATCTGGTGCACCCCGGAGACCTGGTGATTCTCATCAGTTACGCCCAGGTCGAGGACGCAGAGGCACGGGCGCTCGTGCCACGTGTGGTGCACGTGGACGCGGACAACCGGATCGTCGAGCTCGGGGACGACGCCTCCGCGCCCGTGCCCGGGAGCGACACCCGCCGCGGTCCGCACACCGTGGCCGCACGCGCCTGACCGACCGAGAGGATCCGCATGCTCGAGATTCGTGACGACCGGGAGAAGGGGCGCCTGGAGGCGTTCGAGGACGACCGGTACGTCGGTGTCGTCGTCTACTTCGTCCTGGACACCGCACCCCACGCCCTCGTGGCCGTGCACACCGTCGTCGAGGAGGGCAACGAGGGCAAGGGCATCGCCGGGTCCCTCGTACGGGAGTTCTACGGCATCGCCGCCCGCGAGGGCGTCCCCGTCGTGCCCCTCTGCCCCTACGCCGCCAAGTGGGCCGAGAAGCACCCCGACGAGGCGCCCGTCCCGGCCGAGGACGTCGTCCGCGCGGCCAAGACCCAGCTCAAGGCCACGCCCGAGCTGTGGTGACCCTCGCCCTCCTGCACACCTCCCCGGTCCACGTGCCCGTCTTCGACGGGCTCCGGGACCGCCACCACCCCGGCCTCGGCCTGCGGCACGTGGTCGACGAGGAGTTGCTCGTACGGGCACGGGCCGAGGGCCCGGAAGCCGTGGCCGGCGCCGTCCGTGACGCCCTCGCCGAGGCCGTCGCCGAGGGTGCCGGGGCCGTCCTCTGCACCTGCTCCACCCTCGGTGGCGTCGCCGAACGCCACGCCGCCGAACTGCGCGTGCCCGTCGTCCGGGTCGACCGGCCGATGGCGGCCGAGGCCGTCCGTGCCGACAGGATCGTGGTCGTCGCGGCCGTCGGGTCGACCCTGGCGCCCACGCTCGACCTGCTCCGTGACGAGGCGGGCGACCGGACCCCGGGCATCACCACCCTGCTCGTGGACGGCGCCTGGGACCGCTTCCTCGCCGGCGACCACGACGGATATCTGGACGCCGTCGCGGCCGCGGTCGACCGCGTCGACCCCACCGACGGCGGTGTGATCGTCCTGGCCCAGGCGTCGATGGCCGATGCCGTCGAGCGCACCACCACCCCACTGCCCGTCCTCTCCAGCCCCCGCCTCGGTCTGGCGGCGGCTGCCGCGAGCGTCGTGCCTCGCCACGGATGAATGGCCCCGGCGGGCGCGGGCAGACGCTAGGGGAGAGCCTGGAGCCGTAGCCGTACGGCCCCGTCGTCGACCGAGAGGCCCGACCCCGTCATGACCCACCCGTTCCCCGATCCGGTCCCGCCCGGACCGATCCCGACGCCCGGCCCGCCCCCCAACCCACCGGCCCCGGTGCCCGAGCCCCCTCCCGTACCGCCGCCCAATCCGGTCCCCGAGCCGCCCGGGCCCGCGCCTCTGCCGGAGCCCGAACCGCAGCCCCAACCCGGGCCCGCAGGGCGCTGAACACGCTTCGAACGAGCCCTGAACCCTTGTCACGGGCTGTGACCTTCCCCTACCTTGGGCGACTGCTGATGCGTTCAGCGGACGCGCTCAAGGGGGGGCCATGGCCTTACGGGGACGACACCGCCGGTACCAGCCGAGCCGGATCAACCGTGCCTCGCTCACCGTCACGGCGGGCGGCGCCGGCATCGCGCTCCCGCTCGTCGCCGCCGGGGCGGCCCAAGCCGCCTCCCTCGACGTCTGGGAGAAGGTCGCGGCCTGCGAGTCCTCCTCCAACTGGCGCATCAACACCGGCAACGGCTACTTCGGCGGGCTCCAGTTCAGCCAGTCCACCTGGGAGCAGTACGGCGGTACTCGGTACGCGCCGCGCGCCGACCTGGCCTCCAAGGACCAGCAGATCGCCATCGCGGAGAAGGTCCTCAAGGGACAGGGCCCGGAAGCCTGGCCGACCTGCTCCCCGCGCGCCGGACTCACCCAGCAGGGGAACACGGGCGTCGTCCCCGCCTCCCTGCCCCGGCAGCGGACCGCCACCGCCCCGCAGACCAAGACCCCGGCCACCCGCGCGACCCCGACCACCGTGCCGCAGGTCCGCGAGATGTACACGGTCACCCCGGGGGACTCGCTCTCCCGCATCGCCCGCGAGGAGCGGGTGAAGGGCGGCTGGCAGCGGCTGTACGAGGCGAACCGCGCCGTCGTCGGCGACGACCCCGACCTGATCCTCCCGGGCCAGAAGCTGACCCTCCGGATCACCGCCCCCGCCCCGAAGAAGCCCGCGGCCCCCGGCAAGACGGCTCCGAGCACGGCCGCCCCGCAGACGAAGCCCCCGGCCGCCACCGAGCCTCCCGCCGTGACGAAGCCCCCGGCCGCCACGAAGCCCCCGGCGACGAAGCCGCCCGCCACCAAGGCCCCCGTCGCCAAGACCAAGCCCGTCTCGAAGCCCGCCGCCAAGCCCGAGACCCGCGGCGAGAGCTTCTCCGCCCCCGTCTCCGCCTCCATCGGCACCCGCTACCGCGTCTCCGGTTCCTCCTGGTCCAGCGGCTACCACACCGGCGTCGACTTCCCGGTCCCCACCGGTACGTCCGTCAAGGCCGTCGCCCCCGGCAAGGTCGTCTCCGCCGGGTGGGGCGGGGCGTACGGCTACGAGATCGTCATCCGGCACGACGACGGGCGCTACAGCCAGTACGCGCACCTCTCCGCGCTCACCGTGCGTGAGAGGCAGCGGGTCAACGGCGGGCAGCGCATCGCCCGTTCAGGATCGACCGGCAACAGCTCGGGGCCGCACCTCCACTTCGAGGTGCGCACGGGTCCCGGGTACGGGTCCGACATCGACCCCCTCGCCTACCTGCGGGCCCGGGGTGTCTCGATCTGAGACCGACGTATCCGACACTGCCGTGTCCGACTCCGGCGACTCTGACACCGACAGGGAGTCGGACCGGCCCGTGAGCCGCTCCATCGTGAGCTGGACGATGCCGAGGGCCGCCACCGCGCCGCAGATCAGCGCCGCGACGGTGCCGGCCGCGCCGTAGCGGAAGCTCTCGCCGAACAGGGTGAGGCCGACCGTCGCGGCCACAACCGGGTTGACGACCGTGACCGTCGCCAGCGGGGCCGCGAGCCCGGCGCCCCGGTACGAGGCCTGGGAGAGCAGGAGTCCGGTCACGGCGAGGGCCGAGAGGACGAGGAGGCTCGGCCACTGGGCGAGCGGGGCGCTCGCCGTCCACTCCTCGGCCACGGTCTTGGTGAAGACCGAGGCGATCCCGAACGCGACGCCCGCCGCTGCCGCCAGGATGATGCCGCGCAGCACCGAGCGGCCCACCAGGTGCGCCGCCGTGAAGAGCAGGGCCACCAGGCCGAACGTTCCCGCGGCGAGCAGCCAGCGCTCCGCGTCCGCCAGGGGCTGCCCGTCGTTGCCGCCCGTCAGGCTGAGCAGCCCGGCGAGACCCACGGTGGCCATCAGCGCGCCGCGCCAGGCCGTACGGCCCGCCTTGCGGCCGACGAAGAGGGCCGCCATCGGCAGCGCGAAGACGATGGTGAGGGCGCCCAGCGGCTGGACCACACTGAGCGGGCCGTAGGCGAGTGCGGCCACGTGCAGCGCCGCTCCGAGACCGTTGAGCAGCACGGACCCCCACCAGGCCGGGCTGCGCAGCGGCGCGTACGTGAGGCCGGCGGCGGAGGCCGCGACCCGCTCCTGCACGATCGCCGCGGCCGCGTAGGCGACCGCCGAGACCAGGGACAGGAGCACGGACACCAAGAGGGGGCTCATACCTACAACGATCTCTCTTCCGAGCGTTCACGTCGTCAGACCTGGGAACGCCTTCGTCCGTACTACGGTCGCAGTACGGGCCCGTGACGTACGCCTGGGGATGTACGACTGCGCAGGTCAGCAGGGGTGCATTGCGAACTTTTCCGGTATCCGGGTCGAAGCGGGCGGCCATGATCGCGCCCGGACGTACGTCCCATCCCGAGCCAGTCGCCGCCTTCTCCGGGCCACATTGGCCCGCCCTCCCGAGCGCTACGGTGATCACCGGTGGGGGCGGTCGAAAACAGCAGGAGGCTGTCGCGGTGGATCTCGTCGAGAGCGGTTCCGTGGGCGGTTTCTTCGCCCTGCGGACGACCGCGCCCGATACGCCCGGCGCGCACCTGCCGCTCGCGCGCCTGTACGCGGCGGAGAGCGGGCCGCACCTCGCCCCACTCAACGCCCGCGTCGACCGGGTCGGAGACCGGCTCGGCGCCCCCGAGCGACGGGTCGCCGCCTCCATCGCGCACCTCGGACTCGCGGCCCGGCTCTGGTCGATCGCGCTCGGACCCGCCGCGCTCTTCGGCCGGTTCCCCGACCTCGACCCCGCCGACCTGGCCTGGGACCCCGCCCTGACCTCGCCCGACGACCTGTGGTGGGCGGGCACGGCCACCCGCCCCGCCACCGTGGACGAGCTGCGCGAGGCCGTCCAGTTCGCGCACCTCGTCCCGCTGCACGAGGCCTTCCGGCGCGACGGCCGCATCTCGCCGCGGCTGCTCTGGGGGAACGCCGGCTCCGCCCTCGCCGGGGCGCTGCGCGAACTCACCCGCTGGGCCCGCGCGCACGGCCGCCCCGAGGTCGCCGCCCGCGCCGCCGAGCTCGTCTCCGGGCTCTTCGCCCACCCCGCTCTCGCCCGCACCGTCGAGGGCCCCGCCCTCCGCCGTACCAGCTGCTGCCTCTACTACCGCTGCCCCGGCGGGGGCCTCTGCGGCGACTGTGTCTTCGACCACCCGCCCGCCCGAGCACGGTCCACGGGTTTGGAGACAGGGCCCAAGTCTCCGTAAAGTTCTTCTTTTGGAATGACCGGCGATCGAGGAACGGCAGAGGCCATGACGGTGACCGAAGAATCCCAGGGGTACGGGCCGGGTATCGACCCCGATCGCCTGGCCGTCTGCCTTGCTGTGCTCGACGAGCTCGACAAGCTGGACGTCGACCACCCCGACGCGATCGCCGTACGCCGCGCCACCGCCGGCATCTACCGCACGGTGAAGCAGCGCCGCCGCCAGGCGCGCCGGGCCGCGAAGACCGCCAACGACAAGGCCGTCACCGAGTCGACCGCGACCGGTTCCGCCCAGCGCATCGACGACGAGACCGAGGGCCTGCTGCCCTCGTCGGTCACCGAGGCCGGGAAGATCGCCGGGATACTCCAGCGCCCCCGGTCCTGCTACGTCTGCAAGACCCGGTACGTCGAGGTCGACTACTTCTACCACCAGCTCTGCCAGCCCTGCGCGGCCGAGAACCGGATGCGCCGCGACGCCCGCGCGGACCTCACCGGCAAGCACGCCCTGCTCACCGGCGGCCGGGCCAAGATCGGCATGTACATCGCGCTGCGGCTGCTGCGCGACGGCGCCCACACCACGATCACCACCCGCTTCCCCAAGGACGCCATCCGCCGCTTCAAGGCCATGGAGGACTCGGCGGACTGGATGCACCGGCTCGAGGTCGTCGGCATCGACCTGCGCGACCCCGCGCAGGCGGTCGCCCTGGCCGAGCAGGTCGCCGAGCGCGGCCCGCTGGACATCCTGATCAACAACGCGACGCAGACCGTCCGCCGGCTGCCCTCCGCGTACGCCGCCCTCGTCGAGGGCGAGAGCGCGCCGCTGCCCGCCGGTGAGCTGCCCGCGCACCAGGTCATCGGAGCCTTCAACTCCGGCGCGGTCGACGGTCTGGCCGCGCTGCCCGTCGGCGTGAGCGGCCTGGACGCGCAGAAGGTCGCCGACCTCGCGCTCGTCGCGGGCAACGCGAGCGTCGAGCGCCACCGCGACGGCAGCGCCATCGACGCGGGCGGGCTCGTCCCGGACGTGGTCGAGAGCAACACCTGGGTGCAGACCATCGACCAGATCTCCCCGGTGGAGCTGCTCGAGACCCAGCTGTGCAACTACACCTCGCCGTTCATCCTCATCAGCGCGCTGCGCCCGGTGATGGCCGACGCCGCCAGGAAGGCGGCCAGCGGGCGCGCGTACATCGTCAACGTCTCGGCGATGGAGGGCGTCTTCGGTCGCGGCTACAAGGGCGCCGGGCACCCGAACACCAACGCCGCGAAGGCGGCGATGAACATGGTGACGCGGACCAGCGCCCAGGAGATGTTCCAGTCCGACGGCATCCTCATGACCTCGGTCGACACCGGCTGGATCACCGACGAGCGTCCGCACTTCGACAAGCTGCGCCTGGCCGAGGAGGGCTTCCACGCCCCGCTCGACCTGGTCGACGGCGCCGCCCGCGTCTACGACCCGGTCGTGCGCGGCGAGGCGGGCGAGGACCTCTACGGCTGCTTCCTCAAGGACTACAAGCCCGGCAACTGGTAGCCACCCGGCTCGTCACCCCGGCCCCTCGCGTACCCCCAGTTCTCCCGATTTCCATCGCTCTGGTGTCCGGAATTCACTCGATCGCGTCACACTTCCGAGCCCCATAGAGCGCTGGCACGCTCATTTGGTTACTGTGATGTCCACGGTCGACCACCGGGGTTTCACAAAACCCTCACGGTCGGCCTGGGGACTGGCCTGCCACCAAGGCCGCGGTCCCGCCCGCAGAACGGCGCCACCGCGACCGAACGGCCATGTCCACATAGGTACGCGACACAAGGGAGTGCGCGGTGACACCAGAACTGACGAAGCAGGAACCCTCACCGGCCGAACGTCCGGAGCGGCCCCACCGCTCCGGTGAGCTGGGAAGCCTGGACGTCTGGGCCCACGCGGCCCCGATCCGGCTGGCGGGCTACGAGGACGACCTCGCGGAGCCCCACATCCTGCCGGGCATCGACTGACCCGCTCGGGTACCGACCGAGTCGTACCGCTTCACCCGTGCCCCCGGCCGCCTCCGCGCCCGGGGGCACGGGTGTGTCCGGGGGCCCCGAGCCCGACCGGCGGCAGGTACTCCCGTACCAGCGTGCGATGCCACCACGCCCCTGTCTCCCGCAGCTCGCGCCAGGTCGTGTACCGGTAGCGGTAGAGACGGGCCCGGACGAGGGCCGGGGGAGCGTCGGGGAAGGGGTTGTGGTGCAGCAGCCGCAGGGTGTCCCGGTCCCCGTCGAGCAGCCGCTCGACGAACGGCCCGAACCAGTCGCGGGCGTACGCGGGGGAGAGGGCCGCGAACCACATCAGCCAGTCGAGCCGCAGATGGTACGGGGCGAACTGGCGCGGCAGCCGGCGCGGATCGCCCGGCTTGCCCTTGAAGCCGTACTCCTTCCACACCGTGTCCGCGTGCGGGACCGGGTCGTCGGTGCCCTCGACGACGATCTCGTCCCGGATCCGGCCGACCGTGCCGAACGCGCCGTACGCGTTGACCAGGTGGAAGGGGTCGTACGAGCGGTTCATCGCCTGGCGCCGCGAGAGCAGGTTGCGGGCCGGACGGTAGCTGCGGACGAGGACCAGGGCCGTCACGGCGACGACCACGACCACGAACCAGAGCGGCGGGTCGGGCTGCGGGTGCTCGCCCACGACGAGCGAGCCGTCCATCGCCGAGAGCGCGAGGACGATCGTCAGCCAGTTCAGCCAGGCGAAGTTCCCGGAGAGCACCAGCCAGAGCTGGGTCGCCACCATCAGCCCGGCGGCCACCGTCGCCACCGGCTGCGGGGTGAAGAGCAGGACCGGGACGAGGAGTTGAACGACGTGGTTGGCCGCCACCTCGACCCGGTGCAGCGGGCGCGGCAGATGGTGGAAGAACCAGCTCAGCGGCCCCGGCATCGGCTGGGTCTCGTGGTGGAAGTAGAGGCAGGTCAGGTTCCGCCAGCAGCGGTCACCGCGGATCTTGATGAGCCCGGCGCCGAACTCGACGCGGAAGAGCAGCCAGCGCAGCAGCCACAGGACGAGGACGGGCGGCGCGGTGTCGTCGTTGCCGAGGAAGACCGCGAGGAACCCGGCCTCCAGGAGGAGCGACTCCCAGCCGAATCCGTACCAGGTCTGACCGACGTTGACGATCGACAGGTACAGGCCCCAGAGGACCGCCCACCACACCATCGAGACGGCCAGCGGCACGGCGTCCCCCGCGCCCGCCACCAGGGCGAGGGCGAGCACGGCGCCGCTCCACGCGACCACCGAGAAGAGCCGGTCCGAGTAGTGCCAGTGGAAGAGGCTGGGGGCCTGGCGCGGCTCCACCCGGCGCAGATACTCCGGTACGGGGAGCATGCCGCGCTCGCCGATCAGGGCCCGGAACTGGAGCGCGGCCGAGAGGAAGGCCACGAGGTAGAGCCCGGCGAGCCCGCGCTGGAAGACGATCCGGCTCAGCCAGTAGTCCGGTGCGCTGAACCACTCCATCGCTGCCGGTGTCGGCGCCGTCCCGGCCGGGTGTCAGGCCTTCTCGTCCTCGTCGCGTGCCCGCTGGCCCTCGGCCTGCGACGGTGTGGTGCGCTCGGTCGCGGGGTGCCGGTGGTCCCGCTGCAGCGCGTCCATGTCCTCTTCCTGCCGCTCTCCCTCCGCCTGCGAGGGAGTGCTGTACATGTCGTACTGGGACTGGCTCACGGCCGCCTCCCGGGTGGGAACGTTTGCCTATAGAAGGAGCGTAACCCCGGGGGTGATCCGTGGCGCCGTCGTCCCGGGCCTCACCCCGCGACGACGTGTCGCAGCGTCCGGCCGAGGCGGCGTGCGTAGGCGCGCTGGGCGGCGGGGGCGAGCGGTCCCGCGATCCGCGTGTACCAGGCGACGGGGCGGCTGAAGGCCGTCACGGTGAACCAGACCGTGCCGTCGGGGTGGAGGTCGACGACGAAGGACTCCTCGCCGCTCTCGGGGTGCCCCGCGCGCGTGCCGTACGCGAAACCGATGCGGTCCCGCTCGTACGCCGTCCAGATCACCTCGCACGGTGCGGTGAAGCGGACCGGGCCGAGGCCGAGCGAGACCTCGACGAAGGCACCCGGTGCGGCGCGGACGGCCTCGGTGCGCACCCGGGCGCCCGAGGCGCGGTGCATCCGCCAGGTGGTGACGGCGGCTCCGGCGGTCTCGAAGTCGTCCCGGCCGCGGCCGACGCGGACCATGTGGTGGAGGTGCTGGTAGCCGCCGGGGAGGAAGTCGTGCGCGGTGGCGCCGACCTCGCGGTAGGTGAGGGACGCCGGGGCTGCGGGCGCGGCGGGTGTGGCGAGGTCGCGGATCAGACGGGCCATGGGGCGATTCCTCCGCTTGAACGTGTTCAAACCGACTGGGTCCCGAGGGTAGGGCTTTGCTTGAACGTGTTCAAGTCGCTTTCTCGCCCGGTCGGACCCGCCCGGCTTGCGGGCGTACGCGCGGTGCGACAGACATGAAGGAATGTCTCGGGGGTGGAAAGAGGCGGGAGAACCAGGTGCGCTCACCCACAAGCCGGTCACCAAGGACCCACGTCACCGCACGCCCCACGCTCGCCGCCGCGGTGCTGGCGGCGGCGCTGGTGCTCGCGGGCTGCTCGTCGGTCGACCGGGGCGGCGGCAACGGCGCGGACCGGTCCACCGCCACGGCCGCCCAGGAGGTCGTCCTCCAGCCGGTCGCCGCCAGGGGCCCCGACCCGTTCACCGCCTCCACGACGACGCCGGGCGCCCCGGCCGGCACCCCCGCGCCCACCGGCACGGCCGGGACGGTCCGCGAGATCACCGGCTCCACCCCCGGGCTCTACGGCGGCACCCGCTCCGTACCGAGCTGCGACGTCGAGCAGCAGGTCGCCTTCTTCGCCGAGGACCGGGCCAAGGCCCGCGCCTTCGCCGAGGCGGCCGGCATCCCCGAGAGCTCCCTCGCCGGCTGGCTGCGCGAGCTCACCCCGGTCGTCCTGCGCACCGACACCCGGGTCACCGGCCACGGCTACCGCGACGGCGGCCCCACCCCGTTCCAGTCCGTCCTCCAGGCCGGAACGGCGGTCCTCGTCGACCAGTACGGCACGCCCCGCGTCCGCTGCGCCTGCGGGAACCCGCTGCGTTCGCCGATCGACGTCAAGGGGGCCGCCGACAAGGGGCGGCCCTGGGACGGCTACCACCCCGACCGGGTCGTGATCATCAGGCCGACGACCACGGTCGTCACCAGCCTGGTCATCGTGAACGTCGTCGACAGCACCTGGATCGAGCGGAAGACCGGCACCGACGGCAAGCAGGACACCCGCCCGTCCGTGACCCCGCCCTGCGCCCCTGCCGACTGCGACCTCACCGACACGCCCGCGCCCGTGCCCTCCCCCTCCGTACCGTCCCCCTCGGTCACCGACGGCCCGAACCCGCCGCGCGACCCGACGGCCCCACGAGACCCCGCCTCGCCCGCGCCCCCGGAGAGCGACGGCCCCTGGAGCGAGCCGCCCGCCCAGGAACCGCCCGCCGAGCCCCGGCCGGAGACCGAACCGGTGCCCGAGACCGTGCCCGAACCGGACGTGCCCGACTTCGAGGACCTGTTCCCGAGCGACCCGGCTCCCCAGCAGCCGGAGACCTTCGAAGGCTGAGTCCGCGAGGAATGCCGAGTCCGCGAGCGATGATCTCCGCCGTGCGGTCCGCCGGGGCTGGGCCTAGCGTGGCCCCATGAGCGCGGGAAGTGGGGGAGGCGAGGCGACGGTGCCCTGCCGCTGCGATTCGGGCCCCGGGGGTCTGACGTGCTGCTTCCTCCGGGACTACGGCCGGGCGTTCCGGATGGGCAGCTTCGACTGGGACCTGCTCACCGGCGTCATGACCATGGACGAGGGCGCCCTGCGGGTCTTCGACATGCGCCCCGACGAGTACGACGGTGACCCGACCACCCTCGGCTCGCGCGTCACGCCCGACGAGGGCCGGCAGCTCGACACGCTCGTCAGCCACGCGTTGAAGGACGGCAGCGACCACTACGGCGCGTACTTCCGCGTCCGGCTGCGGAGCGGCACACCGCGCTGGACGCACACCGAGGGCCAGATCGAGCGGGACGACACCGGCCGGCCTGTCCGTATCGTCGGCATCGTCAGGGACGCCTCGGAGGAGGTCACCGAGCAGGCCGCCCGGCTCGGCCTGGACGAGGGCCGACGCGCCCGCACCAGCGTCGTGGAGAGCACCACCGCGGCCCTCGCCCACGCCCGGACCGTCCAGGACGTCATCGACCTCCTCAACGACTCGCACGGCCTGGAGTACTTCGGTGCCACCAGCCTGGTCATGGGGCTCCTGGAGGCCGGCCGGATCCACCTCGTCGCCGAGGGACCCCAGGGTGCCTTCGTCCCCGGCACGCGATTCACCCGGGTGGACGAGCCGTACCCGATGGGTGAGGTGATCCGTACCCTCACGCCCCGGTTCATCGAGTCGCCCGAGGACTTCGCCTCGTCGTACCCGATCCTCTGGCCGCACATCAGCGGCCTCGGCATCACGTCGGCGGCCTATCTCCCGCTGATCGCCCAGGCCCGGCCGATCGGCGCGCTCGGGCTGCTCTACAGCGACCGGACCGGCTTCAGTGCCGACGAGCGCAATCTGCTGGTGGCGCTCGGCAGCAGCATCGCGCAGAGCCTGAAGCGCGCCATGCTCTACGAGCAGGACCACGACCTCGCCGAGGGGCTCCAGCAGGCGATGCTGCCGCGCCGCATCCCCGACGTGCCCGGCGCCCAGATAGCCGTCCGGTACCGCTCCGCCCGCCTCGGCCGGGACATCGGCGGCGACTGGTACGACATCATCCCGCTGCCCGGCGGCCGGGTCGGCGCCGTCATCGGCGACGTCCAGGGCCACGACACCCACGCGGCGGCCGTCATGGGGCAGCTGCGCATCGTGCTGCGCGCCTACGCCGCCGAGGGGCACAGCCCCGCCACGGTGATGGCCCGCGCCTCCGTCTTCCTGCACGAACTCGACACGGAGCGCTTCGCCACCTGCACCTACGTGGAGGCCGACCTGACGACGGGCGCGCTGCACGTGGTCCGTGCGGGCCATGTCGACCCGCTGCTCCAGGACACCGACGGCAGCTGCCGCCGCCTGCCGGTGGACGGGGGACTTCCGCTGGGCCTGTCGGCCGAGTTCGACCGCCTCGACTACCCGGCGACCACCCTGGAGCTGTCCCCGGGACAGACCCTGCTGCTGTACACGGACGGTCTTGTCGAGAAGCCGGGCTCGGATCTCGACGACGGACTGCGCTGGCTCTCCTCGCTCGTCCGGGGCGGGCCGCGCGACCTCCAGCAGCTCGCCGACCACCTCTGCGAGGTCTTCGACGAGCGGGGCGGCGAGGACGACGTGGCGATCCTGCTGCTGCGACGGCAGGGGGCGTACTTCCCGCAGTCCGGCGGTCGGCTCCAGCAGCACGTGGCGCAGAGCGACCCGGAGGCGCTCAGCTCGGCGCGGCACATGATCCGCGCCGCCGTCCGGGCCTGGGGCGCGGGGGAGCGCTCCGACGAGATCGAGCTGGTCGCCGACGAGATGATCACCAACGCGCTGATGCACACCGACGGCGGGGCGATCGTGACCCTGCGGATGCTGGCGGGTCCGGAACGGCGGCTGCGGGTCGAGGTCGAGGACCGCTCCAGTGCCCTGCCGCGCCGCCGCGAGGCGGGCGAGGCGGGTGTTTCCGGCCGAGGTCTGATGCTCGTGGACATGCTCTCGGACGTGTGGGGCGTCGAGTCGCGCGGCAGCGGCAAGTGCGTCTGGTGCGAGTTCAATATTAACCCCGCGTATACAGACCGTACTTGACCGTAACCGATCGTACGCGATTGACTGCGGTTTCCGGCCACCCGATTCCCGCGCCACACCCGTTGATGGGGACCTTTTGAGCAGCGAGCTACTGGCACCTCTCGACCTGGCCTTCTGGCACCTCGAGTCCACCGACCACCCCATGCACCTGGGCGCCCTCGCCCACTTCGGCCCGCTCCCCGCCGACGGCGACCCGTCCGCCGTCCTGGAGCTCCTCGGCAGCCGCGCCGCCGCCATTCCCCGGCTGCGGATGCGGGTCCGCGACGTCCTGCTGCCCGTCGGCGGCGCCGCCTGGAGCACGGACAAGCAGTTCGACGTACGCCGGCACGTGCGGGAGATCGTGCTGCCCGGCGTCGACTTCGGCGCCGAGACCGCCCGCCTGGCCGGGGAACTCATGGAGCGGCCGGTCGAACGAGGGCTGCCGCCCTGGGAGATGTACCTGCTCACCGGCGCGCCCGACGGCTCGTTCGCCGTCCTCGTCAAACTCCACCACGCCCTCGCCGACGGCATGCGGGCCGTCGCGATCGGCGCCGGGATCTTCGACGAGATCGCCGCCGTCGCCCGCCGGGCGGGCCGTGCGGCGGGCGTCCGCAGGTCGCGCTCCGTACCGCCGCGCTCCTGGCTCCCCGGCCCCGGCCGGATCATGGGCGCCGCCCGCGAGCGGATCGGCGACCTCGGCCGGGCCGTCGAGGTCGGGGCCTCCGTGGTCGGCGCCTCCGTCGCCCGGGCCGGCCGGATCGACGGGCCCGCGACGGCCGCCCTCGCCGCCGACTCCAGCGGGACCCGCCGGGTCGCCACGGCCGTGCTCGACCTCGACCGCGTCCAGCGGGTCCGCCGCGACTCGGGCGGCACCGCCAACGACGTGCTGCTCGCCGTCGTCGCCGGGGCCCTGCGGCGCTGGCTCGACGGGCGCGGCGAGCCCCTCCCCGGCGTCGACCCGCGCGCCCTGGTCCCCGTCTCGCGCAGGCGCCCCGGCGCCCCGGCCGGGACCGGCAACAGCCTCTCCGCGTACCTCCTCGCCCTCCCCGTCGGCGAGCCCGACCCCGCCGCCCGGCTCGCCGCCGTCCGCCGGGACATGGACCGCAACAAGGCCGACGGGCCGATGCGGGGCGCCGGAGCCGTCGCCGTCCTCGCCGACCAACTGCCGCCGCTCGCCCACCGCTTCGGTGCCCCGCTGGCCGGGGGCGCCGCCCGGCTCCTCTTCGACGTCCTGGTCACCAACGTGCCGCTGCCCCGCTCGGCCCTCTCCCTCGGCGGGGCGCCGCTGCGCACGCTCTTCCCGATGGCCCCGCTCGCCCGCGGCCAGGCACTCGCCGTCGCCATGTCCCCGTACGGCGGCCGGGTCCACATCGGCCTGGTCGCCGACGGCAAGGCCGTCCCCGACCTCGACGCGCTGGCCGCCGCCCTCGCCGACGAACTCGACCTGCTCGACGGGGCGGCCGGTTGAGCGCGCGCCCCGACGACGGCTGAGGCAGGGTGGTGCCATGCCCGAACTGCCCGAGGTGGAAGCGCTCCGCGCGTTCCTGGACGAGCATCTCGTGGGCAAGGAGATCGCCCGCGCGCTGCCCGTCGCGATCAGCGTGCTCAAGACGTACGACCCACCCTTGAGCGCCGTCGAGGGCGCCACCGTCACCGGTGTCGCCCGGCACGGCAAATTCCTCGACCTGGAGACCGAAGGACCGTCGGGCCGACTGCACCTCCTGGTCCATCTGGCCCGCGCGGGCTGGCTCCAGTGGAAGGACCCGCTGCCCTCGGGGCCGCCCCGCCCCGGCAAGGGGCCGCTCGCCCTGCGGACCGCCCTCACCGGTGGCGACGGCTTCGACCTCACCGAGGCCGGCACCACCAAGCGCCTCGCGGTCCACCTGGTCCGCGACCCGCAGGAGGTGCCCGGCGTCGCCCGCCTCGGCCCCGACCCGCTCGCCGAGGACTTCGACCTGGCCGCCTTCACCGCCCTGCTCGCCGGAGAGCGGCGGCAGATCAAGGGCGCCCTGCGCGACCAGAGCCTGATCGCCGGCATCGGCAACGCGTACAGCGACGAGATCCTCCACGCGGCGAAGACATCCCCGTTCAAGCCGACCCAGAACCTGACCGAGGCCGAGACCGCGCTCCTCTACGAGGCCATGCGCACCACCCTGCGCGAGGCGGTCGAGCGCTCCCAGGGGCTGGCGGCGGGCAAGCTCAAGGCCGAGAAGAAGAGCGGCCTGCGCGTCCACGGCCGTACCGGCGAACCCTGCCCGGTCTGCGGGGACACCGTCCGGGAGGTGTCGTTCCACGACTCCTCCCTCCAGTACTGCCCCACCTGCCAGACCGGCGGCAAGCCCCTCGCCGACCGCCGTACGTCCAAGTTCCTGAAGTAGCCCCCTCGGAGCACTCCCCTAGGGGGTGTCTCGCCGATCATGCCGGGCTCGCGGCGCCTGGCACGCCCTCCCCCAAGCTCTTCGAGCAGGGGGGACCCCCACGCCGCGTTGTCGTCACTCGCCGACGCTTCGCGTCGACTCCCTCCTCCGCCTTGCGATCGCACGCACCAGACCCCGCTCCCTGATCCGGCCTGATCGACGAGACACCCCCTAGAATCCGCCGCATGCTGCGCGTACTGGCCGTCGACGACGAGGCACCCGCCCTCGGGGAACTGCTCTACCTGCTCCGTGCCGATCCCCGGATCCGCAGCGCCGAGGGTGCCACCGACGCCACCGAGGCCCTGCGCAGGATCGGCCGCGCGCTGGAGGCGGGGCCCGACGGGGACGAGGCCATCGACGTCGTCTTCCTCGACATCCACATGGCCGGGCTCACCGGGCTCGATCTCGCCCGGCTGCTCGCGGGCTTCGCCCGGCCGCCGCTGATCGTCTTCGTCACGGCGCACGAGGGCTTCGCCGTGCAGGCCTTCGACCTCAAGGCCGTGGACTACGTCCTGAAGCCGGTGCGCCGCGAACGGCTCGCCGAGGCCGTCCGCCGGGTCCGCGAGCTGGTGCACGCCTCCTCGGCCCCCACCTCGCCCGCGGCTCCCGAGCACATACCGGTCGAACTCGGCGGGGTCACCCGCTTCGTGGCCGTCGACGACATCGCCTACGTCGAGGCCCAGGGCGACTACGCGCGCCTGCACACCGACGAGGGCAGCCACCTCGTCCGTATCCCGCTCTCCACCCTGGAGGAGCGCTGGGCCGCCCGTGGCTTCGTCCGCATCCACCGCAGCCACCTCGTCGCCCTCGCCCGCGTCGACGAACTCCGGCTCGACGGCGGGGCCACCTCCGTCCGCCTGGGCACCACCGAGCTGGCCGTCAGCCGCCGCCACGCCCGCCAGCTGAGAGACCTCCTGATGCGCCGCGCGGGAGGCTGACCGGTACGCGCCCCTGAGGCTCTACCGTGCGTGAACACCGCTGCGTAGACTCCGGACACTTCCCAGCCCCTGCGAGGTCGCCCGATGCCGGAGCGGACACCGACGTCCGAGGACCCCACGCCGCGCAAGCCCCGGCGTGAGACCGTCACGCGCGCCTCCGCGCTCCGCGCCGGCGGCGTGCCCGCGCGGCGCTTCCCCGGCCATCCGCCGACCTCTCCCAGCCTCCGGCCGGGGGGACCCTCAGCTCGCCTCGCCCGCTCCGAGATCAGCGAGCAGACCACCCTCGGCCACACCTACGTCCGCTCCCTGATGCGGAGCCAGCTGCGGGCCGCCCTCACCGCGCTCGGCGCGCTCGCCCTCTGCGTCGGCCCGCTGCCGCTGCTCCTCGCGCTGCCCGCCCCCGAGGCCGCCGTCTGGATCGCGCTCGGCGTCGGCGTGTACCCGGTCATCTGGGTCGTCGCCCACTGGTACGTCCGCCGCGCCGAGCGCAACGAACGCGACTTCACCCGCCTCGTCGAGGGCCGCTGAGCGCGGGGGCCGGACGTGAACCACACCTACGCGGTGACCGCGGTCACCGTCGTCGTCCTGACGACCGTGCTCATCGGCGCGCTCGGCCTGCGGATATCCCGGACGACCTCCGACTTCTACGTGGCCTCCCGTACCGTGCGGCCCGGCCTCAACGCCGCCGCCATCAGCGGCGAGTACCTCTCCGCCGCGTCCTTCCTCGGCATCGCGGGCCTCGTCCTCGTCCAGGGCCCCGACATGCTCTGGTACCCCGTCGGCTACACCGCGGGCTACCTCGTCCTGCTCGTCCTCGTCGCCGCCCCGCTGCGCCGCTCGGGGGCGTACACCCTCTCCGACTTCGCCGAGGCCCGGCTCGAGTCCGCGACCGTCCGACGGCTCGCCAGCCTCTTCGTCGTCGGAGTCGGCTGGCTCTACCTGCTCCCGCAACTCCAGGGCGCCGGGCTGACCCTGGAGATCCTCACCGGGGCGCCCGACTGGGTCGGCGGCCTCCTCGTCGCCCTTGTCGTCACCGGCATCGTCGCGGCCGGCGGCATGCGCAGCATCACCTTCGTCCAGGCCTTCCAGTACTGGCTGAAGCTCACCGCCCTGCTCGTGCCCGCGCTCTTCCTGGCCGCAGCCTGGTTCGGCGACGACGCGCCCCGCGTCCGCTTCGACGCCCCGGCCGTCTTCCGCGAGCACACGGTCGTCAAGGTCGCCGACACCGTACGGATCGAACTCGACGCCCCGCTCACGCTCACCGTCACCGGCCGCGTCGACTCCCTGCCGTACGAGGGAAGGACCGTCACCCTGGACGAGGGCCCGCACCGCGTCGAGGGCGGCACCGCGCTCGCCTTCCCCGAGGGCGCGCCGGTCCCCACCAGGGCCTCCGACGGCGCCGACCCTCTCGGCTGGTCCCAGCCGCTGGCCGGCGGGCGCGACGGGCACCAGCTCTACGCCACGTACGGTCTGATCCTCGCCACCTTCCTCGGCACCATGGGCCTGCCGCACGTGGCCGTCCGCTTCTACACCAGCCCGCACGGCCGGGCCGCGCGCCGCACCACGCTGGTCGTCCTCGGGCTCGTCGGCGCGTTCTACCTGCTGCCGCCGGTGTACGGGGCGCTCGGCCGGATCTACGCCCCCGAGCTCGCGCTCACCGGCGCGGCCGACGCCGCCGTGCTCGTCCTGCCCGAGCGGATGCTCGGCGGGGTGCTCGGCGATCTGCTGGGCGCGCTCCTGGCCGGCGGGGCCTTCGCCGCCTTCCTCTCCACCGCCTCCGGGCTGACGATGGCGGTCGCCGGGGTTCTCACCCAGGACGTGCTGCCCTCCCGGGGCGTACGGCACTTCCGGCTCGCGACCCTGCTGGCCACGGCCGTGCCCCTGACCGCCGGGGTCTTCGCCTCGAAGGTCCCGGTCGCCGACGCGGTCGGCCTGGCGTTCGCGGTCTCCGCCTCCTCCTTCTGCCCGCTGCTCGTCCTCGGCATCTGGTGGCGCCGGCTCACCCCGCCGGGGGCGATGGCCGGGCTGCTGCTCGGCGGCGGCTCCGCGCTGACGGCCGTGATGGCGACCCGCGCGGGACTGCCGGACGAGGGGTGGCCGCACACCCTGATGGCCTGGCCCGCGGTCTGGTCGGTGCCGCTGGGCTTCCTCACGATGATCCTGGTCTCCCTCGCCACGCCCCGGCACATCCCCGCGAGAACCCCGGCGCTGCTCGCCCGGCTCCACCTGCCGGAGGAGTTCACGGGCCGTCCGGGACCGGTGCGCGGCGAGCCGGGCGGCCGCGTCGAGGTGCGAGGGGGAGAGGGATGACCGGGATCGAACTCGCCGCGATCGGCGCCGCCGGGGCCGTGCTCCTCACGCTCGGCTTCGCCCTCGGGCGGCTCGCCACGCGGCGCGGGGACAAGGCGGCCGACCTCGACCTCGGCACACCCGTCGAGCGCGCCACCTTCCACACCCTGCACACCGCCTCGCTCGCCGCCCCGCCGCTGCGCGCCGGCCTCACCGAGGACACCGCGCGCAAGGCGGTGCGACGGCTGCGCCCGCTGCTCGGCACGGAGGCGCTCTGTCTGACCGACCGGTCCGCCGTCCTCGCCTGGGACGGGCCGGGCGAGAGCCACCACCGTGCGCAGGTCATGGAGCGCGTCACGCCCCTCCTCGACTCCGGCCGCAGCCTCTCCGCGCACACCGACTGCGCCGATGTCGCCTGCCCGCTGCGCTGGGTGGTGATCGCCCCGCTGACCGGCGAGGACGGAGTACTCGGCGCACTCGTCGCCTACGGTTCGCGGGAGTCGGCCGTGCTCGTCCGGGCCGCGACCGAGGTCGCCCGCTGGGTCTCCGTCCAGCTCGAACTGGCCGAGCTCGACCGCTCGCGGACCCGGATCGTGGAGGCCGAGATCCGGGCCCTGCGCGCCCAGATATCCCCGCACTTCATCTTCAACTCCCTGGCCGCCATCGCCTCGTTCGTCCGCACGGACCCCGAACGGGCCAGGGAACTGCTCCTGGAGTTCGCCGACTTCACCCGCTACTCCTTCCGCCGGCACGGCGAGTTCGCCCAGCTCGCCGACGAACTGCGGGCCATCGAGCAGTACTTGGCGCTCGCCGGGGCCCGCTTCGGCGAGCGCCTCAAGGTGACGCTCCAGATCGCGCCCGAGGTGCTGCCGGTGACCCTGCCGTTCCTCTGCCTCCAGCCGCTGGTGGAGAACGCGGTCAAGCACGGCCTGGAGGACAGCGTGCACGACTGCCGGGTCACCATCGCCGCCCGCGACGCGGGCGCGGAGGCCGTCGTCGTGATCGAGGACGAGGGTGTGGGCATGGACCCGGCCGTGCTGCGCGCGATCCTGCTGGGGGAGCGGCCCTCCGGCTCGGGCATCGGCCTGTCCAACGTGGACGAGCGGCTGCGGCAGGTGTACGGCCCCGAGCACGGTCTGGTCATCGAGACCGGGGTCGGCGCGGGCATGAAGGTGACGGTACGGATCCCCAAGTACCGCCCGGGAGTGCACCCGACAGCCCCTTGACCACCTCAGTAGAGATGCAGGGCCAGATGGCCCAGCGGGAGCCCCAACTGCCATGCGGGCACCCACACTTGGTCGCACTCGTCCACCGGGAAGCCGAAGCCCGCGGGCGGCAGGCCGCCCAGGTCGGCCGCCCGGACGCTGGTCGCCTCCAGGAGCCGCCAGGTCTCCCTGGCCATGGCGAGATCGGGCCCGTCCTCGCCCGCGCGGGTCCGCTCGGCGAGCCGCTCCCGTACCCACTCGGGCCAGGGGTGGTCGTACGAGGTCCGGGAGAGCCACTCGTCGAGCCGGCCCGCGGTCCGGGCCCCGCCGTCGGCGTCGGTGCCCTCGCAGAGGTGGATGGTGAGCGCGAGTGTCTGTCGGCCGGCCCGGTATTCCAGGCTGCCCGGCTCGACCAGGCAGCCCGCGCGCAGTAGATCGTCGGCTATGAACTCGGCACACAGCCAGGCCATCGGGACGGCGAGTCCGCCCCCGCTGGTGCCGTTGGAACTCTCGGGCAGCAACGCTCCCACCTTCTCCCGGACATGTCGGTCGGCGATCCCGACCACGAGCCTCCACCGAGGAAGACGCGCGCGGGTCGCTCTTTACTCAACTCGCCGGTGTGGTTTCGGATACGTTCTTCCGCCGGATCGGTGCCCGTGCGCACCAAGGAGGAGCCGGGGGCTGCCGGGGCGATCGGTGCGAGGGGAGGGAGGCGGGTCCGTGGTGGCTCAGCCGAGGAGCGCGTACACCGCCGTCGCGTGCGCGGCGGTCTCCTCCGTGCCCTCGGCCGTCATCGTGATGTCGGCGAAGGCCATCCGCTTGCCCGCCTTCGTCAGCCGTGCCCGCACCAGGACGTCCGTACCGAGCACCGGCCGCTGGAAGCTGATGGACTGCTGCACCGTCGTCATCGGGACGAAGCCGCCGCGGGCGGCCGCGACCGCGATCACCGTCGCCGTGTCGGCGGCGGCCATCAGGGCCTGGCCGGAGAGACCGCCGCCCTCGCGGGCCAGCCGGTCCGACCAGGGGAGGCGGAGCACCGCCTCCTGACCGTCGACCGAGACCACCGAGAGCCCCAGATCGAGCACCCAGGGGGCGAAGTTGTCGGCGAGTACCTTGTCCGCGGCGGCGGGAGTCAGCGTCGGCGTCACCGGGTCATTGTGCGGCCGCGGCGTGCTGGCGGGCAACGGCGCGTCGGCGCGGCCGGTAGCCGGGCAGCCGGTGGCCGAGCTGGCGGAGCGCGTAGTGCGAGCGGGACTTGACCGTCCCGGCGGGTATGCCGAGGTCGGCCGCGGCCTCGTTGACGGTCAGGCCGTGGAAGTAGAGCCGGACCAGGACCGCGCGGTGCTCCGGGCTCAGGCCGCGGACCGCGGCGCGGACGTCGAGGGCGGCGACCGACGACTCGGTCGCGTCCGCCGGGTCGGGGGTGGAGGCGAGCATCCCGTCGCCCGTCTCGACCGGCCGGGCGAGCCGCGAGCGGCGGGCGTCGATCGCGAGGCGCCGGGCCACGGTGAAGAGCCAGGGCCGCATCGACTCGAACGGCCCGTCGAAGGCCTCCGGGTGGAGCCAGGCCCGTACGAGCGTCTCCTGGGCCAGGTCCTCCGCGCGCTGCCGGTCGCCGTAGGTCAGGCCGAGCAGGAAGCCGAGGAGCGCCGGGCCGTGGTCCCGCTGCAGCTTCGCGAGGTGCCGCTCGTCCGTGGTCGCCGTTCTCGTCGCGGTCGCCGTCGTCATGGTCCACACCTCTCCTGCCGGCTCGTCGTCCCGGGGCGTATACGAACGCATTCGGGCGACAAGGGACAGGGAACGAACGAGGGTCTGCGACGAGCGGTCGCACCGAGCGGCGAATGGTGCGATGAGCGGTCGGGCGGAGGCCCTTCATCCGATTCAGCGGGGTTTATGGGCTAATGCGGCTTTGACTCTTGACTAGGGCATTCATCCCCTGTCAATTCATCAGGTCAGATGCTTGTCCTATGAATGAGGCGGAGTCGGCAGATGGCCCAGCGGACGAGACAGGGGGCGGTGGCCTTCGCGGCCGTCCTGCTCACGGCGGCGACCGGGTGCTCGGGCGGCGCCGGGGGACCCGACAGCCCACCCTCACGCCAGGACCCGGGCAGTCCGTCGGCCCCGTCGGCCGCCCCCGGGGGCGCCTCCGCGCGGACCGGTTTCACGCTCGTCGCCACCGGTGACGTCCTGCCGCACGACTCGATCATCCAGAAGGCCGCCGCCGACGCGAACGGCCAGGGATACGACTTCCGCCCGATGCTCTCCGGGGTGAAGAGCGTCGTCTCCGGCGCCGATCTGGCCCTCTGCCACATGGAGACCGTGTACGGAGCCGAGGGCGGGCCCTACACCGGCTACCCCGCCTTCAAGTCCCCGCCGGAGATCGCCCCCGCGCTCAAGGAGACCGGGTACGACTCCTGCTCCACCGCCTCCAACCACACCCTGGACGACGGTGCGGCCGGCCTCGTCCGGACCCTCGACGCCCTCGACGAGGCGGGCGTCCAGCACGCCGGCTCGGCCCGCACGGCCGAGGAGGCGGCCCGCCCCACCCTGCTGAAGGCGGGCGACGCGACCGTCGCCCAGCTCGCGTACACCTACGACACGAACGGCTACCCGCTGCCCGAGGGGAAGCCCTGGGCCGTCAACCTGATCGACGAGGGGAAGATCGTCGCCGACGCCCGGGCGGCCCGCCGGGCCGGCGCGGACGTCGTCGTGGTCAGCATCCACTGGGGTACGGAGTGGCAGACCGCCCCCGACGACCGCCAGCTGACGCTCGCCCGCTCCCTCACCGCTGCGCAGACCGACGGCAGGCCGGACATCGACCTGATCCTCGGCACCCACGCGCACGTCCCGCAGGCCTACGAGAAGGTCAACGGCACCTGGGTGATCTACGGCATGGGCGACCAGATCGCCGGAGACATGATCAACCACGCCGGCGCCCACGACCCGAGGGGCAACCAGTCCAGCCTGGGGCGCTTCACCTTCACCCCGCCCAGGACCCCCGGCGCGCGCTGGGAGGTCGCCAAGGCGGAGTTCCTCCCGCAGTGGTACGACACGGGCCGCGGCCGGGTGGTCGACCTCAACACGGCCATCAGGAAGGGGGAACACCTCACCGCCGTACGCGACACCATCCGCGACGTCGTCCTCGGCCGGGGCGCGGCGAAGGACGGCCTGGTGATGGGGGAGTAGTGCACACCGAGATGCCGGAGCCGGTCACGGAACGACCGTGACCGGCCAGCGGCCCGCCTTGACCAGCCGGACCGCGACCGAGCCGACGAAGCGGTGGCCCGCCGACTCCGACGCGCCCACCACGACGGCGTCCGCCTTGAGCTCGTCCGCCGCCGACACGAGACCCGCGTACGCGTCGCCCCGGAAGGTGTGGAACTCCCAGCGCACCTGCCAGATGTCCCGCACCTTCTCCGCCGCCTCGCGGATCTCCGCCACCAGGCCCTCGGCGATCTCGTCCGTGGTCACGGCGACGGGCGCCCCGAGCGCCGCGCCCGCGGCCATCACCGGCTGGACGTAGACGAGGGCAAGCAGGGCGTTCTGCCGCCGGGCGAGACCTGCCGCGTACGACGCGGCCCGCAGGGAGGAGTCGGAACCGTCGACTCCGGCGACGATGACCTTGGGGCCGTCCGTACCGCGTTCGAATGCCGTCACTCTTCGAGGCTATCGGCTCATCGGGTGCATTCGGATGCCCGGCCGGTGTGGATGAGGGATGCGGGCCTTCGGCCATGCGAGCTATTAGTCATGAAAAAGGATCAGATGCCTACCGGGCGCCGGACGGTCCTGCGTTTCGCCGCCGCCCTGGGGGCCACCGCCACGGTCGGAGTCCTCACCGCCGACCGCTTCGGCGCCCCACCGGGCGCCCCGCCCGCCACCGCCCCGGAGGCCGCCGGCGGGCCCGCGAGCGGAGCACCCGGCGGCGGCCCCGCCCCGGGCGCACCCGCGAGCGCCCGCCTGAAGCCCTCCGCGTACCGGCTCCAGCCGATGACGGCGTACGCGCCCCCGGCCGTCCGCCGGGCGGTCCCGCCCGTCCGGCAGCGACCGTTCCTCCAGATGTCCGGCGTCGGCCACTCGATGGTGCTGACCTTCGACGACGGCCCCGACCCCCGCTACACCCCCGAGATCCTCGCCACCCTGCGGCGGTACGGCTGCCGGGCGATGTTCTTCGTCTGCGGCGAGATGGTGGAGGGCAACCAGGACCTGGTACGGGAGATGGCCGAGGACGGGCATGTGATCGGCAACCACTCCTGGTCGCATCCCCTCATCCCCAAGCTGCGGCCCTCCCGCATCCGCGACGAACTCGGCTCCACCAGCGAGCTCGTGGAGTCCGTCGTCGGCACGGCCCCGCTCTGGTACCGCGCCCCCTTCGGGGCCTGGAACCGGCACTCCTTCGAGATCGGCGCCGAACTGGGCATGGAGCCGCTCGCCTGGACCGTCGACACCCTCGACTGGCAGGAACCGGGCACCGACAGCATCGTCCGCCGGGTCCTGGACGGGGCGGCGCCCGGAGTGGTCGTGCTCTCGCACGACGCGGGCGGAAACCGCTCCCAGAGCGTCACGGCGCTGAAGCGGTACCTGCCCGAACTCCTCGACGCCGGCTACAGCATCACCGTGCCGCGACGCTGAGCGGACCCCCGCGCATGAGGAAGGCCCCCGGACTCCTCCGGGGGCCTTCCTCATGTGGTGGTACGGCGGCTCAGCGCGAGCCGACCATCCGGGCGTAGACGACGACGTTGCCGTCGTAGCCGTGCGCCCGGGAGTAGCCGCCGCCGCAGGTGATGACGCGGAGTTCGGGCATCCCGGTGTCGGAGTAGACCTGCACACCGGGGAAGTCGTTCTTGGAGTACACCTCGACGCCGTAGATCTCGAAGACGGCCACCCGGCCGTCGTACCGCTCCACCTCGATGTGCTGGCCCTTCTCGAGCGAGCCGAGGCCGTAGAAGACCGCCGGGCCCGCCGCGTTGTCGACATGGCCCACCAGGACGGATGTGCCGCGCTGCCCGGGCGCGATGCCGTTCTGGTACCAGCCGGCCAGGTTGGGATCCTCCGGGGGCGGGGCCGCGATCCAGCCGTCCGGGTCCAGACCCACGTCCATGATCGGGGCCGAGACCCGGATGGCCGGGATCTTCACCCGCGAGGCCGGGGCGTGCGGCAGGGTCTCCATGCCGTCGGGCGCCTCGGGCGGCGTCCCGATCGGGCGGGTGTCGGGTCGGGCGGCGGCCGCCGGCTGCGGCGGGCCGAGCTCCACGTCGACCCCGTTGCGCATCATCGCCAGGCCGGACAGCATGACGAGAGCGAGAACGCCCCACGGGGCGCGCCTCCTCGGCTCAAGGACGCTGAAGTCCTTGGGGCTCATGGTTCTCCCTTCGTGGCGTCGTCGAAACGGTAAGGGCGACCGGGCGAACCGGCGATCAGAGCGGGGCGAACGGGTGGCGCGGGGGCTCACGGGCACGGACCCGGGCACGGACGAGGTGCCCGGGCTCTGTGGTACCCGAGGCGCGGGCGGGTGACGGGGACGATGACCCATCCGAGTATTCGTCAGATAAGCGGTCTGACGGTCGGTGACCTGCGGCTCCGTCAGATTCGGGGGCTTTCGCCCGGCGTGTCGGCTCACCAGGGTGGACCAGCGTCGAAATGCGCGGGTTGCCGCGAGTTGTGAGGGTTCGTCATGGAAGGCGTACTCGTCGAACTTCCCGGAGCGCCGCTTCGGGGCGCCTTCCACTGGAGGTTCAACCATGCGTGCTGCACGCACTCTGGCGGTGACCGCCACCGCTCTCGCGGCGGTCGGGCTCGCGGCCCCCCTCGCCGTCGCCACGAACGGGCCCAGCGAAGTCACGATCAACCCGTCGGCCGTCCACCAGGGCTCGACCATCACCATCACCGTCAGGGGCTGCGGCCACGGAGGGAAGGTGACGTCCAACGCCTTCCCGACGACCAACCTCTCGGTGAACTCCAACGGGATCTCCAGCGCGATCGGCCGGATCTACAACCACGCCACGCCGGGGACCTACAACCTCGCCGTCAGGTGCAGCGACAACTCGAACGTGGCCACCCGGCAGTTCACCGTCCTCGAGGCGAGGGGCGCCCAGGGCGGCATCGGTGGCTCGCTCGCCCCCAGCTCCACGGAGATGGCCGTCGGCGGCTCGCTCGTCGCCGCGGCCGCGCTCGGCGGCGGTCTCTTCATCGCCCGCCGGCGCCGTATGGCAGGCGCCAAGGTCTGACCGGCCGAACCTCCCGGTCGGCCGCAACGCCCGTCGCCCCCGAATCCTGGTTCAGGATTCGGGGGCGACGGGCGTGTACGGCGGTCCCGGTGCGCGTTCCGCGGACGGGGGACCCAGGGCCTTCGCACGGCCCCGCCGTCAGTGGCGACGGCCGCTGGACGACTGCGACCTGCGGCGTACGGTGAGGACGGTGCCCGCCACCGCGGCGACCACCAGACCGGCACCGGCCGCCAGCGTTCCCGTGGAGACGCCCTCGACGGAGCCGCCGAGGCCGCCCCGCACGCCGCGCGGGGTGGTCAGGACGGTGGAGCGGCTCGTCGGGCTCGTGGTGGTGCCGCTGATGGTCAGGTTGACGGTGTCGGTGATCCCGCCGGTGCAGCGGAACGTGACCGTGTAGACGGCACCCCGCTTGGCGTCCAGGTCCACCAGGGCGGTGGCCGAGGAGCCGGGGGCGATCGTCACCGTGTCGAAGACGCCCGCCGAGGCCGTCGCCGTACTGGCGCAGCCCGGAGCGGTGAACGTCACCCGTCCGCCCGGCGCCACCAGCGAGGGCGTCACGACGAAATCGCCCGGTGCCTTCGCCTGGGCCGCCTGCGGCTTCGGTGCGGGCGCACCGTCCGCCGCGACGGCGACGGGGGCGGCCAGGGCGAGGGTGGCCGCCCCCAGCAGGGCAGTGGATGCGGCACGTATCGCGCGCATGGAGTCCTCCGGTCCCCGAGGAGCAGCAGCGGAAGCGGTTTCCGCACAAGGACAGGGCGTGCACCTCGATACCCGAGACGCTAGGAGCGCAGTACCACAGCCGCGATCCCAGACGGGCGAATGGGGCATTCGTGTCCCCCGCACGGCCCACACGCGTGTCGCCCGGACGCCGCTGGGCGGACGCTACTGGGTCAGGTGCGGAAAAAGAGCGGTGAACGGGCCCGCCGTCGCCGAGATCCCCCGCCCGAACGGCGCGTCGAAGTCCCAGATCAGGAAGAGCAGGAAGGCGATCAGCGCGCTGAAGAGCCCCGCGAGCAGCAGCTCCCTGCCGGTGCGCCGGATCTGCAGGGTGAAGATCAGCCCGACCGTCACCAGGGCCCCGATGATCAGGCCGAACCACACCACCCCCGGCATGGTCGCCCCCGCCCCCTCGCCGCGGGAACCCCGCGCGTCGTCCACCACCGCCACCTGGTCCACGAGCGGCTGGTACGCCTGCCCCTCGTGGTCGGTGGCCGGCTGGTAGTCGGTCACCGACCGGCGCACCTGCTCCAGGAGCCGGGTGCCCTCGTCGCTGAGCTCGCCGTGCTCGGACATGTGGGGCCACTCCTCGTCGACCACGTAGGCGACGTACGCGTCGACATCGGCGCGGATCCGGTTCCGTACGTCCGCCGGGTACACCTCGACGCGCGCCGAGATCTCGTGCAGCGCCTGGGCCTCCTGGCGCACCGTCTCCTGGGCCGCGCCGCGCGCCTCCCAGACGCCGGCGATGGCGAGGCCCAGCACGATCGCGTAGATCACGCCGATCATCATCGTCATGTACTCCATGACGTCGGGCGTCTCGCTGGGGTCGTCGTCGTCCGGGACCCGGCGGTTGTTGATGACGACGATGGTGAGGACGACCGCGCAGGCGGCGGCCATCGCGATGGTCAGGACGAGCCATTCGGACATGGTGATTCCTTCGGCGGGACTCAGCGGGAACGGGGGCGCAGGATCGCGGTCGCGAGCACGGCCGGGGCGGTGACGAGGAGCATCATCGTCACGGGCGAGGTGCCGCCCTCGGGCTGCGGTCGGGCGGTGCGGCGGTACGCGGGCAGGGCGACGGGGGTGGCGGCCGGCGGGCGTTGGCGCAGCGACGGCGCCGGGGACGGCGGCGGGGGAGTGGTCCTGGGCGCCTCGGGCGCCGGGACGGGCTTCGCCGGCGCCCGAGGCGGCACCGGTTCCGGCCGCGGCGGGGCGGGCCGGGGCGGGGGCGGTGGGTCCGCCCGTACGGGAGGAGGTGGCGGGGCGGTCTTCGGCGGCGCGGGGGGCGGCGTGGGCGTCGGCCGCGGCGGCCGGGGCGGGGTCGGTGTGGGCGAGCACGCGCCCGGCCCGATGACCGCGACCGAGGTGTTCGAGCCACCGGGCCCGGTCGTGGCGTAGGCGCAGGCGTCGGCGGTCGCGGGCGGCGGTGCGGCGAGCAGCCACAGCAGCGCGCCGGCCGCCAGGGCCCGCGCGAGGAGAGATCCGTACAGAGACACGCCGAAGAGCATGATCACAGTCCTGGCGCCGCACGCTCCGAATCGGCCCGGATTCCCCGGAAGGTGGGGATCTGCGGGCGCACCGGTTTGACGATCTCCGAAAAGATTCTTCGACACCCGTTGAGTGCGACGCCCGTGCGGTCCGTACTCCATGCCGGGAAGCGGCCGCGACGGTCGCATCAACTGGCAAGGAAACAACGGGAGTTGAGATGAAGACCTGGCGGAACGCGGCGCTCGCACTGACGGCGGCGGCCGTACTCGCGCTGACGACGGCGTGCGGTCAGGAGAAGGGCGACCAGACGCTGGGCGGTCAGCCGGCGGGAGCCGCGAACCCGGCGGGAGCGCCCGCCGACAGCGGCTACGCCTCCGGGGGCTACGGTTCCGGTTCCGGTGCCGCCGACGGGAGCGGGGCCGAACCGGCCGGGCAGCTCGCGGTGTCGACGACCAAGCAGCTCGGCAAGGTGGTCACCGACAGCGAGGGCTTCACGCTCTACCGCTTCGACAAGGACTCCGCTTCCCCACCGAAGGCGACCTGCGAGGGCGAATGCGCCGCGGTGTGGCCCGTGGTCGGCGCCGAGGGTGCCAAGCCCCCGGCCGGGGTGGACCCTTCGCTGCTCGGCGAGGTCACCCGTTCCGACGGCAGCACGCAACTGACCATCGGCGGCTGGCCGATGTACCGGTACGCCAAGGACACCAAGCCCGGCGACCTCAACGGGCAGGGTGTGGGCGGCACCTGGTTCGCCTCCGCCCCCGACGGGAAGAAGGCCGCACCTGCCGCCGAGGAGGGCGCGGAGGAGGGCGCCGAGGAGGCGCAGCCGGCCGACGCGGCGGGCCTCTCGGTGCGCAAGGACCCCAAGCTCGGTGACATCGTGGTCGATTCGAGCGGAATGACGGTCTACCGTTTCAAGAAGGATTCCGCCTGGCCCATGAAGACGGCCTGCACGGGGGCTTGCCTGGAGAAGTGGCCGGTTGTCGCCCCTGTCGACAAGAACGACATCGAGGGGATCACGAAGAAGGGCTTCGTCACCTTCAACCGCCCCGACGGCATCAAGCAGCAGACGATCGACTGCTGGCCCCTCTACACCTTCGCCGGCGACGAGGCGCCCGGAGACACCAACGGCCAAGGTGTGGGCGGCACCTGGTACGCCGTGTCCCCCGAGGGAAAGCTGGTCGGAGCGCCCAAGTAACTCCCCCGCGCAGCGCTTTCGGCCGGCCGGTCCGCCGTCACCCCACGGGTGACGGCGGACCGGCGCACGTCCATATGCACGTGAAAGTGCACGCGCTGACGGCGTGAACTCTGCGTTCCTCGCGGAGTTCCACGCGCACGTGCCAATGGCGTGTGACCAAGAACGGACCGCGAATTTCCGTTTCCACTCGCTCTCTCGGCGGGCGATCAGTAGCCTCGGCTCGAACACCGGCCGCGAACACATGGCCGTATCCCCCGTGGCGACTTGTTGGAGACATTGATGGAGCGTCCCGCCTGGGCCCCGCCGGGTATCGATATTTCGGTACCGAGTGTGTCCCGTATGTACGACTTCTATCTGGGCGGCTCGCACAATTTCGAGGTGGACCGGGAAGCGGCCCGCAAGGCCATGGAGTTCATGCCGGGGCTCCCCAAGATCATGCAGGCGAATCGGGCCTTCATGCGTCGCGCCGTGCGATTCGCCGTCGACAACGGCATCACCCAGTTCCTCGACATAGGCTCCGGCATACCGACGTTCGGCAACGTCCACGAGGTCGCGCAGGCGGCGTCCCCCGAGGCGCGCGTGGTGTACGTCGACCACGACCCGGTCGCCGTCGCGCACAGCCGCGCGGTCCTGGAGGGCAACGACCGCGCCGCCGTCGTCGCCGCCGACCTGCGCAAGCCGCGGGAGATCCTGAACAGCCCCGAGGTCCGCGAACTCCTCGACCTGGAGCGGCCCGTGGCGCTGCTCCTGGTGGCCGTCCTGCACTTCCTGGAGGACGAGGACGAACCGGGCGAGGCCGTCACCGAGCTCCTCGAAGCCCTCGCGCCCGGCAGTCTGCTCGTGCTGACCCACGCCTCGTACGAGGGCATTCCGCTCTCGCAGGACGAGGCCGCCGGCACCGTCGGGGTCTACAAGAGCATCCGCAACCCGCTCGTGATGCGCTCGCACGGCGAGATCAGCCGCTTCTTCGAGGGGTGCGAACTGATCGAGCCCGGCCTGGTGTCCATGCCCGACTGGCGGCCCGAGAGCCCGGTCGAGGACGAGGATCCCTTCGCCTTCTCGGGCTTCGCAGGGGTGGGGCGCAAAGCGTGAAGGTGCCGTCGCAGCCGTCCGGTTCCGGCGCGGAGCCGGACGGCCTCGAGGACAGACTCAGGCGGTTCGTGACGATATGGAGCCGGGCCATCTTCCCGGTCACGGCCACCTCGATGACCCGCGCCGAGTTCGAGCAGCATCTGCTGCCGCTCGCCCGCGAACTGCGCGCCGCGCTCCACGACAGGTCCTTCGACACGGCACCCGCGCACCGCGCCGGAGCCGCGCTCGTCGGCGTCCACTGCACCGACCCCGACGCACTCAGCCGCACGCTCGGGGTCATCGACGCGTACCTGGTGCTGTACTGCGGTGAGGAGGATGCCACCGCCGCCACGGGCACGGCCGCCCCCGCCGGTGCTCCGACCGCCACGACCACGGAGGAGCTGCGGGCCCGCTGCTCACGGCTCCAGCACGCGATGGCGGCCGGGTTCGCCCAGGCGCTGCGCGAGCGGACCCGGTGGGAGCAGGAGGCCATCGCGCGGTCCGCGCTGAACGCCCGCACCGCCGCCGAAGTCGCCCTGCACACCACGGAGAGCCGCTTCCGGGCGGTCTTCGACGGTGCCGCGATCGGGATCGGGATAGCCGACCTCGAAGGCAACATCCTGGAGGTCAACGAGACCCTGACCCGGATGTTCGGCGGCCTCGAACAGCACGTGCGCAGCCGGAACGTCAGCGAGTGGTCGCACCCCGAGGACGGCCCGCACGTCTGGAAGCTCTACGGCGAGCTGGTGCGCGGCGAACGCGACCACTACCGCGTGGAGAAGCCGTACTACCGGGGCGACGGCACGGTCCTGTGGACCAACCTCACCGTCTCGCTGCTGCGCGACGCGGAGGGCCTCCCGCAGTACCAGCTGGCGCTGATGGAGGACACCACCGAGCGACGGCTGCTCAACCTGCGGCTGCGGTACGAGGCGACCCATGACGCGCTCACCGGGCTGCCCAACCGGACCCTGTTCTTCGAGCGCCTGGAGAAGGCGCTCTCCCCGGCCGACGGCGGCCGCTTCGGCCTCTGCTACCTCGACCTGGACGGCTTCAAGGCCATCAACGACAGCCTCGGCCACTCGACCGGTGACCGGCTGCTCGTCGAGGTCGCGGACCGGCTGCAGAGCTGTGCCACGGCGCCGGGGGAGATGGTGGCCCGGCTCGGCGGCGACGAGTTCGTCGCGCTGACCACCGGCCCGCACACCGAGCGGGAGGTCGTCGAGCTGTCGAACCGTATCCTCGCCACGCTCGCCACGCCCGTCCGGATCGACGGCCGCGAACTGACCGTCCGCGGCTCCATCGGGGTCGTCGAGGGCCCGGCGGGGGAGCGGACCCCGGCGGAGGTGCTGCGCAGCGCGGACATCACCATGTACCGGGCCAAGTCGGCCGGCGGCAACCGCTTCGAGTTCGCCGACGCGGAGGCCGACGCCCGCGCGATCACCCGGCACGGGCTGACCACCGCGCTGCCGGCGGCGCTCGAGCGCGGCGAGTTCTTCATCGAGTACCAGCCGCTGGTGCACCTCGGCGACGGCAGCGTGCACGGCGCGGAGGCGCTCGTCCGGTGGTGCCACCCGCAGCACGGCGTGCTCGGCCCCGACCGGTTCATCCCGCTCGCCGAGAACACCGGGCTGATCGTGCCGCTCGGGCGCTGGGTCCTCCAGGAGGCCGTCCGGCAGGCCCGTTTCTGGCAGGCGCGGCACTCCGACGGGGGCCCGCTGCGGATCAACGTCAACCTCTCGCCGACGCAGCTGCACCACCCGCGCCTGGTCGCCGACACGGTCGACGTCCTGGAGCGGTCGGGGCTCGAACCGGGCGCGCTCTGCCTGGAGGTCACCGAGTCGGCGCTGATCGGCGCGGACGACGACCTGCTGAAGCCGCTGCGGCAGCTCGCGGAGATGGGCGTGGACATCGCGCTCGACGACTTCGGCACGGGGTACTCGAACCTGGCGAACCTCCGCCGTCTCCCGGTGAGCGTCCTGAAGCTGGACCGCTCCTTCACGCAGGGCATGCAGCAGCACCCGGCGGACCCGGTCGACCTGAAGATCGTGGAGGGCATCGTCTCGCTGGCGCACAGCCTGGAGCTCGCGGTGACGGTGGAGGGCGTGGAGACGGGCGCGCAGGCGCAGCAACTCCGCGACCTGGGCTGCGACACGGCCCAAGGCTGGTACTACGCCCGCCCGGGCGCCCCGGACCGCATCCACTCCTTGGTCCTGGCGGACGCGGTGTAGCAGGTCCGGGGTGGGGGATACGTGCCCCCACCCGTCAGGAGCCCGGGCGGGACGCCAGAAGGACGCGCTGGAGCTCTCGGGCCGCTCGGGGCGGTGCCACGTCGCTTCGGTGGGCCAGGGCGATCGTGCGGCGGAGGCCCGGGCGGGCCAGGGACGTGACGCGGAGGTCGCGGCCCGCGCGGGCGGCCACCATCGCCGGGACCACCGCGACACCGAGACCCGCCCGTACGAAACCCAGCACCGCGTCCATCTCGCCCCCCTCCACCGTGAACGACGGCTCGAAGCCCTCCGCCCGGCACGCCGCCACCGTCAGCTCCCGCAGGTCGTAGCCGTGCCGGAACATCACCATCGGCTGGTCGCGGAGGTCCGCGATCCGTACCGGCCGCGCGGGCGCCGGCGCCGCCGCGCTCGACACCACCACCAGGTCCTCCCGCAGCAGCTCCACCGTCGTCAGTGCAGGCGACGGCGTCGGCAGCGGCAGCACCACGAGCGCCAGATCGAGCGCGCCGCGCGCCAGCTCCCGTACGAGATCGTGCGAGCCGCCCTCCTCGATCAGGAGCTGGATCCCGGGATGCAGATCGTGGAAGGCGCGCAGCACGTCCGGCAGCAGCCCGGTGCACAGGCTCGGCGTCGCGCCGAGTCGCACCCGGCCCCGCTTCAGCTGCACCAGCTCCTGCACCTCGTGCCGCGCCGTGTCCGTGTCCGCGAGGATCCGCCGCGCCAGCGGCAGCAGCGCCTCGCCCGCGTCGGTCAGCGCGATGTTCCCCCGCGCCCGGCTGAACAGCTCCGCCCCCAGCTCCTGCTCAAGGGCCCTGATCTGCTGCGACAGCGAGGGCTGGGAGACGTGCACCCGCTCGGCCGCGCGCGTGAAGTGCCGGGTCTCCGCCACGGCCACGAAGTACAGAAGCTGCTGGAACTGCATAGGCACAGCCTATCGAGATGAGCCGAACCATGTCTTGGACCTCTCGGGCCCTTCGGCCCTAGCGTCGGTTGCATGGCTCTGGCAACGAAGACGGCATCGAAGGAACGCTCACCGTCGCCCACCCGCTCCCGCGGCTTCTGGTCCTCGACCATCGGCAAGAAGACCGTCATGGCCGTCAGCGGTCTGATCATGCTCGGCTACCTCGTGGCCCACGTCGCCGGCAACCTCAAGGTCTTCTTCGGGCCCGAGGAGTTCAACGCGTACGGGCACTGGCTGCGCACCATGGGCGCCCCCGTCCTGCACTACTCCTGGGCCCTCTGGCTCGTCCGGATCGTGCTGCTCGCCGCCGTCGTCGGCCACGCCGTCTCCGCGTACCAGCTCAGCAGGCGTGACATCAAGGCCCGCCCCACCGGTTACGTCCACCGCCGCAAGGGGTCCTCGTACGCCACCCGCACCATGCGCTGGGGCGGGATCATCCTTGCCCTCTTCATCGTCTGGCACGTCCTGGACCTGACCACCGGCACCGTCCACCCCGGCGGCTTCCAGGAGGGACGGCCGTACGAGAACGTCGTCGACACCTTCTCCACCTGGTACGGCAACGTCATCTACATCGTCGCCATGCTCGCCGTCGGCCTGCACGTCCGCCACGGCTTCTGGAGCGCCGCCCAGACCCTCGGCCTCGGCAACGCCCGCCGCGAGCGGCTCCTCAAGATCCTCGCCAACGGCCTCGCGCTCGTCCTGACCGTGGGCTTCGTCTCCGTACCCGTCGCCGTCATGACCGGAGTGGTGAGCTGACATGAGCTTCCTCGACTACACGACCGGCGAGCCGGTCGTCGACCACAAGGCCCCCGCGGGACCCATCGCCGAACGCTGGGACACCCGCCGCTTCCAGGCCAAGCTGGTCAACCCCGCCAACCGGCGCAAGCACACCGTCATCGTCGTCGGCACCGGCCTCGCGGGCGGCTCCGCCGGCGCGACCCTCGCCGAACAGGGCTACCACGTCGTCCAGTTCTGCTACCAGGACTCGCCGCGCCGGGCCCACTCCATCGCCGCCCAGGGCGGTATCAACGCGGCCAAGAACTACCGCAACGACGGCGACTCCATCCACCGGCTCTTCTACGACACCGTCAAGGGCGGCGACTTCCGCGCCCGCGAGTCCAACGTCCACCGTCTCGCCCAGATCTCCGTCGAGATCATCGACCAGTGCGTCGCCCAGGGCGTCCCCTTCGCCCGCGAGTACGGCGGTCTCCTCGACACCCGCTCCTTCGGCGGCGTCCAGGTCTCCCGTACCTTCTACGCCCGCGGCCAGACGGGCCAGCAGCTGCTGCTCGGCGCGTACCAGGCGCTCTCCCGGCAGATCGCCGCCGGCAACGTCGAGATGCACGCCCGCACCGAGATGCTCGACCTGATCGTCGTCGACGGCCGGGCGCGCGGCATCGTCGCCCGCGACCTGATCACCGGCGCCGTCTCCACCCACTACGCGGACGCCGTCGTCCTCGCCAGTGGTGGCTACGGCAACGTCTTCTACCTGTCGACGAACGCGATGAACTCCAACGCGACCGCCGTCTGGCGGGCGCACCGGCGCGGCGCGTACTTCGCCAACCCCTGCTTCACCCAGATCCACCCCACCTGCATCCCGCGCACCGGCGACCACCAGTCCAAGCTGACGCTGATGAGCGAGTCGCTGCGCAACGACGGCCGTATCTGGGTCCCCAAGGCGAAGGGCGACACCCGCCCCGCCGCCGAGATCCCCGAGGACGAGCGCGACTACTACCTGGAGCGCATCTACCCGTCCTTCGGCAACCTCGTCCCCCGGGACATCGCCTCCCGCGCCGCGAAGAACGTCTGCGACGAGGGGCGGGGCGTCGGCCCGGGCGGTCAGGGCGTGTACCTGGACTTCGCCGACGCGATCCGGCGGATGGGCCGCAAGGCGGTCGAGGAGAAGTACGGCAACCTCTTCGACATGTACGAGCGGATCACCGCCGAGAACCCGTACGAGGTCCCGATGCGGATCTATCCGGCCGTGCACTACACGATGGGCGGACTCTGGGTCGACTACGACCTCCAGACCACCGTGCCGGGCCTGTTCGCGATCGGCGAGGCCAACTTCTCCGACCACGGGGCCAATCGGCTGGGCGCGTCCGCGCTGATGCAGGGGCTCGCCGACGGTTACTTCGTCCTGCCGTCCACCATCAACGACTACCTGGCCCGCCACCCGCACGCCGAGCGGGTCACGGACGAGCACCCGGCGGTACGGGAGGTGCTCGCCGAGACCGAGGACCGGCTCAACCTGCTGCTCGCCGTCGACGGCGACCGGACCCCGGACTCCTTCCACCGCGAACTCGGCGAACTGATGTGGGAGTTCTGCGGCATGGCCCGCACGAGCGAGGGCCTGCGCAAGGCCCTCGACCGTATCCCGCAGATCCGCGAGGAGTTCTGGCGCCGCATCAAGGTCCCCGGTACGGGCGAGGAGTTCAACCAGTCGCTCGAGAAGGCCAACCGGATCGTCGACTACCTGGAGCTCGCCGAGCTGATGTGCCTCGACGCGCTGCACCGGGCCGAGTCCTGCGGCGGCCACTTCCGCGAGGAGTCCCAGACCGCGGACGGCGAGGCAGAGCGGCGCGACGAGGAGTTCTCGTACGCGGCGGCCTGGGAATTTCGGGGGTCCGGGGGTCGTCCCCCGGGAGAGCGCGGCGGTGGCACCGGCGACGCCCCCGTCCTGCACAAGGAAGACCTCGTCTTCGAGTACGTCCACCCCACCCAGCGGAGCTACGCATGAAGCTCAACCTCCGCGTCTGGCGCCAGAAGAACGCCGACGCCCCCGGAGCCATGGCCACCTACGAGGTGGACGGCATCTCCTCCGACATGTCGTTCCTGGAGATGCTCGACACGCTCAACGAGGAGCTCATCCTGCGCGGCGAGGACCCCGTCGCCTTCGACCACGACTGCCGCGAGGGCATCTGCGGCGCGTGCAGCCTGGTCATCAACGGCGACGCCCACGGCCCCGAGCGCACCACCACCTGCCAGCTCCACATGCGGTCCTTCCGCGACGGCGACACCATCGACGTCGAGCCCTGGCGCGCCTCCGCCTTCCCGGTGGTCAAGGACCTGGTGGTGGACCGCTCCGCCTTCGACCGCATCATCCAGGCCGGCGGCTACATCAGCGCCCCCACTGGATCGGCCCCCGAGGCCCATGCCACCCCGGTCCCGAAGGCCGACGCCGACTTCGCCTTCGAGCACGCCGAGTGCATCGGCTGCGGCGCGTGCGTGGCCGCCTGCCCGAACGGCTCGGCGATGCTCTTCACCTCGGCGAAGGTCAACCACCTCAACGTCCTGCCGCAGGGCTCCCCGGAGCGCGAGACCCGGGTCCTGGACATGGTCGGACAGATGGACGCGGAGGGCTTCGGCGGCTGCACCCTCACGGGCGAGTGCGCGACGGCCTGCCCGAAGGGGATTCCGCTGCCGTCGATCGCCGCGATGAACAAGGAGTGGCTGCGGGCACGCCGTAAGGCCCGCCACTGAACCCCGGATTCCGGCGAGGGGGCACGGCCCGCTTTCGGACAGTCGCGGGGCGTGACCCTTGCCACGCCCCGCGCTCCCGGGAGAAGAATCTTCACCAAATATGCGTGATCGCCGTAGGATCTTCATCCTGGGGCGCCCTGCCGCCCTCCCGCAGCAAGATCAACTCCGTTCAACTCTGTACATTTCGCTGTGAGTTGGCCATTTCAGAGCCAACCGACATCTGGTGATTTCCTGCGCTCCGGCACCCTTGGGTATGCATGGTCCTGCCGGGGGCATATGACCAACCCCCGGTCCTATCCGACCATTTGGGGGGACCAGTATGTCCAGCATCACCCGCCGCAAGGCCCTCGGCGTCGCCGCGGGCGCCGCCGGTGCCGTCGCGGGCCTCACCGCCGCCGGCGCCGCGGGCGCGGCCGCACCGCTCGCCGCGGCCCCGGCCAACAGCTCCACCCCGGCGTCCTTCGACGAGACCTACCTGGGCCGGCGCATCAAGGGCGGCCCCGCGCACGGCGGCGGCCACCACGGGGGGCACCACGGAGGCGGCTACTCCGTGACCATCGACGGCAAGGAACTGCATGTCATGCAGAACGCCGACGGCACCTGGATCAGCGTGATCAGCCACTACGAGCCGGTCGCCACGCCCAAGGCGGCGGCCCGCGCCGCCGTCGTCGAACTGAGGGGCGCGCCCCTCGTTCCGCTCACCCTCGTCTGACCCGATCCAGGAGCCGCACCACCATGACCGTACGCAAGAACCAGGCCGCCCTCACCGCCGACGAGAAGAAGCGCTTCGTCGACGCGCTCCTCGAGCTCAAGCGCTCGGGCCGCTACGACACCTTCGTCACCACGCACAACGCCTTCATCATGGGCGACACCGACAGCGGCGACAGAGTCGGCCACCGCTCGCCCTCCTTCCTCCCCTGGCACCGCCGCTTCCTCATAGAGTTCGAGCAGGCACTGCAGTCCGTCGACGCCACGGTCGCCCTGCCCTACTGGGACTGGACCGCCGACCGCACGGCCCGCTCCTCGCTCTGGGCCCCCGACTTCCTCGGCGGCACCGGCCGCGCCCGCGACGGTCAGGTCCTCGACGGCGCGTTCGCCCGCAGCGGCAACCGGTGGACGATCAACGTCCGGGTCGACAGCCGTGACTTCCTGCGGCGCGACCTGGGCGCCGGGGGCCGTCAGCTGCCGACCCGCGCCGAGGTGGACTCCGTCCTCGCCATGGAGACCTACGACATGGCCCCGTGGAACAGCTCGTCCGACGGCTTCCGCAACCACCTGGAGGGCTGGCGCGGCGTCAACCTCCACAACCGCGTCCACGTCTGGGTCGGCGGCCAGATGGGCACCGGGGTCTCCCCGAACGACCCCGTCTTCTGGATGCACCACGCCTTCATCGACAAGCTGTGGGCCGACTGGCAGGCCCGTCACCCCCGGTCCGCGTACCTGCCGGCCGCGGGCACGGCGAACGTCGTCGACCTGAACGACACGATGCGCCCCTGGAACAACGTGACCCCCGCGGACATGCTGGACCACACCCGCCACTACACCTTCGACACGGCGGCCTAGGGTCGTTCCTCCGCCCTGGCGCCCGCTCCGGACCGTCAGCCGCCGACCGCGCGCAAGATGCCCGGTCGGCGGCCCACGAGCCGGTCCAGGGCGGCGGAGGACGCCTCGTCGGCGGGCAGGCGCACCACCAGGTGCTGGCCGTCGGTCTCGGCCAGCTCCAGGATCTCGTACGCGAGACGCAGTTCGCCGACCTCGGGGTGGACCAGGCGCTCGACGCCCGAGCGGTCCGGCAGGACGCCCGAGGAGGCCAGACGGTCCGAGAAGGGGGCGCCCGCGGTGATCGTCAGCTCCCTGGCCAGGTCGGCCATCGTGGGGTCGGAGCCGGTGATGCCGAAGTACAGGGCCGCCACCTGCTGGTCGGCCACCCGGTCCCAGTCCGGGTAGACCTCGCGGGCCCGGGGATCGGTGAAGACGTAGCGCGGCAGGCTCGGCGGGTCGCCGTCGAGCAGGCCCACCGGGCCCGCGAGCCGGGCGTAGCCGTCGCTGTACGCGACGGTCTCGCCCAGCATGTTGGTGACGGCGGCCGGTGTCTCCCCGAGCCGGTCCAGCAGGGCGCGCACCGTGGAGCGCACCTCGCGGGCCGGCGCGGGGGCCGCCGAACAGATGTGGTTGTGGCCGTGGGACTTCGACAGGCGCCGCATGTGGACCCGGGCGTCGAGCGGCAGCCGCAGCGCGTCGCTGAGCGCGCCGAGGACCTGGGCGGACGGGTTGCGGTCCCGGCCCTGCTCCAGACGGGCCAGGTACTCGACGCTGATCCCGGCCAGCATCGCCAGCTCCGCCCGCCGCAGCCCCGGCGTCCGCCGGCGCGTCCCGGCGGGCAGCCCCGCCTCGGCGGGGGTGAGGGCCTCGCGGCGGGCGCGCAGGAAGGCCCCCAGCTCGTTGTCGCTCATCCCCCGATCGTACGAGGAGGAGAGGGCGCGAGGGTGGCCCTGTCAGTACTACTCTGCGCGCTACCAGTCTCCGCACTACCCGTCCCGGTGCGGCCTTCCTCGCCGCGCCTCCGGGCCGCAGCGTTGAGGCATGACGAACGAATCACAGACCTCCACCACGACCGCGCTTCCGCTGACCGCAGGGCGCTGGACCTTCGACCCGCTGCACTCCGCCGTCGGCTTCACCATCCGCCACCTCGGCATCTCCAAGGTGCGCGGGCGCTTCAACGACCTGAGCGCCGAGCTGGTCGTCGGCGAGAGCCTGGCGGACTCCTCCATCACCGCGACCGTCGCCCTCGCCTCGATCGACACCGGCAACGCGGACCGGGACGCGCATGTGCGGGCCGCGGACCTGCTCGACGTCGAGAAGCGCCCGACGATGACGTTCCGGTCCACCCGGATCGGCGGCGCGGGGGAGGAGTGGACGCTGGAGGGCGATCTCACCATCGGGGACGTCACCCGGCCCATCACCTTCGACGTCGAGTTCGGGGGCGTCGTGGACGTCCCGGTGGACGGCAGCCGGCACGCGGGCTTCGACGCGACCGGCGAGTTCCGTCGCAGCGACTTCGGCCTGGACTTCGCTCCCGGCTTCCTCGGCGACGTGATCAAGGTGAGTCTGGAGGTCCAGTTCGTCGAACCCAAGTAGCCCTGAAGGGGCGGTGTTTGACTACCCGGACACATCCTGTTCGTCGAGCCGGGCCGCGAGATACGGCGCGGTCCGGCTCGACGCCGTCCCCGCCACCTCGCGCGGCGGCCCCTCCGCGACGATCCGGCCGCCCTCCTCGCCGCCGCCCGGCCCCAGGTCGATCACCCAGTCCGCCGTGGCGACCACGTCCATGTCGTGCTCGACCACGACCACGGTGTGACCGGCGTCGACCAGGCCGTGGAGCCGGCGCATGAGGACCTCGACGTCGGCCGGGTGGAGGCCCGTCGTGGGCTCGTCCAGGACGTAGAGGGTGTGGCCCCGGCGCGGGCGCTGGAGCTCGGAGGCCAGTTTGATGCGCTGGGCCTCGCCGCCGGACAGCTCGGTCGCCGGCTGGCCGAGCCGCAGGTACCCGAGGCCGACGTCGAGCAGCGTCCGCAGGCTCCGTGCGGCGGCCGGGGTGTCGGCGAAGAACTCGGCCGCCGACTCGACCGTCAGGTCGAGCACCTCGGCGATGGTGAGCCCGCGCAGCCGGACCTCCAGCGTCTCCGGGTTGTAGCGGGCGCCCCGGCAGTCCGGGCAGGGCGCGTACGTGCTCGGCAGGAACAGCAGCTCGACCGAGACGAAGCCCTCACCCTGGCAGGTCTCGCACCGCCCGCCGCTCACGTTGAACGAGAACCGCCCCGCCTTGTAGCCGCGGGCCCGCGCCTCCTCGGTGTCCGTGAACAGCTTCCGTACGACGTCGAAGAGGCCCGTGTAGGTCGCCAGGTTGGATCGCGGAGTCCGCCCGATAGGCCTCTGATCGACCGTCACCAGGCGTCCCACGCCTTCGAGTTCCTCGCTCAACGCGCCGACCAGCGTCGACTTGCCCGAGCCCGACACCCCGGTCACCGCCGTCAGGACCCCGGTCGGGAACGCCGCTGACACGGCGCTGAGGTTGTGCCGAGTGACGGGCCCGACCCGCAGCAGGCCGGTGGCTGGGCGGACCGCGCGCTCCGGCACGGGAGCGCGGTCGAAGAGGAAGCGGCGCGTCGCCGACTCCGCCACCTCCGCGAGGCCGCCCGGCGGGCCGCTGTGCAGGACCCGGCCGCCGTGCACACCGGCCCCGGGCCCGACGTCCACGATCCAGTCGGCATGGCGGATCACGTCGAGATGGTGCTCGACCACGAACACCGTGTTGCCGGCCGTCTTCAGCCGGTCCAGGACCACCAGGAGCGCCTCGGTGTCGGCCGGGTGCAGACCGGCGGAGGGCTCGTCGAGGACGTACACGACGCCGAACAGGCCCGAGCGCAACTGGGTGGCGAGCCGCAGGCGTTGGAGCTCGCCGTTGGACAGGGTCGGCGTGGCGCGGTCCAGGCTGAGGTAGCCGAGGCCCAGTTCGGTGACAGTGCCGATCCGCGCCACGAGGTCCTCGGTCAGCACGCGCGCCGTCTCCGAGCCGTCGTGCTCCGTCAGGAGCCCGGCCAGGCCCGTCAGCGGCAGGGCGGCCAGCTCGGCGATCGTCCGGTCCGCGAACGTCACCGCGAGCGCCTCCGGGCGGAGCCTGCCGCCCCGGCAGACCGGGCAGGGGTTGCTGGTCAGGAAGCGTTCCGCCTTCGCCCGCAGCGTGGCGCTCTTGGAGTCCGCGAAGGTGTGCATCACATAGCGCCGGGCGCTCATGTACGTGCCCTGGTACGGGCGTTGGATGCGCCCCGCGTCCCGTACCGGATGCACTGTGACGACCGGCTGCTCGTCCGTGAAGAGGATCCACCGCCGGTCCTTCGCGTCCAGCTCCCGCCACGGCCGGTCGACGTCGTACCCCAGGGCGTCGAGCACGTCGCGGAGGTTCTTCCCCTGCCAGGCCCCGGGCCAGGCGGCGATCGCCCCGTCCCGGATCGACAACTCCGCTTCGGGTACGAGCAGTTCCTCACTGGTCTCGTGCACCCGGCCGAGACCGTGACACTCGGGGCAGGCGCCGGCCGCCGTGTTCGGCGAGAACGCGTCGGAGTCGAGCCGCTCGGCGCCCGCCGGATACGTACCGGCGCGCGAGAACAGCATGCGCAGCGAGTTGGAGAGCGTCGTGACCGTACCGACCGAGGAGCGGGCGCCCGGCGAGGAGCGGCGCTGTTCGAGGGAGACCGCCGGCGGCAGCCCGCTGATCTCGCCGACCTTCGGCGCCCCCACCTGGTGGATGAGGCGCCGGGCGTACGGCGCGACCGACTCGAAGTAGCGGCGCTGCGCCTCCGCGTAGATCGTCCCGAACGCGAGGGAGGACTTGCCGGAGCCCGACACCCCCGTGAAGACGGCGATCGCGTCGCGCGGGATGTCCACGTCGACACCGGCGAGATTGTGCTCGCGGGCGCCGCGCACACGGACGTACGGATCGGAGGTGCCGGGGGAGCTGTGGTGCATGGCTCGATTCTAGGTGTTTGCCCTGGTCAGGCCGGTCCGAGCCCCGCCGTACGGGCGAGTCGGCGGTACGAGTCGAGCAGCGCCGCGCGGTCGTACGTACTGGTCGTCACCAGCACCTCATGCGCCCCGCTCTCCTTCACCACCCGCTCCAGCGCGTCCCCGACCTGCTCCTCCGTGCCGACCAGATGTCCCTGGAGCCCCGAGGCGAAGAACTCGCGCTGCTTGTCGGTCATGGCGAGGCGCCGGATCTCCTCGGCGGGCAGGAGCGGCGGGAAGGCACCTCGCGTACGGGAGTGCGCGAGCGACCACGCCTCGGGGACCAGGAGCTCCCGGGCCTCCTCCTCGGTCGCGGCGACCGCGATCGTGCCCGCGATCACCACGTACGGCTCCGCGGACCAGGGAGAGGGCCGGAAGGCGGCGCGGTACTCGTCGATCGCGCGCAGCATCCGCTCCCGGCCGCGCAGATCGCCGATCACCAGCGGCAGCCCGGCCCGGGCCGCGATCGACGCGCCCTCGCCGGTCGCCAGGACGTACGGCGGGACCCGCAGGCCCTCGGCCGGGCGGGCGTGCACCTGGGGGTGGGCGGTCTGGGTCCCCGTGAACCAGCCGAGCAGCTCGTCCAGCTGCTCCGCGAACCGGTCGGCGTCGTCCTTGTCCCGGCCGAGCGCCCGCCGGATGCCGTCGGTGAAGCCGACGGAACGGCCGAGGCCCATGTCGATCCGGCCGGGGAACAGCGACTCCAGAACGCCGAACTGCTCCGCGACGACCATCGGCTGGTGGTTGGGGAGCATCACCCCGCCGGTCCCGACCCGGATGGCGGAGGTGGCGGCGGCCACGGCGGCGGCCAGGACCGTCGGCGCCGAGCCGGCCACCCCCGGCACGCTGTGGTGCTCGGAGACCCAGAACCGGTGGTAGCCGAGCGCCTCCACCTCCCGCGCCAGGTCCACGGTCGCGCGCAGCGCCACGGAGCCGTCCTCGCCCTCCCGGGTCCGGGAGCGGTCGAGGACGGAGAGACGGATGCCGTCGGCGGAAAGAGTCACATGGGGTTCAACGCACCGGGTCGCCGAGGATTCCCGGCGCGGCGGGCCGGGCACGGTACGGCGTTGCCTAGGCTGTCCGGGTGACCCGTACCAGCAGTGCCGACAGGCCCCTCGCCGTCTTCGACCTCGACAACACGCTCGCCTCCACGGCGCACCGGCAGCGCTTCCTGGAGGGCAAGCCGCGCGACTGGGCGGCGTTCTTCGCGGCGGCGCCCCAGGACCCGCCGCTCGCCGAGGGCGTCGCCCTGTGCCTGGAGGCCGCCGAGGAGTGCGAGGCCGTGTACCTCACGGGGCGGCCCGAGCGCTGCCGCCGGGACACCGTCACGTGGCTCGCCGCGCACGGCCTTCCGGAGGGCGCCCTGCACATGCGGCGGGACCGGGACTTCCGCCCCGCGCGCGTGACGAAGCTGGAGATCCTGCGCCGGCTCGGCCGCGACCGTGAGATCCGGATGCTCGTGGACGATGACGAGCTGGTCTGCGACGCGGCCGAGCAGGCGGGCTTCACGGTCGTACGGGCCCGCTGGGCGACGGCGTCGGAGGCGCTCAGGGACGCCCAGGAGAAGGAGGGCCGGACCTGACCGGCCCCATCGGCCGCCTCAGTCGCCTTCCTCGAGCCGGAAGCCGACCTTCAGGCCGACCTGGAAGTGCGCGATCGCGCCGTCGACCAGGTGGCCGCGGACCTGCGTCACCTCGAACCAGTCGAGACCGCGGAGCTTCTGCGAGGCCCGCTCGATGCCGTTGCGGATGGCCTGGTCCACGCTCTCCGTGGACGTGCCGACGATCTCGGTGACGCGGTAGGTGTGGTTCGACATGGGGGCCGGATTCCTCTCCGTGGGGGTCCCTCCACGGTGCCCCACGGTGCCCGGGTCCGCGACACGTCGGCTGCCGGCGGTGGCGGGGAGTCTTGTCGCATGGGGTGTCCCACCGTCCCAGTTCCGGCCTCCTGGTACGTCACGCTCTGGGGCGGGTGAGGCACGTGGAACCGGCCGGTGCACCGATGTCCGGGCGGGGACTCATGGGTCAGGGCCCGGCACCCGGCTCAGGTTCCGGGGAGGATACGGCGCGTTTCGTAGGCCCACATGGCGATCTCGACCCGGTTGCGGGCGCCAAGTTTGGCCATCAGGCTGGCCAGATGCGTCTTCACCGTGCTGAGGCTGATGTGCAGCGCGTCGGCGATCTCGGTGTTGGTCAGCCCGCGGGCGACGGCGAGGAGCACCTGCTCCTCGCGGGCGGTGACGGGTGAGACCGGCTGGGCCGCGGGCCGGCCGGCGGGCAGGTCCGCGAATGTCTGGAGCAGGCGGACGGTGACGCTGGGCGCGATGAGCGCCTCACCGTCGGACGCCGACCGTACGGCCTGCGCCAGAAGGTCCGGTCCCGTGTCCTTGAGGAGGAATCCGCGCGCGCCGGCACGCAGTGAGCCGTAGACGTACTCGTCGAGGTCGAACGTGGTGATGACGACCACGGCCAGCGGGTCGGCGACGCCCGGGCCGGCGACCAGCCGGGTGGCCTCGAGCCCGTCGAGTACGGGCATGCGGATGTCGAACAGGCAGACGTCAGGGCGTAGTTCGCGAGCCAGACGTACCGCTTCCCGCCCGTCGGCGGCCTCGCCGACCACCTCGATGCCCGGCTGGGCGTTCAGCATGATCCGCAACCCGGTGCGGATGATCGTCTGGTCGTCAGCGACGAGGACGCGAATGGACACCGCTCTCGCTCCTCGCTCTCGGCAGTTCGGCTTCGACATGCCAGCCCCGGTCGGTACCCGGGCCGGCTCGTAGTGTGCCGCCGAGCAGGGTCGCGCGCTCGCGCAGTCCGGTAAGTCCGTATCCGTCGCGACCCCGGCCGGTGCGCCGGCCGTTGTCGCGCACGCTCACCCGTACCGTGTGCCGTTCCGCGGCGACCCGGACGACGAGTTCGGTCGCGTCGACCGCATGGCGCAGCGCGTTGGTCACCGACTCCTGCACGATCCGGTAGACGGCCGCGTCCACGGCCGGGGGCAGCGCGTCCAGTTCGCCGTCGAGCCCCAGGTCGACTCTGAGGCGACCGCCCGGGGTGCGCGCCAGGCGCTCCAGAGCCGCGACTCCGGCAGGGGGCGCCAGCTCGGCGCCGACCCCGTGGTCGCGCAACGCGGCGACCATGGCGCGCATTTCCTCCAGCGTGCGCGCCCCTTCCTCCTCGACCCCCTCCAGCGCCTCGACGGCGGCGGACGGTTCGGTGCCCGCGAGCACCCGGCCCGCCTGAGCGATGATCACCATGGCCGACACGTGGTGGGCCACCGTGTCGTGCAGTTCACGGGCGAGCTGCTCGCGCTCGCGGGAGCGCACCTGCTCCAACTGCCGCTCGCGAGCGGTCACCCGGAACCGCACCGCAGCCCCGACCACGCCGGGCAGCAGCAGGAAGGCGAAGCCCACGACATTTTCGACGACGGGTGTCTCGTCCGTGACGGAACACAGCGCGCCGGCCGCGAGGATCGCCGCGCTGCCCAGCACGATCTCGCGTCCCGATCCCCACCGGGGCAGCGCGTACACCAGCAGGAGCACGACCGCGCCGGTGTACAGACCGACGGGCTCGCGCGGTGCGGCGACGAGCGAGGCCGCCTGAAGCAGGATCACCGAGCCGAACGCCAGCGTCACCATCGCCAGCGGGCGGGTTCGGCGCCACAGGAGCAGCAGGCACAGCCATACGGCGAACACCACCGCCACCGGCCGCCACACGACGTTCTCGCGCAGGGTGGCCTCCAGCGCCACACCGGCAAGGCCCGCTGCGAGCAGCGCCCAGTCCCGCCGCAGCCGGGCGGGCGCGTCGGGCGGCCGGGGTTCGGTCCACAGGGTTCGCAGGTCGTCTCGGAGCACGGTTCTCAGCCTAGGGACCGCGGCGCGCCGCGCATCGGCCGAAAGGACGGGTCGTCACTCCGCCCCGGGGCCGACGGATCCGCGGCCCGTGGGCCGATGCCGCGGAGCGCCGTGGCGACGAGCCTCGGCATCGGCGGCCGTACAAGGACGGCCGACGAGGTGGTTGGAGGACCCGATGCTCTCGAAAGCCCTGTTGCGCCTGGGCGCAAGCGCCGCCCGCCATCCCTGGCGGGTGATCGCGGCATGGCTGATCGCCGCCACGCTCGCCGTCCTCGCCGCCGTCGCCTTCGGCGGGCGGACCGCGGACTCGATGACCGCTCCGGGACTGGACTCCCGACGGGCCGCGGAACTGATCGAGCGGGCAGGCACCGGCCAGGAGGGGATGACCGCCCAAGTGGTCGTCACCCCCCTCGGCGACGGTGCGACGTTCCTCGACGACGACGGCGCGCGCACCGCTCTCACGCGGCTGCGGGCCGAGGTGCAGCGGCTGCCCCACGTGCTCGGCACGAGCGACCCGGAGGGGGCGCTCGACGCGGGCGGGGACACCGCCGTGCGCGGCGGCCTCGTTTCGGCCGACGGGCGGATCGCGGTCGTCCGGGTGCAGTACCCCGACCAGAGCAGGCTGTCGGCCGACGACCTCGACGCCCTCGTCGATCTCGGCGACCGGCTGCGCGCCGAGCTGCCGCTGCGCATCGAGATGGGCGGGAACCTCTTCTACGCCTTCTCCGACCCCGACGGCGGCGCGAGCGAGCTGATCGGCCTCCTCGCCGCGGCCGCGATCCTCTTCCTGGCGTTCGGTTCGCTCGTCGCCGCCGCGCTGCCGATCGGCATGGCGGTCTTCGGGCTGACCGTCGGGGTCGCCACGATGACGGTACTGGCGGGGGTGACAGAGGTCCCCACCTTCGCCCCGGTCCTGGGCAGCATGGTCGGGCTCGGAGTGGGCATCGACTACGCGCTGTTCGTGCTCGCCAGGCACCGCGAGTACCTCGCGCGCGGGCTCGATCCGCAGACGGCGGCCGGACGAGCGGTGGCAACGGCGGGGCGGCCGGTGGTCTTCGCCGGCGGCACCGTCGTCGTGTCGATCCTCGGCCTGGCGGTCGCGAACGTGCCGTTCATGACGGTGGGCGGGCTCGCCGTCTCGATCGTCGTCCTGACGATGGTGCTCGCGTCGGTGACGCTGCTGCCGGCCTTCCTCGGCGCGGCGGGCCCGCGGCTCGGCCGGGCCGGCCGGATCGGCCGAGCACTTCGGGCAGGGCGGTCGGGCCGCCTCGGCCGACGGCGGGACACTGCGGCGGGCGCCGTCCCCGCCGTCGGGTGGCGGCGCTGGCTCAAGCACGTCGGCCGGCACCCGGTGCCGTACGCGGTCGGCACCGCGGCGCTGCTGCTGACGGCGACGCTGCCCGTGCTCGGCCTGCGCGTCGGCCTGCCCGACGACGGCTCACTGCCGCAGAGCCGAACCGAGCGCCGGGCCTACGACCTCGTCGCCGAGGGATTCGGCCCTGGCACCAACGGTCCCCTCGTCCTTGCCGCGGACCCCGCCGGTGATCCGGGAGTGGTGGACCGGCTCGTCGGGGCGGTCGCGGCGGATCCGGGGATCGCGTCCGTCGCGCCGGCGCGCGTCGACCGGGCCACCGGCATCGCGACCCTCGTGGTGTTCCCGACCACCAGCCCTCAGGACGAGGCCACGACCGACACCCTCGCCCGGCTGCGCGCCGAGGTGCTGCCCGCGGCGATCGGACACGGCCCTGCCCGGGCCCACGTCGGCGGCGCCGCCGCGAGCCTGTCCGACGTGGGCCGACGCACCAGCGACCGCCTGCCGCTGTTCGTCGCGGCCGTGCTGGCGCTCTCGTTCCTGCTGCTGATGCTGGTCTTCCGCTCGGTCGTCGTACCGCTCAAGGCGGTGCTGCTGAACCTGCTGAGCATCGGCGCGGCCTACGGCGTCATGGTCGCGGTCTTCCAGTGGGGCTGGGGAGGCGCGCTCATCGGGCTGGAAGCGACGGTTCCGATCGTGTCGTTCATCCCGATGTTCCTCTTCGCCATCCTGTTCGGCCTGTCGATGGACTACGAGGTGTTCCTCCTCTCGCGCGTACGCGAGGAGTACGTGCGCACCGGCGACAACGGCACGGCGATCGTGGAGGGCGTCGCGGGCGCCGCCCGGATCATCACGTCCGCCGCCCTCATCATGGTGGCGGTCTTCCTGTCCTTCGCCGTCGCCGATGACCCCTCCACCAAGATGTTCGGGCTCGGCCTGGCCACCGCGATCCTCATCGACGCGACGGTCGTCCGCATGGTGCTGGTACCGGCGACCATGACCCTCCTCGGCCGGACCAACTGGTGGCTGCCGAAGTGGCTGGACCGGTTGCTTCCCCGCGGCCCGGTCGGCACCGACGACACCGACGCGGAATTCGCGGGTGAGGCCCCGCGTCCACGGCTGGTTGACCGTTGACTCGACTCGTGCCCGCCCGTGGCGTTCCGACGCTTTGAGCGCGAGCGGACTGGCGAACTGGTCCACGTCGACGACATCAAGAAACTCGGCAATATCCCCGACGGCGGCGGCTGGCGAATCGTCGGCGAGACGACCGGCGACCACAACCGGCAGGCCACCACCGACGAGCGCCGCGGCCGCAAGCCGGTGATCGGCTACAGCGGCAACAACCCTGCGGGTCCACACACCTAGGGCCTGTCGTTTGGATCAGGCCGGATCAGGCGCGGCACCAGGGCCCGCGAGCCCGGCATGATCCAAACGACAGGCCCTAGTACGCGTCCCCCTCCGTCGAGGACGTCACGACGCCGTCCTGGGTGAAGTCGAGGCGCGAGACGATCCGGTACCGGTCGCCCCGGTACACCGAGTGGACGTACTCGACGGGCCGGGCCGAGGTGTCCAGGGTGAGGCGCTCGATCAGCAGGGCCGGAGAGAGCACGGGGATGTCGAGCAGCTCCGCCTCGTCCTCGCTGACGACGGTGGGTTCGATGGACTGCGTCGCCTCCCGGACGTGGATCCGGTGGTGGTCGCGCAGATGCTCGTAGAGGTCGCCCGCCTCCAGTTCCTCCGTCGTGAGCGTCGAGGACAGCAGGTCCGCCGGGATGTGCAGGTGCTCGATGGCCATGGGGGAGCCGTCGACCAGGCGGAGCCGGGCGATGTAGAGCAGCTCGGCGGCCGGGGAGATCCGGAGCTTCCGGCCGATCCGCGCCCCGGCCGTCGTCCTGGCGCACTCCAGGACCCGGCTCGACCAGGTGCCCGACGCCCGGGGAACCGTGAACGCGCTGTCCAGCGGCATGAGTTGCTGGGTGATCTTGGCCGGGGCGACGAACGTGCCGCGCCCCTGCTCCCGTACGAGCGCGCCCGTCGCGACGAGTTCGTCGACCGCGGCGCGCAGCGTGGGGCGCGAGACGCCGAGGTCGGCGCAGAGCGTGCGTTCGGACGGGATGGGGACGCCGGGTCCGCGCGCCTCGATCAGGCCGAGGAGATGCTCCCGTACCCGCTCCCGCTTCAGCACCCCGCCCGAGGGGCTGTCCTTCATGTGCTCTCCCTGGCTCCCCTGACTGGCCAACTGGTAAAGGACCAATCAACTGGTGAGGTCCATCCTAGCCGCGGTCGGTGCCCGTGATTCCGTGAACAGCGCATATTTTTCTTGGGGTTGACGGCCGGATTGGTCCATGCCACCTTCTGGGCACGCAGCTGACCACTTGACCAATTGGTCAATCCTTCTTCTCCGAGGTGCCCGTGAAGATCAGCTCCCTCGCCGTCCCCGTCGCCCTCGCGACCACTCTCGCCCTCACCGTCACCGCCTGCGGCTCGACGGACGACCCGAAGGCCGGCGGATCCGGCAAGGTGACCGTCTGGATCATGAAGGACAGCGTCACCGACGACTTCCTCAGCCGCTTCCGCACCGACTTCGAGGCGACGCACCAGGGCACCACGCTCGACATCCAGATCCAGGAGTGGGACGGCATCGGCGAGAAGGTCACGGCGGCCCTGGCCAGCAAGGACGCCCCCGACGTCATCGAGGTCGGCAACACCCAGATCGCCCAGTACGCGGCGAGCGGCGGCGTCCGCGACCTCAGCGACAAGGTCGCCGATCTCAACGGCGCCGACTGGCTGCCCGGACTCGCCGAGCCCGGCAAGGTCGACGGCAAGCAGTACGGCATCCCCTGGTACGCCGCCAACCGCGTCGTCATCTACCACAAGGACCTCTTCGCCCAGGCCGGCGTCACCGCCCCGCCGAAGACCCGCGCCGAGTGGCTCACCGTCACCGCCAAGCTCAACAAGGGCTCGACGCAGGGCATCTACCTGCCCGGACAGAACTGGTACGCCCTCGCCGGCTTCATCTGGGAGGACGGCGGCGACCTCGCCGTACCCGACGGCAAGGAGTGGAAGGGCGCCCTCGACACCCCGCAGGCGCTCGCGGGCATGGACTTCTACCGGCAGCTCCAGGCCCTCGGCAAGGGGCCGAAGGACTCCGACGAGGCCAAGCCCCCGCAGGCCGACGTCTTCGCCAAGGGCGACGTCGCCCAGATCATCGCCGTACCCGGCGGCGCGAAGATCGTCGAGGAGGCCAACCCGGCCCTCAAGGGCAAGCTGGGCTTCTTCCCGATCCCCGGCACGACCGCGGACAAGCCGGGCGCCGTCTTCACCGGCGGGTCCGACCTCATCGTCCCCGAGGCCTCCGCCCACCCCGAAGCCGCGTACGAGGTCGTCAAGGCGCTCGCCGGCGAGAAGTGGCAGACGGAGATGGCGAAGACGATGAGCTACGTCCCCAACCGCACCTCGCTCGCCCGCGTCATCCAGGACGACGAGGGCACCGCCGCCATGGCCGCGGGGGCGGCGCAGGGCCGGGCGACGCCCAACTCCCCGCAATGGGCGGCCGTCGAGGCCACCAACCCGATCAAGCAGTACATGACCGCCGTGCTCACCGGCACCGACCCGGCGCGGGCGGCCAAGGACGCGTCGGAGAGCATCACCAAGACCCTCGGCTCGTGAGCGGGCGGCGCCGGGCCGCGCTCTGGCCCTACCTCCTCGTCGCGCCGACCGTCCTCGGCGGCGCCCTGCTCCTCGGCTACCCCCTCGTCCGCAATCTGCTGATCTCCTTCCAGCACTACGGCATGGGCGAACTCATCAGGGGCGGCGCCCCGTTCGTCGGCCTCGCCAACTACCGGACCGTGCTCGCGGACCCGGAGTTCTGGGAGGTCGTCCGCCGCACCTTCTGGTGGACCCTGATCAATGTCGTCCTGATCATGGTGATCGGCACCCTCGTCGCGCTGATGATGCGCAGGCTCGGCCGGCGGATGCGGATCCTGGTGACGGGCGGGCTCGTCCTCGCCTGGGCCAGCCCGGTCATCGCCACCACCACCGTCTTCCAGTGGCTCTTCGCCTCCCGCCTCGGCATCGTCAACTGGGTGCTCGTACGACTCGGGTTCACCTCCTACGAGGGCTACTCCTGGCTCGCCGACGGCACCGCCGCCTTCACCGTGCTCGTCCTGCTGGTGGTGTGGCAGTCGGTGCCGTTCGCCGCGATCACCCTGCACGCGGCCCTGATGACGGTGCCCGAGGAGATCTACGAGTCGGCCCGGCTCGACGGCGCCGGGGCGGGGCGGATCTTCCGCTCGATCACCCTGCCCCTGCTCCGCCCGATCTTCGGCCTGGTGCTCTGCCTCGAAGTCATCTGGGTCTTCCGCTGCTTCGCCCAGATCTGGGCCGTCACCCGCGGCGGCCCCGGCGACGCGACGACCACGCTCCCCGTCTACGCGTACCGGGTGGCCCAGTCCCTGCACCGCTACGACCTCGGCTCGGCCGTCTCGACCCTGACCGTGCTCCTCCTGGTCGCAGTCCTGATCGCCTACTTCCGTCAGCTGTTCCGTCAGGAGGCCGACCGGTGACACCCCGCGCACTGCGCCGCGTTCCCCTGAACACGGCCGCCTCGATCGTCTTCGTCCTCGCCGTCTTCCCCGTGTACTGGATGGTCCTGACGGCCTTCAAGCCCACCCCCGACATCCAGGCGGAGACCCCCGTCTTCCTGCCGACCTCGCTCACCCTGGAGCACTTCGCGCACGCCGTCGCGGCGGACGGCTTCTGGCTCTTCTGGCGCAACAGCCTGCTCGTCACCGCCGGTTGCGTCCTGCTCGCGCTGATCGTGGCGCTCGGCGCGGCCTTCGCGGTCGCCCGGATGCGCTGGCGCGGCCGGCGGGGTTTCGTCCTGATGGTCTTCGTCGCCCAAGTGGCGCCTTGGGAAGCGCTGTTGATCCCGATGTACGTCATCGCCCGGGACGCCGACCTGCTCGACCGGCTTGCCACCCTGACCCTGATCTACTTCATGATCACCCTTCCCTTCACCATCGTGACCCTGCGCTCCTTCCTCGCCGCCGTCCCCGCCGAACTCGAAGAGGCCGCGCAGGTCGACGGCTGCACCCGCGCCGAGGCGTTCCGCCGGGTGACGCTGCCCCTGCTCGCCCCCGGGCTCATGGCCACCTCGCTCTTCGGATTCATCACCGCCTGGAACGAGTTCGCCTTCGCCAACATGCTGATCATCAAGAACCAGGACGACCGGACCCTGCCGGTCTGGCTCTCCTCCTTCTCCAACGTCTTCGGCACCGACTGGGGCGCCACCATGGCCGCCTCCACCCTCTTCGCCCTGCCCGTCCTCGTCCTTTTCCTGGTCCTGCAGGGCCGGGTCGCCGCCGGGATGACCGGCGGAGCCGTGAAGGGATAGCGAGCCTCACCATGCGTACACTCCGCGCCCTCCGCACACCCCCGCTCGTGCCCGAACCCACCCAACTGACCCCGCTGCCCGGTCGGTTCGCCTTCGACGAGACCACCGCGCTCAGGGTCTCTCCCGGCGCCCACGGCGCCGCCGAGCTGCTGCGCACCCTTCTCGGACCGGCCACCGGGCTGCGGCTGCCCGAGCGCCCCGACGGGCCCGTCGTCCTCGCCGTCGACCCCGCTCTCACCGGCCTCGGCGACGAGGGCTACGGCCTGACCGTCGGCGAGCATGGCGTGCTCTTACGGGCCGCCACCCCACGCGGGCTGCTCGCAGGGGTCCAGACGCTCCGTCAACTCCTGCCCGTCGAGGCCCTGCTGGATCACCCGGTCGCCGGGGTCGAGTGGAGCGTGCCCTGCGTCCAGATCACCGACGTCCCCCGCTTCTCCTGGCGCGGCACCATGCTCGACGTCTCCCGTACGTTCCGGTCGATCGACTTCCTCCGGAGATACGTCGACCTGCTCGCCCTCCACAAGCTCAACGTCCTCCACCTCCACCTCACCGACGACCAGGGCTGGCGCATGCCGGTCGCCGCCCACCCCCGGCTCACCGAGATCGCCGGCCATCCGCACGGCGGCGCCTACACCCGCGCCGAACTCGCCGCACTCGTACGGCACGCGGCCGAACGCGGGATCACCGTCGTTCCCGAGATCGAGATGCCCGGCCATGTCAGGGCCGCCCTCGCCGCCTACCCCTCGCTCGGCAACCGCCCGGACCGCCGGCTCCCCGTCTGGGACCGCTGGGGCGTCTGCGACACCGTCCTCGGCGTCCACGACGAGGCCCTCGACTTCTGCCGCGACGTCCTCGACGAGGTGATGGACGTCTTCCCCTCGCCGTACGTCCACATCGGCGGCGAGGAGTGCCCCACCACCGAGTGGCAAACCTCGCCCGTCGCCCTGCGGCGCGTCGCCGACGAGGGGCTCGACGGGCCGGACGCCCTGCACGGCTGGTTCATGGAGCGGATCGGCGGCCATCTCCTCGCCGCCGGCCGCCGCCCGCTCGGCTGGACCGAGACCGGCGCCGACCTCCCTCCGTACTTCACCGTGATGCCCTGGCGCGACTCCGCCCACGGCCGCACCGCCGCCCGCCGGGGCCACGAGGTCGTCATGGCGCCGCACCGCTCCACCTACCTCGACTACCCCCAGTCGGCGAGCCCCGACGAGCCGCCCGGCCAGCCCGGAGCCGTCGTCGACCTGCGCACCGTGCTCCGCACCGACCCCGCGCCCGCGCACTGGAGCCCCGAGGAGAGCGCGCGGGTCCTCGGCACCCAGGCCCAGTTGTGGACGGAGTACGTCCCCACCGGAGCCCACGCCGAGTACCTGGCCTTCCCCCGGCTCTGCGCCCTCGCCGAGACCGCCTGGACCGGGCGCCGGGACTGGCCCGGCTTCCAGGCACGGCTGCGCCACCACCGGACCCGGCTCGACACCCTCCGGGTGCCGCGCCGCCTTTCCCCCACCTCCGCGCAAGGAGAGGAAACCTCATGAGTGCCCGAACCAGCACCCGAACCAGCACCCGAACGAGCAACCGCCAGACGACACTGCGGATACGCGCCGCGCTCGCCGTCGCCGGCGTGACCGGCCTCGGCGCCACCGCCCTGACCGCGCTCCCGGCCGCCGCGGCCGGCGAGGCCGTCACCGTCCAGTACCGGCAGAGCGCCACCGGCGGCGACCAGGTCGAGCCCTGGTTCAAGGTGGTCAACTCCGGTTCGTCGAGCGTCCCGTTGAGCCAGGTGAAGCTGCGGTACTACTTCAAGGCCGACGCGGGAGCCTCGTACACCTACGCCTGCTCCTGGGCGGTGAAGGGCTGCGCGAACCTCACCGGCACCTTCGGCACCCTCGCCAACCCCACCGCGACCGCCGACCGCTATCTGGAGGTCGGCTTCACCGCCGGGGCCGGCAGTCTCGCCCCCGGCGCCGACACGGGCGACATGCAGCTGCGCTTCCACCGCTCCAACTGGCAGCCGCTGAACCAGAGCGACGACTACTCCTTCGGCCCGACGCAGACGACGTACGCGAACTGGAGCAAGGTCACCGCCACCGTCGGCGGCGTCCAGGTCTGGGGCACGGCGCCCGCGGGCAACGAGCCCACCCCGACGCCCACCGACCCGACCACCCCGCCGCCCACCGGAGGGGCCGCGCTCTTCGACGACTTCGACTACACCGGCCACACCGACCCGTCGATCGCCGCCCACGGCTGGAGCGTGCGGTCCAACTCCGGCGGCCCGGGCGTGCCCGGGGCCGGCTGGGCGCCCGAGAACGTGACCTTCGCCAAGGAGGGCACCAACTCGATCATGAACCTGCGGACCTCGACGGCCGGCACCGCCGAGTCGACCCGGCAGACCGAGATCCTCACCCGGTCCATGAAGTTCAGGAACGGTACGTACGCGGCACGGGTCAGGTTCTCCGACGCGCCGCTCTCCGGACCGGACGGCGACCGGCTCGTGCAGACCTTCTTCACCATCAACGACCTCAAGGCGCCGATGGCGGACGACTACGCCGAGTACGACTTCGAGTACCTGCCCAACGGCGGTTGGGGCGAGCCCGCGAACATCCTCTACACCACCTCGTGGGAGACCTACCGGCCGGACCCGTGGGAGGCCGTCAACCAGCACTCCGAGGTCCGCGCGAGCTACGCCGGCTGGCACGACCTCGTCCTGACCATCGACGACAGCACGATCGTCTACTACGTCGACGGCCAGGAGTTCGGCCGGCACGACGCCCGCTATCTGCCCGAACGCCCGATGTCCATCAACTTCAACCAGTGGATCATCGACCTCCAGGGCCAGACCTCGACCACACCCCGGTCCTACGACCAGAAGGTCGACTACGTCCTGCACGTGAAGGACCAGGTCCTCACCCCGGCGCAGGTGGCCGCCAGGATCGCGGCGTACCGCACGGCGGGCACGGCCTTCGAGGACTCCGTACCGGCCGTCTGACGTCACAGCCCGCCCAGTCCTACCCGCGGTAACGGACGGGCGCGTGTCGCGCGCCCGTCCGGAACCGGAACGTCCGGGGCTTGACCGCTCCGTTGGTCCAGACCAGAATCCAACCCACACACCCGCACGAACACGCCGTTCGGTCCCCCCACGACGGGTCAGCTCCCCAACCGCAGTCCCTTCTTGGGACGCAGAAGGTGACCTACGTGAAGAACCGACACCTGGTCTGTCCGCTGGCGGCCGCCACCGCCCTGGCCCTCGCCGGCTGCGGACTCCTCCCCGGCTCCGGCGACGAGACCCGCACGGTCAACGTCTGGCTCATGCGGGACAGCGTCAGCGAGGACTTCCTGAAGCGCTTCACCGCCGACTACGAGGCCCAGCACAAGGGCGTCGAGCTGAAGTTCACCATCCAGGAGTGGACGGGCATCGGCAAGAAGGTCACCGAGGCCATCAAGGGAGAGGGCGGCCCCGACGTCATCGAGGTCGGCAACACCCAGGTCGCCCAGTACGCCGACACCGACAAGCTCTACGACCTGACCCTGGAGTCCATACGCGACCTCGGCAGCGCGGACTGGCTGCCCGGCCTGGCCGAGCCCGGCCGCATCGGCGGCTCCCAGTACGGCATCCCCTGGTACGCCGCCAACCGCGTGGTGATCTACCACAAGGACCTCTTCGCGCAGGCCGGCGTCACCAAGCCGCCGGCCACCCGGGCCGAGTGGCTCGAGGACACCGAGAAGCTCAACCGCAACGGCTCGCAGGGCATCTACCTCGCCGGTCAGGACTGGTACACGCTCTCCGGGTTCATCTGGGACGAGGGCGGCGAGCTCGCCGTGGACAAGGGCGGCGACTGGACCGGCGCTCTGGCCAGCCCCGCCGCGCTGCGCGGCATGGACTTCTACAAGGACCTGCAGTCGCTCGGCTCGGGCCCCAAGGACGCGGACGAGCAGACGCCTCCCCAGGCCGAGGTCTTCGCCAAGGGCGACGTCGCCCAGATCATCGCCACCCCGAGCGCCGTCGCCGCCATCACCAAGGCCAACCCGGAACTCGAGGACAAGCTCGGCTTCTTCCCGATACCCGGCAAGAAGGCCGGGCAGCCCTGCGCGGTCTTCACCGGCGGCTCCGACCTGATCGTCCCGGAGAACGCGCCGCACCGGAACGCCGCGATCGAGGTCGTCAAGGCCCTGGCCGGCGAGAAGTGGCAGACGGAGCTGGCCCGCGCCATGAACTACGTCCCCAACAAGACCTCCCTCGCCTCGGTCGTCGAGGGCCAGGAGGCCACCGCCGTCATGGCCGTCGGCGCCGCCCGCGGCAGGGCCACGCCCAATTCGCCCCAGTGGGCCGACGTCGAGGCGACCAACCCGATCAAGCCCTACATGACCGCCGTGCTCCAGGGCGAGGACCCGAAGAAGGCCGCCGAGGCGGCCTCGACGCAGATCACGGAGGCCCTGGCGGAGTAGCCCTGGGGTTCTTCGAACCGGCAGGCGGCGCGGGGTCCACCGACCAGCATTCAGCGCCTACACACCCGCGATCCCCCGAACGGTCATGTCGAATCCAATCGGCCACGGAAGAAGTAAGGAGCCGGACCACCGCTCACCCGGTCCGGCCCTCACCGTCCCCCTTCCGTACGCCGGAGGAGCCCGACATGCCCGCACCGTCACCCGCAGCCACTGTCGCACCCGCTGTCCCCGTCCCCGCCGGTCTCCCCCTCATGAGCGCCCCCCTGACGGGCGCCCCGCTCACCGGGGTCCCGGCCCAGCCGCAGCCCCAGACCGCGGCCGCTCCTGCCGAGGAGCCCCGCTACATCGTCTGCCTCGCCCGCGACCAGGACGACGTCCGCGCCGCCCAGCGCCTGCGCCACCAGGTCTTCGCCGGAGAGTTGGGTGCCCACCTCGACGGACCCGAGCCGGGCCTCGACATCGACGCCTTCGACGCCTACTGCGACCACCTGCTCGTCCGCGAGGAGACCACCGGCGAGGTCGTCGGCACCTACCGGGTGCTGCCGCCCGACCGCGCCCGGATCGCCGGCCGCCTCTACTCCGAGAGCGAGTTCGACCTCGGCCGCCTCGGCCCCATCCGCGACGACCTCGTCGAGGTCGGCCGCTCCTGCGTCCACCCCGCGCACCGCAACGGCGCCGTCATCGCCCTCATCTGGGCCGGGCTCGCCCGCTACATGACCCGCACCGGCCACAACTGGCTCGCCGGGTGCTGCTCGATACCGCTGAACGACGGGGGCACGCTCGCCGCCGCCACCTGGGACCGGGTCAAGGCCAAGCACCTCGCCCCCGAGGAGTACTGGGTCACCCCGCACAAGCTCTGGACCCCGGACGGGATCGCCCGCCCCGAGGGCCGCGTGGAGCTCCCGCCGCTGCTGCGCGGCTACATCCGGCTCGGGGCCTGGGTCTGCGGCGCGCCCGCCCACGACATGGACTTCGGGGTCGCCGACCTCTACGTCCTGCTGTCGCTGCGCAACACCAACCCCCGCTACCTGAACCACTTCCTCTCCCTCGCCCCGGCGCAGTGACCACCGCCGGCCCCGTCTCCCCCTGGCTGCCGACGTCGCCGTGCGCGCCCGACCCGTGCGCACGGCACTCCGGCCCGGTCGCCGGGTCCGTTCTGGCGGTGCTCCGGCTGGTCGCGGGCATCGCCGCCGTCCTCGCCGGAGTGCTGCTCGCGCCCCTGGCGGCGCTGCTGCCGGCGGCGGGCCGGCAGGCGCTCGTCCGGGTGTGGTGCCGGCTGGTCCTCCGGTCCTTCGGCGTCCGGATCAAGGTCACCGGGGTCACCGTCCCGGCGGGCGCGCCGTTCCTGATCGTCGCCAACCACATCTCCTGGCTGGACATCCCGCTCGTCGCCTCCGTCCTCCCCGGGCGCATGCTCGCCAAGCGGGAGGTCCGGCAGTGGCCGGTGCTCGGCCCGCTCGCGGCGCGCGGCGGCACCCTCTTCATCGACCGCGACCGGCTGCGGGCCCTGCCCGGCACCGTCCGCGCGATGGCGGGGGCCATGTCCGGCGGCGGCCGGGTCATCGTCTTCCCCGAGGGCTCGACCTGGTGCGGCCGCGGCGGTGGCGCCTTCCGGCACGCGGCGTTCCAGGCGGCTCTCGACGCCTCCGTACCGGTGCTCCCGGTACGGCTCGATTACCGGCCGGTCGGGCCCGCGGCCTTCGTGGGGGAGGATCCGCTGGGCGCCTCGCTCTGGCGGGTCGTCGCCGCCCGCGGACTCACCGCCGAAATTCGGATACTGGATCCAATATCCACGATCCAGTATCCGAACCGTCGTGCGCTCGCTCAGGCGGCTCAGCGCGCCGTCGCCAGCGACAGCGCGAACCGTCCCTCCTTGTCCGTCCACCAGCGGGTCAGTTCAAGTCCGGCCTCGGCCAGCTCCGCCCGCACACCCGCCTGACGGAACTTCGCCGACACCTCCGTCCGTATCTCCTCGCCCGCCTCGAACGGCACCACGAGATCCAGCTGCGGGATCTTCACGGTCAGCGCGTGCCGCGCCCGCAGCCGCATCTCGATCCACTCCCGCTCACGGTCCCAGCGCGCGACGTGCTCGAAGTCGTCCGGCTCGACGTCCGCCTCCAGTTCACGGGCGATCACGGCCAGCACGTTCTTGTTGAACGCCGCCGTCACCCCGGCCGCGTCGTCGTACGCGGCGACCAGCGTCGCCTCGTCCTTCACCAGGTCCGTGCCGAGCAGCAGCGCGTCGCCCGGCGCGAGCATCGCCCGTACCGAACGCAGGAACGTTTCGCGCTCGGCCGGCAGCAGATTGCCGATCGTGCCGCCGAGGAACGCCACCAGACGCGGACCCGGCGTCCCGGGCAGGGCGAGCCCCCGGGTGAAGTCGGCTACCAGGGCGTGGATGTGCAGCTGCGGCCGGTCCACGAGCAGCGCGTCGGCCGCCCCCTTCAGCGCCGACTCGCTCACGTCCACCGGCACGTAGCTGTCCAGCTCCGGCAGCAGCGCGTCGATCAGGAAACGGGTCTTCTCCGAGGAGCCCGAGCCCAGCTCGACCAGGGTCCGTGCCCTCGTCGCCGCCGCGATCTCCGGCGCCCGGTCGATCAGGATCTCCCGCTCGGCGCGGGTCGGGTAGTACTCGGGCAGCCGGGTGATCTCCTCGAACAGTTCACTGCCGCGCGCGTCGTAGAACCACTTCGGCGGCAGCTCCTTGGGCGTACGGGTCAGTCCGTGGAGCACGTCGGCGCGGAGATCGGCCTCCGTGGCGTCCTCGGGAAGGGTGCGGGTCAGCTGGAACGGACTCACGAGGAGGGCTCCTTGAGCGAGGTGAGGGTGACGTCGGTACGGGTGGCGGTCAGCAGGGTGCGGTCCGGCACCTCGTGCCAGTGCGGATCGTCGTCGTACGGTTCGGAGGCGACGACCGTGCGGGCGGCGCCCGGCGGACCGGGCTCCGTCCGGTACCAGAGGGAGTCCCCCCAGGCGGTCGCCGCGATGGTGGCGCCGTCGGTGAGCAGCAGGTTCAGGCGTGACGCGGGGGCCGCCGCCGCGACCTCCACCACGGTGTCCCCGAGCGCCCGGTCCAGTCCGTCGCCCGCCCGCAGCCGGTGCAGCACCAGCGCCCACACCAGGGCCGAGTCGGTACGGGCCTCCAGGGACAGCAGCTCCTCGGCGGGCAGCGTCGCCGTCACGGGGGCGAGGGAGCCGGGCCAGCCCCGCACCGCCCCGTTGTGGCTGAACAGCCACGGCCCGGACGCGAACGGAGCCGCCGCGGCCTCCCCGTCCGCCCCCGGCACCGTCGCGTCCCGTACGGCCGCGAGGAACGCCCCGGCGCGCACCACGCGCGCGAGGTCCATGAACGGGGCGTCCGCCCAGATCGGCACGGCCCGCCGGTAGCGGGCCGGCACGGGATCCTCCTCGGCGTACCAGCCGACCCCGAAGCCGTCCGCGTTGACCGTGCCGTACCGCTGACGGCGCGGCTCCCAGGATTGCCGGTACAGCGCGTGCGGCGGCTCCGTCAGCAGCTCGCCGAGCGCCACCGACGGTCCCAGATACGCCAGATGACGGCACATCAGGTGAGCTCCGCGTCGCGTGCGGTCCGGAAGCCGGAGAAGATCTGCCGGCGCACCGGCAGGTCCCAGTTGCGGAACGTACCCCGGCAGGCCACCGCGTCCACCGCGAACGACCCACCGCGCAGCACCTTGTGCGCGGGACCGAAGAACACCTCCGAGTACTCCTTGTACGGGAAGGCCGTGAACCCCGGGTACGGCAGGAAGTCGCTGGCCGTCCACTCCCACACGTCCCCGATCAACTGCCGTACCCCGAGCGGCGAAGCGCCCTCCGGGTAGCTGCCGGCCGGGGCGGGCCGCAGGTGCCGCTGACCGAGATTGGCGTGCTCGGGCGCCGGGTCGGCGTCGCCCCAGGGATAGCGGTGCGAACGTCCCGTCGACGGGTCGTGCCGGGCCGCCTTCTCCCACTCGGCCTCCGTCGGCAGCCTGCGCCCGGCCCAGCGGGCGTAGGCGTCCGCCTCGTACCAGCTGACGTGCACCACCGGCTCGTCCTCGGGCACCGGCTCCGTCACACCGAACCGCCGCCGCGTCCACTGCGCGCCGTCCCGCCGCCAGAACAGCGGCGCGGCGATCCCGTGCTTGCGGATCTGGTCCCAGCCCTCCGCATGCCACCACCGCTCGTCCGTGTAGCCGCCGTCGGCCAGGAACGCCATGTAGGCGCCGTTGGTGACCGGCACGGTGTCGATGAAGAACGACGGGACGACCCGGGTGTGCGCCGGACGCTCGTTGTCGAGCGCCCAGGCCTCGTCCGATGTGCCCATCGTGAACGCACCACCGGGGACCAGGACTTCGGAGGGGAGCGGACCGGTCTCCGTCGCGGGCGGCGGGGGAGCGGTCAGCGCCTGAGGACCCGTGCGCAGCTGATGAGTGATCAACATGGTCTCGTCGTGCTGCTGTTCGTGCTGGGCGATCATCCCGAAGGCGAACGCCGCCTCCACCAGCGGCCGGCCCTCCAGCGGGGTCCGCTCCAGGACGTCCAGGACCCGGCCCCGTACGTCCGAGGCGTACGCGCGGGCCTCGGCCGGCGGCAGCAGCGGCAGCGTGGGGCGCGTGGCGCGGGGGTGCTCGAAGGCGTCGTAGATCGAGTCGATCTCCGGGCGCAGCGCGTCACGTCCCGCGACCGCCCGCCACAGCCACTGCTCCTCCTGGTTGCCGATATGGGCCAGGTCCCACACCAGCGGGGACATCAACGGGGAGTGCTGCGCGGTGAGTTCGTCGTCCTCGACGCAGGAGGTGAGCAGCGCGGTACGGGCCCGCGCGGTGGTGAGCGCGTCCAGCGCCCGCGCCCGCAGGGCCGACGGGTCGTCGGTCACGGTCATGACGCCACCTCCAGGAGATCGTCGGCGGGACAGCTGCCGGGCAGGACATAGCGCTCGTGGAAGGCGGCCACGGCGGCGACGACGGCCGGGCTCGCGCCGATCCGGGGCAGCGCGTCGAGCGCCGCCGGGAACGCGACGAGAGCCGCGGCGTGCAGTTCGGGGTCCTTGAGGCCGTCCTTGGCCGCCGCGAGCCAGAGCGGATTGCGGGGAGCGGCCACCGAACCCGCCCGCTCCGCGAGGGGCTTGACCGCCCGGTAGACCGTCTCGGCCGCCTCCGGGTCCTCGAAGAGCGCCGTGGTCACGGCCACCGGCACGACCCAGCCGTCAGGACCGGGCTGAGCGTCGATCATCCGCAGCTCCAGATGCCCGCGCGGTCGCACCGGCGGGAAGAGAGTGGTCATGTGGTAGTGCAGATCGTCCACGTCGGCCGGCCGGGGACGCCCGGTGCGCAGCCACTCCCGGAAGGTCAGCCCCTCCGGCACGGCCCACGGCGCGTCCTCGCCCCGTACGCACATCACCGGGGTGTCGAGGACGTGCGCCGCCCAGGCGTCGCGCGGCTCGCGGTCCGGGTCGGGGGCGAGCGCCCGCGCCGGGTCGAGGTCGGTCCACAGGGCCTGCCGGGTCGAGCGCCATCCGGTCCGGCGGCCGCCGTGGAGCGGAGAATTCGCGAACGCGGCCACGAGCACCGCGCCCAGCAGATGGGCCAGCTGCCAGCGGCGGTGGTAGCCGAGCGGACCCGGTTCCTCGTGACCGACGTCCAGGCAGACCTGCACCGACGCCGAGTCGCGCATCATGGCCCGCCCCGCGGGGCCCGTACGGTCGAGGGCGGTCTCCATCGCGTCGTAGCGGGGCTCGCGCAGGAGCCGCTCGCGCGGCGCGTTCCAGGGGTCGACCCCGTAACCGCTGAGAGTGAGTCCGAGAGGGGAGAGCGCGTCACGCACCGTGCGCAGATCGGCCGAGAGAGTGTCGACGCAGCTCATGAGGGAGTCGGCGGGAGGCGAGCTGAGCTCCAGCTGTCCGCCGGGTTCGAGGGTGAGCGACGAGGCGAGGGGCAGGGACCGTACGGTGTCGAAGGCCGGAGCCAGCCGTTCGGCCGGGACGGGGAGCCGCGGGTCGCGCAGCTCGTGGACGAGCCATTCCACCTCCACCCCGACCGTGCGGGGTGGGCCCGTCTTGAAGCAGATACATCGCAGCAGGCCCTCCGCCTCGTCCTCGTTGATGGCGGGACCGCTCCGCGGTATACCGCTCGGCGACATGTCGTTCCCTCCTGTTCCTGTTTCTTGTTCCGACAGGTGTTCCTATGGGGCGCCCTCATAGGCGCTGATTCCACCTAAAGCCACCGCCGACGGGCGTGCAAGAGCGCCTCATCGGCCTCAGGGTGAATAACCCGTTGCCCCCGGAGTGCGGAGTCGATCATGCTTCCGGGCATGAGCGCACGACTGCGGGGGATCGCGAAGCAGACCGAGGAGATCGTCGAGGCGGGCCGGTACCGGGCCCCCGGCGGCCGGTCCGTCTCCCTCGAGGAGGAGCTGAGCGCCGCGGTGGCCGGAACCAGGATGTACGGCCCCGGTCCCGTCCCCGTGACCCCCGACCTCGACCGCGCCACCGCGATCGAGGTCACCGACGAGAGCAGCCTGGTCGCCGCCCGCCGGCTGACCCGGGCCGATCCGGCCGCCCCGGTCGCCGTCCTGAACTTCGCCTCCGCCCGCAACCCCGGCGGCGGCTATCTGAACGGCGCGCAGGCCCAGGAAGAGGCGGTCTGCCGGGCCTCCGCCCTCTACACCACCCTCCTGCGCGCCCCCGAGTTCTACGCGCACCACCGGGCCGAGAAGGATGCCTTCTACACGGACCGCGTGATCCTCTCGCCCGGCGTCCCGGTCTTCCGCGACGACCGCGGCGGACTCCTGGACGAGCCGTTCGCGGTCGGCTTCCTCACCTCGCCCGCCCCCAACGCGGGCGTCGTCCGGCGGCGGACCCCGGACCTGGCCGAACGGATTCCGGCCGTCCTCGCCGCCCGTGCCGAGCGGGTCCTGGAGACCGCCGTCGCGGGCGGCTACCGGCGGCTCGTCCTCGGAGCCTGGGGGTGCGGCGTCTTCCAGAACGACCCGGCCGAGGTAGCCGAGGCGTTCCGGGCGCTGCTCACGGACGGGGGCCGCTTCGCAGGCCACTTCGACGAGATCGTCTTCGCGATCCTCGACCGCACGGCCGGTCGGGCGACACTCGGCGCGTTCCAGGACGTCCTCGGTACCTGACCGGCGGAGCTCCTGACCGGCACCGTCCCTGACATGCGGTGCTCGTACCCGCGTGCGAGGCTGAGAACGGCCCCAGAGGCCGAAAACTGCCCCAGCGTCCGAGTACCGCTGTCAGGAGGCACGATCGTGGGCAAGAAACAGACCCGGGTGAACAAGGGCGCCCGTACGGGCGGCCACGAACACCGGACCGAAGCGGCGGCGAAGGAATCGACACCGGTCGTGCGGGAGACGCCGCGGCCGATCATCGAGCAGGTCTCCCACAAGAAGGAACGGAAGTTCGGCCACAACTGACCTTCCGCTCGCCACGACCGGGGCCCGGCGCCATCACGGCACCGGGCCCGGCCCTCAGGGCTACGCCTCGTCGGCGAGCGGGATGGATTCCACCGGGGGAGCCGGCGCGGCCGCGCCGTTCGGCTTCAGCGCGGGCGCTTCCGCCGCTGCCGCCGCCGGGCTCATGTTCGCGAGCAGCTGCCGGGCGAGCCCCAGACCCGTCCCGCCCATGGTCAGGGCCTTGGCGAACATCTCCGCCATGCCGTCCGCGCCGTTCAGCAGGACCATCTGGTCCACGTTGCCGAAGGCCGACGCACCGGCCTCGACGATTTCCGGCCACTTCTCGGCCAGCTGCTGGGCGACCACGGCCTCCTGGTTCTCGGCCAGGGCCGCCGCCCGCGCCTTGATCGACTCGGCCTCGGCGAGACCCTTCGCCCGGGTCGACTCGGCCACGGCGAGCCCCCGCGCCTGCTGGGCCGCCGCCTCCGCCTCACCCGTCAGCCGGGTCGCCGTCGCCCGCGCGGCGCTGGCGAGCTCGGTCTCCTTCGCCTCCGCCTGCGCCGCCGAGATCCGGGCGTCGCGCTCGGCGTCGGCCCGGGTCCGGGTCTCGTACGCCTTCGCGTCCGCCGGCTTGCGGACGTCCGCCTGGAGCTGCTGCTCCTTGCGGTGCGCCTCCAGCTCCGCGACCCGGGTCTCCTGGACGACGACCTCCTGCCGCGCCCCCGCCTCGGCCAGCGGCCCGGCCTGACGGGCCTTCGCGGACGCCTGGTCCCGCTCCGCCTGGTAGCCGGCCTGCAGGATCTCGCTGTCCCTGGTGGCCTCCGACATCCGCGCCGCGGCCTGCTGTTCGGCCTCGGTGGCCCGCCGGTTGGCCTCGGCCTGCGCGATCCGGGCGTCCCGCTGGACCGCCGCCGCGTGCGGCGCGGCCAGGTTCTTGATGTACCCCGTCGGGTCCTCGATCTCGTGGATCTGCAGCGAGTCGACGATCAGACCGAGCTTCTCCATCTCCGTGCCACAAGCCGAACGCGCCTGCCCGGTCAGCTTCTCCCGGTCACGGATCATGTCCTCGACCGTCAACCCGCCGACGATGGCGCGGAGATGACCGGCGAAGACGATGTGCACGCGCTCCGACATGAGCTTCTGCTGGTCCAGGAAACGGCGGGCGGCGTTGGCGATCGACACGAAGTCGTCACCCACCTTGAAGATCACCACACCCCGGACCTTGAGCGGAATGCCCTGGTGGGTCACGCACTCCACCTGCAACTGCGTCTCGTTGAGGTCAAGCGACAGCTTCCGTACCGCCTGGACGCCCGGCATCACGAGCGTGCCGCGCCCGGTGACGATCCGGAAGCCCATGCCTTCGCCGAGCCCCTCCATCTTGTGGTTGGAACCGGAGATGATCAGCGCCTCGTTCGGTTCGGCGACGCGCCACATGAGTTTGAACAGTGCGATGAGGACGAGGACGGCGACGACCACGCCGCCCGCCACGATGCCGATGGCCATGGGCAGCTCCCCCTTCACCGGAGCCGTGCGGATCCGGTGAAGGGAGTGTGCGCCTCGACGGACGAGCGCTCAACGCTTCGGTCAACTGTCGTACGCGGCTGTGACATACACGGTGCGTGGAGGGAGATGTTCCACGACCATCACGACCGTTCCGGGATGGATCCGCTCCTTGGCGTCGGCCGCGTACGCGAGGAAGTGCTCGGCGCCGCCCCGGATCCGGACGATCACCTCGCCGACGAGGCCGGGCCCGACGGTGCCGGTCACCCGGCCGAGCAGGCCCACCATCGAGACGTCGTCCATGACCACACGGTACGTCAGATCCAGCCCTCCAGAGAGGCCATGAACCCGTCGAAATCGTCACGGTGGATCGTGTGTCCCGCGCCGGCGACCGTACGGACGTCGAAGCCGCGTTCCTCCAGCATCCGCGCGTTCTCCGGCGAGACCAGCCAGCTCGGGTCGGACAGCGTGACCAGCGACGGGACGACGGGCTTCACGGGCCACAGATCACGGCCCACGCACGCCGCGAGTCCGTGGGTGGAACGCTCGTCCCAGAGCCGCAAGGTGGCCATCTCGACGTCGAGATCCTCCTCCTCCCAGCGGGGGTTGAACATCGCGATGTGCTCCCGCGCGAGCGACTTCGCCGCGACGAACAGCTCCATGCGGTCGCCCGTGTCCCCGGCCGACATGTGCCAGGCCGGGTCCACGTACACGGCGCGCCGCGGCGCGAGCCGGTCGACGGCGCCGGCCAGGGCCAGCCCGCCGAGCGAGTGCCCGAGCGCCAACTCGGCCCGGGCGGGCAGGGTTTCGACGAGATCGTCGGCGTAGTCCCCGGGTCCGTACCCCTCGGGCCCGGCCGCCCGGCCGCTCGCGCCGTGGCCGCGCAGATCCACCGCGATCACCCGGTAGCCGCGCTCGGCCAGAGCCGGTCCGACCCGGCGCCAGGTGCGGTGGTCGGACATGATCCCGTGGATCAGGAGCGCGATCCGGTCACCGGATCCCCAGGTACGGGTGTTCAGCAGCACGTCAAGGCCTCTCGCGGATCGGGCGTACGGGGCGTACGGGTGGCCCGACGAGCGTACGGGTGTGTGCGCGTACGGAATCGGCCACCCCGGCCCGACCCGGCCCGCGCGCCCCGGGCTCAGCGCACGCCGCGGATCGGACGCACGGCGAGCGCCCCGAGGACCGAGAGGACGGCCGCGACCAGGAACAGGGTCGTGTACCCGCCGCTCAGCGAGACGACGAGCGAGGCGACGAACGGAGCGACGATCTGCGGCCCCGCGTTGGCGACGTTGAGCACGCCCATGTCGCGGGCCGCGTCCTCCGCCTTCGGCAGCACCATGGTCACCAGGGCCGTGTCGACCGCCATGTAGCAGCCGAATCCGAGACCGTTGACGGCGGAGAAGGCGAGCATCGCGGTCCAGCTCGACGAGACGGCCGGGATGACCAGCGCGACGGCCGCGAGCGCGGCGGAGGCGCCGACGAAGAGCTTGCGGCGGTCGTAGCGGTCGGAGAGCCAGCCGCCCAGGACGGTGGAGACCACCATGGCCACGGAGTTGAGCGGCATGAGGATGGCCACGGCCTCCTCGGGGGAGAGCCCGGCCGGCAGGTCGGTGTGGTCCTTGAGGATGTACAGCTGGAAGCCGGCGACCGCGAAGTAGCCGAGCACGAGCAGCGCGCGCCCGATGAACGCCCAGCGGAAGTCGTGGTCCTTGAGCGCGCTGCCGAAGGCGGCGAGCTGCTGCTTCACGGGCAGCGGCGCCTTGGCGGGCATCCGCTCCTCACGGGCGAAGGTCGTGAACAGGACGGCGGTGGCCGCCACGATCGCGCCGAAGACCAGGTACCCGGTGCGGTAGTTCTCCGAGAACGCGGCGCCGACAAGCGCGCCGATGGTGGAACCGATCGGCAGACCGAGCCCGACGGCGGCCGAGGCCTTGCCGCGCGCGGCGAAGGGGACCCGGTCGGGCACGACGGAGGTGATCGCGGCCTGGTAGATGTTCATGACGGCCTGGCCCAGACACCAGGCGATGAGCACGAGCAGGATCGTATGCACGCTGCCGAGCAGGAACATCACCGGTATCGCGAGCAGACCGCCCGCCAGGATCCACGGGTTGCGGCGGCCCGAGCGGTCCGAAAGGGCGCCGGCGACCGGGTTGAAGATCGTCGCGAAGATCGCGGAAACGCCGGAGATCAGACCGAAGTTGGCCACCTTGTTCGCCGGGTCGATGTCCTCGATCTGCAGCGCGAGCAGCAGTCCGGGCACGCCGACGTAGAGCGCGTACATCGCCGTGTTCCCGGCGAGGAGCAGGGGCAGCAGCCCACGGGTGGGCCGGGGGCCCGACGGGGCCTCGGCTCCGGTGGTGCTGACTCTTCCGGATGCGGAGGAGGAAAGGGCCACGTTGCCCTCCTGGTGAAGATCGCCCGGTGCGGGGGCGAGGAGCGGAAGTTTCAAGAGAGTTACACGTGTCACTGACGCGTGTAATCACTGTGTAGCACTCGAATCCGGCCATCCGCCAGACTCGGGGCCGGATTGTTCTGGAAAGATGCCGGAGCGATGAGCCAGTCACCCAAACAGTCCGCCGAACGTCCCGTCCCGACGAGCGCCGATGTGGCGCGGCTCGCGGGCGTCTCCAGAGCCACCGTCTCGTACGTCCTGAACAACACGGCGGCCGTACGGATCAGCGAGCCGACCCGGCAGCGGGTCCGCGACGCGGCCGAGGAACTGGGGTACGTCCCGCACGCCGCCGCCCGCAGCCTGCGCGCCGGTCACAGCCGGATGGTCCTGCTGCCCACCGCGCACGTGCCGATCGGTCCCCTGTACAGCCAGTTCTTCAACGAGTTGCAGTGGGCCCTGCGCCGCCTCGACTACACCGTCGTGCAGTACGGCAGCCTCGGGCTCGAGGGGGACGAGGCCGCGCGCGCCTGGGCGGAGCTCCGGCCCGTGGCGGTGGTCTCGCTGGGCGAGGTCCAGCTCTCCCCGGGCGGTGTGGAGATCCTCAAGCGTTCCGGCGCCAAGGCCGTCATCACCGTCGGCCCGCACCGCGTCGAGGGCGCGCACGCCCTGGTCATGGACCAGGGGCGAGTGGGGCGCGTCGCGACCGAGCACCTGGTGGAGCGGGGGCGGCGCCGGATCGGCGTGGTGCTCCCCGAGGAGCCGGGCCTGGAGATGTTCTCCGGACCCCGCCTCGACGGCGCCCGCCAGGCGGTGGCCGGGACCGACGCCACCGTCGTACCGCTGCCGCTGCGGTACGAGGAGGGGGCGGCGAACGCGCTGGCGGCGCGCTGGCGCGACTTGGGCCTCGACGCGGTGTTCGCGTACAACGACGAGTACGCGATGCTGCTGATGCGCGCACTCCAGGACGCGGGGATCGACATCCCCGGGGAGACGGCCGTCGTGGGCTCGGACGATCTGCTCCTCGGGCGGCTGCTGCGGCCCCGCCTGACGACCGTGGAGATCGACATGGTCATCGGCCGGCACCTGGCCGAGCTGGTCGACAGCGCCGTCCGCGACCCCGACGCCACCCCGCGCGCGCAGGAGCTGATGGCCTCGCGGGTGATCCCCCGGGAGTCCAGCTGATCCAGGGCCTTTCACGGCGGGCGCCCTGCCGTGGCGGGCGCCCGGGGGCGAAGCGGCTTAGCGTCGAAGCATGAGCACACTGCCGCGGCGTTTCGAGATCCTGCTCGTTTCCGAGCACGTGGAGGACCGGGGCGGCGCGTCCGTGGAGGACAGCGCGGTCCGGTCGGCGGTCGTGGAGGCCACGGGCCGGACGGGCTCCTCGGGCTACCCGCGCTACGAGGGGCACGGCATCGCCGCCGACATCGACCCGGAGACGCGTACCGTCGAGGCGCTCCTGGTCGACGGCCGCGAACTGGACTACGGCCTGACGGCACTGGTCCGGCCGGCGCCGGCGGCGTGACCGGGTTCTTTCACCCACCACGTATCGCCGCTCGGCACCGTTGACAGGAACCCACGCCGGGCGGAGACTCTGCGCGCACGTCAACGAAGGAAAATTCACCAGGCGAACGCACGGGTGGGCGGTCGGTCGAAGAGGACCGTCCCCAGGGCACGTGGGAGAGAACCGATGAGCATCCGCGACGTCTACATCGTCGACGCCGTCCGCACCCCGATCGGCAGGTTCGCAGGCGCGCTCTCCGCCGTACGCCCCGACGACCTCGCCGCCCACGTGGTCAGGTCGCTCGTGGACCGCGTACCCGCGCTCGACCCGGCCCGGATCGACGACGTCTACTTCGGTGACGCCAACGGTGCCGGCGAGGACAACCGCGACGTGGCCCGCATGGCCGTCCTGCTCGCGGGCCTCCCCACCTCCGTCCCCGGCGTGACCCTCAACCGCCTGTGCGGCTCCGGTCTGGAGGCGGTGATCCAGGCCGCGCGCGCCATCGCGCTGGGCGACGCGTCCGTGGCGATCGCGGGCGGCGTCGAGTCGATGTCCCGCGCACCCTGGGTCCTGCAGAAGCCCGAACGCGCCTTCCCGGCCGGCCACCAGCAGATGTACTCCACGACCCTGGGCTGGCGCATGACCAACCCGCGCATGCCCGCCGAGTGGACGGTCTCGCTCGGCGAGGGCGCGGAGCTCGTCGCCGACAAGCACGCCCTCACCCGCGAGCAGCAGGACGCCTTCGCCCTGGCCAGCCACCGCAAGGCGGCCGAGGCGTGGGGCAAGGGGCTGTACGACGGTGAGGTCGTGCCGTACCCGGGCGTGGAGCTGACCCGCGACGAGTGCATCCGCGACACCACCTCCATGGAGGCCCTCGCCAAGCTGAAGCCCTCCTTCCGGAGCGAGGGCGGCACCGTGACGGCGGGCAACGCCTCGCCGCTCAACGACGGCGCCGCGGCCCTGCTCCTCGTCGACGAGGAGGGCCTGCGAGAGACCGGTCGCGAGCCGCTCGCCCGGATCCGCGCCTCCGCGGTCACCGGAATCGAGCCGCAGCTCTTCGGGCTCGGGCCCGTGGAGGCCGTCCGGCGCGCGCTGGACAAGGCGGGCCGCTCCTTCGCCGATCTGACGACCTTCGAGCTGAACGAGGCGTTCGCCGCCCAGTCCCTCGGCTGCCTCGCCGAGTGGCCGGAACTCGACCCGGAGATCGTCAACCCGCGCGGCGGCGCCATCGCCGTCGGGCACCCGCTGGGCGCATCCGGGGCGCGGCTCGCGGGCGCGGTGGCCCACCAGTTGGCGGCGGCCGGCTCGGGAACGGGGCTCGCGGCCCTGTGCATCGGCGTCGGCCAGGGTCTGGCGCTCGTCCTGGAGCGCTGACCGGACACAGCGTCGGGCAGACGAAGCGGGGGCGGTACGGGAACTCCCGTACCGCCCCCGCCCGGTGCTGCCGCAGCCGCCCCTACTGGCCCTGCTGCTGCTTCGCGTCCTCGATGGACTTGCGCACCTCGTCCATGTCCAGCTTCCGCGCCTGGCCGATCACGTCCTCCAGGGCCGCCTCCGGCAGCGCCCCGGGCTGGGCGAACACGGCCACGTTGTCACGGACGATCATCAGCGTCGGGATCGAGCGGATCTCGAACGCGGCGGCCAGCTCCTGCTGCGCCTCGGTGTCCACCTTGGCGAAGACCAGGTCCTCGTGGCGCTCGGAAGCGGCCTCGAAGACCGGCGCGAACTGGCGGCACGGACCACACCAGGAAGCCCAGAAGTCGATCAGAAGGAAGCTGTTCTCGCTCACGATCTGGTCGAAGTTGTCCTTGGTGAGCTCGACAGTGCTCATGTTTTCTACCTCTCCGGGTCTCCTGGCGGGTGTCCATCACGGTCCCCTGGGGACTCGCCCCGCACAACCGCGTATCGAGCCGCGCTATTCCGCGCCGCCCCACGCGTGCGGAGGCCGAGTTCCACGGGTGCACCGTGCGTATCCCCTGCGTGCACGCCACGCCTTCCCCTGTGGCCACGGCGCACACCTGCCACCAGACTGGGGCCCATGACACATGAGGTGGAGCACGAGTACGACGTGGTGGTCCTGGGTGCGGGACCCGTGGGCGAGAACGTGGTGGACCGGGCCCGGGCGGCGGGCCTGAGCGTGGCCGTCGTGGAGAGCGAACTGGTGGGCGGCGAGTGCTCGTACTGGGCCTGCATGCCCAGCAAGGCGCTGCTCCGGCCCGCCATCGCCCGCTCGGACGCCCGCAAGGTCCCCGGGCTGCGGCAGCTGGTCCAGGGTCCCCTGGACGCGCCGGCGGTGCTCGCCCACCGCGACTACTACGTCTCCGACTGGAAGGACGACGGCGCCGTCGGCTGGCTCGACTCCACCGGCGCCCGCCTCTACCGCGGCCACGGCCGCCTTGACGGCGAGCGGAAGGTCACCGTTGACGGGCCCGAGGGCGACCGGCACGTCCTCACCGCCCGGCACGCCGTCGCCGTCTGCACCGGCAGCCGCGCCGCCCTGCCCGACCTGCCGGGGCTGACCGGGGCCCGGCCGTGGACCAGCCGCGAGGCGACCAGCTCCAAGGAGGTCCCCGAGCGGCTGATCGTGGTCGGCGGGGGAGTGGTCGCGGCGGAGATGGCGACCGCCTGGCAGGCGCTCGGCTCTCGCGTGACGGTCCTGGTACGAGGCAAGGGCCTGCTGCCCCGCATGGAGCCCTTCGTCGGCGACCACGTCGCCGACGCGCTCACCGAGGGCGGCGCCGACGTCCGTACGGGAGTCTCCGTCGCCGCCGTCGTACGCGACGGGGGCACCGGTCCCGTCACCGTGGTCCTGGAGGGCGGCGACCGGGTCGAGGGCGACGAGGTCCTGTTCGCGACCGGGCGCAGCCCGCGCACCGAGGACATCGGCCTGGAGACCGTCGGTCTGAAGCCCGGCTCGTGGCTCCCGGTGGACGACACCCTCCGGGTCGAGGGCAGCGACTGGCTCTACGCCGTGGGAGACGTCAACCACCGGGCGTTGATGACCCATCAGGGCAAGTACCAGGCGCGGATCGCCGGAGCGGCCATCGCCGCCCGCGCCTCCGGCGCCTCGCTCCCGGAGAACGGGCGCTGGGCCGCGCACACGGCCACCGCCGACCACGCCGCCGTGCCGCAGGTCGTCTTCACCGACCCCGAGGCCGCAGCCGTCGGGCTCTCGCTCGCCGAGGCCGAGCGCGCCGGGCACCGCGTCCGCGCCGTCGACCTGGACCTCACCTCGGTGGCGGGCGCCGGCCTCTACGCCGACGGCTACCGCGGCCGCGCCCGGATGGTCGTCGACCTGGACCGCGAGACCGTCCTCGGTGTCACCTTCGTCGGGCCGGGCATCGGCGAACTCATCCACTCCGCGACCGTCGCCGTCGTCGGAGAGGTCCCGATCGACCGGCTCTGGCACGCCGTCCCCTCCTACCCGACGCTGAGCGAGGCCTGGCTGCGGCTCCTCGAGGCGTACCGGGACGGTGCGGGGACCTCGTGAGCCCCGGGGCCCCCGACCTCACCAACGAGTACGACGGTCCCTGCGCGGTCTGCGGGGCGGTCGTGCCGGCCGGGACGGGGGTCCTCCGGCACGGCCACGGTCCGTCGGACGGCTGGCAGGTCTTCCATCCGGGGCACGTGCCCGAACCGGCGCCGCCGGCCCGGCAGCATCTGCCGGGCTGGCACCACCGCCGTCTGCTGGCGGTGGACATCGTGTCGACCGGCTACCGGACGGCCGTGGATCGGATCCTTTCCGCGTCGGTGCGGGGCTCCGACGGACATATCGGAGATTGGATCATGGATATTGGATCCAATCTCCGCATTCCGGTCTCCGGAGAGGGAGCGGCGCTCGGCGCCGCCGTCGAGCGGGCCCGCGCCGAAGGCGTCCCCGCACCCCAGGCTCTCGACGAACTCGCGACCGTCCTCACCGACCACCTCGCCGCGCACGAGGTGCTCGTCGTCTGGTTCTCCCCGTACGTCCTGACCACCCTCCACGCCGAACTCCGGCGCCACGGCCTGGCCCCGCTGACCGAACGGCTCCCGCAGGGGGTCGCCCCCGTCTGCGACCCCCTGGTCCTGGACCGTCACGCCGACAGCTACCGCCCGGGCCGCCGCTCCCTGCGCGCCGTCGCCGAGTGGTACGGCGTCCCGCACGCCCACCCCGGGGACGCCGCGTCGGACGCCGAGGCCGCGCTCGCCCTGGCCCAGGTGATCGCGGACTCGTACCCCGCCGTCGCCAAGCTGTCCCGGCCGGCGCTGCACACCGAGCAGATCCGCTGGTACGCCGAGCAGATGCGCCGCCACCCCGACGCCCCGGGCTGGCCCTTCACCGACACCGCGCCCGAACCCTGGGAACCGCCAGGGGACGCGCCCTGAGTCCGCTCAGCCGCGCGGCACCAGGAGCGCCGCCGCCGACCGGGCGGCGTCGAGCGCCGGGCGCGCGGCCGGGCCGGACTGCTCGCCGAGCACCACACGGGTACTCAGGCCGTCGAGGAGCGCGAGGAGTTCGGAGGCGCGCGCGGCCACCTCGTCCGTGTCCATCGGCGCGAAGCGCGACTGGGTAACGCCCTTGGTGAGCAGGGCCTCCAGATCCTCCTGCCAGCCCCGGTCGAGGTCCCGCTGCGCCTCGCGCAGCGCCTCGTTCGCCGGTATGCGCGCCCAGAGCTCGATCCAGAGCATCCACCGCGGATCGCGCGGACCGTGCGGCAGGTAGAGCCGCAGGAACAGGTCGAGCTTGCGCTCCGCGGTCAGCCGGCGGGCAAGGAGAGCCCGGCGCTCCTCGGCGAGTGCGGCCTCGCTCCAGCGCAGCACGGCGAGCAGCAGCAGGTCCTTGCTGCCGAAGTAGTAGAGGATGTGGCCGCCGCTGGTCCCCAGGCGCTCCGCCAGCGCCGACATGGTGAGCGCCGCGAGGCCGTCCTCGGCGATGGCCGCCATGGCCTCCTCGAGCATCCGCTCCTGGGTGATGTGCCCGTCGCGCCGTCGTGCTGACCCAGCCACCCGTTCCGCCTCCGTCCCCGTCGCCCGACAGGTCACGACTTTAACCGCAGGTCCCCGAGGTCTTGACGCGGCCGCCACCTCTCGCACATCTTGAACCCTGTTCTAAGTTCTAGAACGTCATTCAAAGTCTGGGGAGTGGGCATGCTGCACCAGGAGAGAGCACCGGACACCGGTCGTGACGAGGGCTTCCGCGACGAGGTCCGGAAGGACGAGGTCTTCCAGGTGGAGGGCCACGGCATCGACCCCATTCCCGACGCCGAGCGCCACGGCGGCGCCAAGGACCTCTTCTGGCTCTGGTTCGGCTCCAACCTCACCTTCACCTACGTCATCAACGGCGCCCTCGCCGTCGCCTTCGGCCTCTCGTTCTGGCAGGCCACCGCCGTCGTCGTGATCGGCGGTCTCTCCTTCTTCGCGATCAGCGCCGCCGGACTCAGTGGCGTCCGCACCGGCACCGCCACCCTCGTCATCTCCCGCGCCGCCTTCGGTGTGCGCGGCAACTGGCCCGCCGGACTGCTCAACTGGATCGTCAGCATCGGCTACACCATCGTCAACACGGTCGTCGGCACCCTCGCCCTCGAAGCCTTCTTCGCCGACCTCGGCTGGACCGGCGGCCACACGGCCCGCGCGCTCGCCCTGCTCGTGACCCTCACGATGACCTTCGCCGTCGCTCTCTGGGGCCACGCCACCGTCCAGTTCGCCGAACGCTGGATGGCCTACGCCCTCGCCCTCGGCTTCGCCGCCCTGCTCGTCTTCGTCCTGCCCGGCGCCGACACGGCCGCCCCCGCCGAGGTCCCCGGCGTCTCCGCCTGGAGCCTCGCCCTCGTCGTCATGTTCGCGGGCCCCATCTCGTACGTCCCGATGCCCGCCGACTACACCCGCTACCTGCCGCGCACCACCTCCCTCAAGGCCCTCACCTGGAGCGGCGCGCTCGGCGGCTTCCTCTCCTCCGTCGCCCTCGGCGTCGCCGGTGTCGCCGCCGCGACGCAGACCGACATGACCGACGCGGTGGCGGGAGCCGAGGGGCTGCTCCCCGGCTGGTTCCAGCCGCTCTTCCTCGCTCTGGTCCTCGGCGGATCGGTGACGAACTCGATCATCACGCTCTACTCCTCCAGCCTGAACCTCCAGGTCCTCGGCATCCCCTGGACCCGCGCCCGCGCCATCGTCGTCAGCGCCGCCGTCACCGCGCTCGGCTCGCTCGGCGCGCTGTTCCTCATCGACTTCACCACCTCGCTGCTCGCCTTCCTCTCCCTCCTGATCATCGTCTTCGCCCCCTGGGGCGGTGTCTTCCTCGCCGACATGGTGCTGCGCCGCTGTACCTACGACTCCGCGGCCCTGCACGCCGGCGAGCACGGCGCCTACTGGTACCGGCGCGGCTGGCATCCCGCCGGTGTCGTCGCCCTCCTCGCGGGCATGGTCTTCGCCGCCCTGACCTGCGACTCCGAGCTCTGGACCGGCCCCCTCGTCGCCCCGCTCGGCGGCGCCGACCTCACCCTGCTCGGCGCCCTCGTCTCCGCGCTCGTGTACCTCGCCCTCGCGCGCCGCACCGCCACCCCCGTACAGCCGTAACCCCCTGTACAGCCGTAACACCTCCGTCAGGCACAGGAGTTCACCGCACCATGACCACCACCCCCACCCCCGCCGACCTCGTCCTCACCGGGGCCAGGATCCACACCGTCGACCCCCACCTGCCCGAGGCCGAGGCGCTCGCCGTGCGCGACGGACGCATCGTCTGGCTCGGATCCGACGCGGACGCCGCGCGCTGGACCGGACCCGACACCACGGTCGTCGACGCGGGGGCCCGCCTGGTCCTGCCCGGCTTCATCGACGCCCACAACCACGTACGCCTGGGCTCCGACGACGCCTGCGTCCAACTCGCCGGGGCCCGTACCCTCGACGCGATCCACGAGCGGATCCGCGTGTGGCGGGCGGCCCACCCCGACGCCCCGTGGATCGAGGCCGAGGCCTTCGACTACTCCGCGATCCCCGGCGGCCGCATGCCCACCGCCGCCGACCTCGACCCCGCGACCGGCGACACCCCCGCCCTCGTCCTCAGCTACGACGTGCACACCGCCTGGCTCAACACCGCGGCCCTGCGTGTGCTCGACGTCACCCGCGACCGGACCGACCTGCCCTTCGGTACCGCCGTCACCGACCCCGAGACCGGTGAACCCACCGGATTCGTCAAGGACTTCGCCGTCAAGGGCCTCTCGCGCGCCGGTCACCGCGCCCTGCGGGAGCTCGGCGTGCCGTGGGCCTCGCCCGACCGCCAGTACGGCAGGCTCGCCAAGTCCCTCGACGACGCCGTCGCGTACGGCATCACCACGGTCGTCGAACCGCAGAACTCCCTGGACGACCTCGCCCTGTTCACGCGCGCCCGCGCCGAGGGCCGGCTCCGCTCGCGGATCGTCGCGGCCCTGTTCCACCCGCGCGGCACCACCGACGCCGAACTGGACGAATTCGAGTCGGCGGCAAAGGAGTTCGCCGACGACCGGCTGCGGGTCGGCCCGCTCAAGCTGTACATCGACGACGTCGTCGAGCCCCGTACGGCCGCGCTTCTGGAGCCGTACGCCGGCTGCGGCCACCACCGCGGGGACACCTTCTACCCGCCGGAGGAGTTCGCCGACCTGTTCACCGGCCTCGACGCGCGCGGCTTCCAGTGCTTCGTGCACGCCACGGGCGACCGGGGCATCCGTACGGTCCTCGACGCCGTCGCCCGCGCTCGTACCGTCAACGGCCCGCGTGACGCCCGCCACCAGGTCGTCCACGTCGAGTGCCTCGACCCGGCCGACACCCCGCGCTTCGCCGAACTCGGCGTCGTCGCCTGCATGCAGCCCCGCCACGCCGCACCCGACATCGCGGGCCCCGGCCAGGACTGGGCCGAGAACATCGGCCCCGACCGCTGGCACAAGGCCTGGCCGCTGCGCAGCCTGCACGCCGCCGGCGCGGTCCTCGCCCTCTCCAGCGACTGGAACGTCGCCGAGATGGACCCCATGGTCGGCATCTACACCGCCGTCACCCGCCGGGCGCTGAACGGTGGGGGAGAGGCCTGGACGCCTGAGGAGACGATCGACGTCGCGACCGCCGTCGAGGGCTACACGATGGGGTCGGCGTACGCCAATTTCCTCGAGGAGGAGCGGGGTTCGCTGACCGTGGGCAAGCTCGCGGACTTCGTCGTCCTCTCCCGCGACATCCTCCGCATCGACCCGGAGGAGATCCCCGGCACGGTGGCCGAGGTGGTCGTGGTCGGCGGTGAGGTGGTCCACGCGCGCGTGGGCGCCTGAGCCCCCACACGCGCGCGTGGGTACCGGCGGGCCCCCGGGACGCGGGAGCCCACCGGTACGGCACCGGGGTCAGAACCGGCCGAGGATCTTCTTCAGCTCGGTGATCTCGGCGGACTGGGTGCGTACGACGTCATCGGCGAGCTTCCGTGCCGTGGCGTCGCGACCGTTCTTCCGCTCGGCCTCGGCCATCTCGACCGCGCCCTCGTGGTGGGCGATCATCAGCTCGGCGAACTTCCGGTCGAAGGCCTTGCCGCGCAGGGCCGCGAGAGCCTTCATGTCCTGCTCGGACATCATCCCGGCCATGGAGCCGGCGCCTTCGCCGCCACCGCCGTGACCGCCGTGCCCACCGGAGGCGGCGGAGCCTTCGGGGGCCTCGGGCTTGCCCCAGGCCTTGAGCCAGGACCGCATGGTGCGGATCTCCGGGTCCTGGGCCTTCTCGACGTCGGCGACGATCTTCTTGACGCCGGCGTCCTCGGCCCGGCCGTCGGCGAGCCGCGCCATCTCCAGGGCCTGCTGGTGGTGCGGGATCATCGCCTGGGCGAACGCGACGTCGGCGTCGTTGAAGGCGCGGTCGCTGCTGGACGCGGACGGCTTGGCGGCCGCGTCGGGCTCCGGCGCGGTACCGCAGCCGGAGAGCAGCAGACCGGCGACGACGACGGCGGTGACGGCGCCCGCGCCGTGGAACGCGAGCTTGCGGGCGTTGGGGTGGTCGGACATGTCTGTGGACACCTCGTGTGCTGTGTGAGTTCTGTGCTGTCGGAAGGGCTGAAGCCGGCATCTGCGGGCAGCACGAGGCGGCCCGCGGCGGCGATTCGGCCTATATCCGCAGGACGGACAGCTGAGCGAGGTCGGGAGGTATGGGCGGCGGGGCGTTCGGGCCCAGCGCCGGCCGGAGCCGGTCGAGCAGCCGGACCAGCCAGTCGGGGTGCCGCCCGAGGGCGGCGAGGACGACCCGGGCGAGGGCCCAGACGCCGAGGACGGCCACGCAGAGCGTGGCCATGTCGCCGTGCGCACCGGAGTCGGGGGCGTCGGAACCGGACGTACCGGTGGTGTTGCCGTGGTGCGCGGGAGCGGAGGCATGCGTCATGCGGTCCGCCCCGCTCTCGGAGGCGCCCTCCGGGTGGCCGAACGCGTGCATCACGAAGACGCCGAGGGCGAGCACGACGACGAGCAGCAGGTGCGCGAGGGCACCCGCCACTCTGAGGTCGCTCCGCCTCACCAGTCCCGTACGCACGCCCCGCACCTCCTGAGTGGAGCCTACAGAACGGCCCCCGGGCTCACTCCGGAAGGTCGCCGCTCATCGCGGCAGCGAGCCGCAGATGCGGGGCGGCCTCGGCGTGGCGGCCCTGGCGCTCCAGGGTGCGGCCGAGCATCAGGCGGGCGTAGTGCTCCACCGGGTCGCGGTCGAGGACGGTGCGCAGCTCGGTCTCGGCGCGGGAGAGCTGCGCGGAGTGGTAGTAGGCGCGGGCGAGCAGCAGGCGCTGGGCGTTCTGCTCGGGGTGCTCGGCGACGAGCCCGCGCAGGATGCGGGCGGCGGTCATGTACTCCTTGGCCTCGAAGAACAGCTGTGCGCGGTCCCAGCGCTCGCCGGCCGTACCGAACTCGTAGTACGTGTCGTTCACTTGCGCTCCCTAGTGGCGTCCCTACCCTGCCACCCGAAGGGGTGGCACTCGCGTCAACGCCTGAATTTAGTTGAACATTCCACTACTATTTCGGCGTGGAGACACACCCACGTCGTACCCCGACAGGAATAGGTTGAGCGTCATGAGCAATCTTGATCGTCAGGCCGCCCTGACCGTCTGCGGCGGCCGCGGCTTCGTCGTCGCCGAGCCGGTCCGGGAACTCCTCAGCCCCCGTCACGTCCAGCTCGGCGAGTCGACCGAGGTCCGCCGCCTGCTCCCCAACCTCGGCCGCCGCATGGTGGGCGCCTGGGCCTTCGTCGATCACTACGGCCCCGACGACATCGCGGACGAGCCCGGCATGCAGGTCCCGCCGCACCCGCACATGGGGCTGCAGACGGTGAGCTGGCTCCACGAGGGCGAGGTCCTGCACCGCGACAGCACGGGCAGCCTGGAGACGATCCGCCCGCGCGAGCTGGGCCTGATGACCTCGGGCCGGGCGATCTCCCATTCCGAGGAGAGCCCGAAGTCCCACGCCCGCTATCTGCACGGCGCCCAGCTCTGGGTGGCGCTCCCGGACGCCCACCGCCACGTCGAGCCGCACTTCCAGCACCACGCGAACCTCCCGCAGGTCACCGCCGCCGGTCTCACCGCCACGGTCATCCTCGGCGAACTCGACGGCGCCGCCTCGCCCGGCACGACGTACAGCCCCCTGATCGGCGCGGATCTCGCCCTGACGGCGGGCACGGAGACGAGCCTCCCCCTGGACCCGGACTTCGAGTACGCGGTCCTGTCGATGTCGGGCGAGGCCCACGTCGACGGCGTCCCGGTCCTCCCCGGCTCGATGCTCTACCTCGGCTGCGGCCGCCGCGAACTCCCCCTCCGCGCCGTCTCCGACGCGGGCCTGATGCTCCTGGGCGGCGAGCCGTTCGAGGAGGAGATCGTCATGTTCTGGAACTGGATCGGCCGATCGCAACAGGACATCGAAGAGGCCCGCGAGGCCTGGACGACCGGCACACGCTTCGGCGAGGTCAAGGGCTACGACGGCGCCCCCCTCCCGGCCCCGGAACTCCCCGCGACTCCGCTGAAGCCACGGGGGAGGGTGCGCTGAGCAGGGCTGACGGCACGCGCTGACGAGGGTCGGGCCGGCTGTGTCCCGACTCCGCTTCCGAGTTGCCGTGATGGCGCGACAGGACCGGAGGGAGGGTCTGGCGAGCGTGTAGTCGAGTCTCATGTTTCGTCGCCCGGATGGAGTTCGCCCTCCCAGCGGCCGAGCCGCAGCCCTCCGGCGATCAGGTCATCCATCCTTCGAAAGGCGCAGTCGATGCGAGTGCCGAACGGGGACGACGGAGCTGAGTCCCATCAGCGCCGCCGCTGATCACTTCCAATGGCTGAAACGGATGGCGTTTCCTCGGAAGGAAGGTGATCTTGCCCACGCTGCGGCAGCGATGTGGTGGAGTAGGGGGTAGTTCTGGCTGGATAAAAGGCCATTTGACGGTCACTTCGTGAGCGTCCGCGCCCATCTGATTCTGGGCGAATCTTGTGCGCAAGCTGTGAAAATAGATAGGACAACCCCACTGATCATCTATGTGGGGGATTTCCGTGCGCACAGCGCGACCACTAGTACTCCTAGTGGCATTCGTCATGGCCGTTCTGGCAGGTACAGAACAGGCTGCACTCGCGGTGGACAAGTGGGTCATCGCAAAGTCCGGCTACGGAGCCGGTGAACTGCCCGAACAGGGCTGGGGATCGGCGCGGGGACGGGGCCACAGCGCCTCCGGCGATGCCACCGACGCGGCCGCGGGAGGGGGACGCGGCGGCGCACTACGGGCGCCGGGCGAGCTCCCGCCGGACGGCGGCACCGAATCGCTGAGGCTGGGCAACGCGCCCAAGCCCCCGGCGAAGACTCCGTTCGTGAAGGTCCCGGCGCCCGAGGCGGCGCCGCCGAAGGGCTTCGAGGCGAAGGCCAGCACCGAGGTCCCGGACAAGCGCACCGAGCGCGCCCGCACCTTTGCCAATCCGGACGGCACCTTCACCACCCGATTCTTCAACGAGCCTGTCAACTTCCGCGGCGACGACGGCAAGTGGAAGGGCATCGACACCGCTCTGGCCCCATCGGCCCCCGGCGGCCTGCGGACCATGAGCGCCTCCGGCTCCGGTTGGGAGCCCCGCTCCACCGAGGACGAGATCTACTTCTCCGAGTACGCCGACGCGGAGACGCTGGTGCGCCTCGGTATCGACGGCGGCTCCTCCCTCGGGTACGGCATCGAGGGCGCGGCCCGCTCCCGCGGCCGAGTGTCCGGGAGCGCCATCACGTACCCCGACGTCCGCCCGTCGACGGATCTGGAACTCCTGGCGGGCAGCGACTCCGTCAAGGAGACGTTGATCCTCAAGGACGCGAAGGCGCCCACCGAATGGCGCTTCCCGCTGGCTCTGAACGGCCTGACCGCGAAGCTCGACGCGCACGGCGGCATTGTGTTCACCGACGGCGTCGGCCGTCAGAAGGCCTGGATGCCGGCCGGCTGGATGGAGGACTCCCTCCAGGCACCGAACTCCAACGAGGGCGTGATCTCCTCCGGGGTCACCTACGACATCGTCAAGGAGGGTGCTCGCCAGGTCCTGATCGTCACCCTCGACAAGAAGTGGCTGTCGGCGCCCGAGCGGGTGTTCCCCGTGAAGGTGGACCCCTCGGCGACCGGCCTGGAGGCCGCCTCCGGCACGTATGTCGAGGCACCGTACAACCAGAACTTCGCCAGTGACACCGTGCTCAAGGTCGGCACGTACGACGGCGGCGGTCACAAGGCGGCCGGCTTCCTGAAGTTCAACGGCCTCGACACCACGCTGAAGAACGCCTATGTGATCAACGCCAACCTCTCGCTGTACAACACCTGGTCGCAGTCGTGCACCGCGCGCCCGGTGACCGTCCACGAGATCACCTCGAACTGGTCCGAGGCAAGCACCTCCGTGTACCCCGGTCCCGCGACCGGCGGCGCGCTCGGCTCCAAGTCCTTCGCACACGCCTGGCGCCCGTCCGGCACGAACAACTGGACCTGCGCTCCCGCTTGGGAGGCGATCTCCCTGGGCACGGCGGGTCGTCAGCTGGTCGACGACTGGACACACGGCCGCAAACCGAACTACGGACTCGCGGTCAAGGCGGCCACGAACGACTCCAAGAGCTGGAAGCAGTTCGGCTCGGACGACTATCCGAACGGCAAGCCCAGCCTCGACGTCACCTGGTCGAAGTACGGCGCCGCCTACAGCCTCGGCGGCTTCGTCCAGCCGATGACGGCGACCTCCGAAGGCACCTTCAAGGTCACGGTCACCAACCAGGGCAAGGAAACCTGGGGCAAGACGAGCAACTACAAGCTGCGCTACGACCTGTTCGACGCCCATGGCAACAAGGTCGGTGGTGACTACTGGAGCAAGATCCGGTGGACGCCGATGCCCTACGACGTGGCCCCCGGCGCCTCGGCGACGGTCGATGCGAAGATCGCACCGCTGGCGCCCGGCACGTACACACTCCAGTGGACCATGGACGAGTTCGGGGTGCGAAGCTTCGTCGACGACGGAGTCCCCGGCCCGACCGTGCGGTTCGACGCGGTCAACACCCCGCCCCATCTGACGGGAGCTGCCCCGCCGAGTGGCACGCTCGTCGACACGCTGACCCCGACCCTGTGGGCCTCGGCGACCGACGTGGACAAGTCTCCCGCTTCCCTCACCTATCAGTTCGAGGTGTGTGAGGTCGAGGGCAAGGACGCACGGAAGAACTGCCGGGGCAACACGCACGCGGCCTCGCAGAGCTGGACCGTTCCGTCGGGCTGGCTGAGCTGGGCCAAGACCTACGCCTGGTACGCGTACGCCAACGACGGCAAGGACCAGTCCTCCAGGACCGCTCCCTCTCTCCTGACCACGCAGGTCCCACAGCCGGTCATCACCTCCCACCTGGGCGGTGCCGACAGGGGCCGGACCTTCGGTGAACGGTCCGGCAACTACGCCACCACCGCCACGGACGCCGCCGTTCCCACGGTCGGCCCCGAGCTTGCGGTCACTCGTACGTACAACTCGCAGGACCCGCGCAAGACCAGCGCCTTCGGCGCCGGCTGGGCGACCCGCTGGGACATGCGGGCCGTGGCCGAGCCGGACGGCAGCGTGGTGATCACGCTGGCGAACGGCAGCCAGGTGCGCTTCGGCAAGAACGCCGACGGCACCTACAGCGCGCCGTCGGGTTCGATGGGTGTGCTGACCGCCGTGTCCGGCGGGGGCTGGACGCTGCGTGACGCGAGCGCTGCGTTGTACACGTTCGACGAGACCGGACTGCTGACCACGGTCAAGGACGGCCACGGCCGTGAGCAGCAGCTCACCTACACGAGCGGCAAGCTCACCAAGGCCACCGACGCGCAGTCCAAGCGTGCGCTGACGTTCACCTGGAGCGGCGCGCACGTCGCATCCGTCTCCACGGATGCCGTCGGCCCGTCCGCGCCGGCACTCGTCTGGTCGTACACCTACCAGGGCGACGAGCTCACCAAGGTCTGCCCGCCTTCGTCGACGACCGCGTGCACGGTGTACGAGTACACCGCCGGCTCCCAGTACCGAGGGATGGTGCAGGACGCCAACCCAGTGGCCTACTGGCGGCTCGGCGAGACGGAGGGCGAAGCCGCGCAGAGCGAGGCGGTCTCCCGTACCGGCATGAACGCCGGGCACTACCGTGACGTCGTCCTCGGCAGCAGCGGTGCCCTGACCGGCACGGGCAACAAAGCAGCGTCCTTCAACGGCACCAACTCCTACGTGGTGCTGCCGGAGTCGACCCTGGCCTCCTCCACCGTGCTGTCGGTGGAGCTGTGGTTCAAGACGGACACGCCGAACGGCGTCCTCGTCGGCTTCCAGGACGACCCTCTGGGGCCGACACACCCCAACGTCTACAACCCGGTTCTGTTCGTCGACTCGGCCGGCAAGCTGCGCGGCGCCTTCGAGAAGCGCGACGGTGGCCTCGTCCCGATGAGTTCGCCGGGCACCGTCACCGACAACGCCTGGCACCACGCCGTGCTCACCAGCACCGGCACCGGTCAGACGCTGTACCTCGACGGCCAGGCGGTCGGCACCCTCGCGGGCCCCGTCAGCCACTCCGTCAAGACCTTCACCTATCTCGGCGGAGGCTTCACCGACCACACGTGGGACGGCGCCGGCACGTACGGCACCCGGTACTACAAGGGTCTGATGGACGAGGTCGCGGTCTACCACCGCGCCCTCGACGCCGGCTCCGTGCGCGCGCACCACGCGGCCCGCGCCGGGTCCTCGAAGCTCTCCAAGGTCACCCTGCCCTCGGGCCGGGTCAGCGGACGTGTCGAGTACGACAGCGACACCGAGCGCGCCACCAAGGTCACTGACGAGAACGGCGGTGTGTGGCAGATCTCCGCGCCCCGCTACGCGTCGGGCTCCCAGACCTACTCGGACGCCGTCCGGACCGCGAACCCCGTCAACTACTGGCGCCTGGGCGACAGCAGCGGCGCCGCGGCGGTCGACGAGATATCCGCCGGCGGCAACGGCTCCTACCGTGAAGGGGTCACCCTCGGCGGGGTCGGCGCCTTCCTCGACGGTGACGACGGCGCGGTGACCCTCGACGGGTCCAAGGGCGTGATCTCCGTACCGTCCGAGTCGATCAGCGACGCCTCCTCGCTCTCCGTCGAGCTGTGGTTCAGGACGGACAAGCCCAGCGGTGTCCTGCTCGGTCTGCAGAACGCCGAGCTCGGGTCCACTCCGACGATGTGGAACGCGAGCCTGCTCGTCGACGGGGAAGGCGAACTGCGCGGCCACCTGTGGGACGGCCCGTCCGCCGGCTGGCCCGTGATGGGCGGCGCGAAGGTCACCGACAACCAGTGGCACCACGTCGTCATCACCGGCGGACCGACCGGTCAGTCGCTGTACCTCGACGGTGCCAAGATCGGTTCCAAGACCGGTGTCGTCAAGCCGGAGACCCTGGCCCACGCCTACCTCGGCGGTGGCTACTCCAGTGAGGAGTGGGACGGGCAAGGCCGTGCGACCCGCTACTTCAATGGCCAACTCGACGAAGCCGCCTTCTACACGAAGGAACTGGACGCCCAGACCGTCGCCGACCACTACAAGGCGCGCAACCGCCTGGTCACCGGCAGCGGGGCCCAGTACCAGGGCGCTGTCATGGCGGACGCCCCCTCCGGCTACTGGCAGCTGAACGAGACCGGCGGCACGACCGTCGTGAACAAGGTCGCCGCCGCCGGTGCCCACGGCACCTACACCAAGGCGACTCCCGGTGTCCCGGGGGCGTTCGGGCCCGGCGACGGCTCCGCGGCGGAGTTCTCGGGTGACGGGTACGCCGAACTCGTAGGCGGCCACCTGCCGAACACCGACCTGTCGGTCGAGCTGTGGTTCAAGACCACCAAGCCGGGTGTGCTCTTCAGCGACCAGGAACTTCGCATCCCCGACCACGCCACCTACACACCGGTGCTGTACGTCGGCACGGACGGCAAGCTCCACGGTCAGTACTTCACCCGGGGCATCGGCGCCACCAACGCGTCGTCGGCGACGGTGACGGACAACGAGTGGCATCACGCCGTGATCACGGCGCAGGGTGGAACCCAGACGCTCTACCTGGACGGCAGCCAGGTGGCCCAGGCCACGAACGTGCCGGTCGACCACCAGGCCAACAAGTACACCTACATCGGGGCAGGCCACACCAACTACTGGCCCGCCTCGCCCGGCAACGACGTCAGCTACTTCACCGGTCGCATCGACGAGGTCGCCGTCTACCCGCGCACCCTCACCGGTGACCAGGTCGCCCGGCACCACAGTGCCCGTACCCACGCGTCGGGTTCCTCGCTGACCTCGACGGTGACGGTCACCGACCCGACGGGCGCGAAGACCAGCAGCACCTTCGACGCGGTCCGCGGCCAGCGGCCGACGGCGCGGACGGATGCGGACGGCGGCGTCACGACCTTCTCGTACGACGTCGGCGGCTTCCTCCACACGGTCACCGACCCCAACGGTCACGCGACCATCACGGGTCACGACGAGCGCGGCAACACCGTCTCGACGACGACCTGCCGGGACGCGAACTCCTGCTGGACCTCGTTCGCGGAGTACTACCACAACGCCTCCGACCCGCTGGACCCGCGCAACGGCAAGCAGGTGGCCGTCCGCGACGGTCGCTCCACCGGCTCGGGCGACAACCGCTACCGCACCACCACCTCGTACACCACGCTCGGTCTGACCGACACGGTGACACTGGCGGACGGCCGCGCGGTCGTCACCACCTACACGACCGGCAGCGAGCCCGCCGTGGGAGGCGGCACCACACCTCGCGGGCTGGTCGCCACCCAGAAGACCCCGGGCGGGGCCATCACCTCCTACGCGTACTTCGCGAGCGGTGACGTGGCGAAGGCGACGGCGCCCGGCGGGCTGGTCACGTCGTACACGTACGACGGAATCGGCCGGAAGCTGACCGAGACCCAGGTCTCCGACGCCGTCCCGGCGGGTGTCACGCGCACCTACTCCTACGACTCCATGTCGCGCGTCTCCTCGGAGACCGGTCCGGGGGTGAAGAACGAGATCACCGGTGTCACCCACACGGCGAAGGTCTCCCGTACCTACGACGCGGACGGACGGCTGCTCACCGAAACGACGCAGGACACCACGGGTGGCGACGCCGCCCGCACCACCACCTACCGCTACAACGCGCTCGGCCTGAACGAGAGCGCTACGGACGCGGAGGGCAACGAGTGGACCTTCGCGCACGACGCGCTGGGTCGGGTGATCCGCGAGACGGACGCCGCGGGCAACGTCGTCACGCACGCGTTCACCAAGCGCGGACGGTTGGCCGAGTCGATCCTCAAGGACTGGACGGGCGATCCGTCCGGCCAGACCCGTGACCTGGTCCTGATCTCCCACGCGTACGACCCGGCGGGCCGGCTGGCCTCGACGACCGACGCGATGGGCGCCACGACCGCCTTCACCTACTACGACGACGGCCTGCGAGCCACGTCAACGGCGAAGCAGGTCACGCAGGCGGGCGGCGCCAAGAAGGACATCGTCCTGGAGTCGGCCGTCTACGACGGCGCGGGCAACGTGGTCAACCGGACCGCGAGCGCCGGCCGTACGACCGTCAACACGGTCGACGCCACGGGACGGACGACGCGCAGCGTCTTCGACCCGAACGGCCTCAACCGCGTGACGACGGTCGCCTACGACGGTGACAACCGGGTCACCGAGCAGACTCAGTCGATCGACGGTTCGGGCAAGAAGCTCACCTCGACGACCGAGTACGACGCCGTGGGCAACCCGAAGAAGGCGACCGTCAGCGACGGCACCGAGACCCGGGTCACCTCCGCGACGTTCGATCAGCGCGGCCTTCGGCTGACGCAGGTCAGCCCGCGGGGGAACGCCACGACCAGCCGTTACGACGTGCTCGGCCGCCTGGTCGAGACGACGGCGCCGCAGGTGCAGGCGGAGGAGAACGGCGGTGCGGCCACGGCCGTCACTCCCACGTCCCTCACCGGCTACAACACCTTCGGCGAGGCCACCGAGACGCGCGACGCGCGCGGCATGGTGACCCGTGTGGAGACCGACAAGCTGGGCCGTCCCGTCGCAGCCACGCTGCCCGACTACACGCCGCCGGGTGCTGCGACGCCGATCACGGCCGTGGCGCGCACGACATACGACAAGCACGGCAACACGGCCTCTACGACCGACCCGCTCGGTCGTGTGCGGTCCTACCAGTACGACCAACTGGGCAACCTCGTCCGCTCCTCGGACCCGGCCGCGGGCGGCACACAGGGCCTTCAGGCCCCGGGTGCCACTACCTTCGGCGGCACCTCCACGGACCTGTCCGGCGGGGGCGTCTCCACCTACACCTGGACCCCGACCGGTCTCCCGCTCTCCGCGACCGACCCGACCGGCGCCCGCACCGAGTCCACCTACGACGAACTCGGCCGCAAGCTCACCGACACCACGGTCGAGCGCAAACCCACCCTCCAGCATCTCGTCAGCCATTACACGTGGGACGACGCGGGCAACCAGACCGCATCCACCACCCCGGGCGGCCGCCGCACCTCGGCGACGTACAGCACCGCCGGTGAGGTTCTGACGGTCACCGACCCGCTCGGCGGCGTCACGCGGTCCACCTACGACGGTCTTGGCCGTCCGACCGAGTCCAAGGACGCCACCGGCCGCAGGACAGTCACGGCGTACGACATCCTGAGCAAGCCGAAGACCCTCACCGACTACGGCACCGGCACCACGCCGCTGCGCTCGATGTCGTCCGAGTACGACCTCGACGGAAACATCACCGCATCGGTCTCCGCCACCGGCGCCCGGCGCACCTACACCCACGACGCCCTCGGCCGGATCACCAAGCAGGTCGAACCGGTCACGGCCACCGACTCCATCACGACGACCTTCGGCTACGACGCGACGGGCAACCGCACGCGCCTGACCGACGGCCGCGGAAAGATCACCCACTACACCTTCAACTCCTGGGGTCTGCCGGAATCGACCGTCGAGCCCAGCACCACGCTCCACCCGGCCGTGGCCAACCGCACGTGGACGAACGTGTACGACGCGGCCGGTCGGCTCGTCACGGAGCTGCTCCCGGGCAATGTCAAGCGCAACAAGACGTACGACAACCTGGACCGCCTCACCGCCGAGACCGGCTCCGGCACCGCCGTGGCCACCCGGCCGCGCAGTCTCTCGTACGACCTCGCCGGCCGTCTGACCGGCGCGGGAGGTGACGGCGTCCTCGCGGGCAACAGCTACACCTACAACGACCGCGGCCAGCTCCTGAACGCCGACGGCCCTTCGGGTACCTCGTCCTACGCGTACGACGCGGACGGTCAGGTGACGTCCCGCACGGACGCGGCGGGCACGACGGCCTTCACCTACGACCAGGCCGGACGACTCGACACCACAACCGACCCGCTCACCGGCACACAGGTACGCAACGACTTCGACGCCGCCGGGCGACCGAGTGCAGAGGAGTACGCCCGCCCGGCAGCAGGCGGCACGTTCACGATCGGCGCGAAGCGCTCGTACACGTACGACGCTCTGGGCCGGCTCGCGGACGACAGCGTCAAGAAGACCGGTACCGGCGCCGGGGTCCAGGGAATCGCCTACGAGTACGACCTCGACGACCGTCTGGTCAAGAAGACCACCACCGGCACTGTCGGGGCGGGAGTGGGAACCTACGCCTACGACCTCTCCGGCCGAATGACCTCGGAGACCAGCGGGGGCGTCACCACCGCCTTCGACTGGGACAAGGCCGGCAACCTGACCAAGAAGGGCGACCTCACCGCCACCTACGACTCCCGCAACCGGGTCCAGACCTGGGGCACGCAGACCTTCGACTACTCCGCCCGGGGGTCGATCAAGTCGGTCACCGACGGCGGCACCACCCGGACCATCAACACCGATGCCTTCGAGCGCACGGTGAACAACGGCACGAGCACGTTTACGTACGACTCGCTCGACCGGGTCCTGACCAGCGGCGGCACCGCCTTCAGCTATGACGGCGGCTCCAACGATCTGGTCAAGGACGGAACGTCGACCTTCAGCCGCAGCCCCGGGGGCACGCTCCTCGCCAGCAATACGACGGGGACGGCGGGCTCTGCCCGTCTCGCGGTGACCGACCAGCACAGCGACGTGGTCGCCGGCCTCTCGGCCGACGGCACCACGATCTCCTCGTCCCGCGCCTACGACGCCCTTGGCAACGTGACCGCGTCGGCGGGCACCAACCCGTCCCTCGGCTACCAGTCGGGGTGGACGGACAGCTCCACCGGCGAGGTCAACATGGCCTCCCGTTGGTACCAGCCGGGCACCGGCAGCTTCACCAGCCGTGACACCTGGCAGCTCGACCCGACCGGTTCCTCCGCGGACGCCAACCGGTACGGCTACATCGGTGGGTCCCCGCTCAACGGCACCGACCCGACCGGTCACTGCTACGGCTGCGCCGTCATCGGCGGTTCGGAAGCTCTCGCAGCTGCCGCCGCCCTGGCAGCGGGCTACGCATGCAAGGTCGTCTGTGAGCAGTTGTACAAGGGCATGAACGACTGGGTTTCGTCGTACACCTGGCAGTACAGCTGGCACATGCCGTCGACCGGCGGACTGTCCTGGTCCCCGCCCGGCTACAGCTCGGGGTACACCGGCTACAACTACGGCTACACCGGGTCCACCAGCTACGGCTACGGCTACGGCTCAGGTGCGTCCTCCTCGGGCGGCCGAGGTGGTTCGAGCCGCTATGGAGGCGGGCGGGGCCGCGGAGGAACCTACTCCCGCGGAACAGCCCGATTCCAGCAGACCACCCGGGCTCGTCCGCTGCCGCGTCCGGTGCCCATCGATCTCAACCCCAACAACGGCAAGAATCCGAAGCCCGCACCGGACCGTCCGCCGCTGAAGCCCGACTGGGACCCGAAGAAGAGTGGCTGGGACCCGCAGAAGGGTGTCGACCTGGTCGTCGGTGGGCTGACGCTGCTGGACCTTCTCGTCAACGACCAGGCGGGGTTCACTCCTGACCAGGTCCCGCAGACCGGAGCGGGAGGCGCGACCTCCCCGGACCGGACCGTCGAATTCCTCCCCGCGCCGACGAACGTGTTCGGCGGGAAGAACAACGGCCGCAACCGTGATGACGAGAAGTGCGATGACGGACCCGGCGTGAGCGATACCGGGCACGCCGTCTACCTGCCGCGGGAGCGCTACTACGACAACTTTGAACGCAGCTACCAATGCCGGGCCACCGGCGTCTACGGTCTCCTGGATCTGAGTGACTACAACCCGGGGCGGAAGCACCCGGGAACCAACACCAACGACTCCACGAAGCCGCCCGGGATGGCCGAGATGGCCTCACTGGGGCACACGCCGGCGAACGGGCACTTGATCCCCGCGGCAGCGAAGGGGTCCGGAATCGACCTCCGCAACCTGGTGGCCGAGTACAGAGCGACCAATACCCCGTACCTGAATCATGGTGTGGAGAAGGACATCAGGGATACGATCAAGTCGGGCAAGAAACTCTCCCTTTCGGTGGTGCCGCACTACGGGAACAAGAACTCCGGCATACCGACGACCCTCGAATACAACTACGGTGTGCCCGGAGAGTGGATGAAGCACTGCGTGATCCGTCAGTCGCCGACGGGTGGAACAACGACCGGCAGCGCAGACTGCCCGAAGAGGTGATCATGGTGACTGACACATTTCTCGCGCGTGTGATCGCCATGCTTGGAGATCCGCCTGCGCACCACGCAGACCCAGCGGCGTGGGCGGCGCTCGAAACCGATCTCGGATTCTCGCTCCCGGAGGACTTCAAGACTCTTGTGGATGGATATGCGCCGGTGAAGGTGAACGGGCATCTCTATCTCGATCACCCGGCGACAGACCGGTGGAACCTCGGGACATTCATCCGTGAGACCTCCGAAGCGTGGAATCAGATTCCGTGGGATGACGACATCGAAGGGGACCCCCGGGCAGCCCTGGGGCTGGCCGACTTGGAGTTCGGTACCGAGCGGGGGCTGACGCCCATCGCTTCTGCCGACAGCGGGCAGACCGTGTTCTTCGCCCGCAGTCCCGAGGACGGCCGAACCCTGCTGTTCGTCGAAGACGGCGACGGCGAGTTCTCCATGTACTCCATGAGTCTCTCGGAGTGGCTGTACCGCTACCTGGTCGGTGAGGACATGGCCGGCCCCAACTCCTCGTACTTCTATCCGGGACCTGTTGTCCTGGAGTCGAGGCCGATGGAGCCGGACGAGGAGATCGTCCGCCGGCACGGTCCGGAGCGCGGCATGTGATCAAGACCGGTCGCTCGATGGCACCTGTCTGACGGGACAGGTGTTGTCGAGCGGCTCCTGAGGGACAGAACTTCGCCCCGCCGATCCTTCGATCGGCGGGGCGAAGTTCTGTCCGTGGCGTCTCGCGTGGCCGGGAGTGTCGTGATCCGGGTGGCCCCGGACGAGCTCGACGTCGACCGTCTGATCGCAGCATGGGAGGAGCGGCGGCGAGACCGTCATCTGCCTCGCCCACGACCAGGACCTGATCGGCATGCTCGGCGCTTCCGATGCCGTACGCGCCGCAGACCGCCCAGTCGTCGCCGGCGCCCTGGGCATCACCGAGGGCCACGCGCACGCCCTGCCGGAGGCCAAGCTCCAGCTGATCCGCGACCTCCAGGCCGAGGGCCACACCGTGGCCTGGTCGGCGACGGCACCAACGACGCCCCCGCCCTCGCCGATGTGGGCATCACCATGGGCGAGCACTCCTCCGATGTCGCCCTGGAGACCGCCGACATCGCCCTCGCGGGCAACGACCTCCGCCAGGTTGCCGTCGTCGAAGTCAGGCGCCACATGCTGCGGGTCGTACGGCAGAACGATGGGCTCGCGATCGGTGTCAACCTGGTCGGTCAGTCCGTCGTAGGCGCCGTCCGCGTGAAGTGGCGGGCCGTGGGTACGAGCGCCGCTGCGGCCGGTACGAGGAAGCAGGCGGCGGCGCACGTGGCGAGGACCGTCGTGACTCCGAGGGCGTCGATGGCCGGGGCGATCAGGGCCAGGCCGACAGGCGCCAGACCGTAGGACACCAGGAAGTCCAGTGAGGAGACGCGGGCCAGCTTGTCCGGGGCGACCTCGCGCTGAGTGGCCGTGAACCAGGGGACGTTGAACAGCTCGATCCCGATCCCGGCGACCGCGTACGCGGCGACGACCACGACCGGGTGGACGGGCAGCATCAGACTCAGTGGTGCGAAGCCGTATACGGCGAGTCCGGCGAAGGCCGCCCAGCCCTGCGAGCGCGGGCGCCAGCGGGCGATGACCAGGGCCCCGCCGAGCGCGCCGACGGTGTACGCGGTCATGGCGGCGGCCAGCACCCACTCGGTGTCGTAGCGGTCCCGGCTGATCAGGGGCAGCGCGACGCTCGTGGCGGAGTAGCCGAGCGCGATGACGGCGACGAGGGCGCCGAGTCCGGCCAGGAACCAGGGGTGGCGGCGGGCCTCGCGTATGCCTTCGAGGAACTCGGTTCGGAAGCCGGCGCGCGGGCCGGGCTCGGCGGTGGCCGGGTCCGCGGTCGTGGCGTGCGCGCCGGCGCCCTTGCCCGGGACGAGCGCGGCGACCAGCCAGAGCAGGCCGATGCCGAGCAGGAGCGTCCAGACGTCGAGGAAGGCCGCGAGCAGCGCGGTCAGGGCAGGGCCGGCGAGCGTGGAGCTCCGTACCGCCATCGTCATGGCGGCATTGGCCTGCTGGCGGCGCTCGGGGTCGACGGTCTCGGCCGTGAGCGCCTGGAACGCCGGGCGGCAGGCGCCCTGTCCGGCGCCCGCGAGGGCGGCCGCGACCGTCATCAGCACGAGCGAGCGGCCGAGCCCGGCGGCGAGGAGGGGCGCGGCGACAGCCGCCGCGAGGGCGGACCAGAGGACGACCGCGCGGCGGGAGTGCCGGTCGGCCAGTACGCCGCCGACGGCGACGGCGGCGAGGAAGCCGGCGGTGCGGGCGGCGAGGACCAGGCCGAGGCCGGCGGTGCCGAGGTCGCGGTGGAGTACGGCGAGTCCGAGGACGAAGGGCAGGGCCCAGGTCGCGAGTCCGGAGGCGGTGGTGCCCGCCCACAGGCGTAGGAACGCGGGGTCCCGGAGGACTGAACGCGGGGGCGGGGCCTCGGTCTTGGTGGGTGTCGGTACGGGTGTGGTGGCCACGGTGTGGTTGCTCCTCGGGGCGGGGGAGCGGCCTGGTGAACCGCACCCCTGTGTTCTTAATGAAAATGAATGCCATTACAGTACCCTTTCGAACGCGGCATTCCTGCCCGGTGCACGACAACGCCCACGCCCGCCCTCCCAGACCGGAGAACCCATGCGCCACCCCGCCCGCCTCGGCATCGCCCTGACCCTCGCCCTCGCCACCGTGGGCTGCTCCACAGCGGCCGACAGCGGCTCGAAGACGGACACCAAGCCCGCGGCCAAGGCGGCCTCCGTCACCAGCTGCGGCCGACAGGTGTCCTTCGCCGAGCCGCCCGAGCGGACCGTCACCCTGGACCAGACCTCGACCGAGACCCTGCTCGAACTCGGTCTCCAGGACCGGATGGCGGGAACCGCCAACCTCAAGACGAAGATCCCCGCGCAGTACCAGGCCGCGTACGCCAAGGTCCCGGTCATCGCACCGAAGATCGCCACCGGTGAGCAACTGCGCGCCGCGACTCCGGACTTCGTCGTCGCCGGTTCCACGGACCTCTACACCAAGGACCGCGCCGGCACCCGCGAGGAGCTGGGCACCCTCAAGGTCCCCACCTTCGTCAGCGCCGTGGACTGCCCGCAGCAGAACCCGGCCGGCAAGACCCCCTTCGAGCTGCTCTTCTCCGACTACGAGAACCTCGGCAAGGTCTTCGGCGCCGAGGAGCGGGCCGACAAGCTCGCCGCCGACCAGCGCGCCGCGGTGGCCAAGGCCGGGGAGAACGCCGCAAAGGTCCCGCAGGGCGCGGACCGGCCGACCGTGGTCTACCTCTACTCCGTCTTCAACGGCATGCCGTACGTGGCGGGCAAGACCGGCCTGCCCAGCGAGATGAGCCGGATCGTCGGCGCGAAGAACGCCTTCGACGACGTCAACGAGGACTGGCCGGAAGTCTCCTGGGAGGAAGTCGCCGAGCGTGACCCCGACTTCATCGTGATCGGCGACCTGTCCGAGCGCGGCCGGCCCGGCGACAGCGCCGCCGAGAAGCGCGCCACGATGACCCAGCACCCGGTGATCTCCAAGCTGGCCGCGGTCCGCGACAACAAGATCCTCACCGTGCCGGGCATCGAACTGGACCCCTCGGTGCGCTCCGTGCACGCCCTGGGGCTGCTGGCCAAGGGCATGAAGGACCTCGGGTATGTCCGCTGACCCGGCGACCCCGAGGGGCCCGGCGGATCTGCTGCTTCCGGCGGCCCGCGGGCGGGTGGTGACGGGGGGCTCCCCGGGAGACTCCGTCACCACCCGGCCCCTGCCGCCCGGAACGGCCGGCCGGCCCGGCCGCTCCGCGGCGGCCCAGGCGGTCCTCTTCCTCCTGGCCGCGGGCGCCCTGGCGGGCTCGGTGGCGGCGGCCGTGCGCATCGGCGTCGCCGACGTGGGCTGGGCGGACCTGGGCCGCGTCCTCGGCGCCCATCTCGGCCTGGACGTACAGCCGTTGCCCCCGCTGGTGGACTCCCTCATCTGGGACCTGCGCCTGCCGCGTGTGCTCATGGCGGCCCTCGTCGGCGCCTCGCTCGCCGTGTGCGGCGCGGTGCTCCAGGCGGTCACCCGCAACGCGCTCGCCGACCCCTACCTGCTCGGCGTCTCCTCGGGGGCGTCGACGGGCGCCGTCACCGTGGTCGTCCTCGGGGTCGGCGCGAGCACGCTCGGGGTCACCGGCGGTGCGCTTGCCGGTGCGCTGCTCTCCTTCGGGCTGCTCCTGCTCCTGCTACGGCGGACCGGCCTCGACTCCGTACGTATCGTCCTCACCGGCGTGGTCGTCGGCCAGCTCTTCACCGCGCTGACCTCGCTGGTCCTGATGGCCTCGGCGGACGCGGACACCACGCGGGCCGTCACCCACTGGCTGCTCGGTTCGATGGCGCCGGCCCGCTGGGACACGGTCGTGGTCTGCGCGATCGTCACCCCGCTGGGTCTGGCGGCGGCGTGGCTGTGCGCGAACGCCCTCGACGGGCTCGCGTTCGGCACCGACACCGCGGCCTCCCTCGGCATCGGCGTACGGCGCACGAGGATGTTCCTCCTCGTGGTCACGGCCGCGCTGACCGCGGTGGCGGTGGCCACCGTCGGCGCCATCGGTTTCGTCGGGCTGATCGTCCCGCACGGGGTGCGGTTCCTCGTCGGGCCGCTGCACCGGGTGCTGCTGCCGTACGCGGCCCTTGCGGGCGCGGTGTTCCTGGTGTGGACGGACGCGCTGGCGCGGATCGCCTTCGCACCCCGCGAGGTCCCCGTGGGCGTGATCACCGCTCTGCTCGGCGTGCCGCTCTTCCTCCTCGTCCTGCGCAAGAGGGGTGAACTGTGAGGATCACCGTCGAAGCGCTGAGCTGGTCGGTGGCGGGCACGCCAGTCGTACGCGAGGTCAGCGCGGACATCGCCCCCGGCGAGACCGTCGGACTGCTCGGCCCCAACGGCTCGGGCAAGTCCTCGCTGCTGCGCTGCCTGGCCGGCCTTCGGGCGCCCGACGCGGGCACGGTCCGCTACGGCGGCGAGTCGGTACGGGACTGGAGCGCGCGCCGCGTCGCCCGCCATGTCGCCTTCGTCGAACAGGACTCGGGCGCCGACAGCGATCTGCGGGTCGCCGACGTCGTGGGCCTCGGACGCACCCCGTTCCGGGACCGCTGGCGCGGACCGGACGCCACCGACCGGGCGGTGGTCGCCGCCGCGCTGGAGCGCGTCGGACTCACCGCACTCGCCGACCGCTCCTGGAAGGCACTCTCGGGCGGCGAACGGCAGCGCGCCCACATCGCCCGCGCGCTGGCCCAACAGCCGTACGCACTCCTGCTCGACGAACCCACCAACCACCTCGACGTCAAACACCAACTGGAACTGATGGAGCTGCTGACCGGCACCGACCAGACGGTCCTGGTCGCGCTGCACGACCTGTCGCTCGCCGCCCGGTACTGCGACCGGCTGCTGCTCCTCCACCACGGCCGCCTGATCGCCTCCGGCACCCCCACCGCCGTCCTGACCACCGAGCGGCTCGCCGAGGTCTTCGAGGTGGACGCCGAACTCACCACCGACGCCTTGGCCAACCCCACGGTCACGTACCGCGGCCCGCTCGGTGCACCAGCCCCGGCGATGGCGCCGACACCTCAACCCGCCCTGTGAAGAAGAGAATCCCCATGAACCGGACAACCCAGCTCTCCAGCATCGCCGCCGACACCGCGGCCCCGACCGTCGACGCGCTCATCGAGGCCGTCCTCGCGGGCGAACACGGCCCGCTGCCCTCCGAACTCGTCGCCACCAGCGTGTTCTGGATCCACCACGGCACCCGCCTGGCCGGCGGCGACACCACCTACCTCAACCAGTACGTCCTGGTCCGCCTCGGCGGCTCCTTCGGCGGCTGCGCCTTCGAGGCCGGCGAGATCGACCCGTCGATCTGCCGCGACTCCTCCGGCACCCCGCTCGACGTCCTGCTGCGCGAGGCCCCGCGCCCGCTGCGGATCGCCGCCCTCGACGCCTACCTCTCCGAGACCCGCCCGCACCGCGTGGCCGCCGAGGCGGGCGACGCCGAGCCCGTCACCCTCCCCACCGGCACCCCGGAGGTCCGCGCGAAGTCCCGCGACGCGGCCATCGCCGGGCTCCTGGACATCGAGGAGGGCGCCAAGGTCGGGCTCATCGGCGTCGTCAACCCGCTGGTCGCGGCGATCCGCGAGCGCGGCGGGGAACCGCTGCCCTGCGACTTCAACCTCAAGGCCACCCAGTGGGGCGACCCGGTCACCACCGACATGCACGAGGTGCTGGAGAGTGCCGAGGCCGTCGTCGCCACCGGGATGACCCTGAGCAACGGCTCGTTCGACACCATCCTGGAGCGCTGCCGCTCCCGGGGCATCCCGCTGATCGTGTACGCCCAGACCGGCAGCGCCGTCGCCCGTGCCTTCCTCGGCTCGGGCGTGACCGCCCTGTCCGCGGAGCCGTTCCCCTTCTCCCAGTTCAGCGCCGAGGAGACGGTCCTGTACCGCTACCGGACGGTGGGCGGCGCGTGATCCCCGCCGCCCACCCGGCCGTACCCGGTGCCGGTGCCCTCCCCACCGGCACCGGGTACGCGCCCTGCCACCACGGCGAGATCCTCCAGGGCGTCTTCCTCGACGCGGACGGGCACCGGTGCGCGGGCCTGGTCACGCTCCCCATGGCCGGCCCCGGCAGCACCGCCGAGTTCGTCCGCCGGCCCGGCACGGCGCCCGAGGCGCTGACGGTCGTACCGGCCGGCCGTACGAAGGCCGCCCGGGCCGCGGCACTCGCGGTGGCCGAGTGCGCGGAGCGGACCGGAGAGCGGCCCTGCGGCGGGGAGTTGCGGCTCACGTCCGCCATACCCGTGGGCCTGGGCATGGGCAGCTCGACCAGCGATGTGATCGCCGCCGTGCGTGCGGTCGCGGACTCGTACGGACTGCGGCTGGACCCGGACACGGTCGCCCGGGTCGCCGTACGGGCGGAGCTGGCATGCGATCCGCTGATGCTGGACGGACGCCCGGTGCTGTTCGCCCAGCGGGAGGGCCGGGTCCTGGAGGTCCTCGGCCCGGCCCTGCCACCGCTGGTCGTCGTGGGCTGCACCCTCGGCGGGGGCGCACCCGTGGACACCCTCGCCCTGCCCGTGCGGGAGGCGACCGATGCCGACATCCGCGCGTTCGAGCGACTGCGCACCCTGCTCCGCCGGGCCGTGGCCACGGGCGACGCCCAACTGCTCGGCGAGGTCGCCACAGCCAGCGCCCGACGCGGCCAACAGGTCCTCGCTCACGCGGAGTTCGACGCACTGACGGCCATCGCCCGGCGGGTCGGTGCGGCGGGTGTCCAGATCGCGCACAGCGGCGCGGTGGCGGGCGTCCTCTTCGACCCTGCCGCACCGGGCCTGCGGCACCGCATGCGCAGCTGCTTGCGCGCCCTGGACGCCCACGGCATCCCCGCCACCCGGGCCTTCACGACCTTCACCACCACCAAGGAGATCCTGAATGGACCAGCACATCGCGGAGGCGATCGGCCGGCCGGACCTGATACGCCTCGACGACCGGCTCGTCTGCCTGCGCTTTGAGACGATGAAGGTGGTCTCCGCGCTCGCGGCGGTACGCCACCTGCTCGACACCGGAGTCGTACGGCGCGGGGACACGCTCCTCGACAGCTCCAGCGGCATCTACGCGTACGCCCTCGCCCTGGCCTGCCACCGGCACGGCATGCACTGTCACATCGTCGGCTCGACGACGGTCGACCACACGCTGCGCACCCAACTCTCCATCCTCGGCGCGACGCTGGAGCAGATGGACCCGTGCAGCGACCTCAAACTCGACCAGAAGCGACGCGTCGAGCGGATCCACGAGATCCTCGCCGAACACCCCGAGTACCACTGGATGCGGCAGTACCACGACGACATCCACTACCTCGGCTACCGCGCGATCGCCGACCGGATCCGGGAGTCCACCGGCGTGGAGGGCTTGACCATCGTCGGCGGCGTCGGCTCAGGCGCCTCGACGGGCGCCTTCGCCCGCTACCTGCGCGCGGCGCCCGACGGCCGAGCCGACGTCGACCTCGTGGGCGTCCAGCCGTACGGCAGCGTCACCTTCGGCGCCAAGCACGTCTCGGACCCGGAGATCATCATCGCCGGGATCGGCAGCTCCATCCCCTTCGAGAACGTCTCGCACGAGCTGTACGACACGCTGCACTGGATCTCCTTCGAAGCGGCCCTGGCCGGCAGCGTCGACCTGCTGCGGCGGCACGCGGTCTTCGCGGGCCTGTCGACCGGCGCCGGCTACTTGGCGGCCCGCCACGAACGCGACCGCTCCCCGAACCGCACGATCCTCTTCATCGCCCCCGACACGGGCCACCGCTACGTCGACACCGTCTACGCCCGCCACGGGGAGGCCGCACGGATCGAGGACCTCGCCCCGCGTGAGGTGTCCAACCAGAGCGACCTCGCCCTCCCGTGGTCCCGCATGCACTGGAACCGCGCCCCGGCGGCCGCACCGGCCATGGCCTCGTAAAGCCCCGGCAGCCCGGCGCCACGCGAGAGGGCTGTCAGGTCCACCCTGCCGGATCGCTTAAAGGAGCGAAAGGACGCAGAATGCGGTAAAGGGGCCCGTGCGGTGGCGTGGGCCATCGGAGAGTGATGGTGTGCTTGAGGTCCCGCTCTGGCTGTGGGTGGCGTTCGCCGCGACGGTAGTGGTGTCGCTCACGGTGGACCTGCTCGCCCACCGCACCGCACACGTCATCGGCTTCAAGGAAGCAGGGGCCTGGAGTGCCCTGTGGGTGGGCCTTGCCCTGATCTTCGGTGGAGTCGTATTCCTGGTCCTCGGCACGACTGCGGGCACGGAATACACCACGGCTTGGCTTCTGGAGAAGAGCCTGTCGGTCGACAACCTCTTCGTCTTCGCCGTGATCTTCGCCTATTTCAAGGTGCCCCGCGCCTACCAGCACCGCGTGCTGTTCTTCGGCGTCATGGGTGCCCTGGTCTTCCGCGGGATTTTCCTCTCCCTCGGCGTCGCCGTGGTCAGCCGCTTCACCGCCGTGCTCTTCGCCTTCGCCGCCGTCCTCTTCTACAGCACCTACAAGCTCCTCAAGGACGAACAGGAGAGCTTCGACCCGGGAAAGAGTTTCGCCGTACGGATGCTTCGCAAGATCATGCCGGTCCGCGACGAGTACGCCGGCATGAAGTTCTTCGTCAAGGAAGCCGGCAAACGCGTGGCCACTCCGCTCCTGGCGGTGGTGGCCGCCATCGAGGCGGCCGACCTCGTTTTTGCCGTTGACAGCGTGCCCGCAGTCCTTGCTGTCAGCGACGATGCCTTCATCGTCTACACCAGCAACGCCTTCGCCATTCTCGGACTGCGGGCCCTCTATTTCATGCTCGCCGGTCTCCTGGACCGGTTCCACTACCTGAACAAGGGCCTTGCGATCATCCTCGCCTTCATCGGCGTCAAGCTCGTCCTTCAGGCATCCCACAAGACGATCAGCAGCAGCATCCCGGAAATCCCCTCACCCGTCAGCCTGGCGGTCATCGTCGTCGTGCTGGCCGGCTCCGTGGTACTCAGCCTGCTCCGGCCCGCCCCACTCCCGGCCCCTGCCGTTCCCAGCGAGGAGGCGACCTCGCCGTCCGAGGTGGCGGCCACGGACGACCCTCGCCCCGGGGGCGGGGTGCCTACCGAGCAGGATGATGGGGGTGATGATCCGCCCCGAGCTGCGGACTGATCGAGACAGAGTTTGCGGGCATATTTGCCCGGTTACTCCCTTTTCGTGATTTTTAAGCCTATCGTTAAAGGATGAGTAAAGTCGAGCGTAAGACCCGTCCCCAGGGAACGCTTGTCTGCCCAGCCTGCAAGCAGCCCGTGGCGACGATCGCCAAAGGACGGCACAAGGCCTTCGGAATCTTCGTGCCCGTGTGGCGGCCCGGCCCCTGCAACAATCCCGACTGCCCCGAATCTCGGGAAGGCCCGGCGCACCAGGACAGCTGGCTCGCCCCAAACGGAGCATGCCCGCGCCCGGGGTGAGGCGGTGCTGTCGCAGTGACGTGCCGGCGCGCCAGGGCGGAAGGAATGTGCGATGACCCAAACCGGCAGCAGGTTCGACGACCGTCGACAGCCGCTCGCGACATGGGTCGTGTCAGCGGACGGAGGACGTCCCGAGGGGCGTACCTGCTCACACCTGGCAACGCTGCCGGCCTGCCCGAGCACACCGTCCCAGGTGTGTGCAGAATGCCAGGCCCGCGGCTGGACCTGGAGTCGGCTGAGATGGTGCACCACTTGCGGGCACGTCGGATGTTGCGACAGCTCTCGGGGCCGTCACGCCTATGCCCACCACGCGCAGACGGGTCACCCGTTGGTCCTGTCCCTTGCCCCGGACGAATCCTGGGCATGGTGCTTCGTCGACGAAGTCTTCCTGGTCCGGGTCGAAGGGGCTGAGGGCGCGATCGGCTGAGACAGTCCCTGGCACCGTCACGAGGTCAGATTGCAGCCTGGCGCATCCAAAGTCGCTGCAGTCGGGAAGGGCTGGTGGAGGTGGAAATGAGTCACCCCCCTGTCTTCGACGTGCCCCGTGGCGATGTGCGCACCGACCTCTTTTCGCTGTTGGAGGCGACGTCGAACTGCGAGTGGAAGGGGGTGGCCACGTATTGGACCTTGGTTGTGGAAAGGCTCGCCGTCCGCGACGCCGCCTGGAGTTATGAGGCTCCCTCGCCCGGGTACGAGAGCATTGCCGGTCACCTTGCCTTTTATGCGGGAAGAGCTGACCTTTGCACGGTCGACGGGGAGCGCGTGCGAGCCCAGGGCGGTGACTTCTACGGAGGGTGGATCACCGACGAAATCCTCGGCCCCTTCAAGGGCGGTCTGGGAATCTCCGGCTCTTGAACCGGGGTCTGAATGTCCGTGGCTGTGAGGTACCGGAGGTCCGAAAGATGGCCGGTGGCAAGGTGCTCGTTGTGGGTGGGACGGGAATGATCGGAGGTCTCGCGTCGCAGATGCTGGCTCGCAGAGGAAGCTCTGTGGCTCTGGCGGGCCGAGACGGCCACCTGCTGGCGGAGCGGTCGAGACTGCTGGGCCACTGCCCGTACAGGTCTTTCGACGCGTATGACCTTGAAGGCTGCGCCTCCCTCGCTCCTTGGGCCGCAGAAGCCCTTGAGGGGCTGAACGCGGTGGTTGTCGCCATCGGCGTAGCCGGTTTCGGCCGTGCCGAAGAAGTCGATGAGGCGGCCGCAGAGCACCTCATGACAGTCAATGCGCTCGCACCCATGGCCGTCGTACGTGGGGCCCTGCCGGTACTTGAGCCCGCGAGCGTCGTCGCGGTCGTCACCGGAGTCATCGTCGACAAACCAATGCGCGGAATGGCCGACTACACGGCAGCCAAGGCAGCGCTCGCCGCCTGGCTGGGCGTGGTGGAGCGGGAACAACGCAGCCGCGGGATTCGCATCGTGGACGTGCGCATGCCGCACCTTGGCGGCGGGTTCGTCGACCGGGCGGTGATCGGCAGCGCGCCGAAGATGCCGACGGGAGCCGACCCAACCCAAGCAGTGGAACAGCACCTGATCGCTTCGATCATGGCAAGTGCTGTGCAGGCTCAAGGGTGACTGAGACCGAACTGGCAGGATTCATAGCCGCCGAGCCACGTTGACGCGCGCGTCGTCGTCGCCCCTCATCGCTCAGCCCGGCCCGTACGTGCCCGCACTCCACTCGTACCCCTCCGGATCCCGGACACGAGCGCGTCGCGATCCCCATGCCGTGTCTTCGGGCTCGATGACGGGGGTCGCGCCGGCGTTGAGGCATCTTGCGAACCACTCGTCGACTTCGGAGCCGTCAGGTGCGCCTGGCTGCGGCGGCGATCGGCAGGCGTGCGGCCACCTCGTCGGCCAGCCGCTCGAACTCCGTTCGCAAGAACGGTGATGCCAGCTTCGCGAGGCCTTTGAAGGCCAGCGAGGCCTTGTACGACAGCTGGGTGCGGTCGCCTTCGTCATCGAAGCGGAGGTCGTCGACGGCGGTCACCGTCTTGTTCTCTCCGACGAACACCAGCCGCCTGGGCTCACGCACGTCGAGCCGGTACTCGAGTTCGGTCGTACGGCCCCGGAAGACCGACGTGTTGCGCCAGCGCGCACCCGTGCGCAGAGGCCCGTCGTCCAGCCGTACGCAGGACACCGTCCCCGGATCCCATTGCTCGGTACGGGCGAAGTCCTCCAGATACGTCACGAGCTCGGCCAAGGGAAGCCGTACCTCGATTTTGCGCTCGACACTGATCACCGCATGGTCCTCCGTCTCCCACACCAGGGCCCTCCGGCCCCCCCCATCCCGACACTGATGCTTCCGTGTGAGTGGGAGCATCGGATGCATCGGACCAGGCTTGACGAGACCTAGGACCGCCTGGTCGGTGTCGGTCAGTTCAGGAATCCAGGTCCTGGAGCACCTCGCGGGCCGCGCGTGCCCCCGAAGCCAGCGCTCCCTGCAGTGAGCTGGTGGCTCGGTGGTCGCCACACACGTACCGGCCCGGCCCGAAGCGAGTTCTTCTTGAGAGGGGTGCTGGACCGGGCATGGCCGGCAGGGCGTCGGGGACGGTGACCCGGTGGACGAGTTCCCACTCCGTCGTGTCCGTGTCGTACACCTCGGCGAGGGCGCGCAGGACAGCCGCTGTCTCGGTCGGGCCGGGGGAGCCGAGCACCGAGGTGGACACCAGTGCCCGGCCGTCGGTCGAGAAGCGGGGATGGACGGCGCTGAGGACACACGTGTTGAGGAACCTGCGCCGCGCGTCGACGACGAGTACGGGCTCGGCCAGCGGAGCCTTGGCCGTCGCGTGGTAGAACGTGGTCACGGTACGGCCCTCGGGCACCCGAAGTCCCGGGAGCAGTTCGCCCGCCGTCCGCTGGCCGGTCGCGACGACGACCGCGCGGGCTGCCACCTCGCCGCCGCCCGCGAGGGTGACCCCCTCCGGCGTCACGGCCCCGACAGGGCTGCCGGTCCGCAGCACGTGTGCGGGCAGCCGGGAGGCGAGCTGCGAGGGAACCGCCCCGATCCCTTCTGCCGGAAGGCAGAGAGTGCCGCGCAGCATGCTCCGCCACACCAGGTGGAAGAAGCGGGCGGACGTCTCCAGCTCGTCCTCCAGGAAGACGCCGGAGAGGAAGGGCCGGAAGAAGGTCTCCACCAACTGGGGTGACACGCCGGCCTCGGCCAGGGCGGTGAGTGTGCTGCCGTCGGGGCCACGCCGCAGCACGGATGCCGGCGCGAGTGCGTCGCGGGCCGACAGCGCGCAGAGGGCGAGCAGATCACGGCCGGACACGAGCCGGCCGGGCAGAAGATCACGGCTCTCTCTGGGCCGTCGGGTCGGGTCGGTGAACCGACGGAACCCCTCATGGGTGTGCACCAGTACACCCTGGGTGAACGGCCGCAAGCGGAGCGCCTTCAAGTCGATACGCCGCTTGACCTGCGGATAGGAGGTGTTGAAAACCTGAAAGCCTCGGTCGAGCGTGAAGCCGGCCACGTGGTCCGTACGCATCCGCCCGCCCACCGTGTCGTCCGCTTCGAGCAGGCGGACCCGCAGGCCCGCCGCGCCCAGGTCGCCTGCGCAGGCGAGCCCCGCTGCCCCCGCGCCGACGACCACTACGTCGTACCGCCCGCTGTCCGTCTTCCGCATGGCGTCCTCATCCTCGTTCCTCGTACGTGGCCTTGACCCGCATGTCACCGCGACCAGGGCAGGACCGCAGTCCCGGCCGGCTCACGGCGGTTCCTCGCCTCGTGCTCGCTCCTGCTCAAGGAGGGCCGACAGGTCCTTGAGCCGGTCGAGTCCGTGGACCGACCTGGAGATCCGGGCGTTGTGTTCGAGCAAGTCGCGATGGCGGTGCAGGAAGCTCCAGTAGCCGGCCGTGAACGGGCAGGCGTCCGCCCCGACTCTCCGGTCCGGGCGGTACGCGCAGGGGCCGCACAGGTCGCTCATGCGGTCGATGTAGGCACCGCCGGACGTGTAGGGCTTCGTCGTCATGCGGCCGCCGTCCGCGTACTGCGACATGCCCACGACGTTGGGCAGCATCACCCAGTCGTATCCGTCGACGAAGCAGCGGTGGAACCAGTCGGTCACGGCGGCGGGATCCCAGCCGCGCTGAAGCGCGTAGCTTCCCAGCACCATCAGCCGCGGAATGTGATGGGTCCATCCGGTGTCCCTGACCTGGCGCAGCACCGTCGTCAGGCAGCGGGCCGACACGGAATCCGCGTCGAGTTCGTTCCACCAGTCGGGCAGGGGCGCGGTGTGGCCGAGCACGTTCGACGCTCTGTAGTCCTCGCCGACGTGCCAGTACAGCTGCCAGACGTACTCGCGCCAGCCGGCGATCTGTCGGACGAAGCCCTCGACCGAGTTCAACGGTGCCTCGCCCGCTCGCCACGCGGCCTCCGCGCCCTCCACGCACTCGGCAGGGTCGAGCAGGCCGAGGTTCAGGGAGGAGGACAGCAGGCTGTGGCTCATGGTGTCGTCGTCGGCGAGCATCGCGTCCTCGTGCGCGCCGAAGCCGGGCAGGCGGTGCCGGAGGAATCCGCGCAGCGCGGCACGTGCTTCCCGGCGGTCCGCGGGGAACAGCCGCGGCCCGTCGCGGCCGACGAAGGCGACATCCCCGTCGCGTTCCCAGCGGTCCAGGTCACGGCGGACCTCCTCGTCGACGGAGTCCTCCCGGGGCCGATACGGAGCCGTGGTTCCCAGCGTCCGCGCACCCTTGGGGGGCGGCTCTCGGTTCTCGTGGTCGAGGTTCCACGTGCCGCCCGCCGGTCCCCCGTCGTCCATCAGGAGGTCGTGATCGCGTCGGACGTGCCGGTAGAAGGCCTCCATCCGGAGCCCCCGCTGCCCGTGTGCCCAGACGGAGAAGTCCTCCTGACGCACAAGAAAGCCGCGCGGCGGGAGGACGGTGACGTTGTCCAGGGATCGTACGAGGGCGAGCGCCGCCCGGGACGTGGGGTGGTGCACGGTCACCCGTCCGTCGCCCACGGCCCGCCGCAGCCCTTCCCGGTAGCTGTCTGCCCGCACGTACGTCACGCGGTCGCCCAGTTCGGAGGCACGGTGCCGCATCGCCGAGAGGACCAGGTGGGCCTTCGCCCGGTGGAAGCGCCGACGGCGGAAGACGCCACGCGACTCGATCATCACCACGGGGACGTCACGTGAGGGACGGTCACCGTCCGCCGCGAGGAAGGCCGGGCCCAGCTGGTCGCCGAAGAGCCAGTGCCTACCACTACCAGTACCTGTACCTGTCATGCGGTCTCGATCCGCTTCTGCCTCGTGGCGCGTCTTGCGCTCACCTCCACCTTCGGCAGGCGGGCGTACTTCGGATGCGTTCCCCTCGCGCGGAGCGTTGGCGCCTCTGGCTTCGGCCCATGAGGGCGACAGAGGGGGTGGTGCGGCCCCGTGACTCACTGCTCACCTCAGAGGTCGGCCCTCGTGCTCACCTCCGGAGTCGGCCGCCGTCCCCCGAGCCCGTCCCGCCCCATCCACGGAGCTCGCCGGAGCCGGGCACTGTTCCGGTCAACGTCACCGGGCCGTTCGTGGTTGCGCGTACGGCCAGGAGCGGTCCCCGTGCCGTCGCGGAGACGGCCCCGCCGGCGGTGACCGAGGTCAGTCGGCGGCTACCGGCTGCCAGGTAGTGGCGCGCTCCGGAAGGCGCCACCCAGTATGTGCCGGCGAGCACGTGCTGGCCGAACCTGCTGCACGCGGCGGTGTCCGCCGGCACGGGTGAGGGGCCAGGAACCGCATGCCTCGCTCCCGACGGCTCCTCCATAGCCACCGCGACGCGGCCACGGCCCTCCCAGTTCTCCGCTCGGAGACACGTCCAGGTCGCCCGGCCACGCTGCTCGGGGAGGCTCTGCTGGGCGAACTCCCAGCGGTTCACCGCCCGTACCCCGGTTCCGCGCAAGGCGGGCAGCGAACAGACCGACCGTCGCCAGGCGGCCAGCCCGGCCGGAGAGGTCGCTTCGCGGGGTTGACGCGCCGGAGCTCCGGCGCCCGGGGGAGGAGTCCACGTCAGGTGTACGGGTGTCAGCTCCCCGAGCTCCGTCAGGAGGAAGGAGTGATCCTCGACGATCCGCGTGGAACTGCGCAGCTCAAGAACGGGCGCGCTGCCACAGCCGGTCGGCATCCGGGACACGGGATCGGTGACGCCGAAGTCGGACACGCCCAAGGGCGCCGCGGTGGCGTCGCGGCGAAGAAGGTCCCGTACCCCGATCTCTTCGATCCAAGGCGCGACGAGAAATCGGACCATCTCGTCCGTACTGCTCACGACGACGGCCGTGCCCGTCGTGACGTCCGCGTCGTCCGTCCGCGCCAGTTCGAGGGCGGCCGGTCCTCCGCCCGCGAGCGGTTCGGTGTAGCGAATGATCCGGTGGCCGTCGTGCAGGAGCACCACGGCCGAGTTCTCGACGGTGTCGGCGAAGAGCAGCTGCGCCGGCGTCAAGGGCGGGGTTCTCGGAGTTCCCGGTGTGACCGCGACCGCGACCTGGCTGCCGCTCGCCGCCCGTGTCCCGCCAACCCCCGCCTCCCGGAACCAGGTTCGGAGGGTGCGGGTCAGGAGAGCCGTGTCACCGGTCCGGGCACCACGCGCGGGCCACGCCGAGAAGTCGACGCGAGCGGTATCGGCCCACCGCTCCCCGGGCACCCGCACCAGATGCCGTGCTTCGGAGGCACGAACGAAGGCCTCAGCGGAAGCCGGGGTGGGGACGGCGACGGCAGGCGGCCGGTCGTCCCACTGGCTGCTGCCCTTCACGACCACGGCCCCGGCGGTGGCAAGGAGGGCCAGAGCCACCGTGAGCCCGGTGAGCCGTGTCCGTCGCCGACGGCGCAGCAGGTCCGTAGGGCGAGCCTGCACCGTGCAGGGGTCGAACTCGACTCCCTGAAGAAGCGATTCGGCTTCCCGGCCGAAGGAGGCCCGGAGCCGATCGGCGGAGACAAGGGCCTTGTCCGGGTCCGCGACACCGGCGCCCGCCAGCAGGTATGCGGTGGCCTGGGGTGCCAGGCCTTCGAGGAGCAGCAGCACGAAGGCGGCCCGTACCGCGGGGGTCACACCGGCCAGCGCACGGTCCAGCGCGGGCTCGTCGTCGCCACCGGCCTTGGGGAACAGTCGCAGCCCAAGGACTGCCGGAAGCGTGGGCCACGCGGGGAACCGTCGGGAGCGCCCGGGGGCGCGGAGCGCGGCGGACACGACGTGCCCCCGCAGCCAGAGGAAGGCTTCGCCCGACTCGCCACGCGGGGCCGGAACTGTCGGCCCCGAGCGCGTACGTCCCGCACCTGAGAGGGACTTCTGCACGAGGGAGTGCGCGACGAGCAGGCGCCGGTGTCTTCCCAGTTCGGGCGTGAGGATCAGATAGGCGAGCCGTACGAGCCGCGGATACTGCTCGACGAGCGCGGCCTCGGCGTCGTCCAGGGGAGGGCGCTTGGGTCCTGTGGTCCCGGCGGTGGATATTCCGATGGCGTGGAAGATGCCAGTCAACATGACTGCCCAACGAGACGACCCTCGGACGGGTCACCCCGGGCGGGCGGCCAGGGCGGTGATTGGTTTGCAGGTGGGCGTGGCGATAGGACTAATGCGGCCGTTGGGGGGGTGGTCGCGCCGAGCTCGCAATCCGCACTCTGCGGGGCGCCGAAGGAGGCGCAGACGTGCCTCACGGTGGAGGCTCGCAAAACCGATCGGAGTCCTCTTGTGCGTACTCGTCGAATCGCCGCCACCTCTGTCGCCGCTGCCGCGATGGCTGTCTCTGTGCTCTCCCCGGGCCTGGCTGCGGCGACCGCGGAGGGCGGCGATCCGTTCGGGCCGGAGGGCCGTGCTGCTGGGCACGGTCTGTTCAGTGTGGGTCTGACCGCGGACCAGCGCCTGGTCGGTTTCGACGCCGCAGACCCGACCGACACCTGGTCGCGGGGGAAGGTCTCCGGCCTCGGGGGCGACGGCAAGCTGGTGGGGATCGACTTCCGCGTCCAGAACGGCAAGCTCTACGGCGTCGGCGACAAGGGCGGCGTCTACACGCTCACCAGCGATGCCAAGGCCGTCAAGGTCTCGCAGCTGACCGTGGCGCTCCAGGGCCGGTACTTCGGTGTCGACTTCAACCCTGCCGCCAACCGCCTGCGCGTGATCAGCGACACCGGGCAGAACCTGCGTCACAACATCGACGATCCCGCCGCCCCGAAGACCACCACCGTCGACGGCACACTCACCAACCCGACGATGCCGCCGTCGACGGCACTCGGCGTCACCGCTGCCGGATACACGAGCAACGACCTCGACGCGGCGACCGCGACCACGCTGTTCGACATCGACACCACCAACGACCGCGTCTCGCTGCAGTCCCCGGCCAACGCCGGCACCCTGGCACCCACCGGCAACCTCGGCGTGAACACCGGCCCGTCCGCCGGGTTCGACATCTACTACCAGGCCTCCGACGGCTCGAACCGCGGCTACGCGACCCTGTCCACCGGCGGCAAGCAGCGCTTCTACAAGGTCAATGTCCTCACCGGCAAGGCCACCCTGGTCGGTGACTTCCCGGCCGGTCGCCAGGTCGTCGACGTCGCCCTCCCCCTCAACCAGCACTGACCAGCACAGACAATGGAGGCGGGCCCACACAGCCCGCCTCCACCTCACCGCGGGCACAAGTGTCCGATGCCGGCTGGCAGCACACTTGTGTCCCCGGCCTCGAGGTGCGCCTCGAACCGGGAACGCCGGAGACCCGACTTCTGGGCTGGCAAGGCATGCTGCCGCCCTCTCTCATCTGTTGCCTCGCTGAGGGGCTGCCTACATAAGGCGGCGCGGTCTTCAGGCGGCGTTGTGGATCAGCGCACTACGGAACGTGCGATGCGGAATCCGACGTCGTCGACCCGAAACGTGGGGTGACTGCGGCGCCTTACAGAAGCCCGGCAGCTCCAGCGCTCGTCGAACCAGCCGCCGCCTCGCAGAACTCGGTAGGTGCCGTAGACCTCGGCGTCGTAGACGTCCCAGCACCACTCCCACACGTTGCCGAGCATGTCATGGAAGCCCCAGAGGTTCGGATGCTTGCCTCCCACCTCATGGAAGGTCTCGGCCGAGTTGCCGCGATGCCAGGCGATCTCGTCAAGGGGGCCATAGCGCGGCCCCGCCGTACCGGCCCTGCAGGCGTGCTCCCACTCCGCTTCGGTCGGCAGCCGGTACCCGTCGGCCGTCACGTCCCATTCGATGTCCTGGCCGCCGACCTGACGATCACCGGCGCTTCACGGAACTGCCGTCAGAGCCGTTTCAGGATCCGCACGCTCGGACGATTGGCCCCGATGGACCCCATGTGGTCGCGACGGTGAACAGCCTTCGCTAGGCTCTCCGACGATCTGTCGAGAGCTATTGTTCTGTCTCGCTTGACAGGAACCCAAGTAGCCGGCGCCGTGCTGTACGGCGGCGGTGCGTTCATCGCCTGGATGACGTTGTGCGTCACTGTTTGGACCGCGCTCGGCCTGCTGGGACATCCCCGTGAGGACGCTCGAGCAGACGGCCAGGCCAACTAAGGCGTGCCGACAAACGGTGTGTAGACCGACCGGGCCGGTCTGGTCTGGTCGAGAGCCTCGGCGAGATACGCGGGATGCCGGAAGCCCTGCAGATGACGGTGGCCGTTGGTTACGGGGGGCCCAGAGTGTCGTTCTCCACTGGCACCAGCCTGCCACTCGACGCCCCGCGCCGTATGCCGCGCGGGGCGTCGATCCACCGGCCCTGCCGGGCCGGGTGAGTGGCCGTCAGCGGTGACCACGCAGCTTGGTGAGGAGGCGCTGCATCTGGGTGCGCCTGCGAGGGTCGGCGGCGGCCCGGCGGACGGACGCCACCGCGCTACGGCCCTGCGGGCTGTGTGCGAATCGCTTGATACGGGTCAGGAGTGCGCTCATGGGATTCTCCTTGGGTCGCAAGGGCGGGACGTTGCTGCGAGGATCGCCTATCGGAAGAACGCCAGGTAGTAGTCGACGAGCCCCATCCGGTGCGGCTCGTCGTCGTCCAGGTCGCGGTCGGGTCCGCGTTCGAACGGCGGGGCGTCCGCGATCTGCTGCTTGGTGCAGCCGATGTCGAGCCTCTCCGCGTCGGGGTCGACCGTGGTCACGACCCCGGCCGGAACGATGACGCGTCTGCCGGGGATCCAGGGATCCGTGTCCACGACGACATGGGCGCGGCCGGCCGTGGGCTCGTGCGTGTCGACGGTGCCCGCGAAACCGTCCAAGGCCTCGACCCTGTACCCGGTCAGGTCGAGATGCGCCGCAGGGGCCGCGGTCTCCCTGTAGGTCCAGATGTCGTACGCCATGGGTGTGTTCCTTCCGCCGGGGGCGAGGGGCAACGGGCTTCGTGATCTGTCACTCCGTGTTGCCCGTCGCAGCCGTCCCACACCATCCGGATCCGCCGGATCGCGAAACTGTCCGCGGCGATGCGGCATGCGCGGCTTCGTGTTGGTGCGGCCGGGCCCGTGCTCGGTGCGAGCCGAATGATCCCCGGGGGACCGGGTACGCGGACGCTGTCCAACCCGTTCGGGAAGGACCAACGGAACCGCCGTGCACACGAGCGTCCTTCGCCGCCGCCGGTTGGTCGTTCCGCCCGCGGAGCCCCACGGCGCACCGATGACCGGCGTGACCTGATCTGAGGTGGCCCGCGCGTTCGACGCCGTGACAGACACGACGTAAAGCGACAGAGGAGTGACAGTGATGACCGATCGCATCTGGGCCTACAGCACGGAGTCCGGCCACCTGGCGGGCATCGACCTCATCGGGTGGCGGGTCGAGGCGTCCGACGGGCACATCGGCAAGGTCGACAAACACTCCGACGAGGTGGACGACGCCTATCTGGTCGTCGACACGGGCCCCTGGATCTTCGGCAAGGAGGCGCTGATCCCGGCGAGCGCGGTGACCCGTGTGGACCTCGAGGACCACACGATCCACCTCGCCCTGTCCAAGGAACAGGTGAAGGACGCCCCCGAGTTCGTCTCCGACAAGCACCTGGCGGACCGGCAGTACCGCGAGGAGATCGCCCAGCACTACCGCACCGGAGGACCCTTCTCGGGCGGCACCGGTGCCATCTGACAAGCGGTGGCCCTGCTCCTCCAACGCCACTTCCGACGGGGCGAGGCTCCCCCTCACGCGTACACCTCGTACCCGTCTGTTCGGCTCCTTCACCACCGTCCTTCAGGAGGTAGATACGCATGATTCCCCTGCTCCTTGTTCTCCTGCTCGTCCTGCTGCTCTTCGGCCTCGGCTTCGCGGCCAAGGCGCTCTGGTGGATCGCCGTCCTCGTCCTCGTCCTGTGGCTGCTGGGCTTCGTGGCCCGGCCCAAGGGAGGCACGGGTCGCTGGTACCGCTGGTAGTCGGCCCCGGTCGTCCACCGGCGGTGTGGACCGATCCCTCCCACATGAACGAGCCCGGCACTCCCAGTTCGGAGCGTGCACGAGATCGCCGACGTCGAGCAGGCGCGTGACGCGGTTCGAGGACATCGTTGACGTCCCGGTGTGATCCCTTCGGGCGGTGTGGAAACCATGAAGAGGGGAAAAGCGATGTACGAGGTGCCCTGCGCACCCACCGGACGAGGGGAGTACCAGCGCCATGACGGATGCGATGACCGCGGCACGGGACTCCTTGTTGTCCGCGAGTGTCGTCTACGACAACGCCTCTGGCGGCGGTGCGATCGCCTCCGCGCGCGCCTTCACGGCCGACTTCCTAGCGGCGGTCCCGTGCGTGCGGCGTGAACCGGTGGCCGACGAGCGTGTCGAGCTCGCGCAGTTGGTGGTCAGCGAGCTCGTCACGAACGCGGTCCGGCACGCGGTCGGCCCCTGCCGACTGGTCCTGGAGCTGCTCCAGGACACGCTGGAGATCTCGGTGTTCGACCGTGAGGTGGCCGCTCCCGTGCCCCTCGGACACGATCCCGGCCGGATCGGGCAGCACGGCGTCGAGATCGTCGTCGCCGTCTGCGAGAGCCTGAGCGTGGAGCCGCACCCGGAGGGGAAGCGGGTCCGGGCGCGTCTCTCCCTCCTGCGGGAGTACGCCGACACGGCGACCCCGGCGGACCGGCGACCGCACTGACGTACCCCGAGCTTTGCGCAGCGGATGGGCACTACGGCTCGCCGGCCCCTGACGGGCTCTGCCATAGGACGACGCGTCGTGGCGCGGTCACGTGCAGGCACTTCTCGTCCGTGACTGATTGGAACGACCTGGTACTGCATCTTCTCTCTTGCTGCCCTCTGCCCAACGACCCTTGCCGGAGGCGGGCTTTCGGTGGCCGACGGCCCCGACAGGCGGCACGGGGAAGGCTTCTGAACACCCCTCGGGAAGGCTCTCGACAGATTCGGCCGTGTGCACTGCGCCGCTCCGGGTAGGCGACCTGACACGGAGCCACGACTTTCGGCTCGGGACACACGTGAAAGGGGAATGGCGTGACGCTCACCACGATGTCGGCCAAGGGAATTGAGGCCGGAACGGGAACGCTGCCGGTGATCCCGGACGCGTTGGCGGTCGCGCCGAAGGACGCGCGGGCTTTGTCGAAGGTCTTCTTCCAGGAACTCACGGTGTTGGAGGAGGGGACGCACGAGTACCAGTACGCGCGCAACACCCTCATCGAGATGAACATGAGTCTGGTGCGCTACGCGGCGGGACGGTTCCGTCATCGCGGCGACGAGATGGAGGACATCGTCCAGGTCGGCATGATCGGACTGATCAAGGCGATCGACCGCTTCGAGCTCTCGCGGGAGGTCGAGTTCACCACGTTCGCCGTGCCCTACATCGTCGGGGAGATCAAGAGGTTCTTCCGAGACACCTCCTGGGCGGTGCACGTACCCCGCCGCCTGCAGGAGGCCCGGGTGGAACTGGCGAAGGCGACCGAGGAGCTGAGCACGCGCCTGGGCCGGACACCGACGGCCTCGGAACTCGCCGAGCTGATGAGCCTCACGGAGGAAGAGGTCACCGAGGCCCGGCTGGCCTCCAACGGCTACAACTCCTCGTCGCTCGACGCCGCACTGAGCGGCGAGAACGAGGACAGTGAGGCCTGCTTGGCCGATTTCATCGGCAGCGAGGACCCCGCCATGGAGCTGGTGGAGGACTTCCACGCCCTGGCCCCGCTGATCGCCGACCTCGACGAGCGCGACCGGCAGATCCTCCACCTGAGGTTCGTCGAAGAACTCACCCAGGCCCAGATCGGGGAACACCTGGGCTGCTCCCAGATGCACGTCTCCCGCCTCCTCGCGCGCACTGTGAAGCGCTTGCGCGAGGGCCTGCTCGCAACCGGCTGATACGGACAGCCGCCAGTACTGTTCCGCACCCCGCGGACCGTACCGGGGCGGTCACGCCCTCTTCGGTCGCCTACCGCACGCACCTGGGCCGCAGTCCCTGCGGGGCGCCTCTCGCCCCTGTTGCCGCCGCCCCGCGGGCCCCTCCGGCGTGACCTTCTGGCTGCCTTGACCTGCGGAGGAGATGGGCGGACATCCGGAAACCACCGCACGGCCCGGTAGGCGGTCAGTAGCCGGCCTTGGTGTGGGCGATGGTCTCGAAGGAGCCGTAGCGGGCGTTGGCGTAGCGGACGCCGGAAATGATCGAGTCGACCGGGTTGAGGATGTTGGTGTGGCCCGGCAGCGCGTACGCGGCGAACGTCGGGCGGATGGTCTGCAGCAGCCCGTACGTGCCGCCGTACTGGGCCTGGTTCGCGTCCCAGTGGTTCTCGGCCCGGGGGTTGCCGGAGGACTCGGTGAGCGCGCGGGCCTTGATGGCGGCCGCGGAGGGAACCTTGTCGCCGTGCGCGGCCAGGATGGCGCGAGCCTGGGCGATCCAGCTGTCCAGGCCACCGGAAAGGCCGACCGCAGAGGGGACCTGAGCGGCGGGCCGGACCGGGGCCTGGGCCTCTGCGTGCGCGGTTCCCGGCACCGCGACAGCGGTGACAGCGCCTGCGGCGACCAGGCCCAGCGTGGCGATCTTGCGGGTCAGGCGATTACGGACAGTGGTGGAACGGGTACTGAACGGCTTCACGGAGAGGATCCTTCCGGGACAGCGGGGCAGAGCGGCCGCGCGCGGCGGCGCGACGCCGCTGAAGGGGGCAGGGGTGCGCACCGTCTGCAGAGCCCGGCGGGCCGCTGAGCGGCCCCGGCCGGGGCTTGGTGCGCCCTTCTCTCTCCAGTGTTCCGGCCCTGGCACCGCGGATTCCGGGACTTGTTTCCAGGGTTCGAGTGGCGAAAGTTGCACCTGCCGCACGGCAGCGAGCTGTGGAAGGTACGCGCGGGTGCGGCCCCGGGCCCCTCCTCCGTGATGGTGACCCCGAGGTTGCGGAGGTAGCGGAGGTAGGCGACGGGTCGAAGTCGGATCCAGGTCAGCCCGTCGCTTCGCGGACGTCCTTTCCCTGCTCGGCGAACGCCTTGAAGTCCTCCATGTGCTGCAGCGACTGCTTGCGGAAGGTGGCGGGCATCAGAAGCCCCACCAGCCGCATCAGCACGCCGCTGAACCGGTACTCGTTCTCGCTCATCCAGAGCGTCTTCTCCGGACCGGCCTCGGTCACCCGGTCGCGCACGGCGCTCCACATGCCCTTGCCGACGATCTCGCGGTCGAAGTGAACGACGCTCCCCTTCGGGATCCCGTGCAGGTCCGCCGGTTCCCTGCGTGTGATCGTCTCGGTGCCCTCGAACTTCTGCTGCCCCATCTGCATCACGACCCGCGACTTGGTCCCGACCTGCCCGTGCACCCCACTCAGCGGTTCGTGCAGCACCAGGCCCCGCAGCCACTTCGGCAGGTGTGCCGGGTCGGCGAGCAGCTGGACCACCTCTTCCCGCGGCAGGGCGATCTCGATCGAGACGGTGTACTTCACAGCGGAGCCCTCCAGGTTCCTGAGTGAACGGGCGGTCATGAGCTGATGGGGATGATGCCGAGGGGCTCGGTCGTGGGTTGGGTGGAGCCGCCCGCGGGTTCGACCGTGATGCCTACGGCTACCGCGTTGCCCAGGGGGCCGTCGAGGATTCGGGTCGCTCGGTCGCCGGTGTTGTCCAGGAGGCCCGCGGGGCGGAGGTCGCCTGCCTCGGCGGCGTACCAGAGTTCGTAGACCTTGTCGCTCGGTAGTGCCGGGAGGTCGCGGGCGGTGAACGCGGCCTGCGCCTGTTGGCGGGAGACGACGACCGCCGCATCGGCTCCGTCGGCCAGCGTGCCGGTGTGCACGGTGGCGTCCGGGGCGGTGAGGACCTCCGCGAAGGCGGCGCTCGCCGTGCGGGCCTGCTGCTGGGCTCGGTCCGCGCGGGCGCGCGCGTCCTCGGCCTCCGAGTGCTGCCAGACGGCGATCGAGCCGAGCGCGGCCGCCGCCGCGAGGCTCGCGGCGAGTGCGAGGCGCAGTGCGCGTTGGCCGCGGGCCTTGGCATGGGGCCGGGTGATGTGATGCGGGCGGTCCTGGGGGGTGTGGGAGACCAGCTCCATCACCCGTGCGCGCAGCTCCTCGGGGACCGGGGCCGTGTCGGAGACGACGAGGCGGGCGGCGGTCTCCTCGAACTCGGCGACGTCCCGGCGGCAGGCCTCGCAGCCGGCGAGGTGCTTCTCGAAAGCGGCTGCCTCCACGGGCGGGAGGGCGTGCAGAGCGTACGCCGCGGCGTTGAGGTGCGGATCCTCCGGCGTTGTCATGAGCCGGCCTCCAAACAGGCGCGCAGCTGCTTGAGGCCGTTGCGCATGCGGGACTTCACCGTTCCCTCGGGGGTGGAGAGGGAGCGGGCGACCTCCAGGTAGGTCATGCCCTGGTAGTAGGCGAGTACCAGCGGCACCCGCTGGAGGCGGGCCAGGGCCGCCACGCAGCGATGGACCCGGCGCCGTTCGTCATGGCCCTCGACGGTCTCGGCGACGTGGTCGAACTCCCTGTCCGCCGACAGCATTCCGGCCAGCTTTTCCCGGTCTGTGCTGGCCCGGACGCTCCGCACCCGGTCCACGGCCCGCCGATGAGCGAGGGTGAGTACCCATGCCTTGGCCGTACCGCGGCCGGGATCGAATCGCTCGGCCGTACGCCACACCTCGATCATGACGTCCTGCGTCACCTCTTCGGCCTGGGCCGCGTCCCGCAGGATCCGGCATGCGAGCCCCATCACCGACTTGGCCAGTGCGTCGTACACGCCCGCGAACGCGTCCCGGTCACCGTCCGCCGCTCGGAGCAGGAGCGTGTCGACGTCGGCGTCCGATGCGGATGCTGCGTGCGGCAATGGTCGCTCCCCATCATGCCTCTGGTGGTCGGTCGCCGGAGTGACGCAGGCCGAGCCGACCTGCCCGGGGCGGCTCGCTCCGACCGACTCTGCCGTCTGCGACGGGGTCGTGTCGCGTGGCCGCGCCGCTCGGGTGAGGTCGGCGTGGGGCGGACGAGGCTTCACGGTGGCCCCCGCCGGTCGTGTGCCGACGCATGGACCTGGAGTGCGACATGCACGGTCTTGCCGCCCAGACGGGGGACCACCCTGATGGATCCCCCCAGGCGGCGCACGATCTCCAGGCCGAAGCCGCCTCGCCCGTCGCCGCCCGGATGCCGGTGGAGATCGGGGATCTCCTCGCTGTGGTCGGTGACCGCGATGTCCAGGGAGCTGTCGTGCGAGGTCAGGGTCAGCTCACAGGGGCCGCGGGTGTGGCGGACCGCGTTGGTGACGAGTTCGGACACGATCAGGACGGCGTCGGCCGTACGGGCGTATGCGGCCGCCTCCAGCCATCGGGCCGCGATGCGACGGGCGACAGCCGGGCTGCGCAGGGCGCAGGGCAGGGCCACGACGTGTCGCGTCATGGTGGGTGCTGAGGGTGCTGAGGGTGCTGAGGGTGCTGGCGGTGGTGCGGTGGTGGTCATGACCGCTCCCTGGGGGCGAATCCTGCTGTGTGAGGGATTCGTAGCCGTACGGAGCCCGGATGAGTGATCGGCGACGACAGGACGCTCACGTCGTGCGGGATTCCCGCCGATTTCTCATCCGGCGGTGGTCCGGTTCCGAATCCCTGGTGACCCCGCACGGCGAGTCGGCCGTCGGATTCGCCCGGCCGACCGGTTTCTCCGGTCGTCCTGGCCGCCGTCCGAGCCATCTCGACGTGCTCAACGATGTCGATCAAGCGAGGGAGGTGCGTCCGATGACCGCGTCCATACGTGCCCGTCGTCTGGTGGCGAGCGCCGCGGCGGCGGGACTGCTGGCCGGCGGTGCCGCGCTCGGCATGTCCGGGACGGCCACCGCGGCACCCGCGCCCACATCCGTCTCGACCGTCGTGGCCGGTGACCATCACGAACGTCACGACCGGTGCGAGTGGAAAAAGGGGCACTGGGAGAAGAAGTGGGTGAAGGGCCACTGGGAGAAGAAGTGGACCCACCACAAGACGTGGCACAAGGGCCATCACGACAAGCACGGCAACTGGCACAAGGCCTACTGGAGCATCGAGCACCAGTACAAGTGGGTCTACATCCCGGCCCACTGGGAGCACCACTGGGTGAAGGGCCACTGGGACTGCCATCACCGCTGACCCGAACTCCTGCCACTGAGGACCAGGCCCCCGGGCCTGGTCCTCACCGCCGCCCGGGAGAGGCGCCGAGTGATGGGTCACGCCAGGGGACGGTCCGTGGCCCGGATGGGGGCCGGCAGCTCGGTGGCGCCACGGAGGTAACGGTCCGCCGCGGCCGCGGCCGCTCTGCCCTCCGCGATGGCCCAGACGACGAGGGACGGACCGCGGCCGGCGTCACCGGCGACGAAGACGCCGGCGGATTCCTCCGCTTCCGGTGTCGTCGCCGATGACGAGAGCGCGGCGAAGTCCGGGGTGCGTGCGAAGGTTCCCCCGGGGTCGGTCGCGAGACCAAGGGGGCCGGTCAGATCCGGATGGTGGCGAGGGCCGCGGAAGCCGAGCGCGAGCAGCACCAGTTGGGCCGGAAGGACGCGGGTCGTACCGGGGCGGGGGCGTCTGGTCCTGGGTTCGACCTCGTTCAGCACCACGGCCACGACCTGTCCCGACCCGTCACCGTCGAAGCGAACGGTGACGGAGGAGAAGGACCTGGGGTCGGCGCCGTCGCGGGTGCACGCCTCCTCGTGGGCGTGGGACATCCGGTAGACCCTCGGATGGACGAGCGGCCATGGCTCGTCGGCCGTACGGCCTTTGTCGGGCAGCGGGTTGATGTCCATCTGGACGACGGACGACGCGTCCTGGCGCAGCGCGGTGCCCAGACAGTCGGAGCCCGTGTCGCCGCCGCCGACGATCACGACATCCTTGCCTCGCGCGGAGAGCACCGAGGGTACGGGTACGGGGGAGGGCCCGGCGGAGCGGTTGGCGGCCGTGAGGTACTCCATGGCGTGGTGGATGCCTCCCAACTCGCGCCCGGGGCAGTCGATGTCACGCGGTTCCGTCGCTCCGGTGGCGACGATCACAGCGCCGTGGTCAGCCCTCAGCCGGACCGCGTCGACGTCATGGCCGACATCGACACCAGGGCGGAATCGCGTCCCTTCCTCCTCCAACTGGGCGATCCTGGAGTCCAGTCGGTCCTTGGACATCTTGAAGTCGGGGATGCCGTAACGAAGAAGCCCACCGACACGGTCGGCCCGTTCGTACACCGTCACCGCGTGCCCCGCGCGGGTGAGTTGCTGCGCCGCCGCGAGTCCCGCCGGCCCCGACCCCACGACGGCGACCGAATGACCGGAGGGCCGGGGCGGCCGCAGGGGACGCACGAAGCCGCGCGCCCACGCCTGATCGGCGATCGCCTGCTCGATGTTCTTGATCGTCACCGGTTCGCCGGTGAGGGCGAGCACACACGCGTCCTCGCAGGGAGCGGGACAGAGCCGGCCGGTGAACTCGGGGAAGTTGTTGGTGGCGTGGAGCCGTTCGGAGGCGGTGGCCCAGTCGCCGTGGGCGGCGTACACGTTCCACTCCGGGATGAGGTTGCCGAGCGGGCAGCCACCGTGGCAGAAGGGCACGCCGCAGTCCATGCACCGCCGCGCCTGGGCGGAGACCACCGTCAGCAGCGGCTGGCCCGTGTACACCTCGTGCCAGTCCCCGACGCGTTCGTCGGGGGGTCTGGAGGGGGCGGGTCGCCGGGGTATGTGGAGGAAGCCGAAGGGGTCGGTCATGGTGCCCTCGACACGGCTGATCGGGAATGCCGGTGTCCGTGGCCTTCATCGTACGTCCGGGGGACCGACCCGGTCCGCGCAGCGGATCGGTCCGCGGAACGGAACGGACGGATGAGCGGATGCCGAGAAGTCTCGGCATCCGCTCATACCTGCCGGCCTCGGCAACGAATCACTTGTACGACACCGGACACCGTCCAGGGAGACCTCATGAGAGGCAAGCAGCTCGACACGACGGCGACAGCCCCCGTCGCCGTGGCCCCGGCGCGCACCGATCAGCTCGACACGGCCGCCGTGGAGGAGCTCCTCACCCGCCTGTTCTCGGAGGTCGCAGGGCTGGAATCCGTACCCCCGGACAGTGACTTCTTCCATGACCTGGGAGCGGACTCGCTGCTCATGGCACATTTTTGCGCGCGCGTTCGGAAGCAGCCAGGACTGCGGCCGGTGTCCATGAAGGAGGTCTACCAGCATCCGACGATCCGCGGACTCGGCGCCGCCCTGGCGGAACCGGCCGACACACGGCCCTCCTCCCCTCCGGGGGCGACGCGCGAGGCGCCCTCCGACGTGCTGCCCGAGACCCCCGGCGTGCCCAGCGCGCCCACCAGCCGCCTCGGCCGACCGCGACCTGTCCTCTGCGGACTGCTGCAACTGCTGAGCTACCTCGGCTACGCCCTTCTCCTCGCCGTCGTCGTCACGCGCGGATACGAGTGGATATCGGCCGGCAGCGGTCTGATCGACGACTACCTGAGGTCCGTGGTGTTCGGTGCGGCCGTGCTCCTGATCCTGTGCACCCTGCCCATCGCGGCGAAGTGGCTGCTCATCGGGCGCTGGCAGCCGCGGCGGATCCGTGTCTGGAGCCTCGGCTACCTGCGGTTCTGGCTGGTCAAGACGCTGGTGCGGGTGAATCCGCTGGTGCTTTCGGTGGGGTCGCCGCTGTACTCGCTCTACCTGCGGGCGCTCGGCGCGCACCTGGGCCGGGGCGTCACCGTCCTGTCCCGCAGCGTTCCCGTCTGCACCGACCTGCTGTCCATCGGTGACCACACGATCGTCCGCAAGGACACACTGATCAACTGCTACAGCGCCCGCGACGCCGTGATCGAGACCGGCCCCGTCTCCCTCGGCCGGCGCGTTCTCGTCAGCGAGTCGGCGGTTCTGGACATCCGGACGTCGATGGGCGACGGTGCCCAGCTCGGCCATGCGTCGTCGCTCCACGCCGGCCAGAGCGTTCCCGACGGCGAGCGCTGGCACGGGTCGCCCGCCCAGCCCGCCGACACCGACTTCCGAGGGGTCGAGGACACGCGCTGCGGCCGCGTACGGCGTGCTTCCCACGCCGTCGGTCAGATCCTGTTCGCCGTGTTGTTCGTCGCGCCGCTGGCCGTCGGCGGGGTGGACGTCCTGCTCTCCAAGGTCCCGCAGCTGGCGGTCGTACGGGAACCCGGGCCTGCGGCCCTCACCGACGGGGCCTTCTACACGGACCTGCTCGCGGCGACGGCCCTCGTGTTCTTCGGCGCGATACCGCTCGCCCTGCTGCTCCTGGCCACCGTGTCCCGCCTGGTCGGCCGGATCGTGGTCCCGGGCCGTGTGTACCCGCTCTTCGGCCTCCACCACACGCTGCACCGCCTGTCGACGGTGCTCACCAACCGGAAGAGCCTGACACGGCTCTTCGGCGACAGCACGGCCATCGTGCACTACCTGCGGTGGGTCGGATACGACCTGTCCCACGTGGAGCAGACCGGGTCGAACTTCGGCACGGTCGTGAAGCACGAAAGCCCGCTGATGAGCCATGTGGGCAGGGGCACGATGGTCGCCGACGGCCTCTCGCTCATGAACGCGGACTACTCCAGCACCTCGTTCCGCCTGTCACCGACCCGGATCGGTGCCCGCAACTTCCTCGGCAACAAGATCGCCTATCCCGCGCGTGGCAGGACCGGCGACAACTGCCTCCTGGCCACCAAGGTCATGGTCCCGGTGGACGGGGAGATCCGGGAGAACGTCGGTCTCCTCGGTTCCCCCAGCTTCGAGATCCCGCGTTCGGTGCTCCGCGACAGCACGTTCGACGACGTCCGCGACGGGGAGGAGCTGCGTCGCCGGCTCGCGGCGAAGAACCGGCACAACGCCATGACCATGGTCTGGTATCTGGCCATCGCCTGGCTCTACCTCTTCTTCGTCACCGTGCTCTTCGCCGGCGCGGCGGACCTGTACGGGGCCATGGGGATGTGGGCGCTGGCCCTGGCCAATGGCGTTCTGCTCCCGTTCACGATCCTCTACTACGTGCTGGTCGAGCGGATCGTGACCTTCTTCGCCCCGCTCGGGCCGCTGTTCTGCTCGATCTACGACGTTCGGTTCTGGCGGCGCGAACGGTACTGGAAGGTCCCGTCGGAGGCGTATCTGCAGGTGCTGAACGGCACGCCGTTCAAGAGCGTCGTCTGGCGGATGCTGCGGGTCCGGATCGGCACGAACGTCTTCGACGACGGCTGCGGCCTGCCCGAGCGGTCCATGGTGACGATCGGCGACGGCTGCACGCTCAACGCGGGGAGCGTCGTCCAGTGCCACTCGCAGGAGGACGGCGCCTTCAAGTCCGAACCGAGCACGCTCGGCCCGGGCAGCACGCTGGGCGTCGGTGCCTTCGTCCACTACGGAGTCGAGGTCGGCGCGCGTGCCGTGCTGGAGGCCGACTGCTTCCTGATGAAGGGCGAGACGGTGCCCGACGACAGCCGGTGGACGGGGAACCCCGCCCGACCCGTGGAACTCCATGACGACGGCGCCGACGGAGGCGGATTCCGATGACGGTCACACGCGACGCGCTGCCCGACGGCACGCAGTCCACGACGGGATGGACCGAGGTTCCCCGGTGGACCACGGCACCGGTGCCGGGCTCGGCCGAGCACACGATCGCCCTCCCGGACGCCATGACGACCGGCTTGCGGACGCGTGCCCGAGAGCTGGGCGTGCGGGTCTCGACGCTCCACCTGGCGGCGCACGCCAAGGTCCTCGCCGCCCTCTCCGGGGATCCGGTGGTGACGACTGCCCGTCTGGTGGAGCCGGGACGGGCCGTGGCCTGCCGGGTGTCCGTCGCACCGGGCACGTGGCGCGACCTCGTCGGGGACGCCGTACGTGCGGAGGAACTGCTCGGCGGCGAGGAAGGGGCTTGCGACGGGGGAGGGGCCTGCGACGGGGAAGGGGCTTGGCGCCCCCGCCCCGAAGCGTCCGACACCGGCCGCGCGGGCCGCGCGGACCGCCCCGAGGCCGTGTTCGACCCGGACGGGCACGGGCCGGTCCTGCCCGACGACGCGGTCCTCTGCGTCACGGTGCGCGAGGACGCCGACGGACAGGCCCTGAGCCTGTGCTTCCGTACGGACGCGCTCGACGGCGACGCCGCGGCGCGCATCGCGGGCTACCACCTCACGGCACTCCGAGGCCTCCTCGCCGACCCGGACTCGCGCCACGACCGCCACTGCCTGCTGTCCCCCGAGGAGATCCGGTTCCAGGTCGACGGCCTCGCCGGAACCGCAAGGCCCCTGCCGGACAAGAGGTTCCACGAGTTGTTCGAGGAGCGGGCGCGCCGGCACCCGGACGCCGTCGTCGCGGTGCATCGCGGACGCCGGTGGACGTACCGAGACCTGAACCTCCGTGCCAATCGCCTCGCACGGGCCCTGCTGGCCCAGGGGCTGCGGCCCGAGGACCCGGTGGGAGTGGTGCTCCCGCGGGACCTGTACTGGATGGCCTGCGTCCTCGCGACCTTCAAGGCGGGCGGCGCCTATGTGCCCGTCGGCCCGGACTACCCGTCCGAACGCATCGCCACGATGCTGGGACGCGCCGAGTGCCGCTTCGTCCTCACCGAGCCCGGCAGTTCCGGCCACCTCGCGGCGGCACTCGCGTCGTCGGCCGCCCCGCGCGTCGTCGACGCGCCCTCCGTCGCCGAGCGCGAGAGCGACGGCCGTGACCTCGGCATCCCCGTACCGGCCGACGCCCTCGCGTACATCTACTTCACGTCGGGATCGACCGGCGAGCCCAAGGGAGCGATGGTCGAGCACGCGGGCCTGCTCAACCACCTTCTGGCGAAGGTCGAAGACCTTCGCGTCGGACCGGGATCCGCCGTGGCGCAGACGGCGTCGCAGTGCTTCGACATCTCGCTGTGGCAGCTGTTCGCCGGCCCCCTGGTGGGCGGACGGACGCTGCTGGTGGAGCAGGAGGCGGTCCTGGACGTCCACCGATTCCTCGACCTGATCGCGCGGGAGCGGGTGAACGTGCTCCAGGTAGTCCCGTCGTACCTCGATGTACTGGTCTCGGCACTGGAACGCACGCCACGAGGGCTGCCGGACCTGGAAAGCGTCTCCGCGACCGGCGAGGCCCTCCGCGCGGAGCTGGTGCGGCGGTGGTTCCGCGTCAGGCCCGGGAGCCGCCTGGTCAACGCGTACGGGCTGACCGAGACGTCCGACGACACCCATCACGAGGTGATGGAAGCCGCGCCACCGGGGGAACGGATCTCCCTGGGGCGGCCGATCCCCAACGTACGCGTCTATGTGATGGACGCCCAGCTGATGCCCGTCCCGCTCGGCGCCCCTGGCTCGATCGCCTTCTCCGGGGTCTGCGTGGGCCGGGGGTACGTCAACGACGCCGACCGCACCGCCGAGTGCTACCGGGCCGATCCGCTGCGCCCCGGCGAGCGGCTCTACCGGGGAGGGGACTTCGGGCGCTTCCTGCCCGACGGGAAGCTCGAGTTCCTGGGCCGACAGGACGCGCAGGTCAAGATCCGAGGCTTCCGGGTCGAGATCGGCGATGTCGAGAGCGCTCTGTTGCGCGTCCCGGAGGTACGCGACGGCGCCGTCGTGGTCACCGGGGCGGAGGGACACGGGCGCCAACTGATCGCCTTCCACACCGGCGACCCGGCGCTCGACTCCGACCACCTGCGCCACCTGCTGGGGGAGTTGCTGCCCGCCTACATGGTGCCGGCCGAGTGCCACTGGATAGACGCGCTCCCGCTGACACCCAACGGGAAGGTCGACCGCAAGGCGCTCGGTTTGCTTGCTGAGGCGTCCGGCCACAAAGACGGCCGCGGTGACGGCTCCGGCGACGCTCCCTTCACCGCGACCGAGGAGCGACTCGCCGACGCGTGGGCGGCGGTGCTCGACGTACCGGCCTCCGGGATCGGGCGGAGGGACGGCTTCTTCGACCTCGGAGGAACGTCCCTGACCGCCGTGCGCCTCGCCGTCGTGCTCGACCGGGTGGTGTCGCTAAGCGACCTGACGGCACGTCCGGTACTGGAGGAACTGGCCGCGCTCATCGACGCACGCACCGGGGCGAACGCCCCTGCAGAAGAGAGGAATTCGTCATGAGGTCCGCACTCTTCCACCGACAGCAGGCATCGGCGCCGACGATCCTGCCCGAGATCGAGAGCTCGACCGGTGGCGCGGGAGCGGCGGCCTGGGTGGCCGAGCACCGTGGTGAGGTGTTCGCCGTCGTCGCTGAGCACGGCGCCGCCGTCGTGACCGGCCTCGGTCTGCACAGCGTCTCCGACGTCGAAGCGGTGCTCGGGCAACTGGGTGTGCGTCCGGTCCGTGAGGCCGAGGGTTTCGCCGCCCGCACGGAGCACGCGTACGGCGTCTACTCCTCGGCGGCCTGGCCGCCCCGGCAGCCGATGTGCATGCACCACGAGCTGAGCTACGCGGGACAGTTCCCCGGTCTCCTGCTCTTCGCGTGCCTGCGGGCTCCCTCCAGGGGCGGAACGACCGCCCTCGCCGATGCCACCGCGGTACTGGACGCTCTGCCCTCCGAGCTCGTGGAACGCTTCGAGCGGGAGGGCTGGCTGCTCACCCGTGCGTACCACGAGGAGATCGGCACCAGCCTCACCCAGGCCTTCGGCACCACCGACACCCACGCCATCGACCGCCACTGCCGGGACAGCGACATCGTGGCCGAATGGCAGCCGGACGGGTCACTGCGCACCCGGCAGCACCGCAGGGCCGTCGTGCGGCATCCGGGCACCGGAAGGCGCTGCTGGTTCAACCAGATCGCGTTTCTGAACCAGTGGACGATGGACCGGGAGGTACGTGACTTCCTGGTCGAGGAGTACGGCCCGGACGGGCTGCCGTTCAACACGTACTACGGCAACGGCGACAGCGTCGCCGCCGAGACAGTGGAGCAGGTCAACAAGGTCTACGAGGCCCATACCGTCCGCAGGCCGTGGCAGGCAGGCGACCTGATGCTCGTCGACAACATCCGCACCGCGCACAGCAGGGAGCCCTACGAGGGGCCCCGGCAGGTGGTGGTGGCGATGGCCGACCCCAACCGGCAGGCGTCGCCCGCCGCGCAGCTGAGGAGTGCAGCGACATGACCGTCACCCAGCCCCTGTCCGACCCTGCCCAGCCGCTGTCCGTCAGGTCCACCGAGGACCCCGTCCGGTCCACCGAGGACCCCGCGGTTCCCCCCTTCGCGGTCGTCCCGGGGCGCCAGGTCAAACAGGTCCTCGACGGCAGGGAGGCGACGGTGAAGGACGTGGTGGAGGCTGCCTATCACCTGCACGCCGAAGGCCGGACGGTCAACCCCGCCTCGACCTTCCTGCGCTTCCCCGACCGCCCGGCCTCGCGCATCATCGCCCTGCCCGCCTCCTTGTCCGGCGACGCGCAGGTCGACGGGCTCAAGTGGATCTCCAGCTTCCCGGCGAACGTCAGGTCCGGTATTCCACGGGCATCGGCGGTCCTCATCCTCAACGATCCCGTGACCGGCTACCCCTTCGCCTGCATGGAGAGCTCGGTCATCAGCGCCGCGAGGACGGCGGCGTCCGCCGCCTCCGCCGCGAACTGGCTCAGCCTGGGCCGCCCCCGGGCCTCCCGCGTCGGATTCATCGGGGCGGGCCTGATCGCCCGCTACATCCACACCTACCTGCGAAGGACCGGCTGGTCCTTCGACGACATCGGGGTCCACGACCGCTCCGCGGACAGCGCCGCGGGCTTCCGGCTCTACCTGGAGCAGTCCGCCACGGAGGGCCGGGTCACCGTGCACCGAGACCCCGAACAACTGGTCCGTAACAGCGATCTGGTGATCATCGCCACGGTCGCGAGCACACCGCACATCGCCGTGCCCGCGTGGTTCGACCACCACCCGGTGGTCCTCCACGTCTCCCTGCGCGACCTCGATCCGCAGATCCTGTTGTCCGCCACGAACATCGTCGACGACACGGACCACTGCCTGCGCGCTCAGACGTCACCCCATCTCACCGAGCAGCTCACGGGGAACAGGGACTTCGTGCACGGCACGCTCGCCGACGTCATGTCCGGCCGCGTGTCCGTGCCGGCGGACCGTACCGCGATCTTCTCGCCGTTCGGGCTCGGCGTCCTCGACCTGATGGTCGGCAAGTACGTGTACGACCAGTTGGCGCGCTCCGGCGAACTGGCCGTCGTCGAGGACTTCTTCGACGAGCTGAGCCGGTACGGATGAGACGGGCCAGACGAGTCAGAAGGCGAGTCAGAACACGCGTCAGAACCGACCGGCCGAAGCGTCGCCCGAGGAGGAGAGCACCGTGCCCGTCATCACCGCCCCCCACGCCTTCAATCAGGACGACCTCTACGTCGACCTGATGCCGACGCTCGGCCGGCCCCTCTTCCTCAAGTGCGAGGGCTTCAACTTCGCGGGCTCCATCAAGCTCAAAGCCGCTGCCGAGATGGTCGAGTCCGCCGAGCGGCGGGGCGTTCTCACCCCCGAGTCCATCCTGGTGGAATCCTCCTCCGGCAACCTCGGCGTGGCACTCAGCGTCATCGCGGCGAGCAAGGGGTACGAGTTCGTCTGCGTCACCGACTCGCGATGCAACCTCACGACCCGGTTGATGATGGAGGCGCTCGGAGCCCGCGTGCAGATCGTGTCCGAGGAGAGGGACGGCAGTCTGCTGGGCGGCCGGCTCGCGGCCGTCCGGCGCCTGTGCGCGTCCGACCCGCATTGCGTGTGGCTCAGCCAGTACTCGAATCCCGACAACTGGAAGGCCCACTACCGCCGGACGGCGCCCGCGATCGCCCGTGCCTTTCCCCAGATCGACGTCCTGTTCGTCGGTGTCGGGACGACCGGCACCCTGATGGGCTGCGCGCGCTGGTTCCGTACCTGGAACCGACCCGTGCGCATCGTCGCGGTGGACACGATCGGGTCGGCGATCTTCGGAGACCCGCCGGGACGCCGGCTGATCCCGGGCCTCGGCATGAGCATGCGCCCGCCTCTGCTCGACCAGCGGTACGTGGACGAGGTGGTCCGGGTCGAGGAGTCCGACACGATCCGCACCTGCCGTGCCATGGCCGCGCGGGGATTCGTCTTCGGTGGATCCACCGGGACGGTCGTCAGCGGCGCGACCGGCTGGCTCGACGCCCATCAGGCGGAACACCTCACGTGCGTGGCGATCTCGCCGGACCTCGGCGAGCGCTATCTCGACACGATCTACCAGCCGAACTGGGTGCAGGCTCTCTTCGGCGAGGACGCCCTGGACGCAGCCGCTCGCTGACTCAGCCGTGTTGCTGAGGGGACGTGGCGGAAGCCGTGCTGCTGAGGGAAGTGGTGAAACCCTCCAAGCCCGGCCGGTCATCCTTGTACCGACCAAGATCACTGTGTTCGTCCGCTCGGTCACAGACTTGCGGGAGGCAGCCGCCGAGCCCGAGCGCGGCCCGCCGTGACCTTGTCCGTACGACACCTGGGGGAACCACACCGTGAGCGAACGCGTCATTGCAGCCAAGAGCCGGGGCTTCCTGTTCCTCGACTCCCATCCCGGTGGTTGCCGGCAGCTGGTGGACGAGATGTGGCGGGCCGTTCCCGCCCCGGCCCCCGCCGGGAGCGAAGGGCCGGTGGCCCTGGTGATCGGCTCGTCCGCCGGGTACGGGCTGGCCGCTACGATCGCGGGCCTGGCCCGGGTCGGTATCCGCGGCATCGGGGTGTGCTTCGAGAAGGCGCCCGCTCGGCGCACCGGCACGGCCGGCTGGTACCGCACCGACGCCACCGCACGGCTCGCCCGACAGCACGGGCGGGACATGGTCTTCGTCAACGGCGACGCCTTCAGCGACACGGTCAAGGAGCAGGTCGCCGACCTCCTCGCCGAGCGGTTCGCGGGACGACTCGACTACCTGATCTACTCGGTGGCCGCTCCGCGCCGCACCGACCCGGACACCGGCACCGTGTACGCCTCCGTCCTCAAGCCGGTCGGCTCGCCCCACACCACCAAGACCCTCGTCTTCGACGAGCACGGCGACCCGGAGGTGAAGGAGGTCACCACCGCGCCGGCCGAGGGCGACGACATCGAGCAGACCGTGGCGGTGATGGGCGGCGCCGACTGGGAACGGTGGATCACCTTCCTCGCCGACCGTTCCCTGCTCGCCGACGGCTTCACCACCGCGGCCCTGTCCTACATCGGCTCGCCCATCACCGCGGCCGTCTACCGGCAGGGCACCATCGGCGCCGCGAAGGCCCATCTCGAAGCCACCGCACGCACGTTGGACGAGCGCCTCGGCAAGACCGTGGGAGGCAGGGCAGTGACCTCGGTCAACGCCGCCGCGGTCACCCAGTCCTCCACCGCCATCCCCGGCATCGCCCTGTACGTCGGGTTGCTGCGTGGTGTCCTCGGCGACGCCATGGTGGCCCCGATCGGTCAACTGGTGCAGCTGTGGGACCAGTTGACCGGTGCCCGCCCGCTCGACCTCGACGACGAGGGCCGGGTCCGCCTCGACACCTGGGAACTCGACCCCGCCGTGCAGGACGCCGTCGCCGGACGCTGGACCACCGCGACCAGCGCCACCATCGCCGAACTCGCCGATCTGGACTGGTTCAGCGACGAAGTCCGCCGCCTCTACGGCTTCTCCGTACCCGGCGTCGACTACACCGCCCCCGTGGAAACCGACGTCCCCTGGCCCACCCTCTGAACCCCGCCGCGGAGGGAGCGAGGGCGGCCGCGCTCAGCCGCCCTCACGGAACGTCAGTCGGAACAGCGCGCCGCCGCCAGGCGCGTTCTCCGCGACCAGTTCCGCCGCGTGGGCCCGCGCGATCTGCCGGGCCATGGCGAGGCCCAGGCCCGACCCCGGCAGGGCGCGGGCCGCGCCCGCGCGGTAGAAGCGGTCGAAGACGTACGGCAGGTCCTCCGCCGCGATTCCCGGGCCGTGGTCCCTTACGGTCAGCTCCGCGCCCGCGCCGAGGCTCACCAGCTCCACCTCCACCGGCAGCCCCTCCCCGCTGAACTTCGCCGCGTTGTCGAGCAGGTTGCCCAGCAGCCGGCTCAGCCGCGCCGGTACTCCCGGCAGGACCACCGGCTCCGTCCGCACCCCGAACGGTACCGCCGGCCAGTGTGCCCGCGCCGCCTCCACACTGTGCTCCACGAGCGCGTCCAGCCGGACCTGCTCCACCAGCGGCGTTGGCTCCTCGTCCCGCGCGAGCTCGATCAGGTCGTTGACCAGACCGGTCACCTCCCGCAGCTGACGCCCGAGCGCGGCCGACGCCCGCGTCCGCTGCTCGGGTGTGAGCCGGTCCGACCGCGCGAGGAGTTCCGCGTTGGTCCGCAGCGCCGTCAGCGGGGTCCGCAGTTCGTGCGAGGCGTCCGCGACAAGCCGCCGCTGCGCGGTGACGGACTGCTCCAGCTCCCCGAGCATGGTGTTGAAGGTCCCGGCAAGGCGCGTGATCTCGTCCTCCCGCCCGGCGGCTCCTCGCGCGGGAAGCTCGATCCGGTGCCGGGGATCACGGGTCGCCGCGATCCGCTCGGCCGTCGCCGTGAGCCGGGTCACCGGGGCGAGTCCGGTCCGGGACACCCAGTACCCCAGGACGGCCGCCAGCAGCACCCCGGCCGCCGCCGTCAGCAGGAGCCACCACGAGGCCTCCTCGATGCCCGCCTCGACGGTGTCGGCGCGCAGCGCCACCTGGAGCGCCCGCCCCTTCGCGTAGTCGGTCGTGAGCATCCGCGCGGGGTGCCCGGCCACCGTGATGTTCGTGTAGTACGGGGCCCGCTCCCCGGCGGCGACCTCCCGCGCGGCCGGCGCCACCGGCAGCTGCCCCGGCGGACGCGGGTCCTGGGCCGGGTCGGCCGGCACCACCTCCGCGCAGGCCGGGGCGGCCAGGAAGCGGCACTCACCGGCCAGCGTGCCCGGCGGGTGCCCCGGATCGCGCTGCGCCGCGAGCCGCGCGGACTGGGTCAGGCTCAGGTCGAGCTGGTCGTACAGCGCGGACCGTACGACGACGTAAGCGGCCGCGCACACCCCGACCGCCACCAGGGCCACCGCCGCCGTGACGGCCAGCGCGAGCCGGGTCCGCAGCGGCCGCCGCCTGCGCCACACGCCCCCGAGCCGCCGCCGGCCGCCCGCGCTCACAGCGTGTCCAGCCGGTAGCCGACCCCGTGCACGGTGTGGACGAGCCGCGGCTCGCCCTCGGCCTCCAGCTTCCGGCGCAGGTAGCCGACGTACACGGCCAGCGAGTTGGAGTCGGGCCCGAAGTCGCGCCCCCACACCAGCTCCAGGATCAGCTCGCGCGGCAGCACCTGGCCGGGATGCCGCAGCAGCAGTTCGAGCAGCGCGGCCTCGGTACGGCTGAACTCCATCGGCCGGCCGCCGCGCCGCCCGGTGCGCGTGGCGGGGTCCAGGACGAGGTCGGCGAAGGCCAGGGGGCCGCTGCCCGGCGGCTCGGGCGCGGCCCGCCGCAGCAGGGCCCGCACCCGGGCGACCAGTTCGTCCAGCGCGAAGGGTTTGACGAGGTAGTCGTCGGCCCCGGCCTCGAGCCCGTCGACGCGCTCGCTGACGGAGTCGAGCGCCGTCAGGACGAGTACGGGCGTACGGTCGCCCATCGCGCGCAGCTGACGGCACACCCCGAGCCCGTCGAGGACCGGCATCATCACGTCCAGGACCAGTGCGTCCGGCTCCCAGCGCGCCACCTCGCTCAGCGCGGCAAGGCCGTCCGCCGCTCCCCGTACCTCGTACCCCTCGACGGCCAGGCCGTCCTGGACGGCGGCCCTGACCTCGGGCTCGTCGTCGACCACCAGAATGCGTTGCATGGGGCAAAGCCTGCCAAAGCCGTCGGCACGATCCTCTTAGAACGTTCTTAAGGCGCACCGCGAGTGTGCGTCCATGACCACTCGAACCCCTCGACACACACCCGCGGCCCTGTCCGTCGTGATTGGTGCGGGCGGCACCGGCGGCCACATCTACCCGGGCCTCGCCCTCGCCGAAGCTCTGCGCGCGGCCGTCCCGGACGCCGTCGTCTCGTTCGTCGGCACCGAACGGGGCCTGGAGACCGAGCTGATCCCCGGCGCCGGATACCGCCTGCACACCGTCGACATGATCCCCTTCGACCCGGCGCTCGGCGCGAAACGGTACCTGCTGCCCGCGGCCCTGCTGCGCTCGGCCCACCAGGCCCGCGCCGTGATCCGGGCGCAGGGCGCGCAGGTCGTCGTCGGCATGGGCGGCTATCCGAGCGCGCCCGCCGTGCTCGGCGCCCGGCTGGCGGGGGTGCCCGCCGTGATCCACGAGTCCAACGCGGTACCGGGCCGGGCCAACCAGTTCGCGGCCCGGCTCACCGAGCACGTCGCGGTGGCCTTCGACCGCAGCCGCCCCCATCTGGCGGGCGGGGCGCGGGCGCTGACCACGGGGATGCCGATCTCCGCGGCGCTCTCCGGGCTCGCGGACCTGCCGGGGCCGGAGCGGGCGGCGCTGCGCGCCGAGGCCAGGCGGGAGCTGGGGATCCCCGACGGGAAGCGGCTTGTCGTCTTCAACGGCGGCAGTCTGGGGGCGGTCCGGCTCACCGGGGCCGCGGTCGCCCTGGCCGGGCTCTGGCAGCACCGGGACGACGTACAGCTGCTGGTCAAGACGGGCCCGGCGGCGCTGCCGGACGCGGCACGGGACCTCGTGGCGTCCGGCGGGCAGCGGATCGCGCGGGCCGTGGCGTACCTGGACCGGATGGACCTGGTGTACGCCGCCGCCGACCTGGTGGTGTGCCGGGCGGGCTCGGCGACGGTCGCGGAGCTGGCCGCGACCGGAGTACCGGCCGTGCTCGTTCCCTACCCGTACGCCCCCGGCGACCACCAGACCCACAACGCGCGGGTGCTGTCCGACGCGGGAGCCGGGCTGCTGCTGCCCGACTCCGAGACCACCGCCGAACGACTCGCCGGTCTCATCGGCCCGCTGCTGGCCGACCCGGCCCGGCTGGCGTCGATGGCCGGCGCCGCCGACCCCGGCCCGCACGCGCGGGCCGCCGAACTGCTGGCCGCGGAGGTCCTCCGCGTGGCCGGCATCCGCCTTCCCCTTCCCACCTTGGAGCACGCATGAGCACCGACATGACCACGACGATGAACACGAACGTGACCACGAACTGGTCCGGCCGCACCGTCCTCGTCACCGGGGCCGAGGGCTTCATCGGCTCGACCCTGGTGGACCTGCTGGTGGCGCGGGGCGCTCGGGTACGGGCCTTCGTGCACTACAAGCCGTACGCGGAGAAGGGACACCTGGCCCGCTACCTGGCCGACCCGGGCGGCCCCGTGGAGATGTGGGCGGGCGACATCCGCGACGCGGGCCGGGTCAGCGACGCGGTCGCCGGCTGCGACACCGTCTTCCACCTGGCGGCCCTGATCGGGATCCCGTACAGCTACGCCTCGCCGGGCGCGTACGTGCAGACGAACGTCACCGGCACGGAGAACATCGCGGAGGCCTGCCGCCGCCACGACGTACGCCGCCTCGTGCACACCTCCACCAGCGAGGTCTACGGCACGGCCCTGACAGCCCCCATCGCGGAGGACCACCCGCTCCAGCCGCAGTCCCCGTACTCCGCGTCGAAGATCGGCGCGGACATGATGGCGCTCTCCTTCCACCACGCCTTCGAGCTGCCGGTGACGGTGGTACGGCCGTTCAACACGTACGGTCCCCGTCAGTCGGCGCGCGCGGTCATCCCCACGATCCTGGCCCAACTCCACTCGGGCTCCCGGGAGATCCGCCTGGGATCGACCACGCCCACCCGGGACTTCACGTACGTGACGGACACGGCCGAGGGCTTCCTCGCGGCGGCCGAGTGCGACCGGGCGCTGGGCGAGGTGGTCAACCTCGGCTCCGGCCAGGAGATATCCATCGGCGACCTGGCGAAGGCCCTGATCACGGCCTCCGGCCGGGAGGCGGACGTGGTGGTGGATCCCTCCCGCCTGCGCCCCTCGGGCAGCGAGGTGCACCGCCTCCTGTCGGACAACTCCCGCGCCCGCGAGTGGGCGGACTGGAAGCCCCAGGTCTCCCTCTCCGAGGGCCTGGCCCGCACGTCGGACTGGGTCGCGGCCAACCTCGACCTCTTCGCCCCGGACCGCTATCAGGTGTAGGGCGGGGCGGCGGCTCGCCGTCGGGCAGGCGCCAGAGCAGGCAGCCCGGCTCTCAGGACCACTCCAGAACGAGGTAGCCGCGGTGGGGCACCTCGTCCTCGATCGTGACGACGTGGTCCTCCCGTACCGCCTCGACCGGCCTGGGGGTGGACAGCGGGGACAGGAGGGTCGCCGTGATGTCGCCCGTCACGTCCTCGACCGTCACGCGTGGACGGGCGGGGTCGGCCGAGCCGTTGGCGACGGCCAGGCGGTGACGGGGGCCGAGGCGGGCGTACTGGGGGATCAGGTGGGGGCCGCCCGTCACGAAGGGCATGTGGGCGCCCAGGAAGCGCAGGGCCCGGTGGGCGAGTCGTCGGCCGTCGTCGCAGCGGCCGAGGGTCTCGGGGCGGCAGGCCCCCATCGTGACCACTCTGCCTCCCAGGGAGTTCACGTAGGCGACCCGGCCCGCTCCCCAGGGCTCACCGCGGGGGGTGAGGATCTCCGTCCATGTCTCCGCCCCGGGCACGGCAGTCATTCTGGCCACCGACGGCTGTACGTTCACGCTGAGGAGCGCTCCGCCGTCCAGGATCCGTTCCATGCTGTACGGAGCCGGCGACGCCGTCTCCCGGGCCACCTCCCCGTGGAGGGTGACGCCCAGCAGCTCGCCGAACCCGCGCCGGTCCAGGATCGCCGCGGCCGTGCCGTCCAGCAGGAGCCCGCCGAGCAGCAACTGTTCCACCGAGGCATCGGGCACGCCCCACGCGACCGTGCCGAACAGGGCGTTCACCTCCGCGACGCCCGCCCGGATCGGCACGCCGTACGGGAGGAGATACTCCGAGGCCCTTAGGGGGTCGGACTCCAGTCCCTGCATCGTGCCGTCACCGTGTATGTAGGCGGCTGTGTCCTTCTGCCAGGGGATGCCTACGCCGACCGACCGCGCGCGATCGGTGGCACAGAAGTCCAGCGTCGCCCGGGAGTTCGCGAGCATCCGCCCGATCCGGGGATAGCGCGCCGGATCACCCGTGACGAACGGGAACACGTCGAGAAGCAGGGCGTCCGCCCCGGACAGGGTCGCGGTGACCATCTCCGACCAGGTCTGGGTGTCGGACTTCGTCCACTCGGTGTGGGGCCAGTTCTCGATCTCGGGCGCCACTTCCACCGACGGGGGCCGCAGACCGTTCTGCAGTTCCAGCATGGCCACCGAGCGGGCCAGGCCGGAGGCGGGGCTGTCTCCGTACGGGGCGAAGTGCGGGCGGTGGGCGCCGATGCGCTCGAAGAGTTGGTTCCAGTCGCGGCCTTCGACCGAGGCTATGCCGAGCCCTGAGCTCATCAGCCCGAGTGCGGACCGGCCGGCGATCGCCTCGCGTACGAGGTCGACGACTTCGAGCTGAGCCGTCCGCCAGGTCCGCTGGAGCAACGCCCGCCATGGGTGCGGCTCGCCGGGCGCGGTGACGGCGGCGACCAGTTCCTCCCGCGTCACGTTCAGGCCGAGCCGGGCGAGCATCTCCGGCTCGAAACCGCCGCCCCAGGTCAACGGGGAGTGATTGTGGAAGCGGAAGTCGTCCTCCAGCCACATCACTCGGAACCCGAGCTCGGCGAAGCGTCCGTAGTGGGCGGCGATCCAGGCGCGCCAGACCGGGCAGGCGAAGGAGGCCGCCGCCGTCGAGACCTCGCCGGTGGGGGAGACGAGCGGCGCGAACCCCAGGTCCTGGACGCGGCCCCGATCGGCGTGCCCGGACGTGACCCAGGGGTTCAGGCTGACCCCGATGCCCCGGTCGGCCAGGACCTCCCGTGCCGCGCGCGTGGCGGCGTACCAGCGGTCCTCTTCCACGCCCGCCAGGTGTCCTGCGTACAGCTCCTCCGACCCGATGATCAGTACGACCTCGTCGACGGAGTGCTTCACGCAGAAGTCCGCGAGTGCGGTGGGGTCCTGATCGGGCATCACCTGGTAGCGCAGGTGGTATCGGCTCATGGCGCGGCTCTCCGGTAGTGGCGGTGCGGGAGTCGTGTCGGCCGGACAGCGGCGAGACGGTCCGCCGTCCGGCCGACACGGGTTTACGGTCGGGCAGCCCGGCTGCCCGTCGGCGTGAGCGTCAGGGTCTGCTCGGCGGCCGTCCTCGCGCCGCCGACCGGCCCGCCGGTCGTGTCGGTCCAGGCCCGCGTGGGCGTGGTCTCGACGAGTCGGCCCGAGACTCCCGACATGCCGATCACGAGTCCGCTGTAGCGGTTGACCAGGCGGAACGTACCGGTGGACGCGCCGTCGACGGTCTTCCCGGGGATGACGAACCACTGCTGGCCGACGGTCGGCCCACCAGGTCGTGCCCCGGCCACGGTCGGCTGCGCGCCCCAGGCACGGCCGCTGTCGCGGGTGGAGTCCACACCGAGGAGCTCCCGGCTGCCGGCGTTGGCGATGCGGTACGAACCGTCGCCGTTGGACGTGAAGATCCACTTGCTGCGGCTGGACCCGTCACCCGTGGGCAACGAGGTGGTCGCCCGGCTGCCGGTGGCCTGGGCGAGGACGCGGCCGTTGCCGCTGGCGATCGTGTAGGCCGACCCCGAGACGACCGGTGCGGCGGGGGCGCTGGTCTCGACGGTGGTGTTGTAGTACTCGCCGTCCGCCCCGTTGGAGCAGAAGAACGAGCAGTAGCTGCGGAAGGTCTTGCCGACGATGGTGGAGCCGGTCTTGTTCACGGAGTCCAGCATCCAGCGGTACCAGGAGCCCGACCGGTAGTCGCCGGAGTCGCCGATCAGCCGCCACTTCTGGGTGGAGAGGTCGTCGGTGACGTAGAAGCGCTGAGCCTCCGAGCCGTCCTGGTGCACGACCTCGGGCTCACCGAAGTACAGGCCGAGATGGGCGTTGTAGACCACACTCATGGTCAACAGGTCGGACTTGGCGGGCAGTTCGCCCGCCGCCTGCTGCTCGGCGACGCTGCCGGGGGTGGCCGGGTCGTAGTCCTTCTCGACGGGGGTGTAGCCCGTCGGGTTGTCGGCGTCGACCGGCTCCATGTTGCTCTCCAGACCGCCGACTCCCGGCTGGGTCCAGGCGCCGTCGTACCACTTGCGCCAGGAATTCGGGGCCATCTTCCCGGACATGGGGGCGCGGGCCACATGGCCCCGGCTGCCGTCGGTCCAGCCGCCCGGGACGCCGCCCTTCGGGATGGCGCGGGAGTTGTAGTAGACGTAGAAGTAGCCCGAGGCGGTGTCCACGAACAGCCGGGCGTCCCCGTTGCCGTAGTGGTACGTGTCGTGGGGGAAGGCCTCGTCGTCCCCTCGCTCGGTGCTGTACGGCGAGGTGAGGACGTGGTCCTTGACGTCCCAGGTCTTCCCCTGGTCCTTGGAGACGGCGTAGTCGATCGCGTCGTAGTGCAGGTTGTCCCCGAAGGGATCCGGGGTGAACTCGTTGTGGACCAGGCCGTACCAGTCGCCCGAGTCCGGATCCACCCACACACCCATCAGGTCGCAGTAGTTCCGCTGTGAGTAGTGCGAGCCGGCGGCCGCGTACGTGGACTCCCGGCCGGTGGGGCTGTTGTTGCACCGCCACGTGGTGTCGTCGTTGCGGTCCAGGGCATTGGCCGGGTTGACCGCCTCGCTCAGCGCGGCGTCGCGCTTGGCGCCGTCGAAGTCCTTGCCCCGGTAGAACGTCCAGGTGCGGGGGTCGTTCTGGGCGTACAGGGCGTGCGCGGACTGGTAGTAGAAGGAGCCGTCCTTGTCGATGTACGTGGCGGCGGGGGTGTCGTCAGGGTGGGTCCACGAGCCCTTGGACCCGATGGTGACCGAGTACGTGGGATCGGCGGCGGAGGCCGGCATGGCCGCCGCCGAGCCGGTCAGCGCCACGGCCGCCGCGGCGAGAGCACCGGCGATTCTGATCCTGGAACGAGCCGACAACAGAGACTCCTCTCCGGCTGGACGCGCCCAGAGAGGGCGCGTCCGCGGGTCCTCGAATTAGTTTGAATAAAATCCGAACTAATAAGGGGTGTCAAGGCTCCGGGAGAGGCTGGGGGAGACCGTCGAGGCTCCGGGAGGCCGATGCCGGAGACTTGCCATCATGAGAGCCGTCCCGCCCGGCGAGAGACGAGGAACGAGGAACGAGTGAAGGCTGACCCGCGAACGGCGGCGCCTGCGAACGCCGCCCTGTCCGGGCCCGCGCAGCCGCGCGACCGGCGGTCCCTCCGGCGCACCAACCTCGGTGTGGTGCTGCGGATCCTGCGCGACGCGGGGCCGCGTTCACGCGCCCAACTCGCCGGCGACACGGGGCTGCCGAAGCCGACCATCACCAACCTGGTCGCCGAACTCGTCACCCTGGGCCTCGTCAGCGAGGGGCCCGCGCAGCGGGAAGGTGCCGTCGGCCGCCCCGGCACCCTGGTCCACCTCGACGGCCGGGACATCTGCGGGATCGGCGTGGAGATCAGTACGAGTGACGTGTACGTCCTCGCCCTCAGCCTGACCGGCGACATCGCGTACGAGCACCGCAGCCCGGTCGACGTCGCCCGTGCCGGAACCGACGCGGTCCTCGACCGCACGGCGCGGTCCGTCCAGGCCTGCCTGTCCGGCCTGGAACAGGACGGCAAGCGGCCGATCGGCCTCACCCTGGCCGTACCCGGAGTGGTGGACCCGAGCCTGGGCGTCGTTGCGTACGCACCCGCCCTCGGCTGGCGGAACGTCCCGGTCGCCGAGGAACTGCTCGCCCGCCTGGAACCGGCCCCGCCCCGCCTCACCGCCGAGAACGTCGCCGTCGAGAACGACGCGAAGGCCGGCGCGATGGCGGAGTACGTACGGGTCCAGGACATGGCCGGGCAGGACGGGACCGGGCGCGACTTGGGTGTGGGTGTGCACGACATGGTCTGCATCACCGGTGAACGTGGCATCGGCGCAGGCATCATCAGCGACGGCCGTCTGCTGCGGGGCCGCAGCGGCTTCGCCGGCGAGGTCGGCCACATGCCGCTCGGCCCGCGCGGTTCCGGCGGCCCTCTCGGTCCTCTCGGCTCCGAGCCTCGCGTCTGCGTGTGCGGACGATACGGATGCTGGGAGACGCTGGTCGGACTCGACGCCATCCTCCGCCTCGCCGCCGACGACGGCGACGAAATCCACGACCCGTCCGTCGAGTTGGAGACCCGGCTCGCCGAACTCCACCGCCGCGCCGACGACGGCGACCCGCGCACTCTGGAGGCGCTCGACCGCGTCGCGGACGACCTCGGCCTGGGCATCGCGGTCCTCGCCGACGTGCTCAACCCCGGCGTGGTGGTACTCGGCGGCTACTTCACGCACATCGGCGACCTCATGCTCGACCGCGTGCGGCACGTGGTCCGCGACCGGGTGATGGCGCCGGACGCCGGCGGCTGCGAGGTCCTGCTCTCCACCCTGGGGTTCACTGCGGCGGCCCGAGGGGGCGCGTATCTGGCCCTCGACGCGGTGTATCAGGACCCGAGCGCGGTGTGACGGACCGGTGTCTGAGGGGTCCCTTCGGGGTGAGGCGCCCCACAGGACCTAGGTCACGTACGAGGCGGCATAGGAGACGTTGCATACCCTCCTAAATCCCCACACACCCGTCGTCAACCTGCGAAAACGTCCCATCCCCCGCCCCCGGACCTTCGCCGCGGGTCCGACTCCGCTTCGTACCGGGGGTCGTTGCGTCGCCCGTTCGGCCCTGCTTCTCTGGTGGACGTCGCCAGGCAGCAGCGCTCCAGCGCAGCTCCTCGGCCAGGCGGATTCCCCCCAGTCTCCGGGTTCCCCGGTTCTGGTTCCGTCTTGCCGAAATCGCCCGGCGCACCCCCTTGTCCCCGACGTTAGGTCGCTTCGTGTTCCGCTCGCTCTCCGCTCGTGTCTCGTCCCGCAAGAAGACCTTCGCCGTCTCCGCAGCCGTGCTGCTGGGCGCCTCGGGTGCGGTGCTCGGCACGACGTCCACGGCCTCGGCCGCGACGCCGCAGGAGATTGCGAAGCAGATCGTCCCGGCTTCGCAGTACGCGTCGTTCAGCAAGATCGTCAACCACGAGTCCGGCTGGAACCCCTCCGCCACCAACTCCTCCAGCGGCGCC